>NZ_MUKU01000027.1 GCF_002081825.1 Chromobacterium haemolyticum | reverse complement strand
CAGCGTCAGACCGACGGATCTGAGCTTTACGACGGCGCTGCATTATTTGCGCTACGAGTGGAGCTGGCTAGCAATCAGCAGCCCCGGCACCTTGCCGGCGCGGCTGCTTCGCCTGCGCGAGCGCTTGGGTGAATTGCTACTTTCGAAACAACGGCGAGGGCGTGAATGCCCTCGCGTTGTGAAAAAGCAGCCGTCCCGTTACCCGATCAAACAAGTTCGATCCGCTAAGTGAACGGCATTACCGCCGAGGCGGTGCTTTTTTCATGACAGGCTTCAACGCCTCTTTCTATCCACTCCGCCACAGCGCAGCAGATCGTAAGCAGACTCTTAGCCTCGCTTGACCTTGGGCGGCTTGGCCAGCTGCTTCAGCGCCTGCGCCACCGCCACCAGGCCGAAGCTGGCGGTGACCGTCATCGCCGCGCCGAAGCCGGCGCAGGACAGCCCCTGCGGGCCGCGCACCGCTGTCGCGTCGCAAGCCTGTTGTTCCGAGGTGTCCGGATAAACGAGCTGTTCGGTGGAGAACACGCAGGGGACGTGCAGCTTCTTGCCGGGTTCGCGGCTGAACTGGTGGTGACGGCGCAGGTTGTAGCGCAGCTTGGAGAGCAGCGGGTCGTAAGTGACCTCGCCCAGGTCCGCCACCCGGATCAGCGTGGGGTCGGTCTGGCCGCCGGCGCCGCCGGACACGATGAAAGGCTGGCGACGGCGCACGCACCAGGCCGCCATCGCGGTTTTGATGCGCAGGCTGTCGATGCAGTCGATGATGAAATCGTAACCCTGGCCCAGCAGCTGCTCCAGATTGTCCTCGGTGACGAAGTCCTCGATCTCGATCACCTGGCAGGCCGGGTTGATCGCGCGCGCGCGCTCGGCCAGCGCGGTAACCTTGGCCATGCCGTAGTTGGGGTCCAGCGCGGGCAACTGGCGGTTGGTGTTGGACTCGGCCACATTGTCCAGGTCTATCAGAGTCAGCTTGCCGATGGCGCTGCGCGCCAGCGCTTCCACCGCCCAGGAGCCGACGCCGCCGACGCCGACCACGCAAACGTGGGCTGCCTGAAAGCGTGCCAGCGCCTCCTGCCCGTAAAGACGGGCGATGCCGCCGAAGCGGCGTTCCAGATCTGCGTTGTGGGTGTCCATGCGTGCAATCGTCAACAATCAAATCGGCGAAGGATACTGCAAGGCTCGGCAACTGGCCAGTGCGTCGGCCATCGACGCGGCGCTTGCCCGCGGTCAAAAAAACCACAGTTAAGTGGCTGATTGCTGGGAACCTTTCGCCGTCGGAGCTATCCTTCATTCCAGGTCGGCCATGAAGCGCTTCCTGCTCTTCCTCTGGCCGGCCGGCCTTTGTCACCGCAAGGGAGATTCCCATGAAGCAGCAAAGATTCGATATTGATCTGGACAAGCATTACAACGCCACCGTCGTGGTCGCCTGCGAGGAATGCGGCCATGAAATCCGTCATCATCTCAAGTCCCTACACCCCGACAGCGTGTTGCGCTGCCATTGCGGCGCCCATGTAACCATGAGCCCGCTGACCGTTCAACAGGCTGAGCGCCGCGTAAGCGAGATCAAGCAATCGTATCGAATCCACTAAACCACTGCTGACAATCTGAGAGTGTTCCCACCGGCCGTTCGGGCCGGACTCGCCGGGCATAACCCGGCCTCCCGCAGCAGCGACACGGCGACCGCAAGGTCGCCGTTTGTATTTGCCGGCCTGGCGGAGTTGCCGGTTCAACCCGAGGACAGCTGCGCGTCGTAGTCGCGGAAACCGTCTTCCACCGCCGGTAGAATGTCGACGAACTCAAAGTAAGGCTCGGTGAGGAGTTTGCTGTCGCGCAGCGCGTCGATCAGGTAATAGAAATCCTTGATTGATTCCGTTTCGAACAGCGCGATGTCGCTGCAGCGAGCGGTAAAGGCCTCGGCGTCGAACCAGCGCATGCGTACCGTCGGATAGCGCGCGTAGATCGGACGCAGGGTTTCCGTTTCGAATCGCCGGCGCTCCGGCCGGCTCAAGCGCAGCCAGTTGGGATGGACGCGCAGCAGCGCGAAGAAGGCGTAGCTTTGGCTCATGGTTCCGCTTTCAGGGTGGGTTGGAGTCGCTTTCAATGTATCCGCCCTTGTCAGCGGGTAAAACTCGTGTTCTGCTAAGCCTTTGTCACCGTCTTCTCGCCGCAGGCTCCGTTGCCGCGGCGCAAGCCCTCCGCCCTTACGGACCGTCGCATGCCCATGATTCCGCAAGCCCGAAAACAACCCGGTCAAGCCCGCTCCCGCCACGTGGTGGCGGCGATTCTGGAGGCGGCGGCTCGCATTCTGGAGCGTGAAGGCTATGCCGGGCTGACCACCAATAAGGCGGCGGAGCTGGCCGGCGTGGGCATCGGCTCTTTGTACCAGTACTTTCCCAATAAACAGGCGCTGGTGGCGGCGCTGCATGGCCGCCACGGCGAGGAAACCCTGACCACGGCGCGGGAGGCCTTGCGCTTGAGCGCCGGCCTGCCCTGGCGAGCGCAGCTGGAGTGTTTGGTGTCCGCTTGTCTGCGCCTGCATCTGGCCGCGCCCGGGCTGCATCGGGTATTGGAGCGGGAGTGGCCGCAGTTTGATTTGCCGCCGGCGTTCAATCCGCTGGACGCCGCGTTGCTGGACTGCGTGGCGGAGTGGCTGGCCGGTTGCGGCCTGCCCGCCGAGCGCGCGCCGCGCCTGCTGCGGATGGCGGACAGCCTGATTCACGGCTTGGCGTTGGAGGACGCGCCGGACGAGGCGGAATTGACGCGCTGCGTCGCGGCGGCCTTGGCCGCCTACCTGACCTTGCCGCGGCAAGGGCCCGAAATTTCTACTTAGCGAAGGAGCTAATCATGCAATGGATTGATGTGCGCAGCGACACCGTGACCCAACCGACGCCGGCGATGCGGGAGGCGATGTTCAACGCCGAGGTGGGCGACGACGTCTACGGCGACGATCCCACGGTGCAAGCGCTGGAACAACTGGCCGCGGAAAAGCTGGGCAAGGAAGCTGCGCTGTTCGTGCCTACCGGCAATTTCGGCAACCAACTGGCCATCTTCACCCATTGCCAGCGTGGCGACGAGGTGATTTTGGAAGAAGGCTGTCACATTGTCTGGCACGAAACCGGCGGCGCGGCGGTGATAGGCGGGGTGCAGCTGCGCACCATCGCCGGCGTGGACGGCGTGATGTCGCCCGAGGCGATAGAGCAGCGCATCCGCGTTGGCGAGGACATCCACTGGCCGCGCACCGGCTTGATCTGCCTGGAAAACGCGCACTGCAACGGCCGCGTGATTCCTTTGGAAGCGATGGCCGCCAGCGCCGAGGCGGCGCGCCGCCATCATGTGCCGGTGCATCTGGACGGCGCGCGTATTTTCAACGCCGCCGCCCATCTGGGCTGCGAGGCGCGAGACATCGCCCAATACGCCGACACGGTGATGTTCTGCCTGTCCAAGGGCCTGGCCGCGCCGGTGGGCTCCATCCTGGCCGGCAGCGCGGATTTCATCGCCCGCGCGCGCCGCAACCGCAAGTTGCTGGGCGGCGGCATGCGCCAGGCGGGGGTCATCGCCGCGCCCGGCATCGTGGCGCTAAACGAGATGGTGGACAGGCTCAAGGACGATCACGCCAACGCCCGCTACTTGGCCGAGCGGCTGGCGACGCTGCCCTGCGTCGAGGTGAAGCTGGAGGACGTGCACATCAATATGGTGTGGTTCCGCTTCACCGCCGACATCGACGTGGCCGAGTTGATGGCCGCGTTGCGCCAGGCCGGCGTCAAGGCCAATCCGCCCGAGGGCGGCCTGATGCGCATCGTCACCCACTGGCAGGTGCGGCGCGAGGATCTGGATCGGCTGGTGGAGGTGCTGCAACGGGTGTTGTCCGACTGAACGGAGGCCCGGCGGCTATAAATAAGCCGCTGCGGCGTGGAAAAGGGAGGCGGAATGAAACGATGGCTGAGCGCCTGCTGCGCCGCGCTGGCTTGCGGCGGCGCTTTGGCGGGCTCTTTGGACGAGGTGAGGCTGTTCAGCAGCGGCGATCCACCTTATGTGGAGCTGGGTCCGGACGGCCGGATCAGCGGCGGGCTGGCGGTGGTGCCCGTTTTGGCCATTCTGGACCATCTCGGCCTGCCGCCGTCGCGCATCGAGACGGTGCCGTGGGCGCGGGCCTACGAGGAGGCCAAGACCCGGCCGGGCGCGGCGATCTTTCCCATCGCCAAAACCCGGGAGCGGCGCAAGCACCTGAACTTCGCCGTCAAGCTGCTGGATTCCGACGTGTATTTCTATCAGTTGGCGTCGCGCCGGGATATCCAGGCTCCGACCTTGGCGGCGGCCAAGCGTTACTCGGTGTGCGTGGTGCTGGGGGATTACCGGCAAGAGTATCTGAAGACGCAAGGCTTTCCGAGATTGGATCCGACTTCCGATTCCAGCATCAACGTCAAGAAGCTGGTGTCCGGTCGCTGCGACCTGCTGCCCGCCACCGAGATCGGTATGCGCAGCAAGCTCAAGTCCTTGGGGCTGGACGCGGCGCTGGTGCGGCGCGGCATGAAGCTGGCGCAGCTGGACAGCGCCCTGTACGCCGCCTTCAATCGCGGTACCGCGCCGGAGGTCATCGCCCGTTTCAAGGCCGCCGCGCGGAGCGTGGATTAGCGCCGAGTTTGGCGTTGGCGGCGCGGGGTGCTAACCTCGCGGCCATTGATCCGCAACCGTGATGACGCCGATGTCCGACTATAACGCTCCCGATCCCCACGCCTGGCTGGAAAACCTGGACGACCCCGCCGCCGCCGAATGGGTGGCCGAGCAGAACGCGCGCGCCCAGGCGCGGCTGGACGCGGACCCGCGTTTCGCCGGCCTGCGCGACGAAATCCTCGCCCACCTGCGCGATACCCGCCAGATCCCGTTCTGTGCCGAGCATGAGGGCTGGCTGTACAACTTCCACCAGGACGAAGCGCATCCGCGCGGCATTTACCGCCGCACCACGCTGGCGGCCTACCGCGCCGCCGAGCAGGACTGGCAGATCGTGCTGGACATCGACGCGCTGGCCGAGGCCGCCGACGAGGACTGGTATCTGGACGGCGTGTCCCATTGCACGCTGGCGCCCTTGCAAGCCATGGTGCACCTGACCGCCGGCGGCGGCGACGCCGGCATCGCGCGCGAATACGATCTGGCCGCCGGAACCTGGCGGCCGGACGGTTTCAGCTTTCCGGAAGGCAAGAGCCATGTGGCCTGGCGCGATCCGGACAGCGCCTGGGTCTGCCCCGGTTGGCCGGGCGCGCCGCTGACCCGTTCCGGCTACCCGCGCGAAGTGTGGCTGGTGGAGCGCGGCGAGGAAGGCCGGCATGCCTGGAGCCAGGTGTTCGCCGCCGGCGAGGACGCGATGATGGTGGCCGCCTGGCGCTTCCTCGACGCCGACGGCGCGCCGCTGGACCTGATTGAGTGCTCGGACAGCTTCTACAGCAAAACCTACCATCTGATCGACGACGAACTGGAAACCCAGGCGCTGCCGCTGCCGGCCAAGGCCGAGCTGGAGGCTTATCTGCACGGTGATTTGATCGTCAAGCTGGCCGAAGACTGGGACGCCGCCGGAACCGTCTATCCGGCTGGCGCCTTGCTGGCGGTGGCGCTGGAGCCGTTGCGGCAGGGGCGGATCGCCGCGCAATTGCTGGTGGCGCCGCAGCCGCGCTTGGCGGTGGAGTCGGTGGAGACCACGCGCGCCAGCGTGGTGGTCAATCTGTTGGACCAAGTTAAAAGCCGGCTGCTGGCTTTCGACAAGGCGGACGGCGTCTGGCGCGAGCGCGCCCTGCCCACGCCCAGCGGCGGGGTGATCGAGTTTGCCGACCAGCCCTGGAACAGCGACATCCTGTGCTACAGCTTCAGCGATTTCCTGACCCCCACCGGCCTGTACCGGCTGGACGTGGCCAGCGGCCAGCAGGAATGCCTGCGTCGTCAGCCGGAGGCTTTCGATCCGGCCGACTTCGTCGCCGAGCAATGGCAGGCGCGCGCGCCGGACGGCGAAAGTATCCCTTACTTCGTGGTGCGCCGCCGCGACGCGCCGCTGGACGGTGCCACGCCCACCTTGCTGTACGGTTACGGCGGTTTCGAAGTGCCGATGATGCCTTACTACGTGGAGAACTTCGGCCCGCACTGGCTGCAGCGCGGCGGCGCCTTCGCGCTGGCCTGCATCCGCGGAGGCGGCGAATTCGGCCCCGGCTGGCACCAGGCGGCGCAGGGCGTGAACCGCCAAGTGGGTTTCGACGACTTCATCGCGGTGGCGGAAGACATGGTGGCGCGCGGTTTGACCGTGCCGGCCAGGCTGGGCATCGAGGGCGGCAGCAACGGCGGCCTGCTGGTGGGCGCCTGCATGACGCAGCGGCCGGAATTGTTCGGCGCGGTGGTGTGCGAAGTGCCGCTGCTGGACATGTTGCGCTATACCGAGCTGCTGGCCGGCGCCAGCTGGATAGACGAATACGGCGACCCGGAGGATCCGGCGCAACGGCCGGCGCTGGAGGCGTATTCGCCCTACCACCGGCTACGCGGCGATCTGGCCTATCCGCTGGCCCTGTTCACCACCAGCGCCAAGGACGACCGCGTGCACCCGGCGCATGCGCGCAAGATGGTGGCGCGGATGCGGGAGCTGGGTCACGACGCGCTGCTGCTGGAAACCGAGGCCGGCGGCCATAGCGGCAACGCTGGCCAGGAGCAGACCGCGCAGGAACTGGCGCGGGTGCTGGTCTATCTGTATCAGCGGCTGATGGATTGAGCGGGGGCGGGCGCTGCGGCGAGCGCCGGCAATTCCTCCAGGAAGGCCGCGCGCGAGCGCACGCCGGCGGTGCCCGGCTCTTTCTTGTCGTCCTGGATCAGGCGCACGAAGACCAGCGAGCGTTCGCCCTTATTGGCCCAGCCCACATACCAGCCGTAGGGGTGTTCCTCGTCGAACTCGCCGTCCGCCTTGCGCGGATAAGCCATGCCGGTTTTGCCGTGAGCCTGCCAGCCGTCCGCCGCCGCGCTGGTTTCCACGATCTTCATCGTCAGTTCCTGCGCGCGCTTGGACACCGGTAGTTCAAGGTTGACCAGCTTGCGCACAAAGGCCAGCTGTTCCAGCGGCGACACTTGCAGCGAAGAAGCGATCCAGGCGCGCTCCAGGCCGTTGTGCTTGCCCGGGTCGCCGCTGAAGTCGGCGTTGCCGTAGCCGAAGGCGTCGGCGTAACGGCCCAGCCGCTCCTCGCCCAAGGCCTGGGCGATCTGCTGTGAATACCACACCACTGAATATTTCAACCAGCGCACCGGGTCGGTGGGCTGCTTCCAGTTGTCGCCGCCCCAGTCCACATAGCCGTCCCGATAAGGCAGCGCCGGCTGGTGCTCGCTCTGGAGGAAGCCGGAGTCGAAGCCCATCACGCTGAGCGGAATCTTGAAGGTGGAGGCCGGGGTGTGGCGTTGTTCGCAGTTGCCCTGCTGCAGCAGGATGTCGCCGCTTTTGGCGTCGGCGAGCAGGGTGCACAGCGTGGCGGCGTGGGCGGGCAGGCTGAACAAGCCGGCGCAGATCAGGCCGGCGGCGGCGAGGCGTGGTGCATTCATGATGTTTCCCTATGGTGGATTCGGCGCGGCGCGTCCATGGGATCGCCGCGGTCTGGAGTCAGATGGGGGGGCGGATTCCAAAGTTCCACGCGTGGGCCGCTCAGGAGGCCGCTTGCCGCTTCAGCCAATCGCTGGGCGGTAGCCCCAGCCTCTGGGCAAACACCCGGCTGAGCGCGGCGGGGCTGGCGTAGCCCACTTGCGCGGCGATGCGTTTGATCGGCTGGCCCTGGCGCAGCTGATGACGGACGACGGCCAGCCGCCAGTCGGTCAGATAATCCAGCGGGGAGAGGCCGACTTGCTCGCGGAAGCGGGCGGCGAAGCGCGCGCGCGACATGCCGGCCTGTTCCGCCAGCAGTTCCACTGTCCAGCCGCGCTCCGGGCGTGCGTGGATGGCGTTGACGGCGCGTGCCAATTTGGGGTCGGACATGGCGGCGAAAACGCCGCTGTGGATTTGGCCGCCGTCTATCACCGCGCGTATCGCTTGAATCAGAAAGTATTCCATCAGCCGGTCCAGCGCCGCCTGGCGGGCGAAGCGTTCGGAGAAGGCTTCGTCGAACAGCAGTTGCAGCGTGGGCCGCAGGTTGGGGGCGTCGTCCAGGTAAAGCACCAGGTATTCCGGCAGCGCCAGCGCCAGCGGGCCGCCGGTCTTGAAGCCCAGATCCAGCATGGCGCAGACCAGGTCGGCGCCGCGTTCTCCCACCGGCAGCAGGGTGTGGGCGCTGGGGCGCGGAAACAGCAGCGCGCAGGGGCGGTCGGTATCCAGCACCAGGGTGTCGCGCAGCGTGCAACTCAGGCGGCCGCCTTTGAACAAATGCAGGTGGCCGGCCATGGCGCCGGGGTCGAAATCCACCACGTGGCATAGATTGCCGTGGTGGAACACGCGCGCGGAAAACGCGCTTTGCTGCAACAGGGGCGTCAACAAGTCCATTTCGATACGATCTGCAAAGTTTTCGAGACGATACGACATCGATTGTATTGCATGATGGCTTCCGTGCAGTCCCTATCGTTGTTCAACTTGAGAGTCAGGAGCCCATCATGTCCCGCATCCCCACCGTAAACCGCACTCAGGCCAGCCCGGAATTGGGCGCCACCCTGGACGCCGTCAAAACCAAACTGGGCATGGTGCCCAATCTGTTCTCCACCTTCGCTCAGTCGCCGGCGGTGTTGAACGCTTATCTGGGCTTCTCCGAGGCTTTGGCCAAGGGCAAGCTCAGCGCGCGCCAGCGCGAAGTGATCGCCTTGGCGGCCGCTCAGGCCAACGCCTGCCAGTACTGCCTGTCCGCCCATACCTTGATGAGCAAGGGCGCGGGTTTGAGCGAGGCGGACATCCAGTCGGCGCGGGCCGGCCAGGCCGCGGATGCGCAGACCGACGCGATCGCCCGGCTGACCGTGCAAATCGTCAGCCAGCGCGGAGTGTTGTCGGATCAGGACCTGGCCGCGGCGCGCGCCGCCGGCGTCGACGACGGCCTGCTGGTGGAGGTGATCGCCGCGGTGGCGCTGAACACGCTGACCAATTACGCCAATCTGATCGCCGGCACCGAGATCGATTTCCCGGTGGTGGACTTGTAGGCGGCGCTTGCCGTTGATTGAGCGCGGCCGAGGCTTGACCGGCGTACTGGGGTATGCCGGCGGCCTCGGCCGTTTTCGTGCGGGTTTTGTCCTGCTCAGCAATGCAGCCGGGCGTGGCGCTGACGCAGCGCCTGCGGCGCGAAGGTCGACGCCGCCGGTTCCGGCGCGCGGCAGCACTGTTCGGCGCAATCGCTGATGCGCTCCAACTGCCGCTGCAGCGCGGCGGCGTCGCAATCGGCCAGCGGCTGGCGGTTCCACAGCACCCAGTCCTGGCTGTGCTCGGATTGGCCGATCACCGGCTTGAGCGGATCGTCGCTGAACAGGTTCTGCCGCGGCGGCGGCGCGTCCGCTTGCGCCTGTTGCGGCGACAGGCAGCAGAACATCAGCAGTTGATGCGCCGGCTGTTCGCTCAGATGCAGCGCGTGTTCGCCCACTTGTAGGGTGAACAGCGCGTTGTCGATCTGTTCCGGCGGCTGCAGCGACAGGGATTGGCAAAGTTCGGCGACGGCGTGTTGGAAAGGCGTGGACATGTTTTTTTCTTCTTGGACGGGTGAATGGAAGCCGGCCGCGCGTGGCGGCCGGGGCATGGCGCTTATTCCGAGCGCTGTGGGCGCTGGGCGAGCAGTTGCTGCATGACCGTGGCGTACTGAGCACGCCACGGTTCCGCCGCGACGGGTTTATCCGCCGGCGAGGAAGGCTGCCCGGCTGACGGGTCCGCAGGGGCTGCGGGCTCATCCAGCCAGCCTTGCAGCAGCGCTCCGCCAATCGCGGGCATGGTTTTGGCCAGTTGGAGATCGGTCATCTGCCACAGCGGCGCGGAAATCTCGATGGAGGTTTTACTGAACGCGCTGCCGGTGCCGGCATCGGCATGGCGATGGCTCAAGGCCAGGGTGCGCATCGCCTCGCTTCCGCACTGCTTGAGCGGCCCTTCCGGCAATTGCGACAACATCTCGCGGTGCAGGCGGGTGACGTCTGCGCCGCTGGCGTGCAGCGCGTGCAGGTCTTGATCGCTGGGCAGCGGCAATTGCTTCAGGGTGTCCTTGATCAGCGCGGCAATCTCGATGTGGCTGAGCGAGTCCGGCGCAATCTCTCCATTCGCCATCTGTTGTTTCACGTTCTGCAATTTCTCGTGCGATGCCGGCACGCGGAAGGCGCCGTCCATATTGCGCTTATCCGCCAGGCTGGCCTGGAACGTATCGCACAGGCGGCAGAAATTGGCGGTGAACGACGCGGTGAGATGGGACTCGGGCGCTTGCTGAGCGCTGGCCGCGGCTGGCTTGGCCTGGCCGGCCAGCGTGCGTACCCAGTCCGGAATCGCGCCGAAGAAGCGGGCGACCCGGCCGCACAGCGGCTGGAAGAAACGGCGCACGTCGGACAGGCACTCGCTCAAGACCGCGTGGGCCTTGCCGCGGCTTTCGGCGCTGTCGTCGATGCGCACCGGCTTGCCGTTGAGGCTGCCGACTTGGGCGGCTGGGGCCTCGGGGGCCTGGGCCGGGGCGGGGGCTTGGCCGGCATTGGGCCGGATGGAGGTAAAGCCGAGAAATACCATGGTGGCGCTCCAGTGGCGTTGAAATGGGCGCCATTACATCGCGCCGCTCCGGCGATGGCTTTCAGGAAGCGCTCAGAACCTGTTTACGATCATCTGCGCGTCGATAGAGACATTGTGCGATGAGCGCCGTCTTCGAAATGCTCATGTAGCGCGTGTACGCACCGCTTTCTCAGCCGCAACACCTTGTTTCGCGCTGGCTCGCGAGACTTTGAACAGGCTCTCAGCCCGTTTTTTGGTCCGGCGGCTCGGCCGGGGGCTCGCCGATCAGGTAGCGCGGCCCCTGGCCCTGGCTGGCCGCGCAGTCGCCGGGGTTGTACAGCGCGCACTGGCTCAGCGACAGGCAGCCGCAGCCTATGCAGTTGCCCAGCCGGTCGCGCAGCCGGGTCAGTTCGTCTATGCGCTGTTGCAGGCGCGGCAGCCAGTCCGCGGACAAGGCCTCCCAGTCGCGAGGCGTCGGCGTGCGCTGGCTGGGCAAGGCGGCCAGCGAGCCGCGGATGTCGTCCAGGCTGATGCCGACGATCTGGGCCGCGCGGATGAAGGCGACGCGTCGCAGCGCGTCGCGCGGGTATTGGCGCTGGCCGCCGGCGGAACGGGCGCTGTGCAGCAGGCCTTGGCTTTCGTAGTAGCGCAGGGCGCTGGCGGCCACGCCGGAACGGCGCGCCAGCTCGCCTATGCTGAGCCAGGGGAAGGGTTTAGCAGTGGGAACGGCGGGCATGCGCGGACTCGCTTGACTTAAAGTTGACTTTAACTTTTATCGTAAGGTCATGATTTTTTCAAGGAGGACGCCATGAACGCGCCAAGCCGCCACACCGAACTGCATGCCTTGCTGGACGCCAACCATGAGTTTTCGCTGATGCACAGCGACACCACCAACCATTGCCCGATGGCGCTGACCGCCTTGGCGGAAATGGGGGCGGAGCCGCACCAGTTGCGCGCATTTTTCGATTTTTGGGAAAGCGAGCGCGCCGAGCCGGCGGAAGCGGCGGACTACGATATCGGCTGGGGACGTTGGGACGCGGCCTTGGGACGGCTGGACGCCTTCCCGGCGCTGCTCAGGGTGATGGAGGAGAGGGTGGCGGCGCGCGGCGTGGAAGAAACCGCGCGCGAGGCTTTGGGCAGCCTGCCGTTTTCACCCGGCGGCGGCGCTTTCCACCCCTTGATCCGGCTGGCTTTCGCCCTGCGCGCCGGCCATGACGGCGAGGCGGCGGCGGGTCTTGCCTATTATCTGAGCAGCTATCTGCGCTTGCCCGCCGGTTTGGACGCGAACGCGCCGGCGGCTTCGGCGGAGGACGGGCTGGCGAACTTGTCGCGGGCGATGGGCGGCTGGAACAGCCCGGATTACTGGATACACGATCGTTTCGACGCGGTGTTGGCCGATCCGCGTTTCGCCGCCGCCTTGCCCGGCTCGCCGCAAACGGAGGACTGGCTGGACGCGCTGGCGCGGGCGGCGCTGCGGGTGTACTGGCAGACCGACAACTTCACCGCGCTGCACATGGTGACGGCGACGCTGGCGCTGCGCGACGTGCTGGAGCATTTGCCCGGCCTGCCGGCGGAGGATTGGCGTCCCGCCTTGTGGCAGACCTTCTGCGTCGCCTATGTGTCCATCGGCGCGCCGGCGCTGGAGGCGGAGGAATTGCCGGACGAGCAACCGGCCTGGCCCTTATTGCTGCAGCGCGCGCTGAATGTGCGCAACGAGCATGTGATCAAACTGGTGTACGCCTGCCGGCGGGAGTTCCAGCGCAGCGGCGACGTCTTCTATCACGCGGCGGCGGCGCGGGCCTTGTGGGATGCGGTGTGAATCACCAGTCTTCCATCTCCTTGGGCACGCCGCCCGACATGATCGCGTCCTGCATCCATTGCTGCATCATGCCGGCAACGCCGATATTGCCCACCAGCGAGGTCATCAGCGCGGTGTGCAGCGGGGAGGCGGCGTCAATCTGTTCCAGCGTGCGCTGGATCATGTCGTTTTTCTGCTTCAAGGTGGTGAAGGCCAGTTCACCGGTGGCCGGGTCCTTGAACTCGCCCAGCAGCTTGCCGACGGCGTCGGCGTAGCGCTGTTTGTCCTCTTGCGAGTCGGACGCCGGCGGCGAGAGCTGGCGCAGCGCCGCGAGGAAGGCCACCGCTACCGGATCGGACTGGAAGTCCGGCCATTTGTGCGGCGGCGGCTCCACCGGCTTGGCGTCGTCGGCCTCCGGCGTTTCCGTTGGCGGCGCGGCGCCGTCGGCGTCTTGCGCCGCGGCCAGCAGCCGCTGTTGCAGCGGGATGACGTCGTCGCCGGGCGCGGCGGCGCGGCCCATGGCGGAAGGGGTTAGCGAGGGGATCATTCCGGGCTCCTGTCTGAGGCGGCCAAGGCCGCCAGATCTTGTTCCAGTTGCGCGATCAAGCCGCGCAGCGCCTGTTCCGACAAACGGCGGCAGTCTTGAGGCAAGGGCTCCAGGCATTGCAGCAGCTGGCGGCTGGCCGGTTCCACGTATTGTTCCGGCGAGAACTCCGCCGCCTGGTCCGCGCAGCGCATCATGAAGCGCGCGTCGGCGTGGTAGTCGATCTGGATGGCGCCGGGCCAGTTTTCCGCCAGCAGCGTCATCAGCTGCGGCTGCAGCGCGCGGGCGCGCTTGGGCAGTTGCAGGTAAAGAGTGGCGTCCGGCTGATCCAGGCCGCGCAGCCATTCGTCCAGCAGCAGCAGCAGCGTGTCCGGGTGGTCCACCGCCGCGGCCAGCATGGCGCGCGCCTCTTGCTCCAGCCGCTCGCGCCAGTTCCAAGCCATGGCCTGGCTGGCGGCCAGATGGGCGGCCGCGTGTTGCAGCGCGGCGAGCATGCCTTGCTGGTAGCCTTCCTGGCTGGCTTGCCGGCGCAAGGATTCGGCCTGGCGCTCGGCTTCGCGCAGCACGCGCTGCGCCTGTTGCCGCGCCTCGCGTTCCAGTTGGTCGGCGCGTTCGGCTCGGCGCAGCTGGCCGCGGCGTACCAGCACGCCTTCAGCGGCGGTCGGAGGGCGGGATGTGGGGATGTCTCTGGGCATGTTGTAGGGCCAAGGTCAGAATCAGGGCGTCGGCGGGCGGCTGCGGCGGCGCGGCGTCGGCCTCCGGCGGGAACTGCAGCGGCAAGCGTTGCGCCAAGGGGCGCGGCAGACGCTCGCGCCAAGCTTGCAGGCGGCCGTAGCCGGTGAGCAGCAGGGCGCCGTGGCTGAGCGCCGGCCGTTGCGCGGCGGCGGCGTCCGGTGGCAGCGCCACGGCGGCGAAGTCCTGCGCCCAGTCCGGTAGCCGTAGCAGGCCGGCTTGCCAGCCCAGGCCGGCGCGCAATGCGTGGCAGCCCAGCAGATAGGCGATTTGCGGCAAGCGCCGCCAGTGGCGTAGCCATTGCCGCGCCAGCGGGTCCAACTGGGCGTCGGCGCAGTCGCTGTCCAGCCGATAGGCGGAGATCAGCAGCTCATTGGCCGCCGCGCGCGCGGCGGCGGAGGCGGTCAGCGCCGGCGGCAGAACCAAGCGCCGCGGGTGCAGATAGGCCAGCGGGTCGTACAGCAGCGCTTGCAGTGCCGGCGAGCGGGCCGCGGGCCGGCTACTCATGGCCGGCCTGCGGCTCGGCGACGGGCGGCGTTGCCGCGGGTTTGGGCGCGCGGCGCTGCCACAGCCAGGCCGCCGCCGCGCCCAGGAGGGCGATCAGCGCCACGCCTGCCATCAGCCAGCTCAGGCCGGAGCCGCGTTCTTCCGTCGGCGCGGTGGGCGCCTGCTGCTGCGCTTCGCTGCGTCGCGACAACACCACCGAGATATTGTCGTAATCGATGTCGGCAAAGCTGTTCTTCAGGAAACGCTTGATATCGTTGACCATCTGCTCCGGGTCCACGTCGCGGTCGTACACCGCCAGCGCGGACAAATGGATGGGTTTGGCGGCGCGGCCGCCTTCGCCGGAATCCAGGTCGTAGCTGACATGCACGCGCGCGGACAGCACGCCGTCCATGGTTTGCAGCGACTGCTCCAGCCGCTGCTCGATGGCGGAGTACAGCCGCGCCTTTTCCGCGCGCGGCGAGGACACCAGGGAGTCCGCCGGGAACATCTGCGCCACTTCCACCCGCGGGCGCGACGGCAGGTTGTAGGCCTTTAGCCAGTCCACGGCGGCGGCGAAGTCCGGCTGCGCCACGGCGATGCTGAAGCCGGTCTTGCCGCGGTCGGTTTTGTCGGCCTCGATATTGTGGCGTTGCAAGACGGCAATCACTTCATTGGCCTGCTGCTGATCCAGGCCCTTGAGCAAGTCCTTCTGCTGGCAGCCGGTCAGCAGCAAGGCCAGCAATACGGCTTTGAAACCATGGCGGATCATGAGCGCAGCAGGCTTTCTACCGCGCCCACGGTCTTGCGGGTGAGGGTGCTGATCATGGACACCTCCAGGTTGTAATTGGAGGTGCGCTGCTGCATCTCCATCAGCATGGCGGGGTTGCTCAACAGGCCCGGCTGTTCCAGCCGTTGCAGGATGGCGTCCTTCTCCATACCTATATCGACGGCGTTTTGCGAGAAGGCCTGGATCAGGCGGTCGTCCAGCGACACGAGATTGTGCTCGGAGCGGGTGATGTCGCTGACCTGAGCGGTCAGCGCATCCAGCGAGCGGGCGACGATGGGGGTCATGGGCAGGTTCCAGGAGCGCCGGCGCGTGGCCGGCGTCGGGGTTTAGCGGAAGTTCTGAATAATGGCCGCGTCGATGTCCTTGAACACTTTGACGGTGTTGGACTGCGCGTTGCGGTACAGGTTGTACTCGGACAGCTTGCTCTGGTAATCGGCCAGCAACTGGGGGTTGGACGGGTTGCCGTTCAACTTTTTCAGCGCGTCGGTCAGTTCGGTTTGGAGCTTGCTGGTGCCGGTGTCGAACTCCTTGGACATGTCGCTGAGGGTCCAATCCGGATTAGAGATAATTGGCATGGTGGTTTTCCTTTGATTTACAGGGGTTTGGGGAAATACCAGTGGCCGGTCGTCATCTTGACGTAACCCTGGTTGCCGTACTTGAAGGACTTGCCCTTGAGCCAGTCGTCCTTCAATTCAATGGCGAATTGCACGTAGCGGCCGCCCCATTGGCGGTAGTAGTCGTCGACGAAGCGGCGTGCGCGCAATAGTTCGCCGTCGTCCAGCGAGCCCTGGATCACGAAGGTGACGCCGTTGGGCTGCTCGCTGCGCGTGAAGGGCAGCGCCTGGCGCGACAGGCCGGTTTCGGCCTGGCTCGCGGCGGCGGCGTCGTCCACCGGCACAATGTCCACCGCGTCGGCGTAGGGCATCTGCTCGGCCAGCCGCTGCGACAGCGCCTGACTGGCCGGCCCGCCCAGCGCGGCGCGCTGTTGGCTGACCCAAAGCTGAGGCCGGCGCGGGTTGTCCAGCTGCAAGCGGTAATAGGGCAGGTGCGGGTAGTGATCCGCCAGCCAGCGGCCGACGCGTTCGTTTTCCTGCCGCGGGCTGAGCACCCGCGCCGGGCGGTTGTAATCGCCGCGCGCCAGTACCTGCCGCGCCCAGGCGCTATCCCGCTCATTGGCGGCGGCGACGTAGAACACGCCGTCGCGGCCGGGCAACACCTGGAAGCGTTGGCTGTCGCGTCCCAGCAGCGCGTTCAATTCCGAGGCCTGGCGTTGAGGGGTGTTCCACAGCCAATAGCCGCCGCCTGCCAGCAACAGGACGGCGAGCACCGCCAGCGCCACCGCGGCGGCGGCGTGGCGACGCGCCGGTTTTTGCTCCGGCTGGGGCGCGTCCTGGCCGTGACCCAGCACCTCCGGCGACCAGGACAGGTGCTCCGGCCGCAGCGCCAGTTCCAGCGCGCCGATGCGCAGCGGGCGGTTGAATTCGGCCGGGCGCTCGTCCACGCCGGCGTCGCCCAGTTCGCGCAAAGTCACTCGGTCTGGCTCGGCGCGATCAATCAGCACTTCGAAATTGACGCCCCCCTGTTCCAGGGGAATGAACAGCGCGTCGGCCGGCAATTCCGGCAACTGGCCGGCTTCGGTCAGGGCGGCGGCCGGGCCCACCAGAAACAAGGTCTTGCCCGGTTGCAAAAGGAATTCGCAGCCGCGCAGCGGACTGTTGAGCAGGCGGACCACGATGGGCGCCGGCGCGGAGAGAGTAATGTCTTCAGCTGCCATGGTGTCTGTCGGTGAGTGCGCAAGGTTCTGCGATATTGGCATTCACTTTACGGACAAGACGGAACGGATTCCTGATGGAAAACCGATGAAATCTCGGGTGGGGAATCAGATTCGGGGAGGAGGGAAAAAGCATGGCGGCGTGCCGTGGTAGCGGCGGCCGCCATGTAAAGGGGGATCGGGGACGGCGCGGGTTTAGCGCTCTTGGGCGTCAGCGGCCCGCGCCGCCATTCTTTGTTCTCTAAGGGCCTGCCGTTCTTTCAATTCCTTGATGAGCTCATTTCCCGCCGGCGAGGCGGCCGAGGGTTTAGAACCCGGCTCCTTGCGCAGTTTTTGGCTTTGCTCGTCGCGTAATTGCTGTATATCCGCTGCGCTGGCCGCCGCGATCTTGTTCCAGACGCGCGCCGGGCCGGCAGCCGGGGCCGCCGCGTTGACGGGCGGCGGTGGGGGCGGCGGCGGCGGAATCTGCCCGGGCTGCGTTGGCCGCGGCGTGGCGGCCAGGACTGGAGACGCGGGAGCGGCCATTACGGCAGGCGCGGCTTGAACGACGGCGACCGATTGCTGCGGCGTCTTGACCGGGGCGCGCTTGCCGGCGGTGTCAGCCAGTTTTTGCTCAAAATCCTTGAGCGCCTCGGGCGTCATGCGTTGGCGCAGCAGCGCCATCGGGTCGCGCCTGGGCGTCGGAGCGGCATTGGCGCGGGTTGAGGCACTGTCCGCCAGGGGCATGGGCAGTCGCAGTTTGCCGGCGGGTCGAGCCAATGTTTTCGCGGGCGGCTGGGACGCCGCTTGTTGGAAAGCTTGCCGCAGTTGGCTGACCGAGCGGCTGGGCTGAGCCGTGCGCGGCGCTGGCTGAGGCGAGGCCGCCTGGCTGACGCCGCGCAGCTGGGCGGTCCAGGCCGGCTGCGGACAGGTTCTTGGGGCGGCGACCGGGGCCGCCACGGGCTGCGGGCGCGGCGGGGGAAGCGAGCGAATCATGAGAGCTCCTTGCTTGGGGGTGGGGCGGCTTGACGCAGTTTCTGATAGCGCCGCCACACTTGCTCGGCGTAACGCATGCGCAAGGCGCGGCGGCTGGGCGCGGTGCCGGCGTTGTAAGCGCCCACCGCCTCCCAGGAGTAACCGTAGCGTTTCATCATCTCGGCCAGGATGGAGGCGCCGACGATCACGGACAGGCAAGCGTCGCCCATCAACTGCGGTTCGGTGACGCCCAACTGGCGCAGCCGCGGCAGATGAGCGCTGTTGATCTGCATCAGGCCCAGGTCCCGGCTGCCGTCGCGGTTGCGTCCCACCGCGTCCGGCTTGAGCCCGGACTCCTGCTGGGCGATGGCGTAGAGCAAGTCCGGCGCGATATTGAACATGCGGCCGGCGCGATCCCAACAGTCCGCCCGCGCCCCGCCTGCGCACAACAAGAGAGCGGACAACAGGCCGACGCGGATCACGCGGCCTCCGGCTGGCAAGGCTGGGCCTGTTCCGCCAGTTCGCTCAGACGCGGATCGTGGCGCCAGGCCTTGATCCACAGATAGCCTTCGGCCTGCAATTGGCGCCAATGCTGGACTGCGGCCTCCGGGCCTTGCGCGGCCAGAATCAGCGGCAGCAGGCTGGACCGCACCTGGCGGCTGTCCACCTTGGCGAGGAAGGCCCGCAGCGCGGGCACCGCGGCGTCGCCGTGTCGGCAGTAATCGACATAGCAGTGATTGAGGGCGAGCAGGCCCGCTTCCTCGCCGGAGTCCCGCACCGCCTGCACCAGCTCGTCGGCTTGCGCGTACTGGCCTTGCAGCCCCAGCAACAGCGCCAGCACGCTTTGCAGCACCGGATGGTTCTGGCCGTATTGGCAGAGCTGGCGCTTGCCCAGCGACACCGCGTCTTCGATGCGGCGCTCGTAATAGGTCAGCCACAGTTTGAGAATGCTGGCGGAAATGCGCGAAGGATCGCGCTCCAGGCAGGCATCCAGCGCTTGTTGCGCCTGGGCCAGCTTGCCGGACAGGAATAAATGCCAGGCGTGGTAGTAATGGATGTCGACGGCATCCGGCGCCAGCAGCCGCGCCTGTTCGAACAGGGCCTCGGCCACCGCCTGCTGAGAGCGCATGCTGCTGAGCAGGGCCAGCAAGCCCAGCGCCTGCGGGTTGGCCGCGTCCAGCTCCACCGCCTTGTTCACCGCCTGCTGGGCCTGGCTCAGCGCCTGGGCCTGGTCGAACAGTCCCAGCTGGGCCAAGGTCAGATAGCACTCGGCCAAGCTGCAATAAGGCAGCGCGTGGCTGGGGCCGGCGTTGACGCACTGACGCAGCAGCATCAGCGCGCGGCGCAGGCTGGAGGGGGTGTGTTGTTGTAGTTCGTGGCGGCCGTTCAGATAGGTGATGGCCATGTCCAGAGAGCCCAGTTCATTGTTTTGCCCCTGATTCCAGCGCAGGCCGGGAATGCGTTGCGGCAGCAGGCTGGCCAGCCGGGTCTGCAGCGCGGTGATGGGCTGTTCCGGGCTTAGCTCTATGCTTTCATGGTGAATCAGTTGATGGCCGGCGGCGCGCACCAATTCCACCCGCAGTTTCCAGACGCCGCCTTGTTGCAGAGTCTGGCCGGCCAGGTAGTAGTCCGGGCGAAGCTGGTCGATCATCGCCACGATGTCGGTGACGTCGCGGCAGTTCTGGGTGATGGTGGCCGGCAGCACGATCAGGCCGAACGGCGAGTAGCGCGACAGACATTGCACCAGAGCGTTGTGCAGGCTGACCGCGTCCAGTTGAGGGTGGGTGCGGAAAGGCAGCACCGCCACCGAGCATTGAGCCGCGAGCGGCGTGGGTTTGGACACCATGGCCACCGGACGGCTGAAGCGATAGCCCTTGCCGTAAACGGTGTCGATGTAGCGGCAGTCCTTGGTTTCCAGCAGGATGCGCCGCAGCGCGTAGATGCAGCGGGTCAGCGATTCCTCGTTGACTTCGCCGTCCGGCCAGACGCGGTCCAAAAGCGCGTCCTTGCTGACCAGCTCTCCCGCCGCTTCCAGCAGAGCGGTCAGCACCGCCAGTTCCTTGGGCGGAATGCTGATTTGCTGCTCGCGATGCAGCAGCATGCCGTCGAAGTGCAAGACGAAGTCGCCAAAAACAAATTGCCTGTTCATGAAGCCATCTTTATGTAACGCCATCTTCTAGTTCCTCTTGCGCGCACGGCGCAATAGCGCACGGCGGACCATGCGGATCGAGTCGACCAATGCCGCGACTTGTGTGCTATTCCCCGTAGCATCGCTGCATGTCGGCGTGTTTTTTGTTCGGTGGATCTGTTGGGTGATTTGCGCTGGTTCTTGGGGCCGGCTGCGGATTCGCATCGCGCGACGTGTATCCGCCGCTTCCCGCCCGCTATCGCCTGGAATTGCCAGTGTCGTCAACTGACGCTCAAAGCCTTTATCCGGTCATAAAAACAGAGAGAGTGGATGGTACTTTTGCCGACGAGGGCCAGCTTGCAAAAAATGTTCAGCGAATGACATGGTCTTGTTCATCCTGTTCTTATGCCATGGGGTTGATAAATAGGGTTTTGATTTCCTTCGCATAAATTTGGGGTGTGTAGGAATACTACGTGAGGGAGTGCTTGCTACAAATGGGAAAACTCTCAAAAACGAGGGGGGCGGCGGGGGCTGGGCCGCGGCCGATTTATGCAAGTTCGGACAGGCGTGTTGGGGTAGTTTGACGCTGTCGCCGGGCATGCGCCGGCGGCCTCTCATCACCGTCGTTCTGGCCTCGCCGCCAAATCAGGAGCGTTTGAAATGCCTTTTAATGTTTCGTCGAAGCCGATCGCCAATCCCCCCGGTTTGGGGGGGCTGTCCGAGCCGCAGCCAAGCGTGGCGTCCGCGCGGCCGCAAAGCCTGCTCGCGGCCGCGCTGAGCGGCGGCGGCATGACGGCGCAGGCGCCGGCTGTCGAACAGAAGCCGGGAACCTGCGACGCCGACGCCTGGCAGGCAGTGCAAGCCGGGCTGGCTCGGGACTGTGCCAAATATTGCGATTTGGCGGCCCAAGGCGCGGCAGACAAGACAATCAGCGCTGAGACGCGCGGGCAATTGCAAGAGCTGCTGCCGAGCTTGACGGAGCTGAAGCAGCGGCTGCAGTCGGAAAGGCTGTCGCCGCTGGCGATGGCCGCGAACTTGAAGGCCGGCAACGGCGAAAACTAGACAGGCGCGCGGGCTCGGCCCGGCGTTTGAGCCGCGATGCGGCGCGAGGAGGCATCCATGTTGGACACAGTTGCAAGCGGGGCGGGTACGGTGCGGTTGCAGGGCTTCCGCCGTTTATCGGAATCTTCGGCCTCACGGCCGGCACAAGGCCTGGCCGCGGCGTTCAACGGCGCGCGGGGCGCGGCGGAACGCAGCGTGGAAGACGCGCCGCCGGCGCGGGGCAGCCAGGTGGTGCTCAGCGACGACAAGCTGCGTTTACGGCGCGAGGATCTGGGCCAGACCTTGCTGGCGATGAAACGCGAAGCGTATCGCCAGGCGGAGCCGGAGCGCTCGCGCTGGCCGCGCTGGGTGCAGGCGCTGAACATCCTTCCGCGCAGCCACGCAGTGACGCCCAAGACGGTGGCCATCGTGGAAAGCTTGCGGCGGACGCTGGCGGCCGGCGATGCGCGGACGCCGCTGGACATCAAGGAATGCGCGCGGCTGTCGCTGGACATGGAGGCGTTGGCGCGCACGGCGACGCCGGGCAGTCCGCTGGCGGAGCTGAGCCAGCGGCTGGCCCTGTTGGGTCAGGCGGCTTGGGCGCAATTGGCGCGGACGGAGGCGGAAGCGCAGCTGCTGCCGCAATTCCAGCGCTTTGATCAGCCGGGCGCCAGCCAGGAACGCAGCGTCGGCGGTGCGGTCGGCGTCGGCCTGGGGCTGGGAGAAGCCGGAGCCGGGGCCAAGGCCACTCTCAGCGTGGGCCTGGCCTGGAGCCGCGGCATGGACAACGACGACGAAGGCTTCGTATTCCAGAACCAAGGCAAGGCGGTGTCCGCGCGCGCCGGGGTCCAGGGCGGCGTCGGCGTCGCCTCCTTATCCGGCGCGGTGGAAGGCCGCCGCCAACGCACCGTGGCGACCGAATACGCCAGCGCCACCGCCTTCGTCAAACTGAAGGCGGACCAACTGGCTCACGGCTCGCGCCGAGACACTTTGGGCCTCAGCGCCCGCACCGCGGTGGGCGCCTTGATCCGCCTGTTCCGCCCCAGCCACGGCAATGAATTGCGCCAGTACCAGCAACTGCAACAGCAGGCGGCGGATCAACAACAACGGCTGGGCGTATTGCTGGGCTGGCTGGGGCAGCGCGACAGCGCCGCCTCCCTGCCCGGCGCGCAAGCGCCCTATCTGCCGCCCAGCAAGGTGGACAGCGTCAAGGGCAGCGCTTCCGCCCGCGCCGAAGCCGTCGGCGTCGGGGCCGGCGTTGGCGCGGCGGTGGAGCGCATCGACATCCAGGCCGACGCGCTGACGCCGATCTGGCAAGGCCTGCGCCAGGAGCAGGGCGCGGCGCGCAACGCGACGATCGCGCAGCAGCGGCTGGCCGGCATCGAACAAAAAGCCGCCGCGCTGATGGGCGCGGACGCGCGCAACCATCCGTTAAGCTGGCTCAGCGGCGCGCAGAACATGGCGGCGCTGCGCGAACTGGCGCCGGAAAAGCTGCGCGACGCGGCGGACGGTTTACGCGCCGAATTCGAACATTTTTGCGCCGTAGCCCAGCAACTGGACGCCGGCATCGGCAAGCGCCAGGGCGGCGCGGCGGTGGAGCGCTCGATCCAAGCCGCCTGGCGCGCGGGGAGCCGAGAGGAAACGCTGGCCAATATGGCGCTGGCCCACGCCGCGCTGACCCTGACCGCGGCGGGCAAGGGCGACGAGACCCTGTTGCAAAGCCTGGACCAGTTGGCGCCGCGTTTGTACGCGCCGCCCATCCGCCACGACGCGGCGGCGCTGGCCAAGCGCACCAGCTTTCACGACGTGCTGCGCCTGCAGATCCGCGACCGCAGCGTCGCCTTGGACCTGGGCGGCGCGCTGGGCCCGCTGGGTCTGAAAGCGGAAGCCTCGCTGACCGAGCGCACCCGCGTGCACCACAACCCGGTGCGCGCCGGCGACTACAAGGACGTGCGCTTGAGCCTGTCCGGCAATCTGAGCGGCTCTTGGCCGCTGGACGCCTTGCGCGACGCGCTGAGCGCGCAGCTGGCGCCGCACGGCCTGGCCGCCGAAGTGCCGGCGGCGCTGGCCGGCCTGCAAAGTTCCGTGGGGTTGCAAGGCGGCGGCGCGCTGACCCTGCTGCTGCGCTTTTACCGGCCGCAATACCAGACCCAGGCCGATTTCCCGGCCGAGGCCGCCGGCTTCCGGCTGCAACTGAGCCGGATCAGCGCCAGCGGCAACCTCGGTGTGTCCGCCTCCGGCGGCGTGCCGCTGCAGCCGGGGGTGTCGCTGGAACTGGGCCTTAACGCCGGCTCCTCCGCCACCGCGGTGCTGGGCGAGCGTTGGGGCGACAACAGCCTGAGCGCGCCGCTGATGCACTATCTGCACCTGAAGGCGGTGGACGAGAGCGAGCGTTGGTCGGCCATGAGAGAGGCGCAGCGCCCGGCGCTGGAAGCCCTGTGCCGCAAACTGGCCGAACCGGGCTCGGCAGCGCGGCAAGAGGCCGGCTACTACTTGAAGCGCCAGGGCGTGGACGGCGCGGATTTCTTCGCCGCGATGGCAGACTACGCCGCCAGCGGCTCCAGGCGCGCCGGGGACGCCGCGTTGGACGCGCTGGACGCGATGATGGAACGCCAGCTCCCTCTATGGCAGGCGGACAAGCAGAGTTTCGCCGGTTGGGAAGAACTGCCGCTGGCGCGCTAGCGGGCATGGACAAGGAACAAGAGGACAAATCCTGATGAGAATCACGGCAAGCGGCGCGGCCATGCCGCCGCCGCGCCCGGATGCGCCGCCGCCGGCGGCGTCCAGCCGGTTGGCGCAAGCGGTCAAGGGCGTCGACAGCGTTTGCGAACCCGCGCCGCGGCCCTTGGAGCGTTTCCGCGACGCCGCCCGCTTTGTCGCCGCGCTGATGCCCCGAGAAGGCGAAACCGGACTGGTGGACGAAGAGCTGCGTGAAGCGCGCGACCCGCGCCATCGCTACCGGGAATACGCGCAGCCGGCGCAACGGCAATGGGTGGCCAGCGGCGACTGCGCCAGGGAAAACTTCTTCGCCTGGATGGATGCCCGCCCGCAGCTGGAAATCAATCTGGCGAGACCCGGCCAGCCGCCGCGCATGGCGCGGCTGGGCGACGCACCGCAAGTCAGTTATCTGAGCGACGCCGCCGCGCTCAAGCCTTATTTGGCGGAAGTGGCCGACGGCGTATGGCGGCGGCCGGACGGCGCGCTCATCGACACCGCCGGATCCAAGGGCAAGCTGGGCATGCCCGGCTACGCCATCCTGGTGCTGGACCGCGACGACAGGCTGTTCGTCCACGACGCGGTGCTGGGGCGTTTGCACCATACCAGCACCAGCGCCGGCAAGCCGGTGCGGGCGGCGGCGATGATAGAGCTGCGCGACGGCAAGGCCCGGTCGCTGGTGCTGTCCTCCGGCCACTATATGAGCGATCTGGACGACCTGGAGCGGTTGCTGGATTTTCTGGACGGCAAGATGGATCTGTCGAAACTGGCGGTGCTGGCTCCGCATGAAGACCGGGCGGAACTGGCGGAGGTGATGGCGCCTTATCGCCAGGCCCGGCGTTGAAGCCGAAGCGTTTTCACACGCAATCGGCGCGCCCAATCGGCGCGCCGTTTTTTTACGTCTGCTCGGCAAAGCGGTTTTAAGTGAGCGCTTTTTGGAAGTGCTTGATCTTGGCTTGGATTTAAATGCTTCCGATAGTTTTGTTTTTTAATCTTCAGGAGCATGCAGACATGATGGTGAATTCAGTCGGAGTCCGTCCGCTTCAAACTACTTCCTCCAGTACCGGCGTGGAATCGGTTCAGGCGAGCAAAAGCTTTGCTCAAATTTATGATAAGGGCGATTTCAAGGCGGTGCCGTCGGAAATTCATATGGTTTGGGTCGGCTCCAAACCTGGCGACAGCCAGCAGAAATATCTGCGCGAGTGGTCGGCGAAAAACCCGAATAGCACGGTGAATTTGTGGGTGGATTCAAAACAATTCGGCGCTTACGCGGCCAATAAGGAAGTCCGCGAACAAGTAAACGCCTTATTCCCCGACGCCAAGCAATACCAGCAAGAAAAACAATTGCGCGGCCTGTTCAGCCAATTGAAAACCACTTTGCAGCCCGCGGACGATCAATTGGGCCGCGCCGCGCAGAAACAGGCCTTGGGCGAATTGAACAAAGAATTGGGCGCCAAGGGCAACGAAGCCTGGGCGCAAGCCTTGCTGCCGAACGGCGGCAAAGTCACGGCGGAAAACGCGGCGGCGGCGTTGCAATCGTTCCAGCAATTGACCCGCGGCAACGATGAGAAATTCTTGCAAGCCGACCGCCTGGTGCTGGATCAGACCGTCAAAGCCTGGGACCGCTGCGCCGGCGACAGCCCGCGCGATGTCGACGCCCTGCAGGCGCTGCAGCAGCAATTCGCCGATTACGGCAATGTTCGCATTCGGGACTTGAGCAACCCCAGCGATATCCAGTTGAAGAACCACGACGCTTACCAGCACGAAATCCTGGGCCGCAACGGCGCTTACCCGGCGGCCTCCGATATTGCGCGTTACGAGATTCTGAACAACTACGGCGGGGTGTACGCCGACATCGATCTGGAGTGCACTCAGGAATTGAGCGGCGCCTTGCACGCGCACCCGGACCTGATGCTGGTGGGCCTGGCCGAGGGCAAACGCGAGGCCAGTGGCAGCGCGACGCCGTATTTCGCCAACGCCTTGCTGGCCAGCCATCCCAATAGCCAGATGTTGGCGGACTTCATCGATAAGATCGGCAACGATTACCAGAGCATGCGCGGCAACCAGTTTGCCGGCGACCGTTATTTCAGCAGGCCGAACAAGAGCACGATCGAAGGTACCGGCCCCAACGCATTGCGCGGACAGGTGGACGCGGTGCTGCGTCAGGCCGAGGGCGAGCCGGAGCGGATGCGCAACGATCCGCAATCGCTGGCGGAGCGGATTTGGGATGTTAATCAGCCTAAGAACGAGGATTTCTGGGCGGCGATGGAGTCCCATTTCAAATTCCCGGACGGCTACGTCAATTTTGAAACCGAGGAGCAGCAACAGAGCGCGACCAAGGACATGGCCTAAGAACCTGTTCACGATCTGCTGCGCGTCGGCGATACGGCGTTGAAACCGAGCTCAAAATGCTCATGTACCACGTGTACATTCCGCTTTTTCGCTCGTTTTTGCCTTGTCTCGCTCTTGCTCGCGAGATCGTGAACAGGCCCTAAGAACCTGCTTACGATCCGTTGTGCGTCGTGAGGCGCAACACGGCGGGAATGTCTTCCGTTGGGTGGGTGAAGCCGTAGGCGATACCCGCCAACGCGAGGCTATTCCGCGGAGTAATTGCGTTAAGCCTGTTTCCTTACGGCTAGAGAAAGCCGGCAGGCCAGGGTGGCGGAGGTCTACGCGCGTCTTCTCTAGAATCCGGCGTGGACATTATCCATGCGGTCTTCCCGTCCCAAGGCGGGATTCCCCTGCGCCTTGACGCCCTCCGCCAGCCTGTTTAGGCTTGGTTCCGCGCCGTGCTCAATCACACAGCGCAGGGCTTGCAAACCCAAAATCGTTTAACCGCAGACGAGCCGTCCGCCTTTGGCACTGCTACGTCTGCTGCCACGCAGTACCCATTCGGGATGGGCCGTGGCAGGGAGTCCTATGGACTGCCGGTCTATTGGTTAAACGAGCCGGTTTTGCAACCTTGTCATGTGCCTGTCCCAGCCTCGCCTGGGCAGGTTTCCAAAGATGACATGGAGACCGTGATGACCTTCTCTACCTTTCCCCCCGCCATGCCGCCGCCCGCCTGTCCTCATTGCGCAGGCCAACACCCCACGCCCGCCACTGTGCCGGTGATGGAGCAGTTGCACCTTTGTTCCCAGCGTTTGCCCGCCGCCGTCGGCGATGTGGCGCTGCTGGGCGAGTTGGGCCAGCAACTGAGTCATTGCTACATCGAACTGGACACCGCCCTGCTGAGCGGGGTGATGGACATGCGCGCCGCCCACACCGGGCTGCTGGCCTTGGTGACCTTGCTGGAACGCCGCGACGAGCCGCTGCTGTTCAGCAGCGAAGAAGCCTTGGCCTTGCTGGAGCCGATACAGCAGCGTTTGCAACGCGGCCTGGAGCACGTCAATGGCTTACTCTGATAGTCGGCAGGAGAACCTGGCTCTCATGAAGCTGCTGACCCAGCACAACCACGTGCTGAAGCTCGCAGCGCGCTTGATCATTGTCTATGAAGCGCATATCGGGACGGTTGCGCTGGCGAACGACCACCCGGACCACCCGGACTATCAGGCCAACACCCACGCCATCAATCAGGAGATCAAGCGGGCGCTGCTGAATTTTTACCTTTGGGAGAAATGGCGGGGCGAGCACGCGCAAGCCCGCGCCGCCTTGCTGGCGATGTGGGCGTCCGGGGAGTGGACCAACCGCGATACCTGCGCGCGGCTGTGTTACCGGCAGGCGGGCTTCAGCAATATGGCCATCGCCCGTCAGGCGCTGGTGGGCGCGCCGATGCCGGCCTCTGTCGCCGTCAAACGCCAACGCACCGTGTGGAAAGCACCGTAAGCGGCGGTCCGGCGGGCCTATGGCGTCGAAACTGTTTCCGCGTGGGTATCGCTTCGCTCCTCCCACCCTACGGTTGGAGCCGCGTTTGGGTAGGGTGGGGGGAACCGTCAGGCAATACCCGCCAACTCGCTGCTGTCCGGCGGCTCGGGAAGGCCCGGCTTGCTTCCGTTTACGCGCCGCCGCCGTCCGCCGCCAGCCAGCCCGCGCCGTTGCGGTCCAGTTCGCGCACCGCCTGCTCGCCTATGCACAACCCCAGCTTGCGGTAACTCTCGAACTGGGATTCGTCGAACCACTGGTTGAGCGTAGATTGGTGAGGGAAGGCCGGATGTTCGGCGCGGTATTGCAGCACGTCCACCGGCTCCATGCCATGGCCCTGCAGGCAGGGTTTCAGATAGAGCAGGTGGCCGTTGGCGCCGGAGGCGTAGCGAATATAGCCGACGGCGAAGGCGGCCCGGCTAAGACCGGTGGCCGGGTCGCGGCGGATGGCGTCCACGTCGATATGGATTTCCGCGCCCAGGTCTATCCGGCATTTGCGGATGGCGTTGCCCAGGTCCTCGAAAGTCATTTGTTCGTCTTGACCGGCGTCGCTGATCACGATCAGCCGGCATTCCCGCCGCAGCAATTCATACAGGCCCAGGTTTTCGAAGTGGCCGCCGTCGCTGAGATAGACGAAGTCCGAACGGGCGTTGGTCCGGCCCAGCAATTCATTCAATAGATAGACCCAGCCCTGCGGCGGGGACATCGCCTGCAGCGCGGCGCCGGGCTTGCCCGGATTGGGGCACCAGCGACCCAGCCGCACATTGAACACCGTCAGCAGAAAGGTCACCGCCGGCGAGCTGTGATAACCCTGGTTGGGGCTGACCGCGGCGCCGGACACCGCCATCAGCGAACCCAGCATCGGTCCCTGCTCGGCCCCGGTGGCGTCGTCGTGCATATAGGCGCGGGTGGGCACGAAGGCGTCAATGGCTTCCGGCGCGCTGTCGGGAAATTTGTAGCCGCAGTACAGCGGGGTGAAGGTGAAGGAAGCGGCCTTGCGCTGCTGCCAGGCCAGGTCGTCGCCGGCCACCAGATTGAGAGTGGTGTTGATCAGGTGGTAGGGCCGTTGCGGAGGGCCGGAAGGCGAGCCGGACAGTTCGGCCAGCGGCAGGTCGTCGTCGGCGTTGAAGCCGGTGAAGCGGTTGACCGTGTCCGCCCGCCGCGGCGCGCTGGCGCCCAGATAGCCGCGCGTCAGCCGGTTGCGGTAGAAGTTGTGCAGCGAGAACAGATTGATGTCGAAACGGGAGGAGGCGAACACGGCCAGCCCGACGAAGGCCAGGATCAGCGCCGCGTACAGCCCGCCGCCCATACCCTGCTGTTCCGAAGCGGCGAAATGCAGCGCGGTCCAATCGCTGAGCCCGCAGCGCTGAAAGCCGCACAACTGCTGGCGCAACTGCCAGCCGTCGGCGCGGATCTCCAGCGCCGCCAGTAGCCAGCTGAGGCCGGCGCTGAGCAGGATCAGCAAGCCGGCGACGAAGACGTAGGGCCCGATGCGGGCGACCAGATCGCGCCAGCCGGCGGGCTGGCCGCAGCCGGTTTTGGCGGACTGGCCTTGCCAGACCGCGGCCAAGGTGGTCAGCAGCCAGGCCGGCAGGGTCAGCGCGCGCAGCCAGTCGGCGCTCACCGCCAGCAGCGGCAGCGACAGCGCCACCACGAGGAACAGCAGCACCAGCGCCAGGTCCAGCGCCAAGAGCAGGCCGCCCAGGCGCGACCACCATTCGCGCTGCAGGTCGGAGAAGCTGCGTTTGACCAGGCCGATGTGCAGCGCGGCGCTGAGGGCGAATACCGGCGGCAGCACGGCGAAGGCGCCGGCCACCACATACCAGGCCTGGGCCAGCGGCGCGCGGATGCCCAGGCCGTAATCCAGCGCCTGCAGCAAGAGCCACAACTTGCCGCCGCCGGCCAGGCCGGCCAGCAGCGCCCACAGCACGCTGCGCAGATAGCCGTTGCCGCGCAGCTGGCTGAAGCCGCGCGCTAGCAAGGCCCAGTAGCCGGCGTAGGCCAGGCTGGAGACCAGCGCCACCCGCCATAGCGGCAGCTGGTGCCAGAAGTCGGCGCGGTTTTCCTGTTGCTGGAGGGTGAATACCGCCATCGCGTAACAGAAGAGCAGCAATAGCCCTATGCTGCAGGCCGGGGCATTGGGCGAGGCGGCGGTTTTGCCGTCGCGGGTGGTGGCGCGCGCCAGCAGGGCGGACAGCACGGCGGAGGTGGCGGCCACGGCCAGCGCGGCGGCGCCCGCGTAGGGCCAGGCGGCGAGGCTGCGCGCCAGGCCCACCAGGAAATGGGGCCCTAGCAGCAGCGCCAGCAGCAGGCTTTGCAGCACGACCTGGTTGAGGATGAAGTTGCGCCAGTAGGTGATGACGGCGGACAGGGTGTCCAGGCTGAACAGGCCGGTCTTGGGGGTCAGGTAGTTGCTGTAGTCGCGCAGGAACTGGATGGCCGGCTGGCGGCCTTGATGGTCGCGCAGCGTCTGTTCCATGCCGGCGTTGCCGGCGCGGCGCTTGAGCGCGGACAGCCAGCCGCCCAGGTAGCCGCCGCCGGAGACGGTGGACAGGTAGTCGAACTCGCGCAGCCAGCGGCTGCTGGCCAGCGCTTGCAGCACGCCCAGATTGAAGGTGGCGCTGCGGATGCCGCCGCCGGAGAAGGCGAGGCCGGCTTGCGGCGCTTCGCCGCCGCCTGGACGTTCCACGCCTTCTTCCGCCCGCGCGGCGGCGAGGCCGGCGCGTTCGTCGGCGTTGACTTGGGAGAAGGGCTGGGTCGGGGTGCTCATCGGGTCCTTTCCGACGGAATGGGTCGAGGTGGCGGCGCGGGTGGGGCGGGGAGATGATATGGGTTTGCTTCCCTATCCTCTTCACGCCTAAAGGCCACTCGGCAAGGCCGGTTCGCGCCTGGACGCCATCCCGCAGCGCTTATGAGCGCCTGGCGTCTTCCAAAATCGCCTCCGCCGCCTTCTCCGCGATCATGTAGACCGCGGAGACGATGAAGAAGCCGGGAATGCGCGGAAACACCGAGGCGTCCACCACGCGCAGGCCGCTGACGCCGTGGACGCGGAAGCGGCTGTCCAGCACGCCGCCGGCTTCGCGCGCGCCGATGGCGCAACTGCAGGAGGCATGGTGGCCCCAGGCGTTGTCGCGGACGAACTGACGCAGTTCATCGTCGCTTTGCACAGCCTCTCCGGGCAGTTCTTCTTCCGCGATCAGATTCTGTTTTTTCAAATCGGCGGTGAGGCTGCGCACGAATTTGATGCCTTCCACCACCGAGTCCAGGTCCTGATCGCCGCCGGCGCTGCCTTCCTCGAAGTAGTGGAAGTTGATGTCCGGCGGATCGCGCGGGTCGGCGGAGCGTAGCGTCACCGTGCCGGCGCGGTTATTGGTGTGCGCCTTGAGAATGGCCCAGGTCAGGTAGTTCAGGTGTTCGGGAAACAAGCGCGAGTAGCCGGGGAAATAGCCTTTGAACAGGCCCAGCAGCGCGAAGCAGAACAGGTCCGGCAGCGGCCGCTCTTGCGCCGAGCGGCGGATCACCGCCAGCACCGCGCCATTGGTGGTGTAAACGCCCTTGCGGCCTTCCGCCCATTGCTTGTATTGCGGGTCGCCGGGCGCGAATTCCGCGTCTTTCAGCACTTCCCAGTGCTTGAAGTTCATCCGGTTGACCACGCCCACTTCGTAGCGGTCCTGCAGGTTCTGGCCGACGCCGGGCAGGTCCACCCGCGGCGCGATGCCGTGCTCTTGTAGGTGGGCGGCCGGGCCGATGCCGGACAGCATCAGCAGCTGCGGGCTGTTGAAGGCGCCGCCGGCCAGGATCACTTCGCGGCTGCAGCGGATTTCGCGGCGTTCGCCGGGGGCGTCGCTGACCCGGCCGCTGGCGCGGTAAAGGCCGGCGCCCTTCAGGTATTCCACGCCCACCGCGCGCTGTCCTTCGTCGAACAGCACCCGGGTGGCCAGCGCGTCCAGCTCGACGCGCAGCCGGTCTGGGTGGCGGGCCGCCGCGTCCAGCACCCGTTCTCGGCTGCCGTTGCGTTGATGATTGCGGGTGGCCAGCGGCGGGTAGCAGACGCCGACGGCGTTGTCGCGCACCAGCCGCCAGTCGTTGGGATCGGCCTGGCCTTGCAGCAGCCAGCGCCAGCTGCGGTGCGGCACGTCCACTTCGTCAAAGACCTTGTCCACCGACACCAACAAGGTGTCCACCAGGCCGGCGTCGCCCAGCGCGGATTCCGGAATCGCCTTCTCGGTTTGCAGCCAGCCGCGCCAGCCGTGGCGGGTGGGATTGACGCCGAGCAGGCCCAGCCAGCGGTACAGCGGGCGGTGGTGGCAGTTTTCCAGCCGTTCGAAATAGCCGCGCATGTGGTCCGCGCGCCAGCTGTCGTCGCCGGTGAGTTGGGCGATGCCGTCCCAGTCTGCGTTGTGCGGGTAGACGGTGATCATGGCGTTGTGGGCGGTGCAGCCGCCCAGCGCGCCGGCGCGCGGGTAGAGCACGCCGTCCACTTTTTGGCCGTTCCATTCCGCGCGGTATTTGGGGTCGCGCTTTTGCTGGGCGTCGTCGGCGTAGTGGCGGACGAAGTAGTCCAGCTTCATCGCCTCGTTTTCCGAGGCCAGCGCGTGGAACACCGGCACGTCGTAATCGTCGGGCAGCCGTTCCGCCTGGGGCTGCCAGGCGTCGCCGCCCTTGAGCGCGCGCGGGTCGCCGCCGGCCTCCAGCAGCAAGACCCGGTGTCCGGCTTCGGCCAGCCGCGCCGCCAGCGTGCCGCCGCCGGCGCCGGAACCCACCACGATGTATTCGTATTCGTCCATGGCGCGCGCTTTAGAAGGTTTTCAGGAATTCGATCAGCGCGTATTTGTCGCTGTCGCTGAGGCCGGGCTCCTGGGTCTGGTAGCCGGTGCCGAAGTAATGGCCGCGGTTGACCACGAAGTCCGGGCAGGTGCTCAGTTCCAGCATCGGCTGCGCCAGGTTGGCGAACACCTTGCGCGCTTCTTCGTCGCTGGCCCCAGGCGGCAAGGCCTTGAGGTCGTGCTTGATCTTGAGCAGCAGCTCCAGCAATTTTTTATCGTGCTTGAGCCGTTCGCCCAGCGAGGGGTTGTCCAGCGTCACCTGCAGGTTGGCGATCAGGTTGACCGGGGTGCCGGCCGGGATAGGCCCCAGCTCCACGCCGTCCTTGCCGAACAACCAGGGCAGATAGCGTTGCAGCGGGCCTTGCAGTTCTTGCAGCGCGTCCGGCAAGTAGCCGACGGGCACGCGCAGATAGCTGCGGGCGGTGGTGCGGTCGATCACGCCGGGCACTTTGTCGCCCAGCATCTTGTCCTTCTCGCGTTTTTCCGGCCACAGCAGTTTCTGGATGGAGTCGTTGAAGGACTCCATGCGCGCCGCCACCGACGGGCTGGGGTTGAATTTGCCCAGGCTGTTGTTGAGCAGGAAGGGCGCGGTGGACCAGACGCTGATCAAAGAGGCGGGGCGGGTGTAGCCGCGGCCGCCGGCCGGCATCTTGTACTGAGAAGGCGCGCCGGTGAAGGGGTTGTGCACGGTGATCTCGCCGACCGAGGGCAGGTCTTTATAGGTTTTGGACGAGAAGTTGTCCCAGATATTGCCCTTGAGCGCGTTGGTGGCCAGCGGGCTGCAGGCATTGGTTTGCAGCAAGGTCACCGGCACCCGCAGCTCGGTGGACAGGTAGTTGTCTTTCAGGAAGTCGTCTGCCTGGACGATCTGGCGCATCTGCGATTTGAAGTCCTCGGTCTTGGTCCAGTCCCAGTATTTGTTGAAGCAGGCCAGGTAGCCCGGACCGGCGCAGCCGGCGGTGGGGTCCAGCGGCGGGACTTTGGGCGGCAGCTTGCTGGAGTGGCAGCGTGCGCAGTTTTCCGCGAACACCACCTTGCCGCGGCTGAGCTGGGCGGCGTCGCGGCTCAGGTATTGCTGGCCGCCGGGGGCGTCCTTCAGCTTGTGCGGGTCCGTGCTCTTCAGGAAGAACAGCGCCATGTTCACGGTCTGCTGCTCGGTGGATTGCCAGTACACCGAGTTCTTGCGCGCGTCCGCGATCTGGATCGGGGTGATGGTCTTGCCGCCCACCAGCGGGTTGAAGTGCAGCAGCCATTCCTCGCTGAACAGGCCGATGTTCAGATAGACGCGGTTCAACGCGCCCAGCGCGCCCACCGAGTCCGAGCCGTCCTTCAACACCCGCGGCGTCCATACGGTTTTGGGCGGCTGGAAGAACTGGGTCAACGGGCCGTCTTTGACGAAGTCGTTGAACTGCTTGTTGTTGAGTCCGCCGCCGGCCAGGGTTTCCTTGCCCCAGCGCTTGGCGATGTCCAGCCGAGGCCCCAGGCCGTACACCGCGTTCATGGTGCGCGGGTTGTTGATGGAGTCGGTGGAGATCAGCGAGGTGTCCAACGCGCCGGGGCGCGAGGTGTGGAACAGCTGGAAGGGGAAGCTGCTGGGGTCCGCCTGCCAGGAGAAGATGCGGTCCACCCAGAAATACTGGGCGCCGACGTTGGAGCTCAGGTTTTCCCACTTCGGATGTTCCGGGTCCGCCGGCGGTTTCACCGGGTTGGGGCCGACGTGGCAGAACGCACAGGACATGCCCACGCGGTAGGGGCGGATCAGGTCTTTGTCGTTGTAATACGCCGGGTCTTCGTAATAGCGCTTGGCGTCCCATTTCTTGGCGGCGGCTTCGTCGAAGGCCGGGTTGGGGAACAGGCGCAGGCCCACCACGCCGGTGGCGTAGCCGTAGAAGGAGCCGACGGGCAGGTTCTTGCCGCGCGCGCCGATGATCACGCCGGGGTATCTCTTCTCATTCTCGAACGGGTCTTTCGGGCAATCGGCGCGGCGCTGGTCCAGCCACAGGCCGAAGCGCTTGTCGTCCGGGCCGGCGGCCTTGTCGAAACAGGGTTCGTTGACCAGGCCCAGGTAGTTCCAGCGGTTGTCGCGGCTGAACTTGAGGCCGGGATGGGAGGACAGGGTTTTGAGCAAGTCCAGGTTGCCGACGCTGACAGTGGCGAGCTTATCCCACAGCCTGTCGTTGCCGCCGGTCCACACCAGCCAGGTGTTGCGCCCCTTGACCTCGTCGGCGTTCAGCGCCACCGCGCTGTCCATGTCCTTGAAATAGTCCTCGCTGGCGGCGGGGAAGGATTCCACCGTGCGCTGAGCCAGTTTGGCCTCGTCCTGCACGGTGCCGGGCTTGGGCTGATCGTCCCGGCAGCCGGCCAGGCTCAACAGCAATAGCAGCGCCGCTCCCCGGCGCAAGGTGAGGTTCATCCTAGCCATCGCATTTTCTCCAGTGGGCATCGCGGCGTTTTTGATTTTGAGAATTCATTTGGCATTTAAGGGCCTATCTCTGCCTATAGCACGGCGGCGGCCGCGACGGCGTCTGCGTAGCTTTGCTGAGCGTTATTACTGATGGCGAAAAGCGGCGGGCATGGTCGATAGTTGAAAGTTGCCCGCGGCGGGGAAAGAGATAATCGCGACGCTGATTGAGCCCGCGCGGAACGCGTGAGCGAGACCGTAGCGGCTTTTGTCGCGCGGGCGCCGCAGCGGGGGGCCTGTTCTTTGTGTCTGGCGGGCGTTGGAGCGAAAACTCGGGTTCCCATCAGATTTGCATCAGGATTCGCCCGCGGCGCTGGGGGACACTTTCCCAGTCCAAGCACGAGCCCGGCAGGGCGTTTGACCGATGACCGATAACGATGTGTTGCACCCGCTGGAGACTTTGGAGGCCGCCGCCAAGCGCTGCGCGCCGGCCCAGGACGTCTGGTTGCTGCCGCCGCGCCGGGAAGAGGCGCGGCTGGAACTGAGCTGGGAAGAGGGCGCGGAAACGCTGACCCTGGCGGCGGATTGGCAGGGTCTGCTGTTGCTGGACCGCGTGGAAGTGAGCGTGGTTGCCGGCGCATTGCCGTTTCAGCCGGTCCGGCTGGAGGCGTTCAGCAAGCTGCTGGCCTTCGTCGACGAAGCCAAGACCGACGAGGCCCGAGACGCGGACGCGCCGACAAGCGAGGCGCGCTGCGCGCAATTGCCGCTGGCCGATCTGACGGCCTGGCAGGACCGCAAGCGTTGCGAGTACTGGTTCTTGCTGCAGGTGTTGGCGCCGTCGCCGGCCTTCGCCGCATTGCTGACGCTGCTGCGTCGCAGCGAGAGTTATTGGCTGGTGCGCTTCCTGCTGGCCCAGTCCGCCTGCGGCGACAAGTTGCAGGCGCTGGGAGAGCGCTACGGCGTGTCCTACTCCCACTTCCGCCGCTTGTGCCGCCACGCGCTGGGCAACGCGGCCAAGACCGAGCTGCGCGACTGGCGCATGGCCCGTTCGCTGCTGGACGTGGCGGAGGGGCGGGAAAACCTGACCCAGGTGGCGCTCAAGCACGGCTACGCCTCGTCGTCGCATTTTTCCAACGAAATCAAGGGACTGATCGGCGTTTCGCCGCGCGGTCTGTCCAACATTATTCAACTGGCCACCAAATGAATCGAAGCTTTTTATCCGCCGCGCTGCTGGCCGCGGCGCTGCTCGCGGCCGTGCCGGCCGCCGCCGCGCCGGAACCGGCGCGCGCCGCCGACTCCGCCGGCTACGTCGCCAAGAAGGAGGGCCTGCGTTCGTTCTTCGACGCGATTTCCTCGCGGCTGAAAAAGCCGGTGATCGTCAGCAAGCAGGCGGCGCGCAAGCAGATCAGCGGCGATTTCGACCTGGCCAACCCGCAGGCGCTGCTGGACAAGATGACTCAGCAGCTGGGCCTGATCTGGTATCACGACGGCCAGGCCATCTATGTCTACGACGCCAGCGAAACCCGCAACGCGGTGGTGTCGCTGCGCAATGTGTCGCTCTCCGCCTTCAACGACTTCCTGCGCAAGTCCGGCCTCTACGACAAACGCTATCCGCTGCGCGGCGACAACCGCAGCGGAACCTTCTACGTGTCCGGGCCGCCGGTCTTCGTGGATCTGGTGGTCAACGCCGCCGGCTTCATGGACAAGCAGAGCGACGGCATTGAACTGGGCCGGCAGAAGATAGGCGTGGTGCGGCTCAACAACACCTTCGTCAGCGACCGCAGCTATGAGCTGCGTGACCAGAAAATCGTCATCCCCGGCATGGCCACGGTGATAGAGAAGCTGCTGCAGGGCGAAGACAAGCCTTTGCAGACCGCCGGGGTCAACCCGACGCGGCCGCCTGTGCGGGGCAGCGACATTCCGGCGATGCCGGACTTTCCCGCCGGCGGGGAGCTCAAGGCGCCGGCCTACCAGGCCGGTTTAAGCCTGCCCGACGCGCTGAAGCAGGACGCGGCGGCCGGCGACATCAAGGTGATCGCCTACCCGGACACCAACAGCCTGCTGATCAAGGGCACCGCCGAGCAGGTGCGTTTCATCGAGAACCTGGCGCTGGCGCTGGACGTGGCCAAGCGCCACGTGGAGCTGTCGCTGTGGATCATAGACCTGGACAAGGGCGACCTGGATCAACTGGGCGTCAACTGGAGCGGCAGCGCCACCGTGGGCAACAAGCTGGGCGTGACGCTGAACCAACCCTCCTCGCTCAGCACCCTGGACGGCACCCGCTTCATCGCTTCGGTGATGGCCTTGTCGCAGAAGAACAAGGCGAATGTGGTGTCGCGCCCGGTGGTGCTGACCCAGGAAAACGTGCCGGCCATCTTCGACAACAGCCGCACCTTCTACGCCAAGCTGGTGGGCGAACGCAATTCCAGCCTGCAACACGTGACCTACGGCACCCTGGTCAGCGTGCTGCCGCGCTTCTCCGCCGATGGCCAGATCGAGATGTCGCTGAACATCGAGGACGGCCGCGAGGCCAAGACGCCGGATTACGACAAGGACCCGCAGGACGCCTTGCCCGAGGTGGGCCGCACCCGCATCAGCACCGTGGCGCGGGTGCCGCAGGGCAAGAGCTTGTTGATAGGCGGTTACACCCGCGACGCCAATATCGAACAGAACAACAAGGTGCCGTTCTTGGGCAGCTTGCCCTTGGTGGGCGGCCTGTTCCGCTACCGCAGCCAGAACCAGAGCAATACCGTGCGCGTGTTCCTGATTCAGCCACGCGAGATCGACGACCCGCTGACGCCGGACGCCAGCGATCTATCGGCGGCGGTGGCCAAGGAGGGCGGCATCTCCAGCGATCCGCTGCAGCAATGGGTGCGCGACTACCTGGACCGCGAACAGCGCGCCGACGGCGCGGCCAAGGGCGCGACGCGTGGACATTAGCGGCCGTCCGCCGCCGGTCTTCGGCGTCCGCTCGCCCAAGCACCAGGGCAAGCTGGACGCCCAGCGCGACGCCCAGCGCCAGGGCGAGGCGCGGCAGGCGGACGCGCAGCAGGTGGAGGACGCCAGCCCGGCGGCCGAGGTGCAGCGCTTCGTCCAATCCACCGATGAAATGTCGGCGGCGCTGACCCAGTTCCGCAACCGCCGCGATTACGACAAGAAGCTGGGCCATCTGGCCGACAGCTTCGAACGGGTGCTGGACGAGGAGGCCCAGCCCAAGGCGCAGCAGATCGTGAACGTGGCCAAGTCCCACGGGGTCAGCGCCGAGGAGTTGCTGCGCCAAGCGCGGTCCTTGTTCCCGGACGACAGCGATCTGGTGCTGGTGCTGCGCGAACTGTTGCGCCGCCGTCAGCTGGACGAGGTGGTGCGCAAGCGCCTGCAGGCCCTGCTCAAGCAGGTGGAGGGCCAGGCCGAGGCCAAGCCGTTGAAGGCCGGCATCAATTGCGCGCTGAAGGCGAGGCTGTTTGGCAAGGCGCTGTCGCTGAGCCCCGGCCTGCTGCGCGCCAGCTACCGCCAGTTTCTGGAGAGCGAGGCGGCGGAAGTGGAGATTTACGCCGACTGGGTGGGCAGCTACGGCTACCAACGCAGAGCGGTGGTGTTGGACTTCATCGAAGGCGCGTTGCTGGCCGACATCGATTCGCTGGACGCCAGCTGTTCGCGGCTGGAGTTCGGCAATCTCCTGGGCCGGCTGAGCCAGCTCAAGCTGCTGCGTTCGGCCGACGCGCTCTTCGTCGGCCGCATGTTGAGCAATCCGCAGGTGTGCGCCTTCAACCCCAGCGAGGCGGATTGGTTGTTGTTTCTGCTGTCGCTGCTGCAACAGCCGCAGCAACTGGACGGCTTGCTGGCGGAGACGGTGGGCGACACCGCCTTGCTCAGCCGCCACAGCGAGCATTCCACCTTGTTGCAGGCGCTGTACCAGGCTTGCAAGGCGCTGCCGCCGCAGCTGTTCGTCGACGAACGCTGGCTGGACGCCTTGCAGGAGGAGTTCCGCCATCTGGCGGCCATCGCTTACCGCCACGAACTGGCCGAGCGCCGGCGCGAGGCCGAGGGCGGAGGCGCGGAGTAAACGAGAGCCGCCAGGCAAGGCGGGGGGACGCGTCCCGTTTTGCCTGGCTGTTTTTTCCGGCGGGCCGCGGCCCGTCGCCAATATCGAATCGCTTGGATGACTAACGGTGTTTAACTCCCTGCTCAACGGCGCGCGCTCGCGGCCGGAATTGCTGATCCTGCTGTTGATGGTGATGATCATCGCGATGCTGATCATCCCCTTGCCCACCTATTTGGTGGACTTCCTGATCGGCCTCAACATCGTGATCGCCGTGCTGGTGTTCATGGGCTCGTTCTACATCGACCGCATCCTCAGTTTTTCCACCTTTCCCTCGGTGCTGCTGATCACCACGCTGTTCCGGCTGGCGCTGTCCATCAGCACCAGCCGCCTGATCCTGATCGAGGCCGACGCGGGCGAGATCATCAACACCTTTGGCCAGTTCGTCATCGGCGACAGCCTGGCGGTGGGCTTCGTGGTGTTTTCCATCGTCACCGTGGTGCAGTTCATCGTCATCACCAAGGGTTCGGAACGAGTGGCCGAGGTGGCGGCGCGCTTCTCTCTGGACGGCATGCCCGGCAAGCAGATGAGCATCGACGCCGACCTCAAGGCCGGCATCGTGGATGCCGACGGCGCGCGCGAGCGCCGCAGCGTGCTGGAGCGCGAGAGCCAGCTTTACGGCTCCTTCGACGGCGCGATGAAGTTCATCAAGGGCGACGCCATCGCCGGCATCATCATCATCTTCGTCAACTTCATCGGCGGCATCTCCGTGGGCATGACCCAGCACGGCATGGACCTGTCCACCGCGCTGTCCACCTACACCATGCTCACCATCGGCGACGGCCTGGTGGCGCAGATTCCCGCGCTGCTGATCGCCATCAGCGCCGGCTTCATCGTCACCCGCGTCAACGGCGACAGCGACAATATGGGCCGCAACATCATGAGCCAGTTGCTGGGCAACCCGTTCGTGCTGGTGGTGACCGCGGTGCTGGCATTGGCGGTGGGCATGCTGCCCGGCTTTCCGCTGATCGTGTTCCTGATCCTGGCCGCGGCTTTGGGCGGCCTGTTCTATTACAAGCGCCGCATGGCACGCAAAGGCGCGCCGGGTGCGGCCCAGACTCCCGCGAGCGCGGCCGCCGGCGCAACGCCGGCGGGCGGCAAGGACAGCACCCTGGGTCTGATCGGCAACCTGGACAAGGTGGCGGCGGAGACCGTGCCGCTGATCCTGCTGGTGCCCAAGGCGCGCCGCGCCGCGCTGGAACAGGCTCAGCTGGCCGAGCGGCTGCGCAGCCAGTTTTTCATCGACTACGGCGTGCGGCTGCCGGATATGTTGTTGCGCGACGGCGAAGGCCTGCCGGACAACCGGGCGGCGGTGCTGATCAATGAAATCCGCGCCGACGAGTTCGAACTGCATTTCGATCTGGTGCGCGTGGTCAATTACTCGGACGAGGCCGCCGCGCTTGGGGTGCAGCCGGTGTTCAGCGCCCAGGGCGCCAGCCAGTGCGCCTGGGTGCGCCCGGCCGACGGCGACAAGCTGGCCAAGCTGGGCTACCAGCTGCGCCCGGCGCTGGACGAGCTCTACCACTGCCTGGCCGCGCTGCTGGCGCGTCACGTCAACGAATACTTCGGCGTCCAGGAAACCAAGCACATGCTGGACCAGCTGGAAGCCAAATACCCGGACCTGCTCAAGGAAGTGCTGCGCCACGCCACGGTGCAGCGCATCGCCGAAGTGCTGCAGCGGCTGCTGGCCGAACGCATCTCGGTGCGCAATATGAAGCTGATCATGGAGGCGCTGGCGCTGTGGGCGCCGCGCGAGAAGGACGTGATCAATCTGGTGGAGCACGTGCGCGGCGCGCTGGCGCGCTACATCTGCCACAAGTTCGCCAGCGGCGGCGAACTGCGCGCGGTGATGATGTCCGCCGAGGTGGAGGACATGGTGCGCAAGGGCATACGCCAGACCTCGGCCGGCGCCTTCCTCAACCTGGAGCCGGCGGCTTCGGACGAACTGATGGACTTGTTCGCGCTCGGCCTGGACGGCATGGGCATCGCGCACAAGGATCTGGTGCTGCTGGCCTCGGTGGACGTGCGGCGCTTTATCAAGAAACTGGTCGAAACCCGCTTCCGCGACTTGGAAGTGGTGTCCTTCGGCGAAATCGCCGACAGCGTGTCGGTGAACGTGATCAAAACCATTTAAAAAAGGATTCCGCCTATGTTCGCCATGGATATCGCCCAATTGGTCCGCTCCGCCTTGGAAGAAAGCGGCTGCGATCCCGCCCTGCTGGGCGAACTGGACAGCCATTCCACCATCGCGCTGGACTTGCACGATCTGCCCAGCATTCACGTCAGCGCTCAGGATGGCGAGGTGTGGTTGTGGTCGCGGTTGGGCGAGCACAACGAGGCGGTGCTGGCCCAGCGCGCCGCCCAGCTCTTGCAGGACCTGATGCAGGGCTGCCATTTCGCCCGCGGCGGCCAACTGCAACTGGCCACCAATGAGGGCTATCTGGAACTGAAGGCGATGGCGCACCCGGATTATCTGGCCGACGGCAAGCGCTTCTCCGAGGCGCTGAACGGCTTCTTCGACGCGCTGGAGCGCTTCAGCGAGTCGCTGCTGCGATGAAAGCGCCGCGCCTGCTGCGCCGGCTGGCGTATCCGCAACGCCTGTCCGGCCCCATTCTGGAAGCCGCGCTGCCCGAGGTGGCGATAGGCGAACTGTGCGACATCCGCCGCAGCTGGCAGGACCGCGACGTGGTGGCCCGCGCCCAGGTGGTGGGCTTTCAAGGCCCGCGCGCGGTGCTCAGCCTGATCGGCAACGCGCGCGGCCTGTCGCGCGAGGCAGTGTTGCAGCCCACCGGCCGCGCCTTGGCCGCCTGGATTGGCGAGTCCGCGCTGGGCGCGGTGCTGGACCCCACCGGCCGCATCGTCGAGCGCTTCGCGCCCGAGGCCGGAGTGGGCGGCGAGGAGCGCGGCATCGACGCCGACCCGCCGCCGTACTCTCGGCGCGTGGGCATACGCGAGCCGCTGGCCACCGGCGTGCGCGCCATCGACGGCCTGCTGACCTGCGGCGTGGGCCAGCGCGTCGGCATCTTCGCCTCCGCCGGCTGCGGCAAGACCATGTTGATGCACATGCTGATCGAGCAGAGCGACGCCGACGTCTTCGTCATCGGCCTGATCGGCGAGCGCGGCCGCGAAGTGACCGAGTTCGCCGAATCGCTGCGCGCCTCGCCCAAGCGCGAGCGCTGCGCGCTGGTGTTCGCCACCTCGGACTTCTCCTCGGTGGACCGCTGCAACGCGGCGCTGCTGGCCACCACGGTGGCCGAATACTTCCGCGATCAGGGCAAGAAAGTGGTGCTCTTCGTCGACTCCATGACCCGCTACGCCCGCGCGCTGCGCGACGTGGCGCTGGCCGCCGGAGAACCACCGGCGCGTCGCGGCTACCCTGCCTCGGTGTTCGACAGCCTGCCGCGGCTGCTGGAGCGCCCCGGCGCCACCCGCGGCGGCAGCATTACCGCCTTCTACACCGTGCTGCTGGAAAGCGACGACGAGCCGGACCCGATGGCGGACGAGATCCGCTCCATTCTGGACGGCCACATCTATTTGAGCCGCAAGCTGGCCGGCCAGGGCCATTACCCGGCCATCGATGTGCTCAAGAGCGCCAGCCGCGTGGCCGGCCAGGTGTGCGACGGCGGCCATCTACAGGCGGCCTCGGCGCTGCGCGCCTTGATGGCGCGGCTGGAGGAGCTGCAAGTCTTTATCGACCTGGGCGAATACCGCCCGGGCGAGAACGCGGACAACGACCGCGCGATGAACGCGCGCGACGCGCTGCGCCGCTGGCTGCGCCAGCCGGTGGACGAGGGCGCGGGGTTCGCCGACACCCTGCGCAGCTTGCATGAGCTTGTTGCCTAAGCTGGGCGCGCTGCTGCGCCGTTGTCAGGCGGCGCAATCGCGTTGCGAGGCCGAGCTGGCTCAGTTGGCGCGCCAGGACGGCGCGCTGGCGGCGGAGCAAGAGGCCTTGGCCTCGCAGGGCCAGGGCCTGCGCCAATTGCTGCTGGCGCAACGGCCGGCCGGGGCGATGAGCCGCGGCCAGCTGTTCGCGCTGCAGCGCAAGCAGGCGGTGCTGCGACGCCAGTTGCAAAACCTGGACCTGCAAAGCGGACAGCTGGAAGAACAGCGCCAAGGCCTGGCCGGCCGGCGCGAGGAACAACAGGTCTTGCGCCGGCAATGGCTGCGCAAGGAAGACAAGTATCAACGCTGGGCCAAGTTGCAGCGCCGTCAGGAACGCATGCGGCGTTTGCGGCTGGACGAGGCCGAGCAGGAAGAGAGGACGATATGGACGCGATGACGCCCATTCCCGCGCCGAGCGCGGATACCCGGCCGGCAACCGCGGCCGACGCGGACGGCGCCGCCGAGGCCTTTGCCCGCGAAGCCCAAAGACAGCGGAGAGACGCCGCCGATCCGGACCGCGACGGCGAGGACGTGGCCGGCGAACGCGAGCAAGACCGCTCCCGTCTGCCGGCAGGAGCGCTGTGGCAGCCGCCGCTGCCGCCGCACTGGAACGCGGCGCGGTTGAACGCCGGCGGCCGCCATGCGGCGGAAGCCGCTTTGTCGGCGCCGGGCAAGCGGGGGCAGACGCCTTTGGGCGACGGAGAACGTTCGGCAGCCGCCGCACGCGGCAAGACCGTCGTCGGACCGCAGGGTCTGCATGCCGCCGCAGCCGCGCTGGCGGCTAAGCACGCGGCCAGCCTGGCGCCGGCGGCCGAGGCCAAGCTCAAGCCGGTATCGTCGATGTCTGCCGCGCAGCACAAAGCCGAGCACACGCCGGGCAAGGGCGAGACTGCGCTTCCAGGGGCCGCCGCGAGCGCCGAAGCGTCTATCGCGATGCCGCTTGCCACATCGACACCGCATGGAAGGGCGAAAGTGGACACCGCCGCGCCGGCTTCCGCGTCGACGCCGGCCGTCGCGCGCGAAGGCGGCGAGGCGCGCAAGAACGAGACCGCGCCGGCCGCCGCAGCGGCGGTTGCGCCGCAGCAGGCCCAAGCGTCCGCGCCGGCGACGCCGCCGCGCGACACCGCGCCGCCGGCGCGGCCGCGCCAAGACCCGGCCCAGGCTCAGGCCCAAACGACTTTGTCCGCGACCAGCGCGCCGGAACCGGCCCAGCCGGGCCTGACCTACCGCTTCCAGCGCTGGGGCGGCGAGCACACGGTGAACGTGCAAAGCCAGCCCGGCGGCGTGCTCAGCCTGCAGCCGTCGGACAGCCTGGTGCAACAGCGTTTGGGCGAGCAATGGCAGTCCGGCAACCCGCAGCAATGGCAGATGGCCCGCGACGACGGCCGCGAGCAGGGCCGGCAGCAGCCGCAGCGGGATGAGGAGGAGGACGCCTGATGCTGGCGCTCAGACAAATCGACGCGCGAGAGCGCGCTTTGCAGCGCGCCGCCGCGGCTTGGCGGCGCCAGGGTTGGGACGCGACGCTGGAAACGCCGCCGCGCGACGGCCTGTGGTTGTCGGTGGCCGACGCGGAACAGCGCTGGCGGGGCTGGCTGCAACCGCGCGCCTGGTTGGAGAGCGCCGCGCCGGAACTGGCGCGGTTGGCGCTGTCCGCCGGCGTGGAGGCGCAGGCGGCGCAATGGCTGGCGGCGGCGGAACGGCCGTTGACGCCGCCGATGCCGGAGCTGGCCTATCAGCGCTTGAGCCTGGGCGAAGCGGGGCCGGGCGACGCTTTGCCGCGTCAAGCGCTGCTGCGGGTGATGTGCGCGGAGGGGCCGCTGTGGCTGGAGCGCGCGCCGGAATTCGAGGCGGGAGACGCGCTGGACCCGGCGCCGTTGCTGAGTTGGCCGCTGCGCTTCGTCATCGGCGACAGCCGCCTCAGCCTGGGTCTGCTGCGAGGAGTGGCGCGCGGAGACGTGCTGCTGATCCGCGAGCCGACGGCGGCGGTGCGCTGCCACGACCGCGCGCTGGGCACTTATCAATCGTACGAGGAAGGAATCGTCATGGAGTGGGATGAATCGCAACAGGCGACGGAGCAGGAAGCGCCGGCGCAAGACATGGGGCAGCTGCCGGTGGAACTGGAGTTCGTGCTGCATCGCGGACGGGTGACGCTGACGGAGTTGCAGGACTTGTGTCGTGGCCGGCTGTTGAACCTGCCGGCCGATGTTGAGCGGCGGGTGGAAGTGCGCGCCAACGGCGCGCTGCTGGGACGCGGGGAGCTGGTGCAGCTGGCCGGTCATCTGGGGGTGGAAGTGACGGAGTGGCTGGGCGGAGCCGCCGATGTCGAATGATATTTCGCTGATCGCGCTGCTGGCTTTCGCCACGCTGCTGCCTTTTCTGATCGCTTCCGGCACTTGCTTCATCAAGTTCTCCATCGTGTTTGTGATGGTGCGCAACGCATTGGGTTTGCAGCAGGTGCCGTCCAATATGACGCTCAACGGCATCGCGCTGATGCTGTCGATGTTCGTGATGCTGCCGATCGCGCAGCAGGCCTACAGCCATTACCAGGAAGAGCAGGTCAGCTTCAACAGCGTGGAGTCGGTGAGCAACTTCGTCGAGAACGGCCTGGACGGCTATCGCGGCTATTTGCAGAAGTATTCCGATCCGGAACTGGTGAGCTTCTTTGAAAAAGCCCAGGCACAGCGCACCGAACGCGAAACCGGCAATGCGGCCGAGGACGAACAGCCGTCCATTTTCGCCTTGCTGCCGGCCTACGCGCTCAGCGAGATCAAGAGCGCGTTCAAGATCGGCTTTTATCTCTACCTGCCCTTCGTGGTGGTGGATTTGGTGATCTCCAGCATCTTGCTGGCGCTGGGGATGATGATGATGAGCCCGGTGACGATTTCGGTGCCGATCAAGTTGGTGCTGTTCGTGGCGCTGGATGGCTGGACTTTGTTGTCGAAGGGCTTGGTGTTGCAGTACCTGGACCTGGCGACGTAATGGGCGGCAAAACCGCCAATGCTGCGTTGCGCCTCCTTGCCGTGCTAGATGCACTGTCTGCGTCGGCGCGCCTTGCCTTGGCCGCTGCGCGCGGTTTTGCCGCCCATTACCTAGACCTGGTGATTGTATGAATGAAAAACCGCCGATGCTGCGTTGCGCCTCCTTGTCGTACGACGGGTACTGCCTGCGTTGACGCGCCTTGTCTCGGCCGCTGCGCTCGGTTTTGCTTCCCGAGTCTTGGAGAGCTGAATGGCTTTAATGGCGCGGGCGGAGTGCCGCGCTGTCCATGCCGCCCGCCTCAATTTTGGAGTTTTGCTATGAATGATCTGGTGTTCGCCGGCAACAAGGCGCTGTACCTGGTGCTGCTGATGTCGGCCTGGCCCATCATCGTCGCTACCGCCATCGGCCTGCTGGTGGGCCTGTTCCAGACCGTGACCCAGTTGCAGGAACAGACGCTGCCCTTCGGCATCAAATTGTTCGGCGTCAGCCTGTGTCTGTTCCTGCTGTCCGGCTGGTACGGCGAAACCCTGCTCGGCTTTGGCCGGGAGGTGATGCGCATGGCGCTGGCCAGGGGCTGAGGCGGATGCAGTTTGGCCTGTTCTTCGAAATCCACGGCTGGGTGGCCTCGGCCGCGCTCGGTTTCGCCCGCGTGGCGCCGGTGTTTTTCATCCTGCCTTTCCTGAACAGCAATGTGCTCAGCGGCGTGGTGCGCACCTCGGCCACCATGCTGGTGGCGCTGGGGCTGTGGCCGCATCCGGTGGAGGCGCTGCCGGTCTTTCAGGCGCTGCCCTTCCTCGCGATGATCGCGCGCGAGGCCGCGGTGGGCCTGCTGCTGGGCTGCCTGCTGGCCTGGCCGTTCTGGGTGTTCCACGCACTGGGCAGCATCATAGACAACCAGCGCGGCGCCACCTTGAGCAGCAGCATAGACCCGGCCAACGGGGTGGACACTTCGGAATTGGCCAATATGTTCAATCTGTTCGCCGCCGCGGTTTATCTGCAAGGCGGCGGCATGAGCCTGATGCTGGACTTGTTCCGTCAGAGCTATCAGCTGTGCGACCCGCTTGGCGTTTGCACGCCGGCGCTGCAGCCGACGCTGAGCCTGCTCAATCAGGTGATCAGCAAGGCGGTGGTGCTGGCCAGCCCGGTGGTGGCGGCCTTGCTGCTGTCCGAGGTGGTGCTGGGCCTGCTGTCGCGCTTCGCGCCGCAGATGAACGCCTTCGCGGTGTCGCTGACGGTGAAGAGCGCGGCGGCGCTGCTGATCATGTTGATGTATTTCGGCCCGGTATTGCCCGACACGGTGATGCGGCTGGCCTTCCCGCCGCAGGCATTGCCCGGCTGGCTGAGCGCGCCGGTGCCTTGAGATGTCGAACAAGACTGAACAACCGACGCGCAAACGCCTGCAGGACGCGGCCAAGAAAGGCCAGTCCTTCAAGAGCCGCGACCTGGTGGTGGCCTGCCTGACCCTGTGCGGCGTCGCCTATCTGGTGTCCTTCGGCTCGCTGGTGGAATTGATGGGCGCTTTCCGCCAGGTGATCGCCGGCGGCTTCCAGCAGGATATGCAGGGCTACGCCCAGGCGGTGGTCTGGCTGGGCATCAAGCTGCTGCTGCCCATCTTCCTGCTGTGCATCGTCGCCTCCGCCTTGCCGTCCCTGCTGCAAAGCGGCTTCGTGCTGGCCAGCGAGGCCTTGAAGCTCAATCTGGAAGCCTTGAATCCGGTCAACGGCTTCAAGAAGCTGTTCAGCCTGCGCACGGTGAAGGAGGCGGTGAAGGCGCTGCTGTACTTGACCAGTTTCGTGGTGGCGGTGCTGGTGCTGTGGCACAAGCACAAGGCGCTGCTGTTCGCCCAGCTCAACGGCGACCCGATGGGCATGGCGGCGATCTGGCGCGAACTGCTGCTGGCGCTGGTGCTGACCTGCCTGGGCTGCATCGTCGCGGTGCTGGTGCTGGATGCGATCGCCGAGTACTTCCTGTTCATGAAAGACATGAAGATGGACAAGCAGGAGGTCAAGCGCGAGATGAAGGAGCAGGAGGGCAATCCGGAGATCAAGTCTCGCCGCCGCGAGGCGCATATGGAAATCCTGTCCGAGCAGGTGAAGTCCGACATCGAAAACTCGCGCTTGATCGTGGCCAACCCCACCCATATCGCCGTCGGCATCTATTTCAAGCCGGAGCTGCTGCCCATTCCCTTCATCTCGGTGATGGAGACCAATCAGCGCGCGCTGGCGGTGCGGGCCTACGCGGAGAAGGTGGGCGTGCCGGTGGTGCGCGACATTCCGCTGGCGCGGCGCATTTTCGCCAGCCATCGCCGCTATTCCCTGGTCAGCCTGGACGAGGTGGAGGAAGTGCTGCGCTTGCTGATGTGGCTGGAGCAGGTGGAAAACGCCGGAGCGGAGGCGTCTGAGCCAGCACCGGAGCCGCCGCCGCAGGCGGAGCAGGGGAAGGGCGCGAGCGCCGCCGGCTCTGTTGTGGATAAATCCGCCGGCACGCCCGCTTCTGTGGATAAGCGGGATGGTCAGGAGGGCTGAGCGCATTCACGTCCTCAAAACACGCGGGACCGTGAGCAGGCCCTCGCCTGGCTAAGCCAGCCTCTTCCCTGGCCGCTGCGGTCCCAAAGCCGGCAGGACCGTATTGAACAAGCCCGGATATCCGATGCGCCCCCGTCATGAGCGATTCCTGAATGTTTCCCCCCGTCGGTCGCTGTTAAATGACAGCGACGACGGTCATTTCACACCCAAGACAACCGTCGTCTCTAGCCAGCTCTGCCGGGTTGGTGACAGCGACTAGGAGATGTTTGATGAACCCTGAAGACAGTGTCAGCGACGACCGCCTGGCAGAGATGGTCTGGGAAGCGGTAAGCGAGGGCGCCACCCTGAAAGACGTGCACGGCATTCCGCCGGACATGATGGAAGGCTTGTACGCCCACGCTTACGATTTTTACAACAAGGGAAGGCTCGACGAGGCGGAAACCTTCTTCCGCTTTCTGTGCATCTACGACTTCTACAACCCCGACTACATCATGGGGCTGGCCGCTGTGTGCCAGCTCAAGAAACAGTTCCAGAAGGCCGCCGATCTGTACGCGGTGGCCTTCGCCCTGAGCAAGAACGACTACCGGCCGGTGTTCTTCACTGGGCAGTGCCAGCTGTTCATGCGCAAGGCGGCCAAGGCCAGGCAGTGTTTCGAGCTGGTGTGCGAACAAAGCGACGACGAGTCGCTGCGCGCCAAGGCCCAAGTGTATCTGGACAGTTTGCAGGAGACGGAGGCCGAGCAATCCCGTCAGCAGGAAAAGGAGCAAGCATGAGCGGTAACACTATCGGTCAAAGCTTCAATCTTGACAGTGCCAAGCTGGCGAAAGCGCTATCGGGTAACACCCAGGCGAGCGAGAAATTCGTCGACGCCGCGCAGAAGTCGGCGCAAGCGCTGTTCACGATGCGCGTCAGCGACGACGCCGGCGCCGCCAAGCCGCGCAGCGACTTGAACACGCCGCCGCTGACCCAGCCCACGGCCAAGGCCAAGGAAGAGCTGGACGGCGCGGGCAAGCTGACGCTGCTGCTGGGACAGTTGATGTCCTTGCTGGGCAATGTTTCGCTGTCGCAGCTGGAAAGCCGCATCGCCACCTGGCGCGCGATGATGGAAGCGCAAGTGGCGATGGGCGAGAAACTGTCCAAAGAGTTCCAGGACGCGTTCAAGGCGGCGAGCGAAGCCACCGAGGCGTTGAAAGACGCGGTGGGCAATTACGACAGCGCCAAACAGGCCGCGGACGCCGCCCAGAAGAAAGCCGACGCGGCGCTGGCCAAGCTGAACGGCATGTCGCAGGACGATCCGGGCTACGCCGACGCCCAGGCCGCCAGCCAGCAAGCCTCCAGCGAAGCCGTGCAAGCCAAGCAGAAAGCCGACAAGGCGTTCGACGTGGCGGAAAAGGCCCGCGTGGTGGCGGTGGAAAAGGGCAAGATCGCCGATGACTTGGCCGGCAAGGTGCAAGGCGCCAATGTGGGCGGCGATGTCGCGCGCAAAACCGGCGAGGACAACCTGTCCAATGTGGCCAAGCTAACCATGTTGATGGCGATGTTCGTCGAGCTGGTGGGCAAGAACAGCGAAGAAAGCCTGAAAAACGATCTGGCATTGTTCCAGGCCTTGCAGGAAGGCCGCCAGAAGGAAATGGACAAAAAATCCGCCGAGTACCAGGAAGAAGTGCGCAAGGCGGAAGAACTCAATCGCACCATGGGGTGCATTGGCAAGATTCTAGGCGCGTTGCTGACCGTGGTCAGCGTCGTGGCCGCAGCATTCACCGGCGGCGCCAGCCTGGCGCTGGCCGCGGTGGGCGTCGCGCTGATGGTGGCGGACGAGGTGGTCAAGGCCACCACCGGGGTGTCCTTCATGGAAGAGGCGTTGAAGCCCTTGATGGACAAGGTGCTCAAACCCTTGATGGACCTGATAGGCAAGGCCATTACCAAGGCGCTGGAAAGCATGGGGGTGGACAAGAAGACCGCCGAGCTGGCCGGCTCCATCATCGGCGCGGTGCTGGCAGCGGTGGCCATGGTCGCGGTGATGGTGGTGGTGGCCGTGGTGGGCAAGGGCGCCGCCAGCAAGCTGGGCGGCGCGCTCAGCAAGCTGATGGGCGACGCCATCAAGAAGATGGTGCCCAATGTGCTGAAGGAACTGGCCAAGAACGGCAGCAAGATGTTGACCCAGGGCTTCCAGCGCCTGGCCAACAGCCTGGGCCTGCGCACCGACGCCGCCTCCAAGCAGCTGATGGCCAACACCCTCAACCGCGTGGTGGTGGGCGGGGAAGTGGCGCAAGCCACCACCCAGGCCGGCGGCAATGTGGCGCAGGGCGTGTTCATGAAGAACGCCAGCGACGCGCTGGCCGACTTCACCCTGGCGCGCGCCGCGATGGATCAGATCGAGCAATGGCTGAAGCAGGCGGTGGAAGCCTTCGCCAACACCCAGAAAATCACTCAGGAACTGACCACGATGATGTCTTCCGCGCTGCAGCAGAATGCTGAGGCCGGCCGCTTCGTGCTGCGTCAGAGCCACGCTTGAGTCAGGAGAAAATAGCATGCTGAACACTATCAACACCACGTCCGTCCATACTCTTTTCCCCGCTACGGCGGAATCTGGCGCGGCCGATAAATCGCTGGCGGCCAAGTCGCTGGTGGACATCAAGGACATCCTGCCCATCCTGAACAGCGCCGGCCGCGACGGCAAGGCGCTGGTTGAGGTGATGAGCGGCCCGGAACTGCGCCCGCCGTCCGCCGAAGTGAGCAAGCAGGTGACCGACGGCCTGAAAGCCTATCTGAGCGAAAAAGCCAAGGATCCGGAATTTGTCCAGGACCTGGGCGCCTTGTACCAGAAGGTCGAATCCGGCGTGAACAAGCTGATGAACGACAAGGTCAAGGAACAGGCCGAACAGGGTAAATCCTTCGACATCAGCGGCATGGCGCCTAGCGGCGTGGCGCTGCTGGTGGCCGCCATTGTCTTGATGTCGGCGCTGCGCACCGCCGACAACGCCTTGAGCACCAAGTTGTCGCTGGTCAGCTTCGACGCCACCAAGGCCACCGCCGCCTCCATGGTGCGCGAAGGCATCGCCAACCTGTCCAGCAGCATCGCTCAGGGCGTGGGCCAGATGGCCATTACCGGCGTCGGCGCCAAGAAGAGCTTGAACGGCATCAACGCCGAGCGAGGCGCATTGAAGAACAACGCGCCCAAGCTGGCCAAGGCCGGCGACGAGAGCCGCAACATCCAGACCACGCTGAACCGTCAGAACTCGGTCAAGCTGGGCGCGGAGCCGGACAGCCTGAAGCATGTGGGTCTGAAGTCGCAGCCGGGCGCGGCCAAACTGGGCGCGGGCGAGCCGGGCACGCAGTCCAACGCCGCAGGCAGCGTGGCGGACGGCATGGCCGGCGACAAGATCGGTTTGAAGTCCAGCAACCAGAACCTGGGCAAGCCGCATGAAACCGCCTTGGGCAGCGCCAGCGAGGACTTGCCGGTGAAGAGCCAGATCGAGCAGCAAACGATGGACGACACCAAGCTCAAGGCTCAGGCCAAGCAAACCACCGGTAAGGCGATCATGGACAGCTCGTCCGCGGCCAGCAATATCGCCGGCGGCTCCGGTCGCTACGCCTCCACGCTGGAGCAGTCCGAGCAGCAGATCAGCCAGGCTTCCAGCCGCGTGGCCAATACCGCCTCCGAGGAAACCCGCGAAAGCAGCCGCAAATCCGACAGCTTCATTCAGGAGCTGCTGCGCACCTTGGACAGCATCAGCCAATCCAAGAGCGCGGCCATGGGCGCGGTGGCCGGCAACATCCGCGCCTGATCCGCTAGCCCGGAACCGGATGGGGCCATCCCAGGCGCCATCCGCCGGCCCGGCCATCCCGGTCGGGCCGGCCTTCCACACCATTCATCCCGCCAGCGCCTGGGCGCCTGCCTCGGCGCTGGCCATGCAGGGGAATTTCCATGAACGGCATTCAAACCACATCCTCCTTGCCGCTGACGCGGCCGCAAACGATGGAAACACCGGCCGCCGCGCCGCGAGCCGATGTCGCCGGCGTCGCCGTTGAAACCCGCGCCGCCGCGCCGCAAGGGCCGGAGCTGTCCGCGCTCAATACCGCTCAGAACAAGGCCGACGCGTTGCGCCAGGCCAACGAGGCCGCCCGCCGCACCGTCGAAGGGCAGACCACCTATGAAAGCAAGCTGGCGGACCAGCGCTGGCAGGCGGCGATTGCCGGCGGCGAGCAGCCGGCGGCCGAGCGGCTTAATTTCCAGCGCGGCGCGCTGACGCGGGCGCAGGACCAGGCCCGCGACATGCAGACGCTGAATACTCAGCAACTCAAAAGCGGTCTGGGCGCTTTGGCGCAAAGCGGCTACGTGATGTCCGCCGAGCAACAGTCTAAGCTGCAGTCGGATATCGCCGACGTGTTCGCCGACGCTCCGCCCACAGCGCGGGAATTTGCCGCGCCGATGTTGTACACGGCCCCGGCGCCGGGCGCGGCCAAGGACATGATCTCCGACCGCGAACTGTGGGAAATGATCAGCAAGGCCATCGGCGACATCAAAGACGGCTACCTGGGCGTGTACGAAAACGTGGTGGCTCAGTACACCGAGTTCTACAAGGCGTTCAGCGACATCCTGTCGCAGATGGCGAACTGGATCAAACCCGGCGGCGACGGCAATAAGGTCAAGCTGGATGTCGATGCGCTCAAGGCCGCGCTGCAAAAGCTGAAATCGGATTTCTCCCTGCCCAACAAGGCGGCGGTGCTCTTCCCCTCGCAGGATAAATCGACGGATCCGATCAAGGGCGGCAGCGAAGAGGACGCCAGGAAGTGGGCCAAAGAGATGGGCTTGCCGGATTCCTGCGTCCAGAAGTCGGCGGACGGCAAATGGGTGGTGCTGATCGACATGACGCCGGTCGACACCATGATCCGCGATGTCGGCGCCTTGGGCAGCGGCTCGGCGGTGGAAATGGATAACGCCAAATTCCAGGCCTGGCAGTCCGGTTTCAAGGCGCAGGAAGAAAACCTGAAAAACACCCTGCAGACGCTGACCCAGAAATACAGCAACGCCAACTCGCTGTACGACAACCTGGTCAAGGTGCTCAGCAGCACCATCAGCAGCTGCACGGAAACCGCCAAGTCCTTCCTGCAAGGTTAAGCAGGTGGTTTGACGCCTGAGAACCTGTTCAATGTCTGCTGCGCTTCGTGAAACGTCGCACGGTGAGTGCAAGCTCAAAATGCTCATGTACCACGTGTACATTCCGCTTTTTCGCTCGTTTTCGCCTTGTCTCGCCCTTGCTCGCGAGACTTTGAACAGGCTCTGAGGCCGGGCGCGCCGTCGCCGGCCTCAGGCTCTCGTCAACCGTCATCAACATTTTAGAACCTGTTCACGAACCGCTGGGCTGCGGCGATACGGCGTTAAAAACAAGCTCAAAATGCTTATGTACCCCTCGTACATTCCGCTTTTTCGCTCGTTTTCGCCTTGTCTCGCTCTTGCTCGCAAAATCGTGAACAGGCTCTTAGGAGAGCAACATGCCGGGACTTTCCGGATTATCACGCGCCCATTCCTGCCCGGACCTGTCCGCGCTGTTGAATGGACCGGCGCGGCCGGCCAGCGCCTTGGCGCGGCGGCTGAGCGAGGCGCGCAGCAGCGACGCCGCGCCGCCGCGCCGCCACTCGCTGGCCGATCTGGCCAGCTACAAGGCGGACTACAGCCGCGACAGCGTGGGAGCCTTGTTCGCCGGCTCGTCGCAGTCTCAGCGTCTGGGCGAGTTGTATCAGGGATCGCCCAACCGCTACGCCAAGCTGGAAATCGCCGAATTCGCCAAGGTCTATAGCCAGTTGAGCCAGCAGGAGGGCCTGAGCGAACAGGCGCGCCAGGCGCTGGACGGGCTGGCGCAGCAGTACACCGACAAGATCTTGAAGGACGGCCTGGGCGAAAAATCCGCCTTTGGCCCGTGGACGCCGAGAACCGACAAGCACTATCAGCAGCGCAGCAAGCTGGAGCACAAGCTGGCCGCCATGATGGAGCGGCAATGTCCGGGCGGCGTGTTGCAGCTGGGCAATGACTTCATGCGCCGCGAGGTGGTGCCTTTCATCCTGTCCCGCGTCGAGTCCCACTTGGGGCGTCAGCTGGACGAGAGCACCTGTCAGCGTCTAACCGAACTGGTGGACAGCGCGGCGATGAAGGCTTTTGAAGAACTGCGGCTGCGGCGAGGGGAGTTGATAGAGCAGCGCGGCGTCAGCGTGGGCACGCTGGCGCGCGACCTCGACACCGTCGCCATTCTGCCGCAATTGCTGCGCAGCCTGCTGGAGGGATTGGGCCAGGGCCCGAAAGACCCGGTACAGCCGGAGCCGGTCCGCGCCGATCAGCCCGATCCCGGTCCGGGCCCTCAGCCGAACCCAGGCCCCGGCCCGGCGGAGCCGGGCGAAACGCCGCGGCCGCAGGAAGTGCATTACCACTTCAACTTTAACGACAACAGCCAGGACAACCGTCAGGACAACCGTCAGGACAACCGTCAGGACAACCGGCGTTGGGACAAGCGCGGCGACACCTATCTGGGCGATGTGAACAAGGGCAACCGTCATCACGGCGGAGCGCCCTCGCGCCTGGTGACGTCCTTGCGCATGCCGGCGCCGCAAGTCGCCCGCAGCCAGGACTTGCCCAAGCCGCAGCAGGCTACCGTGTCTGAGGCGCGCCATCCTTTGCTGGACGCGGCCAGCCAAGTGACGGAGGCGATGTCCGAGCTGATGAACACGGCGCAGGGCACGCAGACCGATGCCGGCCAGGCCTTGCGCGATGCGGCCAGCCAGGTGACGGGGGCCTTGTCCGAATTGATGAACACGGCGCAAGGCACGCAGACTGATGCCGGCCAGACCTTGCGGCACGCGGCCAGCCAGGTGTCGACGGCCATGTCCGAGCTGATGAACACGGCCTTGGGCGAGGAAACGCTGGCGACGCCCATTCCCGGCGTGGCGCAAGCGGGCAAGCTGGACGCGACGGCGCGCCAGGCGCGGCTCGACGCGGCAGCCCAGCCGCAAACCGCCAGCCTAGGCGGGGAGTTCGCCGGGCTGTCCTTCCGCGGCGGCCCGCTGCGCAATTTGCCCAGCCAGGCCTATCTGCGCAGCCAGATTTTTCATTCGACGCTGGACGGCCACGCCGCCGGCCGGGAACTGATCAAGGCGCTGCGCGACGCGCTGGAACCCGACGCGGCGCAGCCCTTCGCGCAACGGCGCGAGTTCGAAGCCTTGCGCAACCGGATGTTGCCCAGCGGCCGCATGCAGCAAGACGATTTGCTGCGGCAATTCGCCGATGGCGCGCCGGAAGCGCTGGCCGCCGACGCGCGCCGGCTGGGCGGCGTGTTGGCCGAACATCCCGGCCTGGAGAGGCAGCGTCAGGCGCTGGGCGGTTTTGCGCAAACCCTGATTCGGGAAACCAATTTGTTGCCGCCGGGCGGGCGGGTTAATCCCTTGCTGGGCGAATTCCTGAACGGTTTGGGCCTTCAAGCGCGCAACGCGCCGGCGGCGGATGCCGGCGCTCGCCTGCATCAGGCCGCGCGCGAGGTAGCCGATGGCTTGTCCCAGGTGTTGGACACCGCGGCCGGCCGGCGCGTGGAAGGCGAGTTGCGGGCCGAACGCGTTGATATCCAGCAAGCGGCCAGCACGCCGCTGGACCAGGCGGTTCGCTTGTCGGCCGGAGACGCGCCGGCCGCCGATGCCGGCTCGAGTCTGCATCAGGCCGCGCGACAGGTGGCGGATGGCTTGTCCCAAGTCTTGAACGCCGCAGCCGGCCAGAGCGCGGCCGGCGAACCGGAGGCCAATGGACTAGCGTCTCAGCTTGGCCGCGCGCCGATGGCGGACGCCACGGCTCCGACGGCCGAACGAGACGGCGGCGGTTTTGGCGGGCTCAAGTTCCGCGACGGCAATCTGTACACGCTGCCAACCCAGGCTTATCTGCGCAGCCGCGCCTTCGCGCTGGACGCCGGCAGCGAGCTGATCCGCGCGGTGCGCGGCGCCCTGGAGCCCGACGCGACGCAGCCCTTCGCGCAACGACGCGAGTTTGAAGCGTTGCGCAACCGCGTGTTGCCGGGCAACAGCACCCAGCAAAGCGGCGTGTTGAAGGACTTTGCCGACGGCAAGGCGGGCGCGCTGGGCGACGACGCCGCGCAACTGCGGAAAGTGCTGGCCGAGCATCCGGGCTTGGAGCGGCAGCGCCAGGCGCTGGGCAGTTTTGCGCGCACCTTGATCCGCGAAGCCAATCTGCTGCCGCGCGGCAAGCCGGCCAACCCGCTGGTGGCGGAGCTGTTGAGCGGGCTGGGCCTAGACGCCGCCGCCGAATCACGGCGCGGCGAAGCCTTGAGCGTGTCTTCCGGGGTCACCCTGACCACCGACGGCCTGCATCTCGATACCAACCGCATCCGGGAGCGTAACCGTGGCAATCAGTCTTGAGCAACAAGTGGTGGCGGTAATGGCCTGCTGTTTATCGGTGGAGGAGTCCAAGTTGCAGCCGCAGGCGCGGCTGGTGGATGAGTTGTACGCGGACTCGATGGAGCTGCTGGACATGGTGCTCTTGCTGAACGACGAGTTCGGCATTGAGATTGGCGTCGACGACATCGTCGACATCAAGACCGTGGCCCATGTCTGCCAGGTGGTGGAGCGGCAGCTGGCGCGCCGCGTCGCTCAGTCGCCGCTCGGCTCCGCTTGCGGCAGCGCCGCCTCCAGCGCCTGAAGCAGAACCCGCAGCCGGGCGGCGTCCGGCTGCGGCAGGCGCAGCGCGGTTTGCATTTCCGCCGCCAGCGCCGGCAAGCGCGGCAGGCCGGCGCTGAGGGCCACGCCGTGCAGGCGGTGCGCGTAGTGTTCCGCCTGCGGCCAGTCCCGCGCCAGCAAGGCCTGGCGCAGCGCGGCGGCGTCGGCGTCGCAGCTGTGGCTTAGCAACTGCGTCAGCTCGCCGTCGGGCGGGGCCGGCGCGGCGGGCGCCGGGCCGGGGCGGTGGTCCAGCCACAGCGTCATGATCTGTTCCAGCTGGGCCAGCCTCAATGGCTTGGTCAGGCAGCTGTCTATGCCGCTGTCCAGGCAGCGCTGCTGGTGTTCTATGCCCGTAGTGGCCGAGATGGCGATGATGGGCAGATAGGGCTGCCACTGCAGCGCCGGGTGGCGGCGCAGCCGCAGCGCCAGCTGATAGCCGCTGATGCAGGGGAGGTTGCAGTCCAGCAGCGCCATCGCAAAGCGCTGGCCCTGATCCAGCAAGGCCAGCGCGGCGGCGCCGTTGTCCGCCGTCACCGCGCGGTAGCCCAGTTGCAACAACTGTTGGGCGATGATGAAGCGGTTGGCCGGCTGGTCCTCCACCACCAGGATGGGGTCGCAGGCCTCCTTGAGCGCCGCCGGCGCGCTGACGGCGTCCAGTTCCGCGTCCGCGGCGGCTTCGGCCGGCGAATGGCGCACCGGCAGCCACAGCGTGACCGTGGTGCCGCGCTCCGGCTGGCTGTCCAGCGCGATGCGGCCGGACATCAACTCAACCAGTTGCCGGCAAATCAGTAAGCCCAGCCCGGTGCCTCCGTAGCGTTGCTGGGTATGGTCCGCCTGCGCGTATTCATGAAACAAGCGGGCTTGTTGTTCCGGCGCGATGCCGATGCCGGTGTCGCTGACCTGGATGCATAGCAGCGCCCGTTCCTTTTCTATTTCCTGCAGTTCCAGCCGCAGGCTCACTTCGCCCTGACGTGTGAACTTGACCGCGTTGCTGAGCAGATTGCTCAGAATCTGGCGCAATCGCACCGGGTCCACCACCAGCAGGCGGCTGCACAAACCCAACATTTCCAGCTGTAGTTCCAGCCCTTTCTTTTCCGCGCAAGCGCGATAGATCGCCGCCACGCCGCTGGCCAGCGCCGCCGCGTCGGTGGCCAGCGGCTCCAGGCGCAGCCGCTGGGCGTTGAGCTTGGACACGTCCAGCACATTGTCCAACAGCTCCAGCAAATTCACCGCCGAGGCGTTGGCCAACGCCGCCAGCTCGCGTTCGCGCGGCGGCAGCTCGGCCTGGCGCAGCAGCTCCACCGAGGCCAGCACCGCGTTCATCGGCGTGCGGATTTCATGGCTCATCACCGCCAGGAAGGTGGATTTATCCGCCTCGCTGCGCTGGGCGGCGCGGCGCGCGGTGTGGGCGCGCTGAGCGAACACCAGCAGCAAGAGCAAGACCAGGCCGACGCCAGTCAGCTCCAGCGCGTAGTAGCGGGCGATGGAGCGCCAGGAGGGCGCGCCGTAATCGGTGGTTTGCAGCCAGTCTTCCAGCATGTGCTGGGTATCGTCCGCGGTGAGCTGCGCCAGCGAATCATTGATGATGGACAGCAACTGCGGCTGGTCCTTGTTGACCGCCATTGATACCAGTCTGGGCATTTCGCTGACGCTGCCGGCAATGCGCAGCGAGCCGTAATAGCGGCGGCGGATCACGGACTGCATCACCGCGTCCAGCCCCACCGCGGCGTAGGCCTTGCCGTCCGCCACCGCGTCCAGCGCCGCCAGCGGCGTGGGCGTGGCCACAATGTCCACGGCGGGATAATTCTCGCGCAGGAAGTATTCGTAAGGGTCGCCGCTTTCCACCGCGATGGTTTTGTCGGACAGCTTGGAGGTGCTGAACACGATGGGCTTGTCCGGCTGGGTGACCAGCACGGTGCTGCCGGAAAAGTAGGGATCGCTGAAGCGGATGCGCCGGCCCACCTCCGGCGGAATCAGGCCGGAGGACAGCGCGGTGAGCAGGTCGATGCGGCCGCTCAGCATCATGTCCACCGCTTGCTGGCGGTTGGCCACCGGCACCAGCTCGAAGCGCAGGCCGCTGATATCGGAAATGCGGCTCAGATACGCCTGGGTCAGGCCGCGGTGCTCGCCGTCCTCCATGTATTCGATAGGCCAGCCGTGCGGGTCTATCGCGTAACGCACCACCGGGTGCTTGGCCAGCCAGGCGCGTTCCGTCGGATTGAGGCCGGCGCGGCTGAAGCTGGCCGGGAAGCAGAACGCCAGCAGCAGACAGGAGAACAGCAAGAGGCGCGCGCGCATGGCTTTAGTGGCTGGCCAGCCGGCTTTGCAGCTTGAACAGCTCGTTGTCGCTGCGCAGGCCCAGCTTTTTCAGCGCCGATTGCTTCTGGTTGCTGATGGTTTTGATGCTGCGGGAGAACTTGACGGCGATGTCGCTGACCGTCATGCCGTCCAGACAGCAGCGCAGCACTTCGCGTTCGCGGGGGGATAGCTCCGGGTGATCCAGCAGGCTGCGCCGCATGGCTTTCTGCGGCGCGGGCAGGTTGACGCAGCTTTCATTCAGCGCGGCGCTCATGGCCGGGCTTAGATAGCTGTGGCCGTCGGCCAGCAGGCGGATAGCCGCCACTAGCTCGTCCAGGCTTTGTTCCTTGCCGATGAAACCGTGCGCGCCGCAGCGCAGCGCCAGCGCCACCGTGGCCGGGGTGTAATAGGCCGACATCACCAGGATGCGCACTCGGGCGAAGCGCCGGCGCAGGCCGCGGATCAGGCTGAAGCCGTCGATGTCGCCGGGGCTGAGCGCGTAATCGGTGACCACGACGTCGACGCCGTCGTGCTGCTTCAGATGCTGGATCAGCGGCGCGCTGCTGGTGAATTGTCCGGCCACGTTCAGGTCCGTTTCATCGGCCAGGCGGCCGGCCAGGCTGTTCAGCACCATCAGGTGATCATCCAGCAAGGTGATCTGTATCGGCTGGCTCCGCAATGATTTGGCATCAGGCATATGAGTATCCCAACAGATGGCGGCGAGGCTGCGCCTTGCGCCATGGTTATGTCTCTGAACCTGTGTACTCTGTTGCGCGGGCGGCGGCTCCGGTTTCGCTCCGGCATCAGGCTTGGTATAGGCCATTACGCAAAGGTTTGGCGGCAGGGAATGCTTGCGCCGCCGGTCTGGCCGGTTGAGGAAACGGAGAGTGGAATGGCGGGACGGGCCAGGTCGCTGCGGCGCGGCCGGCGTTGCCTGCGGCGGGGCCGGAGGCGAAAGCGTGCGCATTCGTGATCTCGTTCCCCGGATTGTTAAAGACAGCCAGCAGGCCATTATTCCGCGCCGGCTGCGCCTTGTGAAGCGATTTCGATGCCTGTCGGCGGCGTTTAGCGCGCTGGCATGGAGTCGGCGGCGAGGACCGCCGCCGGAGGAGGGGGACGCGCTGATCAGAAAGTGTTTACGATCTCGCGAGCTAAGGCGAGACAAGGCGAAAACGGCTGAGAAAGCGGAATGGTCGAGTGGTACATGAGCATTTCGAAGCGGTACTCACCGTGCCACGTCTCACGACGCGAAGCAGATCGTAAACAGGTTCTTAGAAACCCGAGAGCACGATCTTGCCCTTGGCCCGGTTGCTTTCCAGCAAAGCGTGGGCGCGCTTCAGGTTGGCGGCGTCGATGCGGCCGAAGCGTTCGGCCACCGTGCTGCGGATCAGGCCGGCGTCCACCAGCTCGGCCAGCCGGTTCAAGAGCAGATGTTGTTGAATCTGGTCGTCGGTGCCGAATAGCGAGCGGGTATACATGAACTCCCAATGCAGCGACACGCTCTTGCGCTTCAGCTCGCGCACGTCCAGGGCCGCCGGATCGTCGATCAGCGCCAGCTTGCCCTGCGGCGCGATGGCGGCGGCGATCTCCTTGAAGTGGGCGTCGGTCTGATTCAGGCTGGCCACGTAATCCACTTGGGCATAACCGATGCGCTTGAGCTCCTCGCTCAGCGGGAGGCGGTGGTCGATCACATGGTGAGCGCCCAGCTCCTTGACCCAGGCCTGGGTTTCCGGCCGCGAGGCGGTGCCGATCACGGTCAGCCCGGTCAGCCGGCGCGCCAGCTGCACCAGGATGGAGCCGACGCCGCCGGCCGCGCCCACCACCAGCAAGCTCCGGCCGCTGGGCGCGCGGTTGTCCAGCACTTGCAGCCGGTCGAACAACAGCTCCCAGGCGGTGATGGCGGTCAGCGGCAAGGCGGCGGCCTGTTCGAAGTCCAGGCTGTGCGGCATGTGGCCGACGATGCGCTCGTCCACCGCGTGCAGCTCGCTATTGGCGCCGGGGCGGTGCAGCGCGCCGGCGTACCACACCTTGTCGCCGGGTTGGAACAGGCTGACCTTGCCGCCCACCGCGCGCACCACGCCGGCGGCGTCCCAGCCCAGTACCTTGGCTTGGCCGGCCTCCGGCGCCGCGCCGGCGCGGACCTTGGTGTCCACCGGATTGACCGAGACGGCTTTAACCTCCACCAGCAGATCATGCTCGCCGATGACGGGTTCAGGTAGTTGCACGTCCTGCAGCGATTCCGGATGCTCGATCGGCAGGTTCTGGTAATAGGCGACGGCTTTCATCTTGGCGTTCTCCATTAGGGTTGATGGAGCGGATGTTATTCCTGTTTTTCCTGGCGAAAAGCCGGCTAAAATTCGATTCAGTTTCAAAGAATTTTTGACAATCATGGTCCGTTTCGAAGATTTGCAGGTATTCGTCCGCGCCGCGGACAACGGCAGCCTGTCCGCCGCCGCGCGCCAACTGGACCTGAGCCCGGCGGTGGCCAGCGCGGCGTTGAAGCGGCTGGAAAAAACCGTGGGCGCGCAATTGCTGGCGCGTTCCACCCGCAGCCTGCGGTTGACCCTGGCCGGAGAGCGCTATCTGGCCCATGCGCGCGCCGCGCTGGAAGCGGTGGAGGCCGGCGGCCAGGCGCTGGCCTTGCAGCAGCAGGCGCTGAGCGGGGAGCTGTCGCTGTCCATGCCGTCGGACCTGGGGCGCAGCCGGCTGCGCGGCTGGCTGGACGCCTTCCTTGAGCGGCACGCCGGCCTGAGCCTGCAATTGCGGATCAGCGACAGGGTGGCGGATTTGTACCGGCAGCCGGTGGACGTGGCCCTGCGCTACGGCGTGCCGGAAGACTCCAGCCTGGTGGCCCTGCCGCTGGCGCCGGACAACCGCCGGGTGTTGTGCGCATCGCCGGACTATCTGGCGCGCCACGGCCGGCCGCAGTCGCCGCAGGAACTACGCCGCCATCAATGCCTGCGGCTGGTGTTGGGCGCGGCTTTGCACGAGCGTTGGAGTTTCAGCCAGGGTCCGCTGCGGGAGCAGGTGACGGTGGACGGCCGCCGCCAGAGCGACGACGGTGAAGTGGTGCGGCGTTGGGCGTTGGACGGGCTGGGCATCGCCTATAAATCGCGGCTGGACGCGCTGGACGACTTGCGCGCCGGCCGTCTGCTGCCTTTGCTGGAAGATTGGCAGACCGAAGCCGCGCCGCTGTGTCTGGTGATCCCGCATCGTCTGATGCTGTCGCCGGCGGTGGCGGCGCTGCGCGAGCATTTGCAGGCTTGCCTGGAGGATTACCTGGCTGCGTCTTGAGCGTTGGTTTTCGGTGGGGGGTGGTGGGTATCGCCTGTCGGCTCCACCCACCCTACAAACCGCCCTTGCGTAGGGTGGGGGGAGCGCAGCGATACCCACGCGGACATGCGACGGAATCCATCCTTGGGTTTTGATGGCGAGGTTTGGTGGGTATCGCCTACCGGCTCCACCCACCCTACAAATACCCCGACAAACCATTCGCCGTAGGGTGGGGGGAGCGCAGCGATACCCACCAGCTGAGGTCAGCGCTTGCGCAGGCGGATGCGGCGGAAGCGCGCTTCCAGCTTGAGCCTTTGCCCCTGCGCCAGGTAGATCTGATGTTGGCTATCCACATGGCGATAGACCCGGACCCGGTCGGCGCCCAGCAGCATCATGATTTCCAGATAGTTGAAGAAACCCATCCACTGGCCACGTCCGTCGCGGTCGTCAAAATCGATGTCGCGGGCCACGCGGCTGAGCAGGCCTTTGCCGACGTATTCGCGGTTGTCCTTCATCCATTGCAGCAGATGAGCGGCACATTCGCGGCCGTAGCTGACATTGGCGGGATAGTCCTTGCTGGGCGTGGGCATTTGCCAGTAATGCCGATAGGTGCGGCCGGGGCAGAGGCGAACAAAGGGAAGCAAGGCTTCCTGCTGTTCCAGCGAGTGCAGTTTGTAGCGGCGACGACGGGGGAAGTTTTGAGAATGTTGCATGGTGTTTCTCCTGCTGTGACACAAGATAAACCACCTACCGGGGAAGCTGAGGTATTAGGCAGGCGCGTGAGCGGATTGGCGTACCGGGTGAGCTTTCAAGCCGGTGAGTGCATAGCACTCTCCTCCCACGCACCTGCCGAATGGCGCTGCAATGGAAAAGCAACCTACGCAGCACGCTGCGCAGGTTTGTTAAAGCTCACGACGGGACGCCAATCCCGGTGCCGCATGTGGGCGGCAACGGGGGGATTGTTGCCGAGGGGGCGGTTGGGGTCAAGGTGGGGTGGTTGGTGTGGCTAGGTGGGTGGGTTTTATATCCGCTGCGCGGATGATGTTTTTGGTGCCGGTTTCCACGCAGACCGAGCGAGGCAAGCGCAGCGTCGCGAGGGAATAAGGCAGGGAAAGGAGAGTTGTTTGGCCAAATATCCTCTCCACTTTTAACGAACGCATCAACGACGAAGAAGTGGCAATGATGCGCGACTACCGCAGTGCTAAACGCCTACGCGAGAATTGCCATCGATAAGCTCGATTTGGCGCAATGCTAAACGGAATCGCCGGGTTTGATTAAGGCCGTTGTCGGGCAACATGTAAAACCCGAAGCACCCGGAGTTGATCAGTTACTAAATCGTAAACGCAGACATAGTTGCGATGAAGAACCCACTCTCTAGTGCCGGCAACACGCCCTGCCCGGCCCAACTCAGGATGTAGAAGCAGCCGGGAGGCCTGTTGCTCAAAAAGCTCATCAAGATCAAGGGCCGCTATTGGGTTATCTGCTGCAATGTATTCAAAAATGGCTTCGCGATCCGCCACCGCATCAGGCGTCCAAGCCAGCTTCATCGTTCGGCCATTCTCCGGCGTAACTCCGCCCTCTTGGCAGCAAAATGCGCCTCTACCTGATCGCCAGGAAGCAGTTCACCCGCATTCGCTTGGTCCAGCCCTTGTTGGATCTGGCTACGGAACCACTGATCATACTCAGCGGCCTCCTCATTCTTTCGCACCACTTCGCGCATAAAGTCACGGAGTAGCTGGGCGCCCGTGCGATCCTGCAATTTGGCCACCTTGGCAAACTCCTGCTTCAGAGACTCATCGACACGGAAAGTAAAAGTCGCTTCGCTCATGGCGTTCTCCTATGTGTTACAAGGCACTTAACAAGTAATAAAATCATACGCATCAGAGTGCTACATAGCAAACTGGACGATCAACGCCACTGGCATTGCCACTCTCATTCGTGAGAAAAAGGACAAGCTTTATCCAATTGCCCTGCAAGCCAGTACTGGCGCACCTTCGGGCGAGCAATCCCGGGTCTGTCGCTTCGCCAGGATCTGCCCGCCGCGCTGAACGGTTGAATGGAGGCATTCTCCCGTCTGCATGCCAAGGGAATGCCGCAACCAGTTTAACGGCTGACCCGCTGTCCCGCGAGCAAGCTCAGCCCCCGGCGGTACGGGCCTGCCAAGCAGGATCGCTGGCGAAACGCTCCACCAGAAAATCCAGCATCGCGCGCAAAGTCGCCGGCATCTGCCGGCGCGAGGTGTAAATACCGTAAATGCCCAACTCCTGCGGCTGATACTCCGGCAACAAAGCCACCAACTGACCGCTGGCGATCAGCGGCGCCGCGGAATACAAGGGCTGCAAAGTGATGCCCGCGCCGGCCGCGGTGGCGGATAACAACACCATGGACTCATTGGCGCTTAGATTGCCGCTGACCGGCACCGCCAACTGCTCGCCGTGACGCTGAAAGCGCCACAGACTCTTGCCAAAGTACGAGTAAGTCAGACAGTTGTGCAGAGACAAATCCTCCAGCCGCTTGGGCGCGCCGTGGGCGGCCAGGTAGGCCGGGGAGGCGCAGATCACCGACGCGCAACTGGCCAGCGGCCGGGCAATCAGACTGGGGTCCAAGGCATTGGTGATACGGATGGCCAGATCAATTCTTTCTTCCACCAGATTGACCGCGCGGTTGCTGATCTGCAGATCAATGGCGGTTTGCGGAAAGCGGCGCAGAAACTCGGTCACCGCCCCCGCCAGCGCGTCCTGCGCCAGCGACTGCGCGCAACTGATGCGCAACAGCCCCTGCGGCTGGCCTGGGTCCGCGCTGTTGGCCGCCGGCATCTGACCGGCGATTTCCAGCATCTGCCGGCAACGCGCCAGCGTCTCCTCGCCGGCCGGGGTCAGGCTTAGCCGCCGCGTGGTGCGGTGCAGGAGCCGGGTGCCGGCCCATTCCTCCATCTCCGCCAGATAACGGGTGATCATCGCCCGCGACATGTCCAGAGTCTCCGCCGCGGCCACCAGGCTGCCGCGTTCGGTAATGGTCACAAACACTTGCGCCGCGGTGATCCTATCCATGATTCGCTCGATTCATGCAACTAACCATTGCTTATTATCCGGTTTTTGATTCGAAAATAGCAATCTATGATTCACATCAGGCTTGCTACCAAGCCGACCAATCTCAAATTCACCAAATGGAAACCATCATGATCCAACACCGCATTTCCGGCAGCTTTGTAGCAGGCGCCCTGTGGATGTCCGCCGCCTTCGCCCAAGCCGACGCTTTGAAAGTCGATGTCTACAACCCCGGCGCCAAGAGCCTGTTCCCGGTGTCCTCGGAACTGGTCACCGGCAAGAGCGAGGCTGTGCTGATCGACGCTCAGTTCCAGCGCAACGACGCCGAGGCCCTGGTAGCCAAGGTCAAGGCCAGCGGGAAGAAACTGACCACGGTGTTCATTTCCCATCCGGACCCGGACTTCTACTTTGGCCTGGACGTGATCAAGGCCGCCTTCCCGGACGCCAAGGTGCTGGCCACCGCCTCCACTATTGAGGCGATCAAGGCCAGCAAGGACGGCAAGATGGCCTACTGGGGCCCGATCTTGAAGGACAACGCGCCCAAGACCGTGATCGTGCCGGAGCCTATCCAGGGCGACACCCTGAAAGTGGACGGCCAGAAGTTGCAAGTGATGGGTCTGAAAGGCCCGACTCCGGACCGCACCTATATCTGGGCGCCGTCGATCAAAACCGCGATGGGCGGCGTGCTGACCTACGGCAATATGCATGTCTGGACCGCGGACACCCAAACTCCGAAAGACCGCGCCGACTGGCAGAAGTCGCTGAAAAACCTGCAGGCGTTGAAGCCCAAGGTCGTGGTGCCGGGCCATTTCCTGAACAATGCGCCGCACACCCTGGCTTCGGTGAAGTTCACCAGCGACTACCTGAAAACGCTGGAAGCGGAACTGCCCAAGTCCAAGAACTCGGCCGAACTGGTGACGGCGATGAAGCAGCGCTATCCGAAGCTGGAAGGCGTGGCGGATCTGGAGCTGAGCGCCAAGGTGCTTAAGGGCGAGATGAAGTGGCCGCAATAAGGCTCTGAGGGCAGCCAGCGAAAGTCCTGATGCTGCGCGGCGCCGACTTGCCGTGTCGGCGTCGGCGCGCCTTGCCTCAGGATTTGTTTGCCGCCCTTTATATTTTCTACGCCTGATGATTTGAATGTATGGCCGCCCGCGTTGCGGGTGGCGCAAGAAAGGAAACCGCCATGTCCGGCATTATTTTGCACACTATTTTCGATCCGCTCTGCGGCTGGTGCTACGGCGCCGCGCCCTTGCTGGAAGCCGCGCGCGGCGTGCCGGGCTTGACGGTGGCGCTGCACGGCGGCGGCATGATGGTGGGCGCCAATCGCCGCCAGGTCAGCCCGGAGTGGCGCCAATTCGTATTGCTGCACGACCGCCGCATCGCGGAAGTCTCCGGCCAGCCTTTCGGCGAAGCTTATTTCGACGGCCTGCTCAAGGATCACGGCGCGGTGATGGATTCCGCGCCGCCCACCACCGCTGTTCTGGCGGCGGAGGAAACGGCCGGCAGCGGCTTGGAACTGTTGCACCGCATCCAGCGCGCCCACTTCGTGGAAGGCCGCCGCATCGCGGAGTTTCCGGTGCTGGCCGAACTGGCCGCCGACATCGGCCTGGACGCGGACGCTTTCGCCGCGGCTTACCATCGTTTGGAAGGCGCGGTTACCGACACCCACTTCCAGGAAAGCCGCCGGCTGTTGGCCCAAGCGGGCGGCCAGGGTTTTCCCACGTTGGCGTTGGAGGAAAACGGCGGCTTGACGGTGCTGGACCTGGGCGCCTACCTGGGCCGGCCGGATGCCTGGCGCGCCCGCCTGAGCCAGGCCGCGTCCAGCGCGGCCCCGGCTGCGACGGAGGCCTTGGCCTGCGGCCCGGACAGCTGTGTGTTGCCGCAATGAAGGAAGGGCATGAGCAAACCGATTTTTGGATGGAACAACATGAACGCTAATCAAACCCTGGGCCAGGGCCACCTGAGCAATGTGGACATCGTCCGCGCCACTTACGAAGGCGATTCCGAGGCCAACGGCCGCAATCTCTTGGCCGCGCTGGCGCCGGACGCGGAGTGGACGGAAGCCGCCGGCTTTCTCTACGCCGGCACCTATGTGGGCGCGGAGTCCATCGTCAAGAACGTGCACGAGCGGCTGGGCCGCGAGTGGGAAGGCTACCGCGCGGCGGTGGACAGCTTCTACGACGCCGGCGAACACGTGATCGCCCAAGGTTTCTACCATGGCGTCTACCGCGCCACCGGCAAAGGCTTTGTCGCCTCTTTCGCCCATATTTACACGCTTCGCGACGGCAAGATCGTCAAGTTCGTGCAGATTGTGGACAGCGCCAAGGTGCTGGAAGCGATGCGGGCTTGAGAGCCTGTTTACGATCTGTTGCGTGTCGATAGAGACATTGTGCGATGAGTGCCCGCTTCGGAATGCTCATGTACCACTCGACCATTCCGCTTTCGCAGCCGTTTTCGCCTTGTCTCGCTCTTGCTCGTGAGCTCCTGAACTCCTGAACCGGTTCTGAGAGCCTGTTCACGATCTTTTGAGCAACAGCACGAGGAAGGCTAAATGGATGAACTGCAAGCTGGTATTGAGTTTCCGCTCGCAGTTCTTCCATAACCGTCGGCATTTCTCAAGCCAAGCAAATGAGCGCTCCACCACCCAACGTTGAGGCATCACCGCAAATTGGT
>NZ_MUKU01000026.1 GCF_002081825.1 Chromobacterium haemolyticum | reverse complement strand
GAGGCTCAGAGCCAATTGCTGCACGACCTGCCATAGCGGCAAGTTGCGAAAGAGGGCCAAGCCAATGACCAACCAGACGGCATGCTCAGCAGGAAGTTTGCGGCGCCGAATGGAGGCTTTGCCGGTAACGGCGAGTGCTTGCTCGATCCAGGCAGGGTCAATCAATGCGGCCAATGTCTCTAGCCGAGAAGGGGCGTGTGGCAGCGTGTCATGTAAGGCGCGTTGTAGTAGGCTCATGCAGCGAAAAAGGGAACATGATGAACATGTCCCCTTTTTACTGGATTTACATCCGCAAGTCTTAACTGACTGGCATTAGCCTGGCGGCCGGGTTTCGCGTTGCGGACAAACAGCGTCAAAGCTTGATCAGGGCCAAGCGCTTAGGCCAATAACGCTCCAGCAAGGCAAACAGGATGGCCGCGGTTTCCACGTCCATCACCCCGCGGTAATCGCCGGCGCGGAAATGCATCTGGAAGGCGCGCACCAGGGTGGCGAAACCGGCGTCGTCGCCCGCCGCCGCCACCTCGTAGCCGTAATGCTTGAACGCCTCCAGCATCTTCCCCCGGCTGGGCAAACCCTGCTGCTGGAACTGCCGCGCGTACTTGCGCTGCGTCTCCGCCTCCGGCCACGCGCCCACCCCGGCCTGATGCAGCTCCAGCCACGGGAACATCGGCCCCGGATCGCTCTTGCGGCCCACGGCGATGTCGGAATGGCCCAGCACGTTCACCGGGCTGATGTCCGGATACCGCGCCAGAATGTTTCGCGCCAATTCCGTCACCGCCTCCACCTGCTGCGGGTGAAAAGGCGGAAACACCATGCCGCCCTTCTCCTCCCGCGCCAGATTGACGATTTCCACGCCGATGGATGAATCGTTCAGATTGCTGCGGCCATCCCAGGCACTGGCGCCGGCATGCCAGGCGCGGTCGTTCTCGTCCACCAGATTGAACAGATTCATCTGCTTGAAGCCGGCCTGCTGATAGCTGGGGTCGCAAGGGTCCGGCGCCAGATAATGCGCGCTCACCTGGCCGGAACCGGTCAGCGCCTTGATGGAGCCGGCGAAGTCCAGCGCGGTGTAATGCAGGATCAGGAAACGGACGCGTTTGTTGAAGCCTTGGACCGAGCGATAGGTATTGAACAGGATGGGCGTCATGAAGAATCTCCAGGAGGGGAATGGGAAGGGATGCGGCCGGCCAGACAGCCGGCACATAGAGTCTGAGTCCTCCCAGCCGCAGGGGTTCGGCGGGGGTGACGGGCGTCACCACCGGCCGCCGCGGCTACAAACCGCGCCAATACAGGGAATGAGCCTGATATTTCCAGATGCGATTGCTTTCCGCCTCATAGAACCAGGCAAACGCGGAACCGTCATTGGTTTCGCTCCATTTGCGGCCGCCATCGGTGCTGGTCAAAGTGATCGAATCCCGCATCGCCTGGCCCGGCTGCTGGCTGTCTCCCGCCAGCACCAACTGATCCTGCTTGCCGACAAACAAGGCACCGGGAATCACATGCGGCTCGAAACCATGGCGCAGCGCCTCCTCGCCCTGTTTCCACAACACATAGGCCGCCGGCCGCAATTGTTCCTCCGCCACCTTCTCCGGCTGCAACTGACCTTGCAAGGCAATCAAATGCAGGCCTCCGCCCAAAGCCGGCTTGATGTCGACGATGGACTGCTGCTTGAACACCGCCTCCGGGCGCATCCATTTCAACGGCAGATCCTCCGCCTTGACATCCCAAGGCAGGCTATACAACAAGGCGCTTTCCTCCACCGTGCCGAAACTGCCTCCCAAGCGCGCCTGCCGCACATAGAACGACAGGCGCAAAGTGCCGTCCTCCGCCAGATCGAAAGCATCAAAACGAGCGCGGGTGTCCGGCACCATGGGCGACAAGCCATTGCCGTCCGGATTGGCCATCAGCCGCTGATTGGCCCAGGAGGGCATCGGCAAGGCCTCCCAATGCTCGCCGCCGTCGCGGGTGCGCCAGATACGCATGCCTTCCGCCACCAGATAACCACGTTTGCCGTCGTTCAAGAACAGCGGCTGGCCAGGCTGGATGCGTTCCGGCCATGGCAGTTGTCGCCAGTTGGCGCCTCCATCCTCGGACTTCCACAAAGCGTGCCAGCCTTGACCATAACCGTCCGGCCCCGCCGGCAGCTTGAAATTCATCCAGTCCGTGGAGACATAGATGGTTTTCCAATCGGCGGACAGCCACCAGGCCCCATTCTGCCCGCGCTGCTCGAAAATGCGCTTGACCCCGTGTTCCATATCGCCGCGCAGCAGCCTGACCGTGGAGCGGTTGCTAACCTCCTTGACGTCGTTCATCCAGGGCTCCTGCACCTCCGGCACCCCGGGCCGGCTACGCTCGGCCACCGGCTTGAACTTGATCTCGGGGCCAATCGGCTTGAAGATGAAGAGCTGCCGGCCATGGACACGCAGATCGCCGCCGCCATAAGGCTTGTCTTGTTCCATCAGGTCGGTTTCGTAATTCCACATACTAAACGCCTTATAAAGTCCATATGCAGCGGAGCTGAGCGCCAATACCGCCACTATTGCATACACAATCCATTTAACCGCCAAGCGTACCCCACGCCCAGGAAACAGCGGCAAGATAGTCTTGGCCATTTACTTAAATACCGACGTTAAACGCTTAAGAGCTGAGTCCACCATATCTTGACCTGCTTGTTTCCCTTTTTTGATCCAGTCATTGCCAACCTCCATGCCGCTATCTATCGCTTGTCGCCAGGTGTCTTTATCTAGCCATTCCTCAATGTTTGGCTGACCACCTATCATAGCCAAGTCCATTACCGGCAAGTCAGCTAAACCGGCATCCAAGTAAGCCGGCACATGAGTATCGAAAGCGAAGCGTTTGAATTTAGCGTTATCTATCTCGAGTCCCTTCTTAGGGGCTGTCGATGCGACGGAACGATTGGGATAACGCTTACAAGGAATAGAAAGGGTATTGCCCATCATATTATCGCTCAACCCTTTTTCCATATTCTTCTGCAAGAACCAGCGACCATTTTCCAACCACTCCTGGCCAGCAGAACTTAGACGAGGAAAAAGTTTCTTCCCATAGTTTGAACAGTAATAGTATCCATAGCTCACATAGTAGTCGGGCGGTTTATGCCCACATCCAATATGTCTCATCATAAAGCTGGCGTGACGTGACCAATTGTCGTTCGAGCTATTTGCCAATATCAGCTTGTCGCGGTTTCTCAGCAGCTTGGCCGCAACAATCATATCATCCCATGGATTCCATGTACTTGCCCAAGCTGACAGCGCCTTCAATGAAGTAACCCCAGACTTCTTAACATACTCCTCATGCAGAGGGCGGTAGTAAAACTCACAATGCCCAATAATGCTCTCTGCGGCAGGGGGCACGTCTATATCGCAGACCCGGTGTGGGACTTCTGGTCTGTTCTTGTCTGAATCCGTGGTATGAATGCTTTGGGAGCGCGTTAATACTTGATTACCATTATTCATCGCACATCTTTCAGAATTTCAATGAGAATGCCGTCAGGCACTTTACTGGTCGCAAGTCCCGTCTCGCCTAGCTCATTGCTGATGCCCTCCATAATGACTTTGCCATCTGGAGTTTTTAGACGATAGGGTACCTTGCTGGCAGGCAAATCAATTCCATCCCATTTGATCTTGAAAGCCTGGTCAAACTGGCCTTTCATCGCCGGGAAGTCCTGTGCAGCCTGAGTCAGACTTGTTGGCCCGCTCATCTGATGGCTGACGCCCTTCACCGACACCTTGCCGGGGCAATGCAGTTCGATATTGCCGCTGGCGATGCGGATGTAAGCGCCGCCGCTGACGTTGAGCAGGATTTCCTGCTTGGCCGCTACGGTGATTCTTTCCTTGCAGGAAGTCACCGTCACGTCCTTGTCCGCGGTCACCTCAATGCTGTCGCTCTGCGCCTGCATCTGCACCTTACCCTTGGCCGCAATCAGCTTCAGCGCAATCTGATCCTTGACCCCCGCCACGAACAAGCTGATGTGCTGGCCCACATTGTGGAGCCAGCGCCGGCCGCTAGTCTGGTTAGTGTCGCGCTGCGCCACCAGGTCCAGATTGGTCCCCGCCGCCACGGTCTGGCTTTGCTGGCTCAGGCTGGCGATGCCGGCCGGCGCGGACATCACCAGCAAGGGCTGGCGGCCGGTCTGTTCCTTGGCGGTCTTGCCGTCCTTGTCGGTGTTGCTGCCCGCCTCCCAGGCTTTCAAGGCGGCGGCTTGGTGCTGTAGATGCCCCTTATCTCCTTTTCCCGCCTTGCTATTGTCCGGATTGACCTTGTCCGGCCCAGTTTCCATGGTATCCGCTTGCTGGCCGCTGGCGGTGTCCCCCAGACTTTGACTTAGGCTCAAGGCCGCGTCCAGCTGGCTTTGCGCTTGTTCGCGCGCCAGTTGTTTGCCCCCAGCGCCGTTTTGCGCTTCGGTGGACAGCAGCAGGCCGTGGCCGGCGCGGATGGCGCCGTGGTTGTCGGTCCGCAGTTCGAAGCCGTCGCCGCGCGGTTCGGCTTTGCCGTTGCTGCGCGGCTGGGTGAGGAAGCCTTGGTTGAGCTGGGTTTTGCCCGGCTCGGAGCTGAGTTTGGCTCTGACTTCGCCCGACGTGTCGTCGAACAAGAGTTCGTTGTACTGGCCGCCCTGGTGTTCCTTGGATTTGATGCCGGACAGGGTTTTGTTGGCCGGCAAGGCGCCGGCGCCGCTGAAGTCCGGCGGGGGGTGGCTGCCGTTGTAGAGCACGCCGGTGATCACCGGGCGGTCGATGTCGCCTTCGATGAAGTCGACCAGCACTTCCTGGCCGATGCGCGGGATGAATTGGTGGCCCCAGCCGGCGCCGGCGCTGGGCATGACCACGCGCAGCCAGCAGGAGGATTTGTCGTCCAGGTTGGCGCCGATGCTCGGGTGTTCGTCTGGCCGCTGCCAGTGGAATTGCACCTTGATGCGGCCGTGCTGGTCGGTGTGGACTTCCTCTCCTTGCGGTCCCACCACGGTGGCGGTCTGTACGCCGCGGGACTTGGGCTTGGCCAGTTCGGTGTGGGCGTAGGCCGGGGTCAGCGGCACGCCGCGGCGTTGGGCGTCGAAGTCGGCGCGGAAGGGTTGAGCTTCTTTGCCATCCTGGAAGGCTTTGAGGTCCGCCGGCAGGTTGTTGCGCGCGCTTAAGGCTTGGCGGGTGACGACGAATTCGCGTTGTTCGCTGCTGTCGCCGTCGTGGGCCGGGTGGTCGTCCAGGCGGAACCACTGGCCGGCGGCCAGGCCGCGTACCGAGCCACCGCCGCTGAATTGTTTGGCCTTGAGGTCATGCGCTTGTTGGCGCAGTTGGGCGTAGTGGCTGAGCTGGTCGGCGTCGCCGGCGTAGTACAGCGATTGCGGGTCGTAGTCGTGCAAAGAAGACTGCAGCGCCTTGCCGTTCTGGCCCTGGTCGATGCGGCTGTCGTCGCCGCTGTGCTGGGTTTGCACCGGCTGGTAGTCGAAGCTGGCCAAGGCCACCGCGCCGGGGACGATCTGGCGCTGGGCCTTCCACTCGGTCAGGCCGTCTTCGGCCTCGGTGGCGTCGCTGCGGTGGAAACGCACGCGCTCGACGCCGGCCGGCGGCAGGCTGTAGGGGTCGTCGAAGGCGACCAAGCGCACTTGTGGTGTGTCGCCGTCGAGGTGATCGAAACGCCAGGCATAGCCCTCTTCGTGCAGCAGCCGCACGATGAAGTCGTAATCGGATTCGCGGTATTGCAGGCAGTAGCTGCGCGGCGACGCCGGGCCGGTCTTGAAGTCCAAGGTCTGCACCCGGGCGAACACCGGGTTGGCCTGCTGATGCTCGGCCAGGATCTGCGTGACGATGTCCGGCACCGACAGGTCCTGGAACACCCGCGAGCTGACGCGATGACGCAGCAGCGCGAACGGCGGCTCGATGGTGAGCTGATAACGGCTGAAACCGCCGTCCGAGCCCAGGCTCTCTACCTTGGACACCACGCCGCAACGCAAGGACTCCGCGCCGGCGGCGTCGAGGATGCCGATGCGGGCCGGCAGGCCGAGCAGGGTCTTGAGTTCGATGGCCCCGTCCGGGGACAGACAGGTGAGCTGGTAGGCGTAGGGCCGGGACACGCCTTCCTCGCCGGCCAGGCTCAGGGGCAGCAGTTGCTCGGCCGCCACGCTGCCGTCGCCCAGGCTGAGGGTGAGCAGGCGTTGGTCTTGGTTGAAGGCGGAGGCGAAGCTGGCGAGCAGGGTGCTGAGGTCCATGGGGCGGTCCTTCGAACTATCCAAAATCAAAACACCCCCAAACCGGCCTTATGCAAAGCCCCCATGGCGACGGGCTTCGACCTGGTCTGCGGATGGGGGCCGTGAGGCGTAATGAGGGTGGAGATGACAAAATTTGAGCCAAAACATTTTAGATAACCGGCACTTAGCGGGCAATCCAAGAAAATTGCCATTTTCACAAAACTGGCCAAAAGGACAGGTTTAAACTCTTATCAATCAACTAAAGCGGCTTAAACCTTGTTTGCCGGCATTAAAAAGTCAAAACAAGGAAAGTTATGACTTGGTAAGAAAAGGTAAGAGGCGTTCAAAACCACGCTAAAGACCTGAATTGAATGTGTTTTTATCATGCCGTCTCCACTCAAGGCCCAGGCCAAGCACCTGCGCGCCGCAACCATTGGAGACCACAATGAAACAAAAGCACGCCCTCCTCACCCTGGCGGCCGTCTTCGCCGCAGCGCTTCCGCTGGCGTCTCAAGCCGCCGCCGTCACCCGAACCGGCACCATCAAGTTCACTGGCAGAGTCACTGCGCCCAGTTGCTCGGTAAACGGCAGTGCGGCGATGGCGATTCCCGATATCAACGTGACTCTGGACGAGATCTCCATGGACAAGGTGCAAGCCTTGGCGAGCACACCCAGTGCTCCCAAAACGCACTCAATAACCATTACCTGCACGGGCGCTAAAAATTTGACCGTGTCCCTCAAGGCTCTAGACAGCACCAACACGGTCACAGGCCAAAACTTCATTCTGAAGAACACCGCCGGCGGCTCGGCGGCGGCTGGCGTTGGCATCGCACTATATAAACAAGGTACGGGAACAAGCTATAACCTCTTGTCTGAAAAGCTGCTGGACAAATCCTCTCCAAAAGCAAGCGAAACCATAACGTTTGATGCCGCTTACGTTAAGGACTCGACAGCTACCCCGATGTCCGCCGGCCCCGTACAAGCCGACCTCCCCTTCGAACTGAGCTACGACTAAGCCCTCCTCGCTTCCACCCACAGCGGCGGGCTTCCCGCCGTTGTCTATTTTCAGGGCCCCATCATGAAAACCCTGCTGCAAGCCGCCGGCTTGGCGGCCTGGCTCGCCATGTCCCACGCTAACGCCGGCATCAGCCTCAACGGCACACGCGTCATTTTTGACGGTGCGCATCCGGAAGCCTCCGTCACCGTGCGCAACCACGGCGCGGACATCTTGGTGCAATCCTGGCTGGAAGCGCTGGACGGCGACAAGGCCGAACTGCCCTTCGCCATCACTCCGCCGCTAACGCGGCTGCCGGCCGGACAGGAGCAATTGCTGCGCATCCTCTACGCCGGCGCCGGCGCGTCCGATCAACAAGAAACCGCCTTCTGGCTCAATGTGCAGGAAATCCCGCAGGCCGCCGGGAAAGGCAATGTGCTGCAATTGGCGGTGCGCCAGCGCGTCAAGGTGTTCTACCGCCCGCCTGGCCTGGACGGCGATGCGCTGCAAGCGCCGGAGCGCCTGCGTTGGCGGCTGCGGCGCGAGCGCGGCAATAGCTGGCTGCAAGCGGACAACCCCAGCCGCTACCACGTGACCGTGACCGGCCTGACCCTGCTCTCCGGCGGAAAATCCAAGGAAATCAGCCGCGCCCGGATGCTGGCTCCCGACACCGGCGGACAATGGTCGCTGCCCGCCGACACCGCCGACGACGCGCGCTTGCGCTACCAGATCATCAACGATTTTGGCGCCAGCCAGGCTTTTGAAGCCCGGCTGCACGGCTCGGCGTCCGTCCAGCCGCAGCGGCTGGAACCCTGATCCGGCCGCCGGTCCGCAACCCGATGAGAACCCTACCGCTTACGCCCCCTGCCCGCGGCGCGGCACGCCGTCTGGCCTGCGCCTGCTGGCTGATCGCCTGCGCGCAGACGCAAGCGGCGGACGTGCCTGCCTTCAACACCCGCTTTCTGAAACTGGACGGGCAAGCGGCGGATCTCAAAGCGGTGCTGAACGCTGGCAACAACGTCCTGCCCGGCAGCTATCGCGTGGACATCCTGCTCAACCATCAACTGGCGGACCGCCGCGACATCCTGTTCCGCCAGGAGCCGGACGGCAAAGTCCGCCCCTGCCTGGACGCCGCGCTGCTGCGTAAGCTGGCCGTCAAACTGCCAGCGTCCCGTGCCGGCGACGAGGCCTGCGTGGATCTGCCCCGGCGCCTGGAGCACGCGCAAGTCCGCTACGACTCCACCCGGCTGCAACTTGAACTGAGCGTGCCCCAAGCCCATCTGCTGCGCCGCGCGGACGGCTATGTCGACCCGGCGCTGTGGGACGCCGGCGTCAACGCCGCTTACGCCAATTATCAATTGAGTAGCCAATACAGCCGTGGCCAGGACGGCCGCGCCAGCCGCCAGTTTTATCTCGGCCTGCAAAACGGGCTCAATCTGGGCGACTGGCGGCTGCGAAACGACGCCACCCTCAGTTGGAATACGGGCCAAGCCGCAGAGATACGCAGCAACCGCACCCTGCTGCAACGCGACATCACCGCGCTGCGCAGCCAACTGACGCTGGGCGAGCAATACACCGACACCGTCTTGTTCGACAGCGTGCGCATTCGCGGCGCGCAACTGAGCCAGGACAACGCCATGCTGCCGGACAGCGAGCGCGGCTACCGGCCGGTGGTCCGCGGCCAGGCACAGAGCCAGGCCACGGTGGAAGTGCGTCAGAACGGCTATGTGCTGCGCCGCGCCGACGTGCCTCCCGGCCCGTTCGAATTCACCGACATCGCCCCTTCAGGCTCCAACGGCGAACTGGAGATCACAGTGACCGAAGCCGACGGCAGCCGCCGCATCAGCCATCAAAGCTTCTCCAGCCTGCCGCTGATGCAGGCCCGAGGCCGCTGGAAATACCACGCCGCGCTGGGTCAGTACCAAGGCGGCGAAGCGGCCCGCCCCGGGCTGGCCGCCGGCGCGCTGGTTTACGGCCTCAGCGACGACAGCACGGTGGCCGCCGGCTTCCAGCTCTCGCCGCGCTTCCAGGCCGTCAACCTGGGCTTGGGCGCCAACACGCCGCTGGGCGCGCTGTCGCTGGACCTGAGCCAATCCCTCAGCCGCGCCCAAGGCCCGCGCAGCCAGGGACAAAGCCTGCGTCTGCTGTACCACAAGGCCCTGCCCAGCACCCAGACCCAGTTCACCCTGGCGGCTTACCGCTACTCCACCGCCGGCTACCGCAGCTTCAACGACCACGCGGCGGACCTGGCCCAGCGCGCCAACCAACACCGCGCTCGCGCCCGGATAGACCTAAGCGCCCAACAAACCCTGGGCCGGGAGGGCCGCCGCGGCAGCCTTTATCTCAGCCTCGGCCGCCAGAACTATTGGGGCCGGCCCGGCGCCAGCCACAGCTTCAACCTGGCCTACAGCCATCGCTGGAAACAGTTTCACTACCACCTCAGCCTCAGCCGGAGCCGCGACGGCCGCGGCCAAGGCTCCAGCCAGATCATGCTGGGCTTCAGCCTGCCGCTGGACACCGGGAGGCGCGCCCCGCAGCTCAGCGCCCAGCTTGGCCGCAACGCGCTGCACACCAGCCTCAGTGGCCAATTGGGCGAGGCCGACAGCTATACCGTCTCCGTGAGCCGCGACAGCCAGGGCGACGCCAGCCTGAGCGCCAGCGGCGTCCATCAGGGCGATGTCGCGCAGTTGAGCGCCGCTTACAGCACAGCGCGCCACCATCAATCCGCCAGCCTGGGCGCCAGCGGCGCCGTCGTCGTCCACGCCGGCGGCGTCAACCTCAGCCGCGCCGTCGGCGACACCTTCGCCCTGCTGCAAGTGGACGGCGCCGCCGGCTTGAGCGGCAACGGCTACACCGTGCGCGCCGACGCCCAGCCTTACCGCGCCAACAGCCTGAGCCTGGACAGCCGCAAACTGGGCGCGGCGCTGGAACTGGAAGACAGCGTCAAGCAAGTAGTGCCGCGCCGCGGCGCGGTGGTAAAGGCCGTGTTCAAGGCGCGCAGCGGCCGCCGCGTTCAATTCAGTCTGCGTCGCCGCGACGGCGGCGTGGTGCCGTTTGGCGCCAGCGTAGAAAACGTCGCCGGCCAGCCGCTGGGCATCGTGGACCCGCAAGGCCGGACGCTGCTCTTGCTCACACAGCCGCAAGGCCTGCTGGCCGTGAAATGGAGCGACGGCGGCTGCACCGCCCGCTATAAGCTGCCGCCCGCCAAGCCGGGGCGTCATTACCAGCGGCTGGAGCTGCCCTGCCTCTAAGACCCTGTTTACGATCTGCTGCGCGTCGGCGATACGGCGTTGAAAACTGCTTCGAAATGCTCATGTACCACGCGTACATTCCGCTTTCTCAGCGGTTTTCGCCTTGTCTCGCTCTAGCTCGCAAGATCGTAAATAGGTTCTACGCGCCGCGTTTAATCAAAGAAAAGGATACCCAAATGCACACGTCGCCTACCCGCCGCCCGCTGCTGGCCTGCCTCGTCTTGCTATTAACGCTGGGAAGTTGCAGCCGCCCAAGCCATGCCGATTGTGCAGTGATTTCATCAACCATCACTCCAGCGCTTCCCGATCCCTTGGTGATTCCATACATGGCGTCCGACGGACACCTGATCGCCAAACAGGAGCTGAAAACCACGATCAAATGCGACAAAAAAAACGCAGGTCGCCAACTCAGCTGGTACGCCTTTTTGTCCTATGGCAACACCGACAACGGCAGCTCATCGCTTAGCGGCGTCAGAAAAACCCAAACTTCCGGCATCGGCATTCGCTGGATAAACAGCAATACCCACTCCGGAAAATCTCAGACCTTCAGCACCACCAGTCTGAACAATGGCGGCACCAATCTACGCGGCATGCCCTTGAACGATACCGTCACCATTACCGATACTATCGAGCTGGTCACAACAGGCCCGGTGACATCTGGTCGGCTCAATCCGGAAAGCTATACCGTCAACTACAAGAACAAGAAAGGCGGCGATCACGGACAGCCGCTCTACACCTACGCCTTCAATCAGCCCGCCATCAGGGTGATAGGCTGCTCGTTCAAAAATGCCGGCCAAACCATCCCCCTGCCCGACGTCAGCACCAGCGACTTCGTCGGCACCGGCCGCACAGGGGACACCCGCTTCCAGATCGATCTGGACTGCGCGCCCGGCACCAGCATCAACGCCAAGATGAGCGACGCCAACCCGCTCGGGACCACCAGCACGCTGCTGAGCATCGCCGGCGGGCGAAACAACGCCCAAGGCATTGGGCTGGAGCTGCAGCGCCAGGGCGAAACCGGCGCGTATGTACTGGGCACCGAGTTCACCAGCCTGGCGGCCAGGCAACAACACGCGCTGCCCATGGTGGTGCGCTACGCCGTTAACGGCGCCCCCATCCAGCCCGGCGAGGTCAATGCCGCCGCCACGGTGGAGCTGAGCTTTGATTAAGCCTACGACGACGCGACCAGGCCGTGGCATGACGTGAAAACGCCGCGGTCAAAACCGCGGCGTTGAGTGGATGCGATGCCGGCCTTTAAGATCCTATTTACGTTCTTACGTTCTCAGAGCTTGTTCAAAGTCTCGCGAGCAAGGGCGAGACCAGGCGAAAACCACTGAGAAAGCGGAATGTACATACGGTACATGAGCATTTCGAAGTGGTTTTCAACGCCGTATCGCCGAAGCGCAGCAGACTATGAACAGGTTCTCAGAACGACACGGTGCCAGACAGCAGCAAGGTCCGCGGCGCGCCCAGGCCGCCGGACAAGCCGCTGCCGTCGCCGCCGTTCCATGACCCCGTCCAGTAAGCGCGATTGGCGACGTTCTGCACCGTCGCGCGCAGTGTGAGCTCCTTGGCTGCCAGCTTGGTGGTGTAGCGCGCGCCCAGGTCAAACAGGGTGTAGGACGGCAAGGACAGCTGGTTGTTGTCGCGGACAAAGCGCTCGCCCACGTACTGGGCGTTGCCGGTGGCGGTCAGGCCCGGCAAAGCGGCGATATCGTATTCCACGCCCAACTTGGCCATCACCTTGGGCACGCCGGTGGCCTGCTTGCCCAGGTGCGTCGGGTCCAGCGCCTTGGTCAGTTCGGCCTTGGTGTAGGACGCGCCGCCCATCAGGCGCAGGCCGCGGCTGGCCTCGCCCCAGAAGCTCCACTCCAAACCTCGGTTGCGCTGCTCGCCGTACACGCCAAAGACATTGCTGTCCGGGCTGGTGTAAGCGCTGGGCCGGGCGATCTGGAACAGGCTCAGGCTATGGGTAATGCCGCCCCAATCCAGCTTGGCGCCCAGCTCGTACTGCTCGGTCTGATACGGCTGCAGGCTTTCGCCGGCGTTCTTGGCCGCAGTGGGCGCGGTGTCGCCTTTGTTCAGGCCCTGAATGTAGTTGCCGTAAACCGAGAGCTGGTCCGAGAGCTTGACCAGCAAGGCGGTGGCCGGGGACCAGCGGCTTTGGTCATAGTTGGAGGTTTGCGCGCCGGCGGCGTCGTAGTTGCTGCTCTGCACATTCTGACGCCGCGTGCCCACCGTCCACTGCACCTTGCCGTCCATGAAGGAGAGGGTGTCCACCAGGGCGATGCCGTCCAGCTTGTCCTCAACGCTGCTGCCCATATACCGGAACGCCGGCTTGGGTCCGAAGGACGGCGCATAGTAATTGGTGGTGAAGGAGGGCCCTCTGCCATTCTGGTAGTTCCACTGCGAGGTATAGCGCGTGGCCACCAAGGACCATTTATGTTGAATCTTGCCGGTGTCGAAATGACCACGCACACCGGCCTCGCCGGATTTCTGCGTCCCATCGCTGATTAAGCGGAAGGCATTCATGTTGATGTCGCCGGCGTTATTCAGCAATTCATTTCTGGTGATCTGGGCGTCGAAATCCACGTCCCGCTGTCCCCATGCGCCAAACAGGGTGAGCGCATCGCTCAGTTCGTATTCGCCGCGCAGCATGGCCATCTGGGTGTTGTTAATGCTGGCGGCCCAATCCGGCGCCAGCTGATAATCGCCAGTCTTGGGCGTGGGCAGCTGTGTCACTCTTGAGGCGATGGAGGAGATGCCGAAGTAGTTGATACCGTCCAGCCTCTCCCGCTGCTTGTAAAGGTCCAGCGAGACGCGGGCGCGCTCTCCGCGCCAGTCCAGGCCCAGCGAGGCCAGGCCCATGTCCTGCTTCTGCTTGTCCACCGCGGTGTCGCCGTTGCGGTAAACGCCGTTGAAGCGCACGCCCCATTGCTGCTTGTCGCCAAAGCGCCGGCCCACATCCACGTGCATGCCGGGCATATTATCGGATTCATAAGTCGCGGTGATGGAAGTCAGCGGCGTGTTGCCCGCGCGCTTGGGCACGATGTTGACGCTGCCGCCCAGGCTGCCGTCCGGCGGCATGCCGTTGAGCAGGGTGGACGGCCCCTTGAGCACTTCCACCCGCGCCGCCATTTCAGTGGAGCTGCGTTGATTCGGCGCCATGCCGATCAGGCCGTTGAAGGTCATATCGTTGGCGGAGGTGGGGAAGCCGCGGATATTGAATGTTTCTTTGACGGATCGTTTGCTAGCCACATAGACCGAGGCGTCTGCGGCGCCGATCAATGTGCCAATATCCCGCGCTTGCTGGTTTTCGACATAGTCCTCGGTGTAGCTGATGGTGCTGAACGGCGTGTCCATCACGTCCAGATTGCCCAGCACGCCCACCCGGCTATCGGTGGCCAGCTGGCCGCCGGCGTAGACGCGGCGGCCTTGCACCACCACCGGCGCCAGCCGTTCCGGCGCGTTGTTGCCGGCCTGGGCCTTGGCCGGCGCGGCGTCCGTGCCTTGCGCCAGCGCGGTCGGAGCCAAGGCGATGCCGCCAAAGCCCACCAACAGGGCCAGGCGGGTGGCGGAGAGAAGTTTGTTCAGCGGGAAGGCGGATTGCGGCGCGAGTCGGCGTGTAGTTGATATGGGGGAGGCCGACCGTTTCTGACTCAACATCCAGATTCCTTTCTACGTGAGGAGATTGTTTCACTTCACTATGTATTCCGAAGCAAAGTGCGAAACCCTCAAATAGAAATGAAAATCATTTTTGATAGCACACCGTCAAGTCAGGTTGCGCCGCGACAGGTTTAACTACGATAGCCCTTGATCACCTCATCCCCAATCCGGTTCAGGCAACTCAGGCTGGCGGTGCACAGATACCAGGTCTCGGCGTCGGCGAAGATCACCTTGCCATTGCGCCAGGCCTTGGTCTGCCGCAACAGCGGGTTGTCCAGGGTTTTCAGGTTCAGGGCCGGCCGCCGCTCCATCACCGCGGTGCGGTCTATCACGTACAAGATGTCCGGGTCCGCCTGCTGGATGAATTCATTGGAGATGGGCTGGCCGTGCAGGCCGCTGCTGGTCTCATTGCTGGCCGGCTTCACCCCCAGGGTGTCGAAGATGTAACCGTAGCGCGAACGCACGCCGTAGGAGGTGAAAGCGCCGTTGTTGTGCAGCACGATCAAGGCCTTCTCCGGGCGGCCGGCGGTCACCTCGCGCACCTGCTTGATCTTGGCGTCGATCTCGCCGGCTTTCTCGCGCGCCAGCGCCTCCTTGCCCAAAATCCGGCCCAGGGTCAGCAAATGCTCCTTGGCCGTGTCCAGGGTGTGGCCGGGGCGGTTGTTGAGGTCGATGTCGTAATGCAGTGTCGGCGCGATGCGGCTCAGCTCCGGATAGCTTTGCGCCTGCAGCGGGGAGATCAGGATCAGGTCCGGCTTGAGGGCGTGCAACCGCTCCAGATTAGGCTGGATGGTGGTGCCCACGTCCATCACCTTGGGGTCCTGCTCGTACTTCTTCAGGAAGCCGGCCACATAGTCCTTGGAGATGCCCGCCACCGGCGCGCCCAGTTGGTCCAGCGCGTCCAGCTCGCTCATGTCGAAGGCCACCACCCGCTCCGGCCGCTTGTTGATCTGCGTGGTGCCCAGCTCGTGCTTGACGGTGAGCGGGGCGTAGGCGGCCTGGGCCGTCGGCGCGGCGGCGGTTTCGGATTTGGCCTGCCGGGCGTCGCAGCCCAGCAGGCCGCCGGCCACGGCCAGCGCCAGCAGGGCGGCGCGCGCGCGCGGCGTCTTATGAATGCTCATACGGTTTCTCCAGTGGGTGAGGGATTGAAGTAATTGCAGACGAAGCCGCGCTCGCTGGGCAGGATGTCCACGGCCAGGCCGTAGAGATCGCGCAGCCGCGCCTGGGTGACCACCTCGGCCACCGGGCCGCAGCCATGCACCGCGCCCGCCTTCATCGCGACGATGTGGTCCGAGTAATTGGCGGCGAAATTGATGTCGTGCACCACCAGGATCACGGTGCGGCCTTGTTCCTCGCTCAGCCGGCGTATGGCCTGCATGATGTGCACCGCGTGCTTCATGTCCAGGTTGTTGAGCGGCTCGTCCAGCAGCAGGTAGTCGGACTGCTGGGCGATGCTCATCGCCAAAAAAGCCATCTGCCGCTGGCCGCCGCTAAGCTCGTCCAGATAGCGGGCGCGCAGCGGCTCCAACTCCAGGAAGGCCAACGCCTCGTCCACCGCACGGCGGTCGTCCTGGCTCAGCAGGCCCTGGCTGTAGGGAAAGCGGCCAAAGCCCACCAGTTCCTCCACCGTCAGGCGCAGGCCGATATTGGGATGCTGGCGCAAGGTGGCAACGCGCTTGGCGTAGCTGCGCAGCGGGATCCGCTCTATCTCCTCGCCGTCCATCAGGATGCGGCCGGCGCTGGGCTTCAGCAGCCGGGCGATGGACATCAGCAGCGTGCTCTTGCCGGCCCCGTTGGGGCCGATCAGCGAGGTGACTTGCCGGGAGGGAAAACTGAGATTGACGTCGCGCAGCACTTGTTTGTCGCCATAGGCCTTGTAGACGCGCTCAAGCGTGATCATGCATGTCCTCTGCTACGCACCATCAGCGCCAGGAAATAGGCGCCGCACACCAGGTTGACCAGGATGCTGACGGTGGTTTTGTAATTGAACAGCTGCTCCACCAGCAGTTGGGCAGCAATAAAAATGGCGATGGCAATGGCGCAGGCCATGGGCAGCGTGACCCGGTGCCGGAAGGTGCGCGCCAGCGCGTAAGTGATGTTGGCCACGAAAACGCCCATGAAGGCGGTGGGCCCCACCAGGCTGGTGGACACCGCCGCCAGCACCGCGATCAGCGCCAGCTGCATGCGCACATTGCCGGGGTAATCCACGCCCAGGGAGATAGCCTGCTCTCGCCCCAGCAGCAGCACGTCCAGCACCGCCAGCCGCCGGCTCACCAGCCAGGCCGCGGCCGCGGTCAGCAGCGCGGCGAACAGCAGCGCCCCGGGCTGGACCCGGTTGAAGGAGGCGTAGCTGAAGCCCTGCAGGATGGCGAACTCGCCCGGGCTGGTCTTGAGCTGGATGAACTGGGTAAAGGTGCCCAGCACCATGGTCAGCACCAGGCCGCTCAGCAACAGCAGGTAGAGATCGTTGCGCTCCTTGCGGAACAGCGCGCGGTGCAAGGCCCAGGAATAGGCCAGCATCACCGCGATGGACAGCAGCGCGTTGCCGTGGCGGCCCAGCAGCGCCAGGCTTTGCGCGCCCAGCAGCAATACCAGCAGCGCCTGCAGCAATAGGTAGATCGCCTCGTAACCCATGATGGCCGGGGTCAGGATGCGGTTGCCGGTCAGCGTCTGGAAGGTCAGCGCGGACACGGCGATACAGACGCCGGCCACCCCCATCGCCGCCAGGCGGATCAGGCGGTTGGGAATCACGTAATCGAAATCCAGGCCGGAGCCCAGCAGCAGGAACACGAGCGCCAGCGCCGCCGCCAGCGCCCAGACGCCGCGGCGGATCAGGGCGTCCCTCATTTGTGCTTCCATAGAATCATCATCAGGAACAGGACGCCGCCCACGCTGCCCGCGGTCAGGCCGATGGGCACTTCAAACGGGTAGATCAGCAGGCGGCCTATGATGTCGCAGACCAACATCAACAAGGCGCCGCAGGCGGCGACGATGGGCAGCGTGCGCTGCAGGTTCTCGCCCCAGCGCAGCGCCACCAGATTGGGAATGACCAGGCCGACAAAGGGAATGGCGCCCACGGTGATGACGGTGGCGGCCACCGTCACCGCCACCAGCACCAGGCCTAGCGCCGCGGTGGCCGCGTAGCTCAGGCCCAGGCTGGCGGCCATCTCCTCGCCCATGCCCAGCACGGTGAAGCGGTGGGCGTAGCAATAAGCCAGCGCGACGATGGGCAGGATCAGGTAGACGATCTCGTAATTGCCTTCGACGATCTTGGAAAAATCGCCCAGCAGCCAGCCCTGCATGCTTTGCAGGATGTTGTGGCGGTAGGCGTAGAACTCGGCCACGGCGCTGAGCACGCTGCCGTACATCAGCCCTATCACCGGCACCAGCACGGTGTTCTTGAACTGGATGCGGCGGATGATGGCGATGAAGACCAGGCTGGACGCAAAACAGAAAGCCAGCGCAAACAGCATCCGTCCCAGGTTGCCGGCCTCCGGGACCAAACTCAGCCCCACCAGAATGCCCAGCTTGGCCGCGTCCAGCCCGCCGGAAGTGGCCGGCTCCACAAAACGGTTGCGCACGATCTGCTGCAAAATCACCCCGCACACCGACAGCCCCACCCCCACCAGCAGCAGCGCCGCCAAGCGCGGCAACCGGCTGGCGGTGAGGGTCAGCCAACTGTCGTCGGACAGGGCCAGCGGCCCGGTCCAGGCCATCTGCTTGGCCCCCACCATCAAAGACAGGCCGCTGCAAGCCAAGAGCAGCAGCGGCAAGGCAAGTCGTTTCAAGACACGGCCTCTGCGACGGGCGCCGCGGTGATGCGCCAGCCCTTGGCGCTTCTGCGCTGCTCCAGGAAATGAGCGTAGAGGCCGGAGCGCGCGCTCAGCTCGGCATGGCTGCCTTGCTCGCGCACCTTGCCGTCCTCCAACACCACGATCTGGTCCGCCATCTCCACCGTGGACAGCTGGTGGGCGATGACGATCAGGGTGCGTTTGCCGCGCAGCCGCGCCAGCGCCTGGGCGATGGCGGCTTGGTTTTCGGTGTCCAGCGCCGCTGTGGCTTCATCCACCAGCAGGATGGGCGCGTCCTTGATCAGCGCGCGCGCAATGGAAATGCGCTGGCGCTCGCCGCCGGACAAGCGCGCGCCGCCCTCGCCCACCGCGGTGTCCAGGCCCTGCGGCAGCCGCTCGATGATTTCCTCCACGCCGGCCAGCCGGGCCGCCGCCAACACTTCGGCGTCGCTGGCGTCCGGCTTGCCGATGCGGATGTTGTCGCCAATGCTGCCCTGGAACAGATAGGCGTCCTGGAAGATCTGGCTGATCTGGCCGGCCAGCCGTTCGCTGGACAGATCGCGGACATCCACGCCGCCCACTTTCACTTCGCCCTGGTCCACGTCGAAGAAACGGGCGATCAAGCGCAGCAAAGTGGTTTTGCCGGAGCCGGACGCGCCCACCAGCGCGGTCATGCTGCCCGGCGCTATGCGCAGGTTGAGCCCGTTCAGCACCGGCGCCTGCTCCGGCCCGTAGCGGAAGCTCACCCGGTTCAGCTCCACCGAGGCGTCCGCCGGCGCGCCGGAACGGGCCGGTTCCGCCATGGGCGCCACCTCAAACAGCTTGGCCACCGCCTGCAACTGGCCGCGCGCGCCGCGCAATACCTCGCTGTAGCCGGCCACATCCAGCAGCGGGTCGATGAAGCGGCTCATCAGCATCAACGCCACCAGCGCCGGAATCACCGTGGCCGGGGTCAGGCCCAGGCCGGCGTGGTCGCCCAGCCACAAGGCGGCCACCAGCAACAGCGCGGCGAAGCTGGCCTGCACCGCCCACACATTGAGCACCGAGGACAGCGCCGACAACCGGATCAAATGCCGGCCGGATTGCTGCTGCTGGGCGATGGCCTGCTCCAGAAAACGCGTGCCGCCGCTTTCGCCGTTAAAGGCGCGCAGCACCGATTGGGCCTGCGCGAACTCCACCATGCGCTGGCTGCTCTGAGCCGTGCTTTGCTGATAAGCCTGGTCCGCGCGCTGGCTCAGCCGCGCGGTCAGCCCAAACACCAGCAGCAGGCAAGGCAGGCTGGCCAGCCCCACCCAGCCCATCAACGGATTGACGGCGAACAGCGCGCCCAGCACCACCACCGGCGTCACCACGCCGACAAACAGCGGGGTGAATACATGGGCCGGCAGCTGGGCCATTTCCATCATGCCCTGAGTGGCGATGTGGTTGAGCCGGGCGGTGTTGCCCGCGCTAAACCAGCCCACCGGCAGGCTGCCCACATGCTCGGCCAGCCGGTGGCGCCCGCCTTGCAGCACGGCGATGCCAACGGCGATGCCGGCTTTTTCCACCTTGCGCCGCAGGCCCCAGCACAGCGCCACGCCCAGCGCCTGCGCCGCCAGCCACATGCCGGCCGCGCGCGCCTCGCCGGCCAGCAAATGGCTAAGCACCGGCGCCAGCAGCACAATGGTCACGCCGCACAGCAGGCTGTAAATCAAGGTCAGCCACGCGTAGCGGCGCAATTTGGCCGCATCGTCCCCCAGCAGCCGAATAAAAGTTTTCAACATTGCGGCACCCATCCTTCCTGTTCTACTTCCCCGGTCTTGCCGTAATGGCCCTGCGCCCACAACCGCGCATAGCAGCCGCCCTGCGCCAGCAGCTCTTGATGGCGGCCGCGCTCAATCAGCCGGCCCTTGTCCACCACCAGGATCTGGTCCGCCTGCATCACCGTATCCAGCCGGTGGGCGATCACCACCAGGGTGCGGCCGCGGGCGAAGGCGGACAGCGCCTGCTGCAGCTTCACCTCGTTTTCCGCGTCGGCCGCCGCCGTCGCCTCGTCCAGCACCAGCACCGGCGGGTCCAGCAACACCGCGCGGGCAATGCTCAGCCGCTGGGCCTCGCCGCCGGAGAACTGCACGTCCTCGCCAATCACCGAGTCATAGCCGCGCGGCAGGCTGAGAATGCGTTCGTGGATATTGGCGGTGCGCGCGGCCTCTTCGATCTCCGCCTGGCTGGCCGAGGGCCGGCCCAGCGCGATGTTGTCGCGCACGCTGGCGTGGATCAGGCGCACGTCCTGCAGGACGAAGCCGATGCGCCGGTACAGCTCCGCGCTGTCCAACTGCCGCAAATCCACGCCGCCCAGGGTGATGCGCCCGGCGCTGGGGTCGAAGAAGCGCAACAGCAGCCGCGCCAGCGTGGACTTGCCGGCGCCGGAGGGGCCGACGATGGCCGTCACCGTGCCGGGAGCCAGCGTGAAATCGATGCCGGACAACACCGGCTCTTGCTCGGAATAACCGTAACTCAGCCCTTCCACGCGGATTTCGGCGTCGGCCGGCCGCGCCGCGCCGGCGGCGGTTTCCAGCACCGGGGTCTGCAGCAGCGCGTGCACGCGCTGGGCCGCGCCGGTGGCGTGGTTAAGGTCATGGGTGATGTAGCTCAGCATCAAGAGCGGCGAGCTCAGCCCCGGCGCCACCAGGGCGAAGGGCAAGACGTCCACCGGGGCGATCCAGCCCAGGCCCACCATCAGCGCGCCAAAAGCCAGCACCACGCCCAGCACCGACACCGGCGCGATGATGGCGTTGGCGTTGGCCATTGCGCTGACCAGCGGCCGGGTGAAATCCGTGAAAGCGCTGGCGAAAGCGTCTATCGCCGCGCGGTAGCTGCCGTGCGCCTTGTGCTGCGCGCCAAAGGCCTTCACCACCGGAATGCCGTTGACGAACTCCACCACCGCGTTGTTGATGCGCGCCATGCCCGCGCCAAAGCTCTCCATATTGGCCGCGCTGGCCTTGTGCGCCCGCGCGAAAAACAGGAAGAACAGCGGGAAGGGCAGCAGCGAGGCGATGGCCATGCGCCAATCCATCGCAAACATGTAGACGATGGACGCCAGCACCGCGCCCACGCTGCGCCCCAGCGTAGTGTAGAAATGGGCGGTCAGGCTGTGCAGGATGCCGATATCGTCGTGCATCGCCTGCTTGACCTCGCCCGAGGCGCGGCTGGTGAACCAGCCCAGCGGCACCTTGGCCAGCCGGCGGGTAATGGCCAGCCGCAGCAGGCCGGTGATGCGGTTGTCCGCCAGGTGGGCCACCACATCGCCGGCCAGGATCAGCGTCATGCCGGCAAACAGGCAGAGCAGGCTCAGGCCCACCACCCGCCACAAGTCATCGCCGCCCAGCGCGGCCGCGCCCTGGCCCAGCGCCAGCTGCGCGATATGGGCGACGCCGGCCAGCGGCGCCAGGCTCAGCATGGCGCCCAGCCCCGCCAGCAGGCCGGCGGCGATCAGCCGGCCGCGTATCGGCGCCAACACACGGGCGATAGGCCCGGCGGCGGCGGCCTCTCCCAAAACCTCTTCCTCAACACTCATGACAACTCCTCTACAACACGGATTAATGGTTGTTGCTTGCACGCGCCCGGCTCCATGCCGGCCTCCACGCTGCGCCGGCAGGCTTGCAGGCCCAGCGCAACGTACTTCTCCACCGAAGACACCGACACCTGAAGCTCCGCGGCGATATCGCCGTAGCTCATGCCGTTGAGCCGGGACAGCAGCAGCGCCTGGCGCACCTTGAACGACTTGCCCATCAGCGCCAGGTCCACCCCCTTGATCTCCTCCTTCACCAGCGCGCGCGCCTCTTCCGACTGCGCGCGCGGCTCCGGCTGCTGGGCCTGGCTTTCCAGATAGCTGGCCTCCAAGCGGCGGCGGCGCAGCAAATCAATCACCTTGCCTTTGGCGATCTGCGCCAAGTGGCAACGGGATTCATCCGCCGGCGGAATCCGCCCTTTCTGAATGAGGTGCAGGTAAATGTCGTGAGCCAGATCCGTCGCATCGTTTGGATTGCCCAACTTGCGCTGCAGCAAACCGCACAGCCAGCCGTGGTGATCCAGGTACAAGCTCTGCAATTGCGACTGAAAAGTGATCGGGCCATTGTCCACGCCCCTCTCCTTTTCACTTGAATTTGCAAATGATAATCATTTTTATTATTATCATCGACATTGTCAATACGTCATACTCAACGCAAACACACAATGTCTTTTGCATTAATTATGCCGAAAAGCCAGTTTACGGCCGCAGGGCATGACGTATAAGCGCCCCCTCAGCCCGATGGGGCCATGACTGAAACGGCCGGAATCCCGTCGCCGTCCATGCCGTAAACATCTCATCGCAAGAACCAGCCGCACCCATTCCCAGGGCCGTCATCTCCCGACGACGCCCTAGAGAACAGGCGACCACCAAGCAACTCCAGTCGCCGCCCGCAACGATTATTGGCCGTTGAATTCCAGAAGGAGACTACCCTTGTCGCACCCCCACCCCGACATCCCGTCGCAGCGCCTGTCCCTGAGCCTTCACGAAGAACAATGCTGGCTATTGCAGCAGCAGCACCCGGAACGCCTGAGCCGCCACATCGACGCCTGGCGGCTGGACCCGCAGACGGACCTCGCCCTGCTCACCCTGGCGCTGCAACAGCTGATCCAAGCCCGGCCGGAGCTGAACGCCCGTTACGAGTTCAGCGACGACGGCGATCTGTGCAAATCCCACGTGGACGGCTGGCACCCTTGCATCGCCTTCCCCCGTATGAAGGAAGCCGAGCTGGCCGAGCGCCTGCTGGCACTGCGCGCGGCGCCTTGGGACGCGGCGACGCAGCCGCCGTTCCAGGCCCTGATCATCCATACCGAGCTGAGCGCCGTGCTGGCGCTCAGCCTGCACCCCATCCTGGAGCCCGCCCAGCCGTTCAACGCGCTGGCGGACGCGCTAGCCCAGGGCTATCAGCAACTGGACGCCGCGCGCCGTCCGCTGGCGCTGACGCCCTTGCCCTTGCAGGCCGGCGAAACCGGCTACCGCCCGCCGGCGGCCGGCCAGCCCGCAGCCGACGGCCAAGACGCGGTCGCCGCCGTCATCCTGGCCGAACTGCGCGCCGTGCTGGCCGAACCCGGCATGGGGCCGGACGATAACTTCTTCGATTTCGGCGGCCATTCCCTGCTGGCCACCCGCATCATCGGCACCCTGCAAAGCAAGCACGGTATCCAGATCCGTTTCAACGACTTCTTTGAAGCGCCCACCGCCGCCGCGCTGGCCGCGCGCGCCACCGTCAGCGAACAACGCCGCCAGGCCGCGCCGGCCGGTGAAGTCCGCCAAGCCCCCCTGGCGCTGGCGCAGGCCTCTCTGTGGCGCGCCTACGCCGCCTACGACTTCGGCACCATCTTCAACCTGCCCTTCGCGCTGGACTTCCTCGATCCGGTGGACGAAAACCTGTTCCGCCTGGCCTTCACGGACTTGCTGGAACGCCATGCCAGCCTGCGCACCACCTTCCATGAAGAAGACGGCGCCGCGCTCCAGCGCATCGTACCGCTGACGGAAATCGGCGGGTACAAGTGGTTCTGGAGCAGCGCGGAGAGCGAAGGGCTGACGCTGGCCGACGAAGCCGCCCACCGCTTCGACCTGAGCCGCGAACTGCCGCTGCGGATACGCTTCCTGCGCCACCCGGCCACCGGCCGCCAGACCCTGTCCTTCCTGGTCCACCACATGGCGATCGACGAATGGTCGCTGAATGTGATGATGGACGAGCTGGCGCTGGCCTATCGCACCCGCGCCGCCGGCAAGGCGCCGCAATGGACCGCCCCGGCGCCCTCCTTCCACGCCTTCGCGCTGGAACAACAGAGCCAAGGCGTCAACCCGCGCCACATGGACTACTGGACCTCGATGTTGCGCGGCGCCACGCCGGGCCTGCGCCTGCCGGACCCGGCCGCGTCGGCCGCCGCGCCCGACCAAGCCGCCGGCTTCAAGGCCAAATGGCTGGAGTTCAAGCCCGAGCCGGGCGCGCAGGAAGCGATCACCGCCTTCGCCAAGCGTCACGACTCCTCGCTGTTCAGCGTGGTCTACACCGCCATCGCGCTGGCGCTACATAAGCTGGGCGATCTGCCGGAAATCGTGATCGGCACCTCGTCCTCCGGCCGCACCGACGCGGCGTATTTCGACACCGTCGGCTACTTCACCACCATGGTGGCGCACCGGGTGCGCTTTGACCGCCGGCAGTCGCTGGGCAGCCTGCTCAAGGACGTGACCCTGACCATCAACGACTCCATGGCCTACGCCGACATTCCGCTGGAGCTGGTGCAGAACGCGCTGGGCATGACGCCGGCGGACGGCCTGCTGTTCGACGTCTACATCCAGGTCCACGCCAACAACGCGCTCAACGGCGCGCTGCCGGCCCCGGACGGCGGCGAGATCCGCTACCGCCAGATCGACCCGGACAAGAGCGAATCCATGTTCGGCCTGCAGTTCGAGATCATGGAAGACGCGCACGACGGCTCGCTGCGCCTGGTCATCACCTACCGCGCGGAGCGCTACTCCGCCGCCCAGCTCGAGGCCATCTGCGCCACGCTGCACCGCTTGTTCGCGCTCTTGAGCGCGGGCGACGCCAGCGAGCGGAGGCTAGAAGAGCTGCTGGGCTAAGGCCTGTTCCATGTCCGCTGCGCGTCGGTGATACGGCGCGCAAAGCCTGACGCCCCCGCCCTCAAACGAGAGCGGGGGCGTCAATGTCATCGCCGGCCGAAAACAGCCTTAGAGTCTGTTTACGATCTTTTGTAAGTGCGTTGAGATGTTACGTAAATACGTAGGAAACCTCGTATTCGACGTACCCTGGGTCCCTTCAAGCCTGCCGCCGGGTGGCAGGCCCGAGGTTTTAAGCGGCTGCCCTGTTTGAGCGATTTGACGTTAGCAAATCGCGAGTTCAGCCGCGCCTCGGGCCTGACGGGAACCGGCGGGGAGCCGTAGGCCAGGCTTGCAGGGTGGCCTTTAGGGGTGGAGGGGATATTTGGCCAAGCAAATATCTCCTCCCTGCTCGCCGGGCAGCCCCGGCAATCAAAACCATCATCCGCGCAGCGGATTCAAAACCAGCTAGGCCGAAATAACCTACCCCTGCGGCAGCCCATAATGCTGGAACGCCGAACGCTGCGGCAGGCGATAACGCGGCTGGCCCAGCAACTGATTGATGATGGCCGCGTTGCGGATCGGGCCTATGCCCAAGTCCGGCGAACCCACCCCGTGCTGGAAAATCTCCGCGTTCTGCACAAACACCCGGCCCGGCCCCTGATCGCGGCGGCGGGCGGTGAAATCCTCCTCCACAATGCAATCGCCCTGCGCGTCCACCTCCAGCACCGTCTCCTTCAGCCGCTCAAACCACTGCGGCCAAGCGTGGGCGTAGCCAGTGGCGGCGACGATGGCGTCGGTCTCCAACTGGCAACGCTGGTCCAGCTGCCGGTGATGGCAAGTCATGCGTAGCGCGCCGTCCGCGCCCTGCTCCTCCAGCGCTTCCACATCGCAATTGGAATACAGCTTCAGGCCCGGATCGCGGCCGCCTATCGAACGCTCGTAGAGCAAATCGAAGATATCGCCGATGGTGGAGAAGCTGATGCCCTTGTACAGCAGGCCCTGGCCGGCCACCACCTCGCGGCGCTTCTCCCGCGGAATGCTGTGGAAGTACTGCATATAAGCCGGGGTGAAGCACTCCTGCCCCAGCTTGGAAAACTCCATCGGGTGGAAGCCCGGCGCGCGGGTGATCCACTGGATGGACGCCCCGGCCGCCACCTGCTCCGGGCTCAGCTCGCGGAACAACGCCAGCACGCACTCCGCCGCGCTCTGGCCGGAGCCGATCACGGTGACGCGCCGGCACTGCGACAGCGCCTGTTGATTGGGGATGAACTGGGCGGAATGGATGACCCGCGGGTGGCGGCTGGCGCGCGCCCACGCCGGCAGCCACGGCGAAGTGCCCACGCCCACCACCAGATCACGGCCGGCATAGCGGCGCATCCCGCCGGACGCCGACTCGCTATCCACCACAAAACGCCCCGCGCCGGCGTCGTAAGTCACGTCCCGCACCTCCTCGCCAAAACGGCAGGCCGGCAACTGCTGCGCGGCCCAGCGGCAGTAATCGTCGTATTCGATGCGCGGCACCAGGGTGTTGTCGTAGTAGTAGAACTGGTAAAGCCTGTCGTGCTGGTGCAGATAGTTCAGATAGCTGAGCGGATGCGTGGGGTCCGCCAGCGTGACCAAGTCGGCCAGGAACGGCACTTGCAGCGTGGTGCCCGGCAACAACAAACCCTCATGCCAGCGAAACGCCGGCTTGCGCTCCAGAAACACCCCTTTGATGTCCGAGTGACGCGACAACAAAGCCGCCAAGCCCAGATTGAACGGCCCGATGCCGACGCCGGCAACATCTACGTTCGCCATTTCCATATGCGAAAAACTCCCAAGGTTCTATCAAAGGTTCTATCGATTGTCCCCAGGGCGGGATCGCCGCCCCGGGGTGAGTTTGATCAGGGCTGGCCAGCCCCCAGCAAGCGCTCCACATCCGCCACATTGCGGCAACGCAGCAGTTGTCCGGGCGACAGCTCCACGGCGAAGGTTTCCCGCAGGCGCGCCGCAATGGCTTTCAGATGCTGAGGCAGCAAGCCCATGCTGCTGAAATCCAGCAACTCGTCGGCCAGCTCCTGGTAGGAACGCCCCAGCACGCCCAGATAAATATCCAGCACCGGACGCCGGTGCCGCGTCGCCGCGGCCGGCGCCTCGACAACAGCGGGCGCCGCCACGCTCTCCTGAGCCGAGGCATGGGCCGGCGCCTGCAACAAGACGCGCGCGCCGCGGCGGTCCGGCTTGCCGTTTTGCGACAAAGGCAGTTGCGCCACCTGTAAGAAACGCGTGGGCACATGGGATTGCGGCAGGACGCGGCGCGCGTGCTCGCGCAGATCCGCCGCGCTCGCTTCCGCGCCGGGCTTGGCCACGTAAAGCGCGCCTATGCCCAGCTCCCCCTGCCGCTCGTCGCCCACATCCACCACCAGCACATGAGCCAGCGCCGGATGCTTGATCAGCTCCATCTCGATGTCCGGCAGCGACACCCGCACGCCGCGCACCTTGATGTAGCCGTTGACCCGGCTGTCGAACATCATCACCCCGTCCGGCCGGTAGCGGCCGCAGTCGCTGGTGCGGAAGGCCCGCGCCTCCTGGCCGGCCTCGTCCCGCACCGTGACGAAGTCGTGCTGGGTCAGCTCGCCGTTTTCCAGATAGCCCAGCGCCAGATTGACGCCGGCGGTGTGGATGCGTCCGGCCACGCCGGCCGGGCAATGCTCGCCGCGCTCGTTCAGCAGCCAATAGCGGTTGCCGGGCAGCGGCCGGCCATAGGGCACCTTGGCGCTGTCCTCAGCGACGATGTCGTGCCAGATGCTCCAGATCGTGGTTTCCGTCGGCCCGCCCAAGGACAGCAGCCGCGCCGCCGGCAGGCCGGCGCGCAAGTCCGCGATGATGGACGGCTTGATGTAATCCCCGCCCTGGGCCACCAGCCGCAGGCTTTGCAGCCCGCCTTCCCGCCGGCAAGACAGCAACATCTCCAGCATGGCCGGCACCGTGCACCACAACGTGACGCCGTGCTCGTCCACCAGCTGGTTCCAGCGCACTGCGTCCTTCTCCTCGCCCGCCTCCGGCAACACCAGGGTGGCGCCGGCAGTCAGGCTGCCCAGCACGTCGAACACCGACATATCGTGATGCAGCGGCGTCACCGACATGCACACATCGCGCTGGCTCACCTGCCAGTGCTCCAGCGTGGAGCCGATGACATTGGCCGTGGCCCGGTTGCACAACACCACGCACTTGGGTTTGCCGGTGGTGCCCGAGGTGTACAGGTAATACGCCGGCGTCTCGCTCAGGGACAGCGCCTGCCAGCCGCCGCGCGCGGCGAGCGGAGCGGGCTCGGCCAGCAGTTGTTCCGGCGTGGCCCGCGCATGCTCCGTCGGCAGCGGCTGGGCCGCCACCACCAGGTTTGGCCGGCAGTTGTCCAGCAGATAACGCAGCCGCTCCTCCGGGGACGCCGCGTCTATCGGCACCCACACCACGCCGCTGAAGGCGCACGCCAGGGTGATAATGGTGTGCTCCGGGCTGCGCGGCAGGCATACCGCCACCACCTGGCCCGCGCTCACGCCGCGCGCCTTCAGCGCCGCCATTGCCCGGGACACCGCCTCGCCCAGCTCGCCGTAGCGTATCCGCCGCTGGCCGCTGATCAACGCCACCCTGGCGTTGTCCGGGTCAAAAATATGGGCGGCGATGCGGCCGAGGAAATCCTCGCTGCGCGCTTCGGCTTCCACGCTGTTCAGCCGGTAATGGCCGTAATCCAGCACCCGCCCGGCCGGAGCCTCGAACACGCCGCTGTCCACCACCTGCTCGATGGCCCGCTCCAGCGCGCTCAGCACCGCGCCCACCAGCGCCGGTTCCAGCGCGTCGCGGGCGTAATCGATGTCAAACACCAGCGCGCCGTCCGCCCGTGCGGAAAAGCGCAGATCCATCGCCACCTGCGGCGTCTGGGTCAGCCCGCCTATCTGCCGCATTGCGCCGTCCGCCGCCACCGGCCACGACAAACCATTGGTCACCACCACCGGCAGCGCCGGGCCGGGACCATGGCTTTCAAACAACATCCGCGCCAGGTCCACGCCGGAGAAGGCCAAGTGCTGCAAGCCCTCCATCACGTCCGCCTGCAAGCGGCGGCCGCGCTCCGCCAGGCTGTCCAGCCCCGCCGGCCACGTCACCGCGATGAAGCTGGAACGGTTGGAGAAACCGCCGGACGGCAGCGGCGCCACCGGCACCGCCACGCACAAGCCGCCCTCGTCCAGCCAATGCGACAGCACTTCCAACACCAGCGCCATCACCGTGGTGTTCTTGAAAAAGCGTTGGCCGTTGCCCAGCTTGCTCAGCCGCTCGAAACGCTCCGAGCTCACCGTCAGGCTTTGCCGCTCATAGCGCGCCACGCCCAATTGATCCAAGGACTTGCGCCAAGGCAACCGCGGCGCGCCGCCGCAATCGGCCAGCTTGTTTTTCCAGTACAGCGCGTCCGCCTTGCGGGCTTCCGCGGACGCCTCGGCCGCCGCCTTGGCAGCCGGCCTGCTCGGCTCCGCCACGCCCTGGAACAGCTCCAGCATCAGCGCGGCGATGGAACGGCCGTCTACGATCAAGGCATCGAAACGCGCAAACACCGTCAAGCTGTCGTCCGGCAGCAGGAACAGCATCAGCTCCCACGGCGCATGCTCCAGATCAAACAGCGCGTGGGCGTAATCCTCGCGCGCCGCCGCCACCCGCTCCTGGGCCGCCGCCGGCGACAAGGCGCGCAAATCCACCTCCCGCAGATTCACCCGCGGCTGCGCGCGGACCCGCTGCCGCAAGCGCGTGACGTCTATCACCGTGCGCAGGCAATCGTGACGCCGCACCATCTCGCCCAGCCGGCTGCGCAGCAGCGCCGGGTCCATCGTCCCGTGATACTCGCGGAACTCCTGCATCGCCACCCCGCCCAGCGGCAGCTGCGCGGTGCGGCCCAACAGATAAGCCTGCTGCAACACCGTCAACGGCGTTTCCGCCTCCGGCTGCGCCAGCGGGCGTTCCAGCGCTGCCGGGTCCGCCGCTACCGCCGTGGCCAGCGCCACGAAATCGTTGAATAGCTGCGTGATCCAGTCTTGCGGCAAGGCGTCCAGGCGGATGTCCCAATTGATCAACACCCCGCCGTCCGCGCTGACGATCTGCGCGTCCAAGGCCACCTGCGGCCCCTGCGAAATCACCCAGTTCATCGCGCCGAAAGCGCGCCGCACCCGCTCCGAAAACAGCTCTCCGCCCGGCATATCCAGCGCCGCGGTGAACACCACCGGCGCAATCTGCGGCGAACGGTGATGGCGGGACAAATCCCGCATCAGATTGACGCCCGGATAAGCGCAGTGGCCGGCGCGCTCCAGCAACTGCGCGGCCAGGTTTCGGCACAGCGCGCCCGTAGTCGGCGCCGCGTCCAAGTCCACATCCAGCAACACCAGATTGGCGAACTCCCCGATGATGCGTTCCGCGCCCTCCAGCAGCGGCGGCCGCCAGAACACCGGCACGTTCAGCCGGAAACGCCGGTCCCCGGTGGCCGCGCCCAAGGCCTGGGCGAACAAGCCCAGCATCAGGCCGGACAGCGTCAGCCGCTGCGCCTTGGCCAGCCGCCGTAAAGCCTGGCGCTGCTCCGGCGCCAGCCAAGCGCACAGGCGCTGGCTGGACGCCGCGCCCGCCGGCCCCTCCCGGCGCGGCAAGGACGGCGCCGGCGCGATATTGGGCAATTGCTCCCGCCACCAATCGCGGTCCCGTTCCCGGGCCGCCTTGAGCCAGGGCTCGTCCCGCGCCCGGTCGCACCACTCAAAGAACGACGGCGTGGGCGGCAGCTCCGCGTCCGGGGATTCGTAAAACAGCGCCAAATCCTCCATCAGCACGCGGAAGCTGGACGGGTCCACGGCGATCATGTCCGCGTCCACATGCAGCCGGCTATCGCCCGCGCCAAACAAGCTGATGGAAAAACGAACGGCTTGACCCCTTGCCAGGTCAAGCCGCTGATGTGTCCACTGCTGGCGCTTGGCTTCCAGGCGCTGCGCCAGCGCCTCGCCCTCCAAGGCGGTGAAATCCTCCACCTCCAAATGAGGCGCCTTATCCGCCGCCGCCAGCGCCTGCATGCCGTCCGCCGTTACGCAGGCGCGCAGCATGGCGTGCTCGCGGCCCAGCCTGCCCAGCGCGGCCACCAAACGCGGCAGATCAATGGCCTGGCCGTCGAACTCCGCATACAAATGCGCAGAGACGCCACCCAGATCCGAATGATCGCCCCGACCCATCCAGCAGGCCGCTTGCATTGAAGTCAGCTCTCTCATTTCACGCCCTTGAAAATTGACAAATGGATTTCTTGCATTTCTTTCATCTCCATATGGCATCTCTAAATGCGAATGATTATAATTTACACCATTAACGTGATGCAATGATCAAGGTGAAATCTTCATGACGAATGAAAAGCCAGCAAAACCAAGGCAATTGGAAGCCGCCAGCCCGCGCCAATGGCTGCACAGCCGGCTACGGCAACTGATAGCGGAAGACGGGGAACTGAACCCCACGGAAAACCTGATGTATTACGGCCTGGATTCCCTGCGCCTGATGACGCTGGCCGCGGAGCTCAACGCCCGCGGCATCCCCGTGCGCACGGAAGAACTGAGCCGCTCCCCCACCCTGGCGGACTGGGAAGCGCTGCTGGAGGCCCGGCAAGAGGGCGCTTGAAGCACAACCAGTGCGGCGAAAGGCGGTTCACGTTTTGGGCCCACTTTTTCAACTTGCCTGCCAGACACAAAGAAAACCGCGTATCCGATGCGCCCTGGGCCCTTCACGCCCGCCGGGCAGCCCCGGCAATGAAAACCATCATCCGCACCGCGGATGCAAAAAACAGACAAAAACCGGGCGCCAACCCACGCCCAGTCAACAAGGAAAAACACCCGGTAATACCCACTCCAACCCACTGAGAAACCACGGAGCCACCCATGTCGCTGTCTTCTCTAGACCAAAACCGTATCGAATCTTTTTGGCAGTACTGCTTGCAGCACCAATATTTCAATCTTGCTTACCCAGAGTCAGCCGACTTCGACTACACCCCCTTGCACCGATTCCTGCGCTTCTCCATCAACAACTGCGGTGACTGGAACGAAAGCAGCAACTACCTGCTGAACTCCTTCGACTTCGAACGCGAAGTCATGCACTTCTTCGCCGAACTGTTCCACATCCCCTTTGACGAAAGCTGGGGCTACGTGACCAACGGCGGCACCGAAGGCAATATGTTTGGCTGCTACCTCGCCCGAGAACTGTTCCCGGACGCCACGCTGTACTACTCCAAGGACAGCCACTACTCCGTGGCCAAGATCATCAAGCTGCTGCGCATCAAATCCCGCGCGGTGGACTCCCTGCCCAGCGGCGAAATCGACTACGACGACCTGGTGGCCAAAATCCAGCAAGACCAGGAACGCCACCCCATCGTCTTCGTCAACGTGGGCACCACCATGAAAGGCGCCGTGGACGACATCGGCATCATCCAGGACAAGCTGGCCCAGGCCGGCATCCCGCGGCGGGACTACTACCTGCACGCGGACGCCGCGCTCAGCGGCATGATCCTGCCCTTTGTCGACGCCCCGCAGCCCTACTCCTTCGCCGACGGCATCGACTCCATCAGCGTGTCCGGCCACAAGATGATAGGTTCGCCCATGCCGTGCGGCATCGTGCTGGCCAAACGCAGCAATGTGTCGCGCATCTCCGTGGAAATCGACTACATCTCCGCCAGAGACCAAACCATCAGCGGCTCCCGCAACGGCCACACCCCCATGATGCTGTGGGCCGCCATCAAGAGCCGGCCGCTGGCGGAATGGCGTCGCAAAGTGCGCCACTGCCTGGACATGGCCCAATACGCGATAGACCGCTTCCGGGCCGCCGGCATCCAGGCCTGGCGTTGCCAGAACTCCATCACCGTGGTGTTCCCCAGCCCATCCGAACCCGTGTGCGACAAACACGGCCTGGCCCGATCCGGCGGCGCGGCCCACCTGATCACCACGCCCCACCACCACGACAGCCAGCGGCTGGACCGCCTGATTGACGACATCATCCAGGACCTGGGTGCCGTAACGGCCCCGGCCGGCGCCGCCATGAGCGCGGCTTAAAGCCGGCTTACGATCGCCACGCTGCAACGCCAAAAGCCGCCCACAATGGGCGGCTTTTCGCTGTAATTCCTCCTTCGTATCCCAACGCGCGGTAGACCTTGAACAGGTGTTTAGAGCTGCTAACAAAATTCCTGATGCTGCGTTGCACCGACTTGTCGTACTCAAGTACTGCCTACGTCGGCGCGCCTTGCCTCCGCCGTGAAACTGATTTTTGTTAGCCGCTCTTACTCCGCCTCCAGTAACACCGCAGCCGCCTCCCGCTGACACGTCACACGGCCAGCGGGCGATGCGGCCAGATCCGCCAGCCGCAACCGGCATTCCCCCTGCGCATTGCTGACGCAGCCAGCCCCCTGAACGGAAACCGGCTCCAGCTGACAACGGACCACCGGGCCGGCCGGCATGCGGATCACCACCCGCTGCAAACTCGGCGCCAGCCGCGCCACCCACCAGCCGGCCTCGCGCATCGCCGCCTGATACTGCCGCCGCCCCTGCTCCAACTGCGCCACCGCCACCCCATCAGCACCGTGCCGCTTGAGGTGAACCTCCACCCCAAGCTGCAAACCCACCTTGGCCGGCACCGTAATCCGCACCGGTGGGTTCTCGCGGTACAGCGCCGCGCTGATCGGCACGGCCGCCGAGCCGAAACGGTCCAGCCGCAGGCTGATGGGCGTGGCCGCCGCCAGAATCTCCAGTGTGCTGCCCTCCAAGGACAAAGCGCGCTCCAGCGGAGACAAGCGCAGGCGAAATGCCAAGTCCGGATACGTTTGCGGGCTGACCTTGAACAGGTATTTGAGATTGACGCCATCGGCGATACGCCGATAGTCCAGCTCATAAACATGCTGGGCCTGGACGGCCGGCGGCAGGCTTAGGCCGATGGCGGCCAGAAGACACGCGGCTAGACCAGAACCAGGCCTCAGGGACTGAGCCACCGCTTGCCCATCCGCAACAAACCATAAAGAGAAGACCACGGCACAGCGGGCATGGAAGGGGCTTGTTCCACAAAACGCAGCATGGGCGCGCCATGGCCGGCCAAACGTCCGCACTCGGCCACCGCCGCGTAAAAGCCGCCCACCATGTCCGCCAGCCCCAAGGCGACGGCCTCCGCCCCATTGAACACCTGCCCGGCTGCCAAACAGCCCATCCCCTCCGGACTCAAGGCCGGCCGGCATGCCAGGATCGTCGTCATAAACTGCCGCCCGTTTTTCTGCACCAGCTCCTGCAAGGCCTGCTCCGCCTCCGGGGCCAGATCGGCACAATGACTGAACATATCCTTCAAGGCATTGCTGGCATAAGCGGTGTAGCCCACGCCTAGCTTGGACAACAACGCCGACGGAGACAGCAAACGCACAATCGCCCCTGCCCCGCCCAAGGTGGCGCTGGGCGTGACCACCAGCCGGTCCGCCGCCAACGCGGGCAACAGCCCCGCCGACAAGGCCGTCTCCATCACCAGGGCCACAATGGGCAAGCCCAACTCCTCGCGGCACAGATTCACCGCTTCAATAATGGCTTCCGCGCTGCCGGCGCTGCCGCCATTGGAAGAAACGCGCAGCAATACCGCGCAGGCCGCCGGCTTGCGTGTCGGCAACTCCCGCAACCGCAGGGCGAACTCCAGCGCGCTGGCCTCGGTAATCGGCCCGGCAATGGAAAAAACATAGATACAAGACGGTCGACGCGGCCATATCACGACATGATCTCCATCCGGATCGCCGGAAACGCCAGCACGGTCCCAATGCACACATCCGTGGTCACATGCGCCGTGAACGCGGCGGCCAGGCCTCCGCTCCACACCCTCAGCCCACCCAAGGCCAAGCCGTACAACAAGGTCAGGCCGACGCCCAGCCAGCCATTCGGCACCCCTCCGGCATAGTGCGCGGCGGCAAAGGCCAGCGCCTGCACCAGCAAGACGATGGACAAGGGCAAGGCGGCCTCGGCCAAACCGCCCTGCACCATGCCGCGATAAATTACCTCCTCCAGCCAGCTGTTCAGCAGCGCAAACCCCAGAATCACCGCCAGCAGGGCCATCACCGGCCAAGCCGGCATCAGCCCGGCCTGCACACGCAAATCCGGCGCGAACCAACGCATCCACAACAGCAAGACGCCGCTGCTGATCAAACCCACCAGCACCCCGAGCGCGGCATGCCGCGCCCGCAAGCGCCCCATGCGCACCACCTCCAGCACACGCGGCCGGTCCCAGCGCCAAAACACCAGCAACGTGAGCGAAATGGGCAACAACATGATCAGTGGCCAGACCTGCCACTCCAACAACAGCATGCGGTTGAGCAGCCATGCCGACACCAGCACCAGCACCATGCGCGCCAAGGGCTGCGCCTGCCGCCATACCCGCCATCCACTCCAGGCCGCCAGCAGCACCGGCCCCCATAACACCGCCCCGCTACTCAACTGCGCCCAGGCCAGCGCGGCAATCAGGCCAAGCAGGCCAACGCGCTCGCGGCTAAGTGACAGCGGCGGACTCATGTCGAAGGTTCCTCCGCCTCCGCGAGCTTGCGCTGCAATAGCGCCTCAAAATCCAGCAGAGTGTGCAACTGGCCGGCCTCCTCATCGGAAATCTCAACCAGAAACGCCTTCTCCAATTCAAACAACACATCGTAAAGCGACAAGGAATCCAGCCCCAGGGTATCCACATCCGGAGCGCCAAGAATGGTTTCCAGCGGCAAATCCGTTGCCCGCGCCAGAATGGCCGCCACTTCTTCACGCAGCGCCATATTCACCTCCATCGGCCAGCGCCAGCTCAATCTCCTGCGCCAAGCGCCAGCGCTCCGCCACCGCATGCCAAGCGGTGTATTGCTCGGGATAGCGGGCAATCAGCGCGCCAATCACGCCGTCGATGCGGCAGGCCAGCTCGGTCAGCGCCTCGCCCGAAGCCTGCGCCGGCACGGCAAGGCGCAAATGGCTGGCGGTGCGAAACCGGCCCTCCTCCCTCACCACGCTGAGCACGACCAGGTCCACCTCCAGCCGCTTGGCTATTTCCAGAATGCTCAAGGGAAACATCGCCGCCTTGCCGCAAAGCCGCGAACCCACCATGCGCACGGTTTCCGTGGGCATGCTGTCCACCCTCATCGCCACGGAATAGCCCTGCTGCACCGCCCTGGCAATCTGCCTGGCCACCAATGGCTGGTCCGCGGCAATGCCCTCTATGCGCTGCCCGGTCATGCGGGACAAGGATTGAAAAAACCAATCTTCTGCAGCGGCTCCAAGGCGCAACGCGGCTGCACCACCGCTATTTTCCTGGCATTGGCATATTGCTGCCGCACCGGCTGCAGCATGCCAAAGTAGTGCAGCGCGAATGAAACCACCAAATAAATAACGGGCTTTTCCGGCGCCGCCTCCTTGGGCGGCCGGATATCCACTTGCGTATGCCTGCGCCCCCAGCGTAATAGCTGCTCTCCAGGCAGCCGGCACAGTGTGGAAAAAATCAGGGTGTTTCTGGCGTGATTGATCTGGGTGCGCCAGTAAATGTGCCAACTCCGCACATACGAAATACTCAGCACATGAGAAATGGCGGACACGGTCGAACTCACCTTGCCGGTATTCGCCAACGCCTTTAAGGTCCAGACGCTGCCCACGAATACGGCCAGCGCCATTTGCATGGGATACGGCCACTTGCCGCCAAGCCAGGCCCAACGCGGAATAAGCCCGATCAGATCTGCAAACCTGACGCCAACAGGCACGCCATAAGCTGGCGGCGCAGGCGATATTGCGTTTGGATTTTCCACCATTCCCCCCAATTAAAATGAGGCCAGATAAAATGTGAGCCCTTATCTAAAGGGCTCACTCCATTTACCGTGGGATTACTGGTTAATAATCAGACATGTGGCCGAAGATTGAACCGGAGTGACGGCGGATTTGGATACCAGAACCACTTTTCCGCCAATCAACACCTTAACGGCGGGCGGTTTAGCCGGATTAGCAGGCTTGCTTAATGGCATGAATGCTCTCCAATAAAATGGCTGACAAAGAAATTAGCCTGCAACAAGCAGGCAATAAGCACTCTGCCTTCACCTTTACCCAAGAGTCAATCTCGCCTGTCCCTCTCAGAATTTCCCTCATCCAACTAGCGCCCGCTCTATTAGAAAATCTTATTCATCAATAAGAGGACATTGTTTCAATGCGTAGCAAAAAGACCAAAGACATGCAAAATACAAAAATGGAAACACGGTAAAGGCGCTGTTAGCGCCGCTAACCACACCACGCGGAGAAGCTGAGCAATACCCGCCAACAGCAAGCGTAGAATCAGCGGGCTTGTGAGTGGGTCTTATTGCATAATAGCGCTGCAATACGCGCCACTTTGCCCGCTCCATCCCGGCCCGACAAAATACCAATATCATGCAAACGCCTTGCCTCAGCCCAGCGCTATCAGCACTGCTCCATTTATCATCCAAGGCATCGCTAAATGAGCAAGCGCCTGCCGGAAATGAATGGTGGGAAAATACAACATGGCAAAATCGGGGCGATTCCCCCTGCAAAAAGCGTGAGCATGGCGGCATTCATTTCCCCAACGGACAGGCCTCCCAACCTTGACGCCCCCGCCTTCCCCCCTTACTCTCGTCCGTGCGCTGCGCCAAATAACGCAGCCATGGGCTGGGAGGCCTGTTCTGAACGTTTCTTAGCAAATCGCTTGGCCGCGATTCGCTATGTGCTGTTGCGTCGCCATAACCGGGCGGGCGCATGGCACTGAGCCCTAAGGGGCTGCCGTTGAACGTTCCGGTCCTCCCACTTTGTCATGTGCCTGCCCACGCCTTCCGTGCGTGCCGCGCAGGCATCCCTAAAGCGATGTTAGTGGAGGCCATAATGAATATATTGAGTTTCTACCGGCAGCACCCCCGTCCGACCCAACCCACAGCGATGTTCACGGCCATGGAGGACCAGCCATGAGCGCCGCCACCGTCCAACTCCAGCCGCCGCTGCTGCAACTGCGCGAGCAGATCAGACAGCTCTACCTCACCACCACCGGCCAGGACGAAGCCAACGCCATGGTCTCCATCCTGGAACAGTACTACCTGCAAGCCGATGAAGCCCTAAGCCGCGGCATTGTGCATGTCCACACCGCCAACCAAAGCCTGCACGCCATGATGACGCTGCTGCTGAACTGCCAGGAGGACCAGCAAGTCAACTGCGAACAAATCGTGGCCTTGCTGGAACCCATCCGCCAGGAACTGCAGGCCGGCTTCGTGCAGATATCGGAAGTGATGTAGACGTAACAACGCCGCAGCGGGGAGGCTGCGGCGCTGTAATCGATATCTCTCTGCACCATGCTTTAGCGCCCAAGTGCGCCCCTCTGAACGGCCCTCCAGGATTGAATGGGGCCCGCCCTCACAAGAGTCCTCCCTCCAGGCTGGCTTGCTCCACACCGTCATGCCGCTCGCCGGCCGGCAATGCCACCTTATCAAACCGCGCATACCAGCTCACGGTTTCGGACTTGTCGAACCCATTTTGTTGAGGCAGGTGGTAATGCAGGGAACCTGGCTCGGTGGTTCGAACTGGCTTTACCACATGGCTCACTGCCACATAGGAGATGGGGGCGCCATCCTCCGGCGCGCCAAGGTCAGGGTACTCGCCAGCCTGGATAATCAAGCCCCTCGGGTAGGCACTCAGGACGATATTCGGCCAAGCTGCAAGCTGAGCGCGGAGCGATGCCTCTCCACCCAATTGCTGTATGAATTGTGTCCCCAAGATGGTGAGCCAGTTGGCGCCTTTGATATGGTTTTGCAACTCATGCGCACCGGCAGAAAACGACATGCTGTCCACATCCAGCCCGATGAAACGCTGCGCCAACTCGTACTCATTGGGCAAATAGCGGTCAAAATCATAAGGCAAGACGGATGACAGGCCACCATAGCCATGAACAGGCGAGATGGCGTCACAAATAAATTGGACCAGGTTCTGATAAATAGAGACGCCGTTTTTCTCAAACAACAAAGTGTGCGGCAGCGTGAATTTCAAATAGGATTTGTGCCCCCACGTTTCGTGCAGTTCTCGTCGTGTCAGACACTGCATCGCATAGGCGGGCGCCCACTCCTGAGTGGGCTCTGAGCTTATCGTCCACTCTAGCGCATCGTGCGGATCGGTATTGGCAAGAGCGGTACTTCTATTGGCGGCATAGCCATTCTTGGCCATCTTGGTGTACTTGCCAGAGCCAATCTGTTTCCCTCTTAGATGAGAGCCGAACTTGTCGTAGAAAGCATCAAAGCACGCCACTATTTTTTTGCGTACAACAATTGAACTGCCGCCCTCAAAGAAAAAAGTAGCGGTCAGCCCTGGACGCACAACAATGGCATCGTCCGAACCGAGGGTCCAAACAAGCTCATCTTGGTACTGTTGCAATCGTTGCAATTGCCGTGGCGTGTCTACTTGTTCCATTCCTCAACCCCTAATGCATGCCATCACGCGCATAGGCCTGCATGCGTGCGAATGCTTGAGCGCCCCCTCATCCATGGCTCATTTATTCTCGATACCAGATCGTGTTGCCATACGTTGAGCGGGAAAAATCAGGCATCAGTTCACCTTGGGTGAAATATTGCCGAGAGTTCTCCATGGCTGGAGTCCACCAATGTCCGCTCTCAGGACAAGGCTTGCCGGCCTCGCACCTAGCTCCATGCTCCGCTTGTGCTGGTAGCGACTCCCCCTTCGGCAACGGGGTAGCGTCGAAGCGCGCATACCAGCTCACGGTTTCGGACTTGTCGAACCCATTTTGTTGAGGCAGGTGGTAATGCAGGGAGCCTGGCTCGGTGGTACGTATCGATCTCACCAAGTGGTTGACCACGACATAAGACTCCGGAGGCCGGGCATTTGGCGCACCCAGGTCTGGGTAAGGGCCCGCCTGAATCATCAATCCGCTGGCATATCGGTGTATGGAAATATCTCGCCAGGGCGCTAGCTTAGCGCGAATCACCTCTTCGCCATCCAGCTGCTCTACGAACTCATTTCCCAAAATCGTGTACCAGTCTGCGCCCTTGATATGGCTCTTCAGCTCGAAGCCTCCGGCGCTGAAGGAGCGGGTATCGATATTCAAGCCGATAAACCGCTGTGCAAGCTCATACTCATTGGGCAAGTACCGATGATAGTCATATGGCAGGATGGGGGACAGGCCACCATAACCATGAACCGGTTGTAAGGCGTCACAGATGAAGGCTAGCAGCTGTTGGTACTGACCAAGGCTTGCTTCATCGAACACAGTGGCCGCGGGCAGCACGATTTTGAAAAATGACTTGTCGCCCCAGCCTTCGTGAATGCTTTGCTGCGTCAAGCAGGAAACCGAGTATTCCGGAGCCAAGTCCGGCACGGCTTCACTACTGACAAACCACTCAATCCGCTCATGCGGATCAGTGATGGCCAAGATCTTGTCTTTGGACTTCTGATAATCGGATGCGCCCATTTTCCTGGTTTTGGCATCCATGTATTTCTGCCCTTTTAGCTTCGCGCCAAAGAGGGAGTAAAACTTGTCGAAGCACTCGATGAGCTTTGCTCTGACCTCAACCGTGCTGCCCTGCTCAAAGAAAAAAGTGGCAATCAAGCCAGGACGGATGACGATGCCCTCATCGGGCTCCAAGCTCCAGGTCAGTTCGTCTTGGTATGTTTCAAGCCGTTGCAATTGCAGAGGCATGCCTACCTGTTCCATTTCTCAAACCCAAGCTCATGCCATCATGTGTACTGTTCACCAGCCATGGCCCCCTGATTACACATCACTAGGCCAGGCGGTTCATGTTGCAGGATTCGCTTCTCGATACCAGATCGTGTTGCCATAACTTGATCCGGGGAAATCCGGCATGAGGTCCCCTTTCTTAAAGTGTTGATGCGAGCTGTCCTTCGCCGGCGTCCACCAGATCCCGCTTTCCGGGCAGGGCAACCCGGCTTCGCAGCGCAAGCCTCCAGCCGGCGCAGGAGAGGGCGGGCTTACCGCCGGTATCGCATCGTCAAACCGCGCATACCACGCCAAGGTATTGGCCTTGGTAAAGCCCTCCGCATCGTCCATGCAAGTATGCAGTTGATCTGGGTGGGGCACCCGCACCGACTTAAACACCCGATTCACCGCCACATAGGCCGCCGGAAGGCCGTCTTCCTGCGCGCCGACATCCGGCAATACGCCAGCCTGAACCATCAATCTGCCGTTGTCGGTTTCCTGCACGCTGACATCGGGCAACTGCAGCTGTTGCTTGAGCGCGGCCATGCCGCCCAGCTTCTCGATATAACGAGGCCCCAGCAGCGTCAGCCAGTTGACGCCTTTGATGCCATCCTCCAATTCAGCTAAATCCATATGGGGACCAGAATCCACCATCAAGCCACTGTATCGTTGTGCCATCTGGAACTCATAAGGCTGAAACTGATGGCGATCATAGGGAAGCGTGCACGCGAGTCCGGCATAACCATGATCAATATCCAGCGTCTCGCACAAATAACGTACCCAATCCTTGAACCGCTGCTCGCCATCCGGCTCTTCCAGCAACTGCCATGGCAATGTGATCTTCAGATAGGACAGCCACTCAGGATCATGGTCAATATTGCAGGTCATCGTCTTGATAGAGTATTCAGCCGCCAGCTCACCATTTTTTTCACTTTGCAAAGTCCAGAAAAACATGGCTCCCTCATCCACTGACTCGGACAGTTTTTCTTTAGCTTTCGTTACGCTGTCTTTGCGCAGAGAGGTGAACCCTCTTCCACTAAAGTCATGAAACTGCCCCTTTAGGTGCGAGCCAAACTGCTCGACAAAACGGTCGAAGCACCCTAATACCTTGTAGCCCATATCCCGCTGCCCACCATTGCGGAAATACACGGTGCAAATCAGCCCCAGCCGGACTAGCACCAGGCCCTCTGGAGTCACCCCTTCAATAAAATCCACTTGCTTGGCAATACGGGCATAGGCCTGCATGCGCTGATATTCTTGTGCACTCATTTTTGCTTCATCCATTCTGCCATCAAGAAGCGGCGGCCATGGCGCCGCCCCCCAACATGACTGCAACAGCGGCCCAGGCGGCCGCTCCCATTTCCACCAGCGCGGCCAATGCCGCCACCAGCCACCCCCCTAGCACAAACACCACCACCACCCCGGCGATGACCACCGCGACGGCAAGCAAGCCCTTGCCAATGTCCAACAACACTTGAGTCCAATCTATCTGGCGTAAGGTTTCCAGGGTCAGATCGGTCACGCGCTGAATTTCCGCCCAGGCCGCGCGTAATTGCGCACTGGTCCAACTGGCAATGCGCTTCCCCTGCTCGTTGACGAAGTGCCAGGTATCGTTGGCCTTGTCTTGCAGCCAGTGCCCAGCGGTAAACAACCAGGGCGCATGCTGCTTCAGTTCCGCCTGCACCTTGGCGGACAGCTGATCCACCGCTTGACGCAGGTTTTGCGCCAGCGCTTTGCCATCCTCCGCCAAGCTGTGCACCAGCTGCTTGGCGTCATCCAACCATTCTTCATAAAAGGCGGGATCGGGCAAGGGCTTGGGGCCATATATGGGCACCCGCCGGTTCTCGCCACGCGGTATCCCATCCGCTCTGGGCGCAAACACGGGCGCGGGCTTCTTCACCGGCTCGGTCTGCCTCCGCTTCTCCCCCGGCGGGATCACATGCAATAACGTAAAACGGTCTACACCTCCAGCGATCTGCTTGTAGGCATTTTCTTGTTTCTCTGCCAAAGCATCCCCCGGAAACTTGATCTCGACCACACGGTGCAGATTATCCCCATGCGGAACGCCATCGTGATCCTTTGTCGCTCTTCCGGGCCAGCGTACCGCCTTGTTCTTAACAATGATCAGGTCCGGACGGCGCAGATAATTCTTGCGCAAACCTTTAGGAAAAGGGGTTAGCGAGTGTCGGCGGTTGGGGTTACTGCCTTCCGTAGTACTAAGAAAAGGCTTCGGCACACCTCGACGACTTGAAGGCATATCGAAACTGACCTCCGCTTTGTAGTACCACAGGTATTTATGGTTCTCCTCATCCCCCCTAATCTCAGCACTCATCACCGCTTGCCGCGCATTGATGGTGAAGGTCTTTCCCAGCTTGCTGACGCCGATGCGCACATCAGGCACTCTCACCGCCACCTCGGCCTTGGGTTGCAGGTAAGGCTTGTTTTCCACAGAGGGCAGCTTGGCATACTGCTGGTCTTCTTCCAGGCGCGTCAGGCCATTGCCGGCTGTTTTAGGGTTCAGAGTGGTCATGTGGATTCTCCTTGCTGAGCATCATTGCGCATCTCAAGCTCCAGCTCGTGCTTGCCGCCCCCGGCCAGGTGCAATGTCTCGGTTTTGGCCGGTGCGGGCTCCAACACTTGCAACTTCATCCCTTCCGGCTGTCGGCTCATGGCGGTCAGGGTCCAGCCGTCCTTATCGCTATACCCGCTGAGGGTGCGGCCTCCGGCCTGCTTAATGGAGTAAGCCCGGCCAACCAGCGGCGCGCCGGTTTTCTGGTCCTGCAACTGGAAACGGCCACTGTAAACCTGGCCGAAGGTGGGCATTCTGTAGTTCAGGCTGGCCGGCCCGCTTAGTACATGACTGCTCCCCTTGATGCTGACCGTGCCCGAGCAGTGCACTTCAATATCGCCGCCTTTGAGGCGGATATAACCGCCGCCGCTGGTCAGCAGGATTTCGTCCTTGGCCGCAATGGTGATGCGTTCCTTGCAGGAGGTGATGGTGACGTCCTTGTCCGCCGTCAGCTCAATGCTGTCGCTTTGCGCCTGTAGCTGAATCTTGCCCTTGGCGGCTATCCACTTCATCGCCACCTGATCCGCCACGCCGGCTACGAACAGGCTGATGTGCTTGCCGACGTTATGAATCCAGCGCCGGCCGCTGCTTTGATTGGTATCGCGCTGCGCCACCAGGTTGAGATGGGTTTCCGCGGCCAGGGTCTGGCTTTGCCCGGACAAGCTGGCAATGCCGGCCGGCGCGGACAACACCAGCAAGGCTTGCTGGCCGGCCTGTTCTTTCGCGGTTTTGCTGTCTGGATCGGTATTGCTGCCGGCCTCCCAGGCCTCCAGCGCCTGCAACTGGTGCAGCACATGGCCTTGTTCCCGTTTGCCGCTGCTGGCGTTGTCATCGCCAATGCCGTCCGGCCCGGTTTCCATGGTGTCGGCCTGCTGCGTGGTGGCGGTTTCGGCCAGCGCCTGACTCAAGGCCACCGCCGCTTGTAGCTGGCTGTTGGCCTGCTCCCGCGCCAGTTGCTTGCCGGCACCGCCGCCTTGCGCCTCAGTGGACAGCAACAGGCCGTGGGCAGCGCGGATGGCACCATGCTGGTCCGTCCGCAGCTCAAAACCGTCGCCTCGCGGCTGGGCCTGGCCATTGCTGCGCGGGTGGGTGAGGAAGCCTTGGTTGAGCTGGGTCTTGCCCGCCTCGCTGGACAGCTTGGCGCGTACTTCGCCGGGGGTGTCGTCAAACAGCAGCTCGTTATAGCCGCCACCCTGATGCTCTTTCGATTTGATGCCGGACAGCGTCTTATTGGCCGGCAGGCTGCCGGCTCCGCTGAAGTCCGGCGCGGGATGGCTGCCGTTGTAGACCACGGCCTTGACCACCGGGCGATCAATATCGCCTTCGATAAAGTCCACCAGCACTTCCTGACCGATGCGCGGCAGGAACTGATGGCCCCAGCCGGCGCCGGCGGACGGCATCGCCACCCGCACCCAGCAGGAGGATTTGTCGTCCATGCCCGCGCCGATGCCGGGATGCTCTTCCGGGCGCTGCCAATGGAACTGAATCTTGATGCGGCCGTGCTCGTCGGTATGCACTTCTCCGGGGCTCTCCGCCCCGGCATCCCCGCTGACCGGCCCTACCACGGTGGCGGTTTGCACGCCCAGGCTGGTGGGCTTGGCGTGAGCGGTGCCGGCATAAGCCGGCGTCAGCGGAATGCCGCGACGCTGGGCCTGGATGGCGGAGGAGAACGGTGCGGCGTCCGCCTCCGCGCCCAAGTGCTGCGCCAGATCCCGCGGCAAATTGTTGCGCGCCTGAAAGCGCTGGCCGGTGACAACAAACTGGCGTTTCTCCTCCGCGTCGTCCTCATGCGCGGGGTGATCGTCTAGGCGGAACCACTCCCCCGGCAGCAAGCCGCGCACCGCGCCGCTGCCGCTGAAGGTCTTGGCCTGCAAATCGTTGGCCTGTTGCCGCAGCACGGCGTAGCGGCCCAGTTGCTCCTCGTCCCCGGCGTAATACAGGCCCGGCGCATCGTAATGGCCCAGGCTGCTTTGCAAGGCCTGACCAAACTGGCCCTGCTCCACCCGGCCGGCTTCCCGACCTTGCTGGGTGAGCACCGGCTTGTAATCGTAACTGGCCAGCGCGCTGGCACCGGGCACAATCTGACGCGCGGCTTCCCAGCCAGTCAGGCCATCCTCTTCCTCGGTGGCGTCGCTGCGGTGGAAGCGCACCCGCTGCAGCGGAGAAGCCGGCAAGGCGTGGGTATCGTCAAAGATGGAAAGCTCCACCCGCGGCCCGTCCGCCTCCAGGTGGCGGAAACGCCAAGCGTAACCCTCTTCATGCAACAGGCGGACGATGAAATCGTAATCGCTCTCGCGGTATTGCAACGCATAGCTGCGCGGCGTGGCCGGCTTGAGCTGCAAGACCAGCGTTTGCACGCGGGCGAAGATAGGGTTGGCTTGCTGATGTTCGCTGAGGACCTGTTTGACGATGTCCGGCACGGACAGGTCCTGGAATACCCGGGAGGTCCTGCGGTGGCGCAGCAAGGCGAACGGCGCTTCCACGGTCAGCTGATAGCGGGCAAAGCCGCCATCCGACCCCGCCAGGCGGGCCTGGCTGACCACGCCGCAACGGATCACCTCGCCCCCCTCCGCGCCCTGGATGCCAATCCGGGCCGGCTGGCCCAACAGCGTCTTCAGCGGGATATTGCCGTCCGGCGACAGGCAGGTCAGCGTATAGCGATAAGGCAGGGAAACCCCCTCCTCGCCCTCCAGGCTGAGCGGCAGCAGCTGCTCGGCGGCAAACTGCCCCTCTCCAAGCTGCAAGGTCAACATCCGGTTGTCTTGGCCAAAGGCGGAAGCAAAGCTGGCCAACAGTGCATTCAGGTCCATCGGCATTCCAAACGAAAACACCGCCAAGCGGCGGTATGACATTGAAAATAAGCCTGAAATTTTATGAAGTTAGGACGACAGTCACAAGCCGGAGTGGTCTGGGAATGCGTTCTCTTGGACTAAAGGACAGGTGTAGGTGTTGGGGGAGTGCTGGGTAGCTTGGAGGGCTGGCGCGGGATGCGGCGGGGCGGCGGGTCGCACACACTGGCTATGGGTGCAGCGGGATGTGGAAACGCTGCGGCTCCCGCTGCGCTGGCTTCTTTTTGTATCCCTCCCTGAAAGAAGAAGGGCTACCCAGTAAATTTCAGAGCTTCTTGCAGGTGAGTTTAAGCGCGGTTTTTTCTACCACGCGGACCTTCTCACCCAATGCGATGGTGTAAACGAAATTTCTATCCACCAGCATCATAAACTTTTCCGACCTATCCAAGACCCAGCCCTGTAGCTGCCCACCTTCACTCATAGATATCTCCGTGGGAAAATCATTGCCTTTTAGCCGATGACATGCAATTTCATCAAACCTCTCTCTACCCGCGTCACTTGCTGAATTAACCCATCCAGCCAAAGGAAACACCACAAAGCTATACAAAACGGACGCAACCCAAATAATAAAAATGGAAATATATTTATTATCTTGATCGTATGAGAACCGCTCTGAAAACCACATCCTTACGCGGACAAATTTATCACTTGGTTTCTTATTTTTCCTATTTATACCTATACCAAAAAACCATGCCAAAGCACCAAAACAGGCAATCACGAAAATAGCATAAAACCAAATACGAATGGCTGCAGCAAAACCAAAGAATGCAACCTCTTGAATTGATGATGAGGAAAGTGGCCCACCATTACCAACAGCCGCCCAATAGCCATTAAAAAATGCTTTCCCTGCTATCCAAGCGCACACACCTAAAAAGGTGATTGCCACTCCAAAAACTTTAACCAAGAACTCGCAAAGCTGAAGCACCAATCTAATCTTATCTCGCCCAACCTCTCTTCCTCGCTTCAGATAACCTGACGACTTGCTAGAAAGTGAACTCATCGCCTCCCCTTTAAAATCACATCAAGAAATAGTAGAAAATAACTCAACCAAACTGGAATCAATACGTTCTAAGCTTGTACCCTCAAGCCAAGAGAAGGCGCTAATATCGTCACCATTCTGATACGCCCATTCCGCTACACTAAGCGAACACCTCTGGTCTGAGACAAAACCCAACTGCGCTAATAGCACACCTTGCTCATCGCCATGCCTAGAGAGATGCGCCAACCAACGTTCCAAATGCGGTTTGGCCGCCAACATGTCTCGCTTGCTGCGGTTGCATGCCGCATGCGCCAACACAAAGTTGTGCGCGGTGTCCCGCGGGTAGCGAGACCAGGGGATGAAGTGATCCACCTGCGCCTTGCCCTTGATGGGCTGCTGGCAATAGAAACAGCGCTGCTGCTGCAAAGGGCCCAACACTTTGGCCACCTCGCTAAGATCGGCGCGGGCGGAGCCGAACATGAAGGTTTCCAGATCGTCCCGCATCCCCAGAATCACCCGGTTCAGCTTATTACTACGCACATGCCCCAGCCAACCGGCCTTGGCCAGTTGCTGCACCAGCTCTTGATAACGACGCAGATTGAACACCACTCCGGCATTCAACACCACCCGGTCAGATGGACATGGATAGGCATAAAGGAAAGGATCCAACTGGCCCCCCAGCATCTGCAAATGCTTCAAGGGCATATCTCGTACCGTTTGGCAGATAGCCCTTAGGCAAGCCGGCCAAACCGACAAAGCCCGCACTTGCGACCACTGGCCATGGCTCAAAGCATGCAATTGCCGCAAAGGCCGCATGATCGCCACCACCGAGCCTTTGTTCTGATGCAGCGTCTCACCCACCGTGTCCACCAAGCCAGAGAAATACGGCGGCACTTGCCGCCAATACAGCTCGGCAAACTTCTCCCCCACCTTGGCCATTGGCAGGCTCAAGGCCGCACCACTATCGTCCCCGTACTCCACTGCCAGCTCTGCCAGAGCCAGCAGCAAGGCAAACTTGTAGGTGGCGCTGAACTCGCCCTCACTAAACAAACGCTGAAGCTTCAGGATGAAAGCGATTTGTTCCTGCGCGGTTGGCGCCCTCGTCATCGCTGCGACCAGTAGTCGGCTTTTTCAGGAATGATCCAACGTACCCCGCCACGCGGGTCCTCCCGGTCCCCAGCAAAACGTGGGATCAGGTGGATGTGTAAATGCGGCACCGTCTGCCCCGCTGCCGCGCCATCGTTGATACCAATATTGAAACCATCCGGCTTAAGTTCCGCCTGCAACTGCTGGCGAGCCTGGTCCAGCAACACCATCAGCCCTTCCCGCTCCGCAGGCTCCAGTTCAAAAAAGGAAGCGATGTGCCGGCACGGGATGATCAGCGTGTGGCCAGGGGAAATGGGAAAACCATCACGGATCACCACTCCGTGAGAGTTGGCGAACAGGTGGCGATCCGGAGACAGAGAGCAGAAGGGGCAGATGGACATGACAGTGCGATTAGGCTGAATCATTCAGCTGGATGGTGAAGTCTTTGAGATTATATGCTTTTTGCCTATACGATGAGACGTGGTATAGATCAAGGTATTGGCCAAGATTGCCTACTAGTGTCTGATCAGTTCACAATCATGGAACCATGTAGGCCAAAGCAGCACCACCACAAGCTATCGTGGCGATTTCATACCAATAACATGTAACAATCAACGTTTGCCGCTACAGTCTTCACTTTAGATTCAGAAAGCATCAAGCTTTTATGCCTATACACCATGCTATCTGGCGCGTCGGTGAGTTGCCAGAGCCCTTAACGACAACACGTCTAAACAGCGAACAACAACTCGAAGACATGATCGTACGCGACCCTCGCATCCTCTCCAGCGAATGGATGCTGATAGGTCGGCAAGAACGTACAAATGATGGCGGCCGAATCGACCTGCTTGCCATCGTCCCCGATGGTTCCCTTGTTCTGATTGAATTGAAGCGTGACCGCACCCCACGCGAGGTGGTAGCCCAAGCGCTTGACTACGCCTCTTGGGTTTCCGGACTGACCGCAGAAAAGCTTGTACAGATTTATCAACGCTTCTCTAAAGGGGATAGCCTTGATGCCGCTTTCTTGAAGCGTTTCGGGACACCCTTGGATGAGGAAAATCTCAACCAATCACACCAAATTATTTTGGTTGCTTCTGAGCTTGACTCATCTACTGAGCGGATTGTGTCCTATCTCAATGAACGTGACATTGCTATCAATGTTCTTTTTTTCCAAATTTTTCAACATGGCGAAGAGCAGCTTCTTAGCCGTGCGTGGATGCTTGACCCAGGAGAAACACAGGTCAATGCAGCTCAAACCGGTAGCGGGGCTAGTGAAGACAGGGAGCCATGGAATGGTGAATTTTACGCCTCATTTGGAGACTCAAAGAGCCGTAGCTGGGAGGATGCCCGTCGCTATGGCTTCATTAGTGGCGGCGGTGGCGCTTGGTACAGTCAGACATTGAAATTGTTACAGCCAGGGGATCGAGTATGGGTCAAAATCCCAGGCACAGGCTATGTTGGTGTGGGGCGTGTAACAGAGCAAGTACAGCCCGTAAGCACGTTCACCATTTCAAGCGACGGTAAAGATAAGTTGGCTTTCGATGTACTGCAACATGGAGGTCAATACCGTACAGCTGCAGATGATGCAGATCTCGCCGAGTATTTCGTAAGAGTGCAATGGTTGGATACACGCGATGCAGACCAAGCAATTAATGAAGTAGGCCTGTTTGGAAATCAGAACACTGTATGTAAACCAACAACGCCAAAGTGGCGCCATACCGTTGAACGGCTAAAGGCTCAATTTTTGCACCACAACGCAGAGTCAATAAAATTGACTCATTAATACGCGCAACTAGTAAATCACAACATTTGGCTACCACACAGAAAAATTATTCATTAGAAAAGAAAAACATGTCTGCCCTTCAAAATCTTTTCGCTTCCTTCCGCAATACCGCCGTCACTGAGCGTGAGAAAGGCACCTACTTTGAAGAATTGATCATCTGCTATCTCAAGAACGAGGCTACTTACCGCGATCTCTACAGCGATGTGTGGACGTTTGCCGAGTGGGCAGAGCAGTATGGTCACGGCTGGAACAAGAAAGATACCGGCATCGACTTGGTAGCCAGGACAACAGAAGGCGAGTATCACGCCATACAGTGCAAGTTCTATGCCGACGACTACAAAGTCCAAAAGTCAGACATCGACAGTTTCTTTACCGCCTCGGGCAAGCAACCTTTCAGTCGTCGACTGATTGTTACCACCACTAATAACTGGGGGCCGAATGCAGAAGATGCGCTGATTGGCCAGCAGCCACCCGTTACCAAGTTGGACCTGCAGGCACTGGAAGATAGCCAGATTGATTGGAGCCAGTATGCGTCCAAGCAGGCCATCGTCCTCAAACCCAAAAAGCAGCTGCGCGATCACCAAATCCGCGCCGTGGCCCGAGTCGAAGCTGGCTTGGCCACGGCAGAGCGCGGCAAACTCATCATGGCATGCGGCACCGGCAAAACCTTTACCAGCCTGAAAATCGCGGAAAAGCTGGTTGGAGCAGGCAAGCGCGTGTTGTTCTTGGTGCCAAGCCTTTCTTTGCTATCGCAAACCCTCACCGAGTGGACTCAGGAAAGTGATACCCCGCTCCATAGTTTTGCGGTGTGCTCGGATAGCGATGTCGGCAAGAAGCGTAAGAAAGACGACGATGTAGTGCAGACTCTTGCCCATGAGCTGCGCTACCCGGCGACAACCGATGCTGCTAGGTTGGCCACGGAAATGGCCAAGCGCCACGATAATGAGCATATGAGCGTGGTGTTCAGCACCTACCACTCCATCGACGTGATTAGTCGTGCTCAGTTGGAGCATGGACTGGCCGATTTTGATCTGATCATTTGCGATGAAGCGCACCGCACAACGGGTGCGACCTTTGACGGCAAAGAAGAAAGCGCCTTTGTTCGTGTGCACGACGGCGCTTACATTCGCGCTGCCAAGCGTCTTTACATGACCGCGACCCCACGCATTTATGGCGATAGCGCTAAAGTCACGGCAGAAAAGGGCGATGTCACTCTGTGCTCAATGGATGACGATACCCTGTTCGGTAAAGAGTTGTTCGTCATTACTTTCAGCGAGGCGGTCAAAGCAGGACTGCTGGTGGATTACAAAGTGCTGGTGCTGGCGATGGATGAGGCCCACATCAGTCGAAGCCTGCAAAACCTGCTGAAGGATAATGACAATCAGATCAAGGTGGAAGATGCCGCCAAGATCGTGGGTTGCTGGAAGGCGCTATCCAAGCAAGACACCCGTGAAGACCTGGGAGACGACGCGGCCGCCATGCGTCGCGCGGTAGCTTTCTGCCAAGTGATCGAGTACCAGAACAACGCCAAGACTCACAAGATCAGCTCCAAGAAAATTGCCGACATGTTTTCGGCCGTGGTGGAGGAGTATAAGGCCAGCAACCCGGACGAAGATTGCGCCACTCTCATGTGTGAGGCCGACCACATTGATGGCGGCATGAATGCCGGCGAGAAGGAAAGCAAGCTGGCATGGCTTAAATCCCCGGTTCCTGACGATACCTGCCGTGTCCTCAGCAACGTGCGTTGTTTGTCTGAAGGGGTGGATGTGCCTGCGCTGGATGCCGTGCTTTTCCTGACACCGCGCAGCTCGCAGGTGGACGTGGTGCAGTCTGTTGGTCGCGTGATGCGTTTGGCGGAAGGAAAGAAGCGCGGTTATGTGATTCTGCCGGTGGTTATCCCCGCTGGTATGGCACCGGATGAAGCGCTGAACGATAACAAGACCTACAAGGTGGTATGGCAGGTGTTGCAGGCGCTGCGTTCGCACGATGACCGCTTTGACGCCATGATCAACAAGCTTGACCTGGTCGGCAATGATACCAGCAAGATGGAAGTCATCGCCGTTACTGAAAAGGTGCAGAAAAAGGCCGACAAGAACGCTGCAGCAGCCAATCTGAGCAAGGGCAAAGGAACCTATGGTATTGGCAGTGCTGCCAAGGCTGAAGACAGCGAGAACAATCCCATACAGCAAACTCTGGAATTCGAAATCGGCGAAATCGAGCGTGCAATTTTCGCCAAGGTGGTGCAAAAGTGCGGTAATCGCCACCACTGGGAAGACTGGGCCAATGACATCGCCAAGATCGCCCGCACCCACATTACCCGCATTACCGAAATCGTCAACCACGAAGACAATCTTGACGAAGTAGTCGCCTTTGAAGGCTTGGTAGCCGAGCTAAAAGATGACCTGAACGACAGCATCACTCGCGAAGAAGTGATTGAGATGCTGGCCCAGCATCTGATTACCAAGCCGGTTTTCGATGCCCTGTTTGCTGACTATAGCTTTGCCAGCCATAACCCAATGTCCAAGGCCATGCAGAATGTGTTGGACAAGCTGCATGAACACCGGTTGGATAAGGAAGCTGACACCCTTGAGAAGTTCTATGCCAGCGTGAAGCTGCGCGCCGAGGGTATCGACAAGGCCGAAGGCAAACAGAAGATCATCGTTGAGCTATACGACAAGTTCTTTGCTAATGCCTTCCCTCGACTCAGAGACAAGCTAGGCATTGTCTACACCCCGGTGGAAGTGGTGGACTTTATCATCCACAGCGTCGAACACATTCTACAAGCCGAGTTTGGCCAGAGCCTGGCCAGCGACGGCGTGCACATCATCGACCCGTTCACCGGCACTGGCACGTTTATTACCCGCCTGCTACAAAGTGGCATCATCCCGCCCGCGCAGCTGAAAAAGAAATTCAAGGGCGAAATCCACGCCAACGAGCTGGTCCTCTTGGCCTATTACATTGCCGCCATCAATATCGAGGCGGTGTACCACGGCATCGCGGGTGGCGACTACGTGCCGTTTGACGGCATCTGTCTCACCGATACCTTCCAGATGTACGAGAAAGAAGATCTGGTTGACCAAGTGCTGTTCCAGAACAGCGCCCGTCGAAAACGGCAAAAGGCGCTGGATATCCGCGTGATTATCGGCAACCCTCCGTATTCGGTTGGGCAGGACCGCGCCAACGACAACAACCAGAACGTGGCCTATCCGCAGTTGGATGAGCGTATCCGTACCACTTATGCGGCTCAGTCAGTTGCTGGAAATGTGCGGAACTTATACGACAGCTATATCCGCGCCATCCGGTGGGCATCAGACAGGCTGGGCGATAGCGGCGTGATCGGTTTTGTGACGAATGCGGGTTTTCTGGAAGCCAATACGGCCGACGGTTTGCGCCAGTGTCTGGTGGAGGAGTTTTCCGATATTTACGTCTTCCACTTACGCGGCAATGCGCGTACTTCTGGTGAATTGCGCCGCAAGGAAAAGGACAACGTTTTCGGAATGGGCAGCCGCGCCCCGATCGCCATTTCGCTGCTGGTGAAAAAACCGCAAGCCACCACGCATGGCCGCATTTTCTGGCACGACATCGGCGATTACCTGAGCCGGGAGGAAAAGCTGGAAAAGGTCAGCGTATTCGGCTGCATCGGTGGTATTGCCGCGGCCAACCTTTGGCGCGAAATCATGCCGGACGCGCATGGGGATTGGGTGAAGCAGCGGGATGACTCGCTCTCTGGATATATTGTCATGGGGAGTAAGTCAAAACAGTCAGAGGGTATTTTTGAGGTATTTACTCTCGGGACGACCACTAATCGTGACGCTTGGTGCTACAACGCGAGTAAAGTTGCAGTTGAGGATAATATTCAGCACTTACTTGCCTTTTATAATTCTGAACGAGAACGTTTTAACTCTACATTTTTCCAATTGCACGACACCAAACTTCGCAGTGAACAAGTGAGTAATTTTATCGATACTGATCCAACTAAGATTAGCTGGACGCGGGCATTGAAGGCGGATTTGGCTAAAGATAGGTCACTTTCCTACATGTCATCCAGCTTAGTATCGAGTCTGTATCGTCCCTTTTCGAAGCAGTGGGTTTATTTTAATAGGAATTTGAATGAGTATGTATATCAACTTCCTAGAATTTTTCCAGATTCGGAATGTAAAAATAGAGTTATTCAAATTAATGCTAAATATAATGGCGTTGGTTTTATTTCACTAATTAGTGATCATTTGCCAGATCTTCACTGTAATGGGGACTCACAATGCTTCCCGCTCTATCTGTACGAGGAGGCCGACGCCCATCCCGCCAAGCAGCCCCAGCAAGACAGCCTGTTCGACAGCCAGTCCGCCGTTGCAGCCAACGTTGGCCGCACCCGCCGCGATGCTATTACCGACGAGGGCCTGGCGCATTTCGTGGCTGCTTATCCGGGCGAGATGATCAGCAAAGAGGATATCTTCTACTACGTCTACGGCTTGTTGCATTCGCAGGATTACCGCGAGCGTTTTGCCGACAACCTCAGTAAAGAGCTACCGCGCATCCCGTGTGTGAAAGGCGCGACCAACTTCTGGCACTTCAGCCAGGCAGGCCGTGCGCTGGCCGAACTCCATCTGCACTATGAGAAGGTGCCCATGTACGAAGGTGCCAAGGTGGATGCCGGTGGCAAGACTCTGACGTCGGCCAATTACCGTGTAGAGAAGATGAAATACGGCAAGAAGGGCAAAGACAAAGACCTGACCACACTACACTACAACAGCTGGATTACCGTCACGGACATTCCATTGGAAGCTTATGAATATGTGGTCAACGGTAAGCCTGCATTGGACTGGGTAGTAGAGCGCCAGTGCGTGAAGCCCGACAAGGATAGCGGTATCGTTAACGACGCCAACGATTGGGCTATCGAGACCATGAATAATCCTCGCTACCCGTTAGAACTGTTCTTGCGAGTAATTACCGTTAGCTTGGAAACCATGAAGATTGTGAAGGCGCTGCCACCTCTAGATATTTGAATGGGGTTTGGCTGTACCGGCGCTAATTTAGCTTTAACGAAAACCCACCGTCTCCGGTGGGTTTTTCATTATCTGCGTCAGCATTTTTTCACTAACCTGACACAAATTTCACTTTCAGTGTCACCCTACACTTTTACACATCAATATTCCGCGCAATCAAGGCATTACCCTCGATGAAGTTCCGGCGCGGTTCCACTTCGTCGCCCATCAGGGTGGTGAACACGTCGTCCGCGCTCATCACGTCTTCAATGCGTACCTTCAGCAGGCGACGCACGGTGGGGTCCATGGTGGTTTCCCACAGCTGTTCCGGGTTCATCTCGCCCAGGCCTTTATAGCGCTGGATGTTCATACCCTTCTTCACTTCCGCCAGCAGCCAGTCCAGCGCTTCGCCAAACTCCGCCACCGGTTTCACGGTTTCGCCGCGTTTGACGTGGGCGCCTTCGCGCAGCAGGCCGCTGAGCATGTCGCCGGTTTTCTTCATTTCCGCGTAGTCGCCGGATTCCAGGAAGTCCTGGTCCATCACCGTCACCATCACGTTGCCGTGCAGTTTGCGGATGATCTTGATCAGATGGCCGTCGTTCTTTTCGTCGCGCAGCAGTTGCAGTTCGATGGCGTCCGCCGGCAACAGCGCGCTCAGTTTGGCCAGCGCGGCGTCCGCTTCTTGCTGGCTGCTGAGGGACAGCGGGCCGGTTTTGAGCATGGCTTCCAGCACCAGCGGGTCGATTACGCGGCTTTCGCGATCAATCACGGAGCGGGTCAGCAGGAACTGGCGGGCAATCTCGCCCAGGGTGTCACCGGACAGCGCGGCGGCGCCTTCGGCCGGGATCAGTTCGGCCTTTTCCAGCGCCAGTTGCAGCAGGAACTGGTTGAGCTCGGAGTCGTCCTTGAGGTAGCGCTCTTGCTTGCCCAGTTTGGCCTTGTACAGCGGCGGCTGGGCGATGTAGATGTGGCCGCGCTCCACCAGTTCGCTCATTTGGCGGTAGAAGAAGGTGAGCAGCAGGGTGCGGATGTGCGCGCCGTCCACGTCGGCATCGGTCATGATGATGATGCGGTGGTAGCGCAGTTTGTCCGGGTTGTATTCGTCCTTGCCAATGCCGCAGCCCATGGCGGTGATCAGGGTGGCCACTTCCTGGCTTTGCAGCATTTTGTCGAAGCGGGCGCGTTCCACGTTCAGGATCTTGCCCTTCAGCGGCAGGATGGCCTGGAATTTACGGTCGCGGCCTTGTTTGGCGGAGCCGCCGGCGGAGTCACCCTCCACCAGGTAGAGTTCGCACAGCTTGGGGTCTTTTTCCTGGCAGTCCGCCAGTTTGCCGGGCAGGCCCAGGCCGTCCATGATGCCCTTGCGGCGGGTAATCTCGCGGGCCTTGCGCGCGGCTTCACGGGCGCGGGCGGCTTCCACGATCTTGCCGCAGATGATCTTGGCGTCGTTGGGGTGTTCCAGCAGATAGGTTTTCAGCGCTTCGCTGATCACTTCGTTGACCACCGGGCCAATTTCGCTGGAGACCAGTTTGTCCTTGGTCTGGCTGGAGAACTTGGGGTCCGGCAGTTTGACGGAGAGCACGCAGGTCAGGCCTTCGCGCATGTCGTCGCCGGAGGTGTCCACCTTGGCCTTTTTAGCCACTTCGGATTCTTCGATGTACTGGTTCAGCGTGCGGGTCATCACCTGGCGCAGCGCGGTCATGTGGGTGCCGCCGTCGCGCTGGGGGATGTTGTTGGTGAAGCACTGGACGCTTTCCTGGTAGGAGTCGTTCCACTGCATCGCCACTTCCACGCTCATGCCGTCTTTTTCGCCAATGCCGTAAAACACCTTGGGGTGCAGCACGGTCTTGTTGCGGTTCATGTATTCCACGAAGCCCGCCACGCCGCCGGAGAAGGCGAAGTTTTCTTCCTTGCCGCTGCGCTTGTCTATCAGCTGGATGCCCACGCCCTGGTTGAGGAAGGACAGTTCGCGGATGCGCTTGGCCAGGATGTCGAAGTGGAATTCCACCAGGCCAAAGGTTTCTTCGCTGGCGCGGAAGGTCACTTCCGTGCCGCGGTGGTTGGTGTGGCCGGTCACGGTGAGCGGGGCCACGGCGTCGCCACGGCGGAATTCCATTTCATGGACTTTGCCGTCGCGCCAGATTTTCAGTTTCAGCCAGTCTGACAGCGCGTTCACCACGGAGACGCCCACGCCGTGCAGGCCGCCGGAGATCTTGTAGCTGTTGCTGTCAAATTTGCCGCCGGCGTGCAGGATGGTCATGATCACTTCCGCCGCCGATCGCCCTTCTTCCGGGTGGATGTCGGTGGGGATGCCCCGGCCGTTGTCTTCCACGGTGATGGAGTTGTCGGGGTTGATGATGACCTTGATGGTGTCGGCATGGCCGGCCAGCGCTTCGTCAATGGCGTTGTCCAGCACTTCAAACACCATGTGGTGCAAGCCGGTGCCGTCCGATGTGTCGCCAATATACATGCCGGGGCGTTTGCGTACCGCATCCAATCCTTTGAGGACTTTGATGCTATCCGCGCCGTATTCCTGTTCGCTCATCTGCTGCTTTCTGTATGGAGAGGGGCCGGGCGGGCCGGGAGTGATTCCTGGCGCCGCGCGGCCGGCCTCTGCCGGTCAATCTGAAAATCCGTTTGCCGGGGCGGGGGCTGGGCCTCCGCCGCCGGCGGGCTGCCGGGTGGCTGCCGGCGTCAAATCCGCATGGGCATGACGATGTACTTGAAGTTGCTAACGTCCGGTATGGTGACCAGGGTGCTGCGGTTGGAGTCGCCAAAGGCCATTTGCAGGGTGTCCGCCGGCAGGTTGGTCAGCACGTCCATCAGGTAGTTGATGTTGAAGCCGATTTCCAGCTCACCGCCCTGGTAGGCGATTTCCAGTTCTTCTTCCGCTTCTTCCTGCTCGCTGTTGGTGCAGAGGATGGACATGGAGCCGGGCTTGAGCACTAGGCGCACGCCGCGGAATTTCTCGTTGGCCAGGATGGCGGCGCGCTGCAAGGCGTGCAGGAATTCCAGGCGTTCGATCAGGAAGATCTTGTCGTTATCCAGCGGGATGACGCGGTTGTAGTCCGGGAACTTGCCATCCACCACTTTGCTGATGATGACGGTGGAGCCGAAGCTGAAGCGCACCTGGTTGGCCAGCACTTCGATATTGATCGGGTCGTCGATGTCCTGCAGCAGCTTGTAGAGCTCAATGATGGTCTTGCGCGGCAGGATCACTTCGGATTTGGGCAGGTTGGCTTCCACGTCCGCGCAGGCAAAAGCCAGGCGGTGGCCGTCGGTGGCCACCAGGCGCACTTGATTGCCGTCGGTCTGCATCAGCAGCCCGTTCAGGTAGTAGCGGATGTCCTGCACCGCCATTGCGTATTGCACCTGGGAGATCAGGCGCTTGAGTTCGCGCTGGCTCAGGCTAAAGCTGGAGTCGCTGGCGCTGCCCACGGACAAGAGCGGGAAGTCGTCTGCCGGCAGGGTTTGCAGGTTGAAGCGGCTCTTGCCGGCTTTCAGGGTCAGGCGGCCGCCGTCCAGTTGTTCCAGGGTCACGGTGGCGTTGCCCGGAATGGCGCGCAGGATGTCCTGCAGCTTTTTGGCGGAGGTGGTCAGGCGGAAGTCTTCGCCCGGCAATTCGTCGCTGCTGGCGGTGGTGATCTGGATTTCCAGGTCCGTGGCCAGGAAGCCCACTTGTCCGCCCTTTTTCTCTATCAGCACATTGGACAGGATGGGCAGGGTGTGACGACGCTCGACAATGCCGGTGACTGCCAGCAGTGGCTTGAGCAGGGCATCGCGTTCGGCTTGCAGGATCAGCATGGGGCGGGCTCCCGTTGGGTGTTTGTGAGTCGGTTCAAGTTAGGCTTCATGGTCTTAGTTACGCAGCATGGCCAGCAGCGTGTCGTAATCGTGAGCGATATCGGCGTCGTTGCCGCGCATTTCGGCAATGGTCTTGCAGGCGTGCAGCACGGTGGTGTGGTCGCGGCCGCCAAAGGCGTCGCCGATATTGGGCAGGGACAGCTGGGTCAGTTCCTTGGCCAGCGCCATCGCCACCTGGCGCGGCCGGGCGATGTCGCGGCTGCGCTTTTTGCTGTGCATGTCGGACAGCTTGATCTTGTAGTACTCGGCCACGGTTTTCTGGATGGCGTCCACGGTCACCTGGCGGTTGCCGGCGGCCAGGATGTCCTTGAGCGCTTCCTTGACCAGTTCCAGCGAGATGTTCTGATTGGTGAAGCGGGCGTAGGCCACTACGCGCTTGAGCGCGCCTTCCAGTTCGCGCACGTTGGAGCGCACGTTCTGGGCAATGAAGAAGGCCACGTTGTGGTCCAGCTTGATGCTGTCGGCCTCGGCCTTTTTCATCAAGATGGCCACGCGCATTTCCAGCTCCGGCGGCTGGATTTCCACGGTCAGGCCCCAGGAGAAGCGGGAGATCAGCCGCTCTTCCATGCCTTCTATCTGCTTGGGGTAGCTGTCACAGGTCATGATGACCTGCTTGCCGCCCTCGATCAGCGCGTTGAAGGCGTAGAAGAATTCTTCCTGGGTGCGGTTCTTGCCGGCGAAGAACTGAATGTCGTCGATCAGCAGCAAGTCCAGCGAGTGGTAGTAGCGCTTGAATTCGTCAAAGGCCTTGTGCTGGTAGGCGCGCATGATGTCGGCCACATAGCGTTCGGCGTGGATGTAGCGGATCTTGGCTTGCGGGTTCTTTTGGAACACGTGGTTGCCGATGGCCTGGATCAAGTGGGTCTTACCCAGGCCCACGCCGCCGTAGACAAACAGCGGGTTGTAGGCTTGGTCGCCCGGGTTTTCCGCAATTTGCATGGCCGCGGCGCGCGCCAGCTGGTTGCCCTTGCCGGTCACCAGGGTGTCGAAGGTGAACGAGGGGTTGAGCCGGGTGCTTTCGTGGCTGCCGCCAATGGCTTTGACCGCGGCCTGCTTGGCCTGGGACGGCGCGCTGGGCGCCGGCACGCTGGGAGCGGGCCTGGCCTTGGCCGGCATCGCCGCGGGCGCGGCCAGCGGCCGGCCGGCCGGCGCGCCCAAGCGCAGCTCCACCAAGCATTCGCCCACCAGCTCCACCGCCAGCTCTTCAATGCGCGCCAGGAAGCGGTCCTTGATGAACTGCATGATGAAGCGGTTGGGCGCAAACAGCGCGATGCCCTCTTCCGTGGTTTCGGCCGATAGCGGCTTGATCCAGGTGTTGAACTGTTGCGAAGACAGTTCGGCCTCCAGGCGGGCCAGGCAGCCAGGCCAAAATTGATCCAGTTCGGTCATTACATATACGCAAGTAAAAGCGAAAAACCCGCTGTCGGCTGTACGGCCAAGCGGCGGGAGAAGCCGCCGCGCCCCGTACGCGGGGCGGACGACGTGTGTTCGGCATGATTCAAGGGCCGCGGCCCGCGCATCGCCGGGCCGCAAGGCGGGCGATGCAGGGATGGGGCGGCCCCCGAGAACCGCTGGCAAAATTCCTGGATCGGCCCGCGCCGCGCTTGCGCGGGCGCGCGTTGCTCCAGTGGGTGGGGCTGAATTTTGGCAGTGCTTCTCTAGGGTTGGCGTTCCGCCCCGGCGCGCGTTCAATAATTGCGCAGCGAACTCGGAACGGTAAGCCTTGGCATTCTAACGGTTTTTCTCAAAGTTATCCACAGGTGCTTAGAAAATTCCTCATTGACAAACCGGCGTTTATCCTGTCAAATCACGCGTTTATTTCCGTTTCGAAACAGGAATTCCAATCATGAAGCGTACTTACCAGCCCTCCAATACCCGTCGTAAACGCACCCACGGCTTTCTGGTCCGCATGAAAAGCCGCGGCGGCCGCGCAGTAATCGCCGCCCGTCGTTCCAAAGGCCGCAAGCGTCTGGCCGTATAAGCCATTGTCGGCTTACCGCTTTCGCCGTGCGCACCGGCTATTAAAAACGGATGAGTTCTCATCCGTTTTTAGTTTGCGGATGTCGCGCAGCAACGCCACGTTCCAGGTATCGGCCCGACCCAATGAATTGGGGCACGCGCGGCTGGGCCTGGTGGTGGGCCGCAAGGTCCACAAGCGAGCCGTGCGTCGCAACTACATTAAGCGCACGGTGCGCGAATGGTTCCGCCTGAACCGGCAAACGCTGCCGGACATGGACTTCGTGGTCCGCGCCAAGGTGCCTTTTACGCGCGCCGAGCGAACTGAAGTGATCACGGCTTTGTCTTCTCTGTTTGCTAAACTGGCACGATGTCGCGCCTCTTCATCCTCCTGATCCGTTTTTACCAGCTGGCTATCAGCCCGTGGCTGGCACCGCGTTGCCGCTTCCAGCCCACCTGTTCCAGCTACGCGATCGAAGCGGTGAAAAAGCACGGCGCACTCAAGGGCGGCTGGCTGGCCGCCAGACGCATCGGACGTTGCCACCCCTGGGGCGGCAGCGGCTACGACCCAGTTCCCTGAACTTAAATCCGGTATCGAGAGATGGATTCCAAGCGCCTCATAATCTTCATCATGCTGTCCCTGGGCATCCTGCTAGGTTGGCAGGAGTTTTTCGCGCCCAAGCCGACGCCGCAGCAAGTCGCCGCGCAAAAGCAGGCCGCCACACAGCCGCAGGCCGCCAACGGCGCATCCCACAACGCCCAGCCGGTGGATTCCAACAAACTGACTTCCGGCCAGCGCATCACGGTGAACACCGATGTGCTGAAGGCGGAGATCGACACCGTGGGCGGCGATCTGCGCCAGCTGACGCTGTTGAAGCACGATTCCGCCGTGGACAGCAAAAAGCCGCTTGATCTGCTGACGGACCGGAACGGCCGCGTCTATGTGGCGCAAACCGGCTTGGTGGCCGCCAGCAACCCGGCGCTGCCCACCCACAAAACCGTGTTCACCGCTGAAAAGACCAGCTACGAGCTCTCCGGCGACAAGCTGGAAGTGAAGCTGACCGCGCCGGAAGCCAACGGCGTGAAGGTAAGCAAGATCTACACCTTCACCAAGGGCAGCTACAAGATTGGCGTGCGTTACGACATCGCCAACGGCGGCGCCGCGCCGCTGGCCGCCACCGCTTACTACCGCCTGCTGCGCGACAGCCAAACGCCGGAAGGCGAAGGCCGCCTGGCCCACACCTTCACCGGCCCGGCGGTTTACACCTCGGAAAACAAATTCCAGAAGGTGAGCTTCGACGACCTGGCCAAGGGCAAGGGCGATTACGCCAAGACCGGCAGCGACGGCTGGGTGGCGATGATCCAGCACTACTTCATGTCCGCCTGGATCCTGAAGCCGCTGGACGGCGCCAGCGTGTGCAAGGACGACAAGTCCTGCCGCTTTGAGCTGAAGCAGAGCAACGGCCTGAACTCCGCCGCCGCGCTGGTGGATTACGCCACCATCGCCCCGGGCCAGAGCCTGAGCGTGTCCGTGCCGCTGTTCGCCGGCCCGGAAGAGTACGATGTGATCAGCAAGCTGGCCGACGGCATGGAATACGCCAAGGATTTCGGCATCTTCCACATCTTCGCCTCCCCGCTGTTCTGGCTGCTGACCAAGCTGCACCTGCTGGTGCAGAACTGGGGCTGGGCCATCGTGCTGCTGACCCTGACCGTCAAGGCCATCTTCTACCCGCTGACCGCCGCGTCCTACCGCTCCATGGCCAAGATGAAGGCGCTGGCGCCGCGTCTTGAGCGCATGAAGGAGCAGTACGGCGACGACCGCATGAAGTTCCAGCAGGCGGTGATGGAGATGTACAAGTCCGAGAAGGTGAATCCGCTGGGCGGCTGCCTGCCCATGCTGATCCAGATCCCGGTGTTCATCGGCCTGTACTGGGCGCTGCTGGCTTCGGTTGAGCTGCGCCAGGCGCCGTGGATTCTGTGGTACACCGACTTGGCCCGCCCGGACCCGTACTATCTGCTGCCGGTGATCATGGCGGCCACCATGTTCCTGCAGACCTTCCTGAACCCGCCGCCGGCGGACCCGATGCAGGCCAAGATGATGAAGATCATGCCGGTGGCCTTCTCGGTGATGTTCTTCTTCTTCCCGTCCGGCCTGGTGCTGTACTACGTGGTCAACAACATCTTGTCGATGGCCCAGCAGTGGCAGATCAACAAGAGCATCGAGAAGAAAAACAAGGCCGCGCTGCAATCCTGATTGCCCCGCGCGCTCTGAACCCCAAACCCGGCCGCGTGGCCGGGTTTTTTGCTGGATAATTGAAGCGTATTCGCCACGACGCCCCGCCGCGCGGGGGCCGCGGCCCAGATTCCAAGGAATGCCCATGAGCCTCAGCTACACCCCCGCCACCATCTGCGCCATCGCCACCGCTCCCGGCCGCGGCGGCGTTGGCGTCATCCGCGTGTCCGGCAAGGATTTGCTGCCCTTCGCCGCCGCCGTCAGCGGCGGCAAAACGCCCAAGCCGCGCTACGCGCTGTACACCGACTTCGTCGACGCCCACGGCCAGCCGCTGGACAACGGCCTGCTGCTCTACTTCCCCGGCCCCAACAGCTTCACCGGCGAGGACGTGATCGAACTGCAAGGCCACGGCGGGCCGGTGGTGCTGAAAATGCTGCTGGCGCGCTGCGTGGAGCTGGGCGCGCGGCTGGCGGAGCCGGGCGAATTCACCAAGCGCGCCTTCCTCAACGACAAGCTGGACCTGGCCCAGGCGGAAAGCGTGGCGGACTTGATCGACGCCAGCAGCGAAACCGCGGCCAAAAGCGCGCTCAAATCGCTGAAGGGCGCCTTCTCCAAGGAAATCCACGTGCTGGTGGACGAGCTGATCACCCTGCGCATGCTGGTGGAGGCGACGCTGGACTTCCCGGAAGAGGAGATCGACTTCCTCAAGCAGGCGGACGCGCTAGGCAAGCTTGAACGGCTGCGCGGCCGGCTGGTGCAGGTGCAGGCCACCGCCAAGCAGGGCGCCATTCTGCGCGAAGGCATGCACGTGGTGCTGGTGGGCCAGCCCAATGTCGGCAAATCCAGCCTGATGAACGCGCTGGCCGGCGACGACATCGCCATCGTGACGGACATCGCCGGCACCACCCGCGACACCGTGCGCGAGGAGATCGTCATCGACGGCGTGCCGGTGCACATCATCGATACCGCCGGCCTGCGCGACACCGACGACGTGGTGGAGAAGATAGGCATAGAACGCACCTGGCAGGCGGTGGAACGCGCGGACCTGGCCCTGGTGCTGGCGGACAGCCGCGACGGCCTCACCGGCGAGGTGCAGGCCATCCTGCAACGGCTGCCGGCCGCGCTGCCGCGCGTGCATGTATTCAACAAGGTGGACCTGTCCGGCGAAGCGCCGGGCCTGGCCGATGAAGAAGGCCACCCGCTGGTGCGCCTGTCCGCGCGCACCCACGCCGGCGTGGATCTGCTCAAGGCCAAGCTGCTGGAGATGATAGGTTATAGCGGCGGCGACGAAGGTGTGTTCCTGGCGCGCCAGCGCCACCTGGACGCCATCCGCCGCGCCGCCGAACACCTGGAGCTGGCGCACGCGGACTGGGAGCAAGTGGAAATCTTCGCCGAGGAGTTACGCATGGCGCAGAACGCGCTGTCGGAGATCACCGGCGAATTCAGCGCCGACGACCTGCTGGGGGTGATCTTCAGCCGCTTCTGCATTGGCAAATGACTCGATGTCTATGGACATCCACCAACGTCACCTGGTACAGCTACAAGCCACACGCATAGGGGAAAAGTAGGCATGGAAGGAATCACATCCCATGAATAAGCTGGCGCTCAGCGAACGCGACATCTGCACCAAATTCATCACACCGGCTCTGGAAAAGGCCGGATGGGACGTTCTGACCCAGGTACGCGAAGAGTTCCTGCTAACCAAGGGGCGCATCATCGTGCGCGGCAAACTACACACCCGCGGACAGCACAAGCGCGCCGACTATGTGCTGTTCCACAAGCCCAACCTGCCCATCGCCGTCATCGAAGCCAAGGATAACAAGCATTCTATTGGCTCAGGCATGCAACAGGCCCTGGGCTATGCCGACATGCTGCAAGTGCCTTTCGTGTTCAGCAGCAATGGCGATGGCTTCCTATTCCACAACAAGATCGCCAAGGACGGCGTCATCGAGCGCGAACTGAGCCTGGATGGATTCCCCAGCGCCGATACGCTATGGCGATGGTGGGCAGAACATCAGGGACTGAACACCCAGCAACAGGCCTTGGTGGCCCAGGATTATTACAGCGACGGCAGCAACAAGACACCCCGCTACTACCAGTTGCTCGCCATCAACAAGACCATCGAGGCGATAGCCAAAGAGCAGAAGCGCATCCTGTTGGTCATGGCCACGGGCACGGGCAAGACCTACACCGCCTTCCAGATCATCTGGCGCTTGTGGAAGTCGCGAGCCAAGAAACGCATCCTGTTTCTGGCTGACCGCAACATCCTGGTCGACCAAACCATGACTAACGACTTCAAGCCGTTCGGCACGGCGATGACCAAGATTCAGAAGCGGCAGGCCAACAAATCGTATGAGATCTACCTATCGCTTTACCAGGCTGTCACCGGCAACGAAGAAGAGCGGAACATCTACAAGCAGTTCAGCCCGGAATTTTTCGATCTGATCGTGATTGACGAATGCCACCGCGGCAGCGCCGCCGAAGATTCGGCCTGGCGCGAGATCCTGATGTATTTCCATTCCGCCACCCAGATCGGCCTGACCGCCACGCCCAAGGAAACCAGGGAAGTTTCCAACATCGACTACTTTGGCGAGCCCATCTACTCCTACTCGCTCCGCCAGGGCATCGCCGATGGCTTTCTCGCGCCCTACAAAGTGGTGCGCGTCGATCTGGACAAAGACCTGACAGGTTGGCGCCCCGACAAGGGCATGCTAGATAAACACGGCAACGAGATCGAAGACCGTATCTACAACCAGCGTGATTTTGACAAGACGTTGGTGTTGGAACAACGCACGCAAGTGGTGGCGCGCAAAATCAGCGAATACCTGAAAGCCAGCAACCGCTTCGATAAGACCATCGTCTTCTGCGACAACATCGACCATGCCGAACGTATGCGCCAGGCGCTGGTCAACGAAAACGCCGACCTGGTGGCGCAGAATCACCGCTATATCGTGCGCATCACCGGCGACAATGAAGAAGGCAAGATGGAGCTGGACAACTTCATCTTCCCGGAAAGCACATACCCCGTCATCGCCACCACCTCCAAGCTAATGACCACGGGCGTCGATGCCCAGACCTGCAAGCTGATTGTGCTGGATCAGCGCATCCAGTCCATGACCGAATTCAAGCAGATCATTGGCCGCGGAACACGCATCAACGAGGACTTCGACAAATACTGGTTCACCATCCTCGACTTCAAAAAAGCGACCGAGCTGTTCGCCGATCCGGATTTCGACGGCGATCCCGTGCAGATTTATGAGCCAGGCCCCGACGAACCGCCGCTGCCTCCTGATGAAGAAGGCGAGGAGGAACCGTCCGACGATGAATTCACCTATCCCACGCTGGACAACAACCCCGCGTATCCTGGCGGCGCAGCAGAGCCCTTGCCGGACGAACAAGGCAGCGGCGCGCGCCGTTACGTTGTCGCCAATGTCGAGGTCAAAGTAGTGGCCGAGCGTGTGCAATACTTCGACGCCAACGGCAAACTGATCACCGAATCCCTGAAAGACTACACCCGTAATACCCTGGCCAAAGAGTTTGCGTCGCTTGACGATTTTCTGCGCCATTGGAGCCAGGCCGAGAAAAAGCAGGCCATCATCGGCGAACTGGCCGAACAAGGGATTTTTTTCGAGGCTTTGGCCGACGAAGTGGACAAACAATCCGGCAAGGATTTCGATCCTTTCGATCTCTTGTGCCACATCGCGTGGGATCAGCCTCCGCTCACACGCAAGGAGCGCGCCGAGCAAGTCAAGAAGCGGCATTACTTCGCCAAGTACGGCGAACAAGCGCAGAAGGTGCTCGAAGCCCTGCTCGACAAGTATGCCGATGAAGGCGTGGCCGCCATCGAGGAAACGCAGATCCTCGCCATCGCACCCTTCAACCGCCTGGGAACGCCTATCGAACTGGTGCGCGCCTTTGGCGGCAAAACTCAATACCAACAGGCCGTCAGCGAACTAGAGCAAGAGCTCTACCGCGCCTGAACAGAACTAAAACCAGGAAGTTTCCATGTCACTTGCCACTCTCATCAAATCCATTCAAGACATCATGCGCAAGGATGTCGGCGTCGATGGCGACGCCCAGCGCATCAGCCAGATCTGCTGGCTGTTGTTCCTGAAGATCTTCGACGACAAAGAACAGGAATGGGAGCTCACCCAGTCCAACTACCACTCGCCGCTGCACAGCCGCTTTCGCTGGAGCTATTGGGCCAAGGATCCGGAAGGCATGACCGGCGAAGAACTGATCGACTTCGTCAACAACGACCTCTTTCCTGCCTTGAAGCAGCTGGCTTACAAGGCGGGCGTATCCGCGCAGGGCCGGGTAATCGGCTCGGTGTTCAAAGACGCCTACAACTATATGAAGTCCGGCACGCTGCTGCGCCAGGTGATCAACACCATTGAAGAGGATGTGGACTTCAACTCGTCCGGCGACCGCCACCTGTTCAACGACATCTACGAAAAAATCCTCGCCGATCTGCAATCGGCCGGCAACGCGGGCGAGTACTACACCCCTCGCGCGGTCACGCAGTTCATGGTTGATATCCTCGACCCGAAGCTCGGCGAGAGCATCCTGGACCCGGCCTGCGGCACAGGCGGCTTCCTGACCTGCGCCATTGAATACCTCAAAAAGCAGGTCAAGACACCGGAAGACCACCAACTACTGCAAGAACATATCCACGGCGTAGAGAAGAAACCTCTGCCGCATATGCTAGCGATGACCAATATGATGTTGCACGGCATCGACGTGCCCACCCGTATCCGCCACGACAACACCCTCTCCCGCCCCTTCAGGGACTACGGCCCACGCGACCGGGTGGACATCATCATCACCAACCCGCCGTTTGGCGGCATGGAAGAGGACGGCATCGAAAAGAACTTCCTCGCCAAACACCAAACCCGCGAGACCGCCGACCTGTTCATGGCCTTGATCATGCACCTGCTCAAGCACGACACGGGCCGGGCCGCCGTAGTGCTGCCGGACGGCTTCCTGTTCGGCGAGGGGGTAAAGACCACGCTCAAACGCGAACTGCTGGAAGAATTCAAGCTGCACACCATCGTGCGCCTGCCCAAAGGCGTGTTCGCTCCCTACACCCCCATCGCCACCAACATCCTGTTCTTCGAGAAAGGCGGTCCCACCCAAGACGTCTGGTTCTTCGAACACCCCTACCCGGAGGGCTACAAGAGCTACTCCCGCTCCAAGCCGCTGACCATCGAGGAGTTCGAACGCGAGAAAGCCTGGTGGGGCGGCCCGCAGCGCCAGGGGCGCAAGACCACCGAGCATGCCTGGAAGGTTTCCGCCAAGGATCTTGCCGCCGGCAACTACAACCTGGACGGCAAGAACCCGCACCAAGTGGCCGTCGAACTCGGCGACCCGGACGAACTGATGGCCGAATACCAGGACCTCACCCGTCAGTTGCAAGCCGCCCAACAGGCGCTGAAAACCGAACTGCTGGCCGCGCTCAAGGCCGCCAACGGGGGGGTGGCATGAGCGGCCAGCCCGTCTCCCTCGTTCCAGCCCCGGAAGGCTATGCCCACTGGCTGGGCGAGCTGAAGCAGCGCATTCATGGCGCCCAACAACGGGCCGCACTGGCCGTCAACCGCGAACTGGTGCAACTCTACTGGCAGATTGGCCGAGACATCCTGCAACGGCAGGCCGAGCAAGGCTGGGGCGCCAAGGTCATAGAGCGGCTGGCGCATGACCTCAGGACCGCCTTCCCCGAGATGAAGGGCTTTTCCCGCGCCAACCTGATGTATATGCGCGCTTTCGCCGACGCCTGGCCGGACGCGGCAATGGTCCAACAGGCTGTTGGACAATTGCCCTGGGGCCACAACCTGGTCTTGCTGGCCAAACTGAAGCAGCCGACACAACGCCTGGCTTATGCCCAACGAGCAGTGGAACAGGGCTGGTCGCGCGCCACGCTGGAAATCCATATCGAAACCCGCCTGCTGGAGCGAGAAGGCCAGGCCATCACCAATTTCGCCGATCGCCTGCCCGCGCCGGGAACCGACCTGGCCCGGCAGTCCCTCAAAGACCCCTATTTGTTCGACTTCCTGGATATCGGCCAGGAAGCCAATGAGCGGGAAATCGAAGCGGCGCTGGTCAAGCACATCACCCAATTCCTGCTGGAACTGGGCGCGGGCTTCGCCTTCGTCGGCCGCCAAGTCCCTCTGGAAGTGGGCGGCGACGATTTCTTCATCGACCTGCTGTTCTACCACCTCAAGCTGCGCTGCTACGTGGTGATTGAGCTGAAAGCCGAGAAATTCAAACCGGAACACCTCGGCCAATTGAGTTTCTACCTCACCGCCGTGGACCGGCAGATTAAGACCGACCAAGACCAACCCACCATCGGCCTGTTGCTGTGCAAGAGCAAAAACACCGTGGTGGCCGAATACGCATTACACGATAAGAGCCAGCCCATCGGCGTGGCGGAGTACCAATTGATAGCATCCCTGCCTGAAGAACTGCAAACCAGCCTGCCCAGCATCGAACAGATCGAACGCGAACTGGGAGGCGAGCATGAATAAATCCACCGCCGAACTGCTGGAGCAACACTTCGACACCGCCTTTGCCGCACCCAATGGCCTCAAGAAACTACGCGAGTTGATTCTGACCTTGGCGATGCAGGGCAAGCTGGTGCCGCAAAACCCGAATGACCCGCCCGCCAGCGAGCTGCTGAAGGAAATCGAAACCGAGAAGCAGCGGCTGGTAGAGGCAGGCAAGATCAAGATGCCCAAGCCATTGCCGCCGGTGACGGAGGGGGAGCAGCCTTATGGGGACTTCCAGAAACCTGCTTCAGGCAATCAAAAACCAAGCATGCCCTCACACAGATAAAATTTTCAGCAACTTGACGCAGCCAGCGTCGCTGAAGCTGCTGTTTTTGCGCCCGGAGCCCGTATTT
>NZ_MUKU01000025.1 GCF_002081825.1 Chromobacterium haemolyticum | reverse complement strand
GTTTTCTTGCGTACGCTTTCCAATAGCGGTCTGATCTGTTCGAACTGTTCACGACTTACGTCGCTTGGATAATGGCTTCTTCGCATGCGGCAATTATCTCAGGACGAAAAGATCGTGAACAGGCTCTAAGAACCTGTCCAAAGCCTGCTGCGCTTCGTGGAGCGTTGCACGTTGAGTACAAGCTCAAAATGCTCATGTACCACTCGTACATTCTGCTTTCTCAGCCGTTTTCGCCTTGTCTCGCCCCTGCTCGCGAGACTCTAAGCCCTAGCTTGCAAGGCCAACGCCGCCGCCGCGCTTTTCAGCAGCCGGTCGGACAGCGTTTCGTCCGAGATGGCGCGAGACAGCAGCAAGGCGCCCACCATCAGAGCCAGGCAGGCTTCTGGCGCCAGCGCCGGGCGCGCTCCGGCCGCCGTGTCGCATTGTTGCGCTTGGCGCAAGGTGTGCAGCAAGGCCTGCAAGCCCTCGGAAAACGCCTGGCGGGTGGCTTTGTCGTGACGAGCCAACTCCCCGGCCAGCGCGGCGGCGGCGCAGCCGGAGTCCGGGAAATCCCTGTGCGCCGCGCTCAAATAATCCTTGGCCAGCCGTTTCAGCCCGGCGCCGCTGGGCGCCTGTTCCAGTTGGACCTGCCAAATCTCGTTCATGTCCAGCAAGGCCTGGCGACAGGATTGCGCCACCAGGTCGTCCTTGCTGTGGAAGTGGGCGTAAAAGCCGCCATGGGTCAGCCCCAGATCCGCCATCAGGTTGGCGATGCCGACATTGGCCACGCCTTCGGCGCGAAAGCGCAGCGAGGCCATGGTCATGATCCGTTGACGGGTTTCGGTCTTGTGAGTTGAGCTGTAGCGCATTGTTGACCTTCCTGTTCGACTACGAGGTGGCGCAACGCAATGACGAAGCGGTGATTCCGTTTTAGATGATAAGTATCATTTCTTCAATCGCGATGTGAATCAGCAAGATAGCGAGCCGGCTGCCTAGAGCACGAAATTCGCAAACCGATAAATGACGGCGGAATCGCGCATGAATATCTATATTGACTAAAAAGCGGCGTTTCCCGCCCCGCGCCCCATTTTGGGGACGGCCTGGAACACCGGCCGCGCTCAAGTCCGGCTCGCGGGCGGGAGAAAGCGTCCTGAGTCCGCCAGCCGCCGCGGCTGTGCGCAGAGAGGGTGGAGACAGGCATGCAGCGATGTAGGGATTCCGCCGCGGGTTTCCTGGCGGCCGCGTGGCGTCAGTTGGGCGTCGCCGCAGCCTATTGGGGCTTGGCGCGGCTATTGATGGCCGGCTTCATGAATGCGGAAACCTGGCTGACGCCGGCCTGGTTTCCGGCCGGCTTGGCCATGGCGGTCGCCTTGCGCGGCGGCCAGCGCTATGGCGTGGGATTGGCTGTGGGCTCCTTGCTGTTCAGCCTATCGTCGCGCCAGTTGCCGCTGGCGGACGCCTTGTTGATCGCCGGCGCCAACACGGTGGGCAGCTTACTGGGCGCCTTGCTGGTACGCTACCGCTGTGGCCGGCGTTTGCCCTTGCACAGTCTGTCCTACGTGTTGGCCTTCATCGCCGGCGCGGCGCTGGCCGCCGCCATCGCCGCCATGGGCGGCACGGCGGCCTTGCTGCATGGCCAGCTACTGCCTCTCTTGCCGCTGGGGCGTCACTTTATCGCTTGGTGGTTGGCGGACCTGGCCGGTATTTTCAGTCTGGCGCCTTGTCTGTTGTTGTTGAGGCGCACGGGGGCTGGAGAAGGCCAGGGCGGCCTCAACTCGCTGGATGGCCTGATCGCTTGGCTGACCTTGCTGGCCGCCGGATTGGCCATGTTGGGCATAGACGACAGCACCGGGCGCTACGCCGCTCTGCCCTATTGTTTCAGCCTGCCCTTGCTATGGTTCGCGTTTCGTCAGCGCTTGCGGCTGGCGCATGGCTTGTCGCTGGGCATTTTGCTGTTGGCCTTGGCTGGCGGAGTGCTTGGCCGCGGCGCTTTCGGTCACGGCGAGCAGGCTTTGCTGACTCTCAGCATGCTGATGCTGATCCAGACCTCCACCTTGCTGGTATTTGGAGCGTTGGCGGTGGATCTGCGCCGCACCGAGGCCAGGCTGCGAGGCGTCAACCGCCAGTTGGAGGGCAAGGTCCGCGCTCGGACCCGGGCTTTGGCGGACAGCGAGGCGCGTTTGCGGCTGATGGCGGACGCCGCGCCGTTTCCGTTGGCGATGAACCGTTTGCAGGGAGGCGTACTGATCTACGCCAATGCCCGCGCCGAGGAGTTGTTCCGCGAGCGCCTTGCGCCAGGAAGGCCGCTGAGGGTGCAGGACTTCTACGTGGACCCGGCCGAGCGCGAGCGCGTGTCCTCGCTGCTGCGCGTAGGCGGCTGCGTGCGCGACCGAGAAGTGCGGTTGCGCGCCGCGGACGGCCGAGAGTTCTGGGCGCTGATTTCCTGTTCCGTGGTTCGCGCCGACGATGGCTGGTTTGTGATCAACGGCATCAACGACATTAGCGAGCGCAAACGGCTGGAGCAGGATTTGCTGCAGGCCAATCAGGCGCTGCGCCAGAATCTGAGCGAAATCGAACTGCTGCAACAAGGTTTGCGCGAACAGACGCTGCGCGATCCGCTGACAGGCCTGTTCAACCGCCGCCATCTGGACGACATTTTGCCGCGCATCCTCAGTCATATGCTGGCGGTGCATCGGGACGTGGCGGTGTTGATGGTCGATGCTGATCATTTCAAGCATATCAACGATCAGTATGGCCATCAGTGCGGGGACGCGGTGTTGACGGCGCTGGCGGCGCAGCTGAGCGACGCTTTTCGCAGCGGCGACATTGTCTGCCGCTACGGCGGCGAAGAATTTTTCATCTTGCTGCCCGGCGCGTCGCTGGACGACGCCCACGCCAAGGCGCAGCAGCTGTGCCGCGATGTGCGCGCCTTGCCCATCGTAGCCGGCGGCCACAACATCCGCGTCACCTTGTCGGTGGGGCTGGCCCTGTGTCCATTGCACGGCACGGACGCTGGCAGCGTGGTGTCAGCCGCCGACGCCGCCTTGTATCGCGCCAAGAAAGAGGGGCGCGACCGGGTTTGCGTGGCGGATCCGGCGCAACCGCTGGTGTCCTGACGGCGGAGGGAGCGTCAGGGGCGGTGTGCTACCATCCGGTGATGGAACTTTACCGACTACTGCAACAACAAGGCTTTGGCGGCCGTAAGGAATGCAAGCAGCTGATTGAGTACGGCTTGGTCGAACTCAACGGCGAGATCGTCGTCAACTACCGCCAGCAGGTGGAATTGGCCGACATCCGGCAACTGGTGGTGGACGACAAACCCTGGGACGTGGTTAGCGGCCCGCTCTACCTGTTGTTTCACAAACCGCCCAATTACGAAACCTCGCACAAGCCGCAGCACAATCCCGGCATCTACCGGCTGCTGCCGTATCAGTTCGGCAATCTGGGCATCACCGCGGTGGGCCGGCTGGACGTGGACACCACCGGCCTGATCTTGCTGACCAACGACGGCCAGTTCGTGCACGCGCTCAGCTCGCCGAAGAAGCAGGTGCCCAAGTGCTACCAGGTCACGTTGAAGCACGCGGCCAGCGAGGAATTCATCGCCAAGCTGCAAAGCGGGGTCTACCTGAACGATGAAGGCGAGGAGTTCGCGGCCGACAGCATCGAACAGTTGGACAGCCACGTGATCCTGCTGACCATCACCCAGGGCAAGTACCACCAGGTCAAACGTATGGTGGCGGCGGCCAGCAACCGGGTGGAACAACTGCATCGCATCAGCTTGGGCAGCGTTGAGTTGGGTGAACTGCCGCAGGGCGAATGGCGGCATCTGAGTGTGGAGGAGCTGGTAAGCCTGGGCTGGACGTAAATCATTCATCATCCAGCGCGGTGACAAGCATCGCCGCATGCCGAACAGGCCGCCTTCAAAGGCGGCCTTTTTTGTCGCGCGGCGTGGATTCGCGCGCGAGCATCGCCGCTCATCAAGTTGTTTGCGGAATCGAGTGTATTGAAGAACCCCGAGGCGCGCCCGCCCTCGGGGTTTTTTGCGTCTGGCAAGCGGCGCTTGCGGGGCATGTCTCCTGATTTAGCCATGATTTCAGATGGGGTAGTAAATAGGCTTTACTATCGATGCAGTTTCATTGATTGCCATTAATGTAATTTTTTTAACTAATAACATTTATTATTTACTTTAAAAAATTACATTTCTCTATAGTGGGAAGGTCAAGGTGGTGATGCCGAAGGGGGGCAAGTGAAAACAGGCCCGCCGCCGTGCTGGCTGCGAGCCTGTCAGGAAGGGCGCCGCGCCGCGGGTGGGAAAAATCGGAAGCTATGAAAACCCTTAGGATAGGCGCGGGTGGTGGCTTCGATTTTGTTGCAAACTAGAATTGTTGCTGTGCGTATCTAATGGCAGGCGGGATGAGAGCCCGCCTCGCGCTTATTCCTGCTGCTGTTATTTGAGCCAGCTTTCTTCCTGTTGGCGCATGAGAGTGAACCATTGTTGGCGCATGTGACGGGCAAAGGACGGCGGCGCCGCGGTGAAGTCGTTCTCGTCGGTGTAACAGCCGGGCAGGTAGGGCGGTTCGAAGTCTTTCTCCCAACCTTTGGCTTGCAGTGCCCGTTGGCCCTGCGGGCTGCAGTCGTCGGGCAGCGGCAGGCCGGTCAGGTGGCCGCTGTCCGGGTCCAGCCAGCGCACACCCTGGCGGTCCAGGCCGCGTAGTCCGTACTTGGTTTTGCCTACGTGAAGGATCAGCTTGTAGTCGTTGGGGCTGACGTCGCTGGCGCAGGCGCTGCGATAGCCGACAACGGATTCCAGCGCGCCGTCGCGGTTGATATCCGGAAAGCCGATGGCGCCTAGATCGAAGGCCGCGCTGGCGTCGAACTCGCAACGCGTTACGCCGTCGTTGAGCATCCACTGCCTGCGCGGTCTATCTTGGCCCAGCGTGTATTGCGCGGCGTAGAGCGCCGCGCTTTGGGTGCCGTCGGCGCTTCGGGCTTCCTGTTGTTCCGCCAGCACCAACAGGTGTTCGCCGGCGCTGTCTGTCCAGCCGTAGGCGGCGATTAGCTTGCCGCGCAGTTCGACGCCGGCCGGCAAGGCGTTCAAGCGGCGTATCTGCCCGACGGCGGACGGCGAGCTGGCCGTGTCCTGACGCGTGGCGGGCGGCGGTGGCTCGGGTTTGCAGGCTATGAGCGTTAGCGTCAGGCCGATCAGCAGCGAGGCGCGCAGGCCGGCGATGGGGGGCGCAGGGAGCGGGGGCATGCCGTTCTTCTTGTCATTGATGAAACTGGGATAGTACGGAATAGCGGCGGCGCGGAACAGCGCCGGTGGCCGCAAGAGGGCTTGGTACAAGAAAAAGACTGACCGATTTGCCGAATGCACATGACATGATAGTGATTTTTGCCAGAGGGCAAGGCCATAATCCAGGCGGGAGCGCGGGCTTCGCGCGAAAGGAGGGCTTATGTTGAAACTGGGCTGGTGGTGGGGAGGGGCGCTGGCGTTGACGTTGGCGCAGATGGTCGCGGCGGCGGAGCCGCTGTCGGCGTATCGCGGCGACGCTCGGCAGTCGTCGGTGTCCGGCCTGTCGTCCGGGGCTTTCATGGCGGTGCAGTACCAAGTGGCGTTTTCCGCCTCGGTGCGCGGCGTCGGCGTGGTGGCGGGCGGGCCCTATTATTGTTCCAAGGGCATGCTGGCGGGCGCGCCGGCATGCATGAGCGGACCACCGCCGGCGGTGGGAGGCCTGGTATTGGCGACTCAGCAGTTCGCGCTGAGCGGGCAGATCGATCCCTTGTCCAATTTGGCCAAGCGTCGCGTCTATCTGTTCAGCGGGAGCCAGGACAACACTGTGAAGACGGCGGTGGTGGACAGCGCAGAGAGCTATTTCCGCAAGCTGGGGGTGCCGGCGGCTCGCATTGAATATCTGCGCGGCCTGCCGGCCGGGCATGCCCAGATTACGCCGACTTACGGCAATGACTGCGGCGAAACCAAGTCGCCCTACGTCAACCATTGCGACTGGAAGGGCGAAGGCTACGATCAGGCCGGGGCGATCCTGAAGCAGATTTACGGCCCCTTGCAGCCGCGCGCTGGCCAATTGAGCAGCCAGGTGGCGGTTTTCGACCAGAAGCCGTACGCGCCGCCAGGCAGTAGCTTGGCGGACGAGGGCTATGTCTATGTGCCGCGCGTCTGCGCCGAGGGCGAGACCTGCAAGGTACATGTGGCGCTGCACGGCTGCCGCCAGTACGCGGGCGCCGTTGGCGACGCCTACTACGCTCATGCCGGCTACAACGAGTGGGCGGACAACAACCGCATCATCGTGCTCTACCCCCAAACCACGGCGATGCCGCCGGGCAACCCGAACGGCTGCTGGGACTGGTTCGGCTACACAGGCGTGAATTTCGCCTGGAAGAGCGGGGTGCAGATGCGGGCGATCAAGGCGATGGCAGACCGGCTGGTGTCGGCGCCTTGAGCCAGAGTCCGGCGGGGTTCAGCCCCCAGGGAAGCCGCGCTCAGCAAAGAAGTCGATGAAGGCGCGCAGCCGCGGCGGCAAATAGGGCGCGCTGGGCCATAGCAGGTAGAGGGTGCCGCTGCGTTCCGCCCAGGCTTCCGGCAGTGCTTGCAACCGTCCTTCCGCCAGTTGGCGGCGCACGGTGAAGTCCGGCAAGCAGGCGATGCCGGCGCCTTGTTCCGCCAACTGGATCAGCGCGTCGCCTGTGTTGCCGCAGGCGTTGACCGGCAGCGTCTGGGCGTCGACGCCGGTCAGCGGCCACGGCGCCAGCTTGCCGCTGCGCGGGTAGCGATAATGCAGGCAGCGGTGTCGCGCCAGATCTGTCGGCGACGCCGGCTCTCCGCAGCGGGCGAAGTAGGCCGGCGCGGCCACCAGCCGCATGCGGTAAGCGCCCAGTCGCCGAGCGCTCAAGCGCGAATCGCCGGGCTCGCCGCCGCGGATCACCACGTCGAAGCCTTCGCCTATCACGTCCACCAGGCGGTCGCTGTAGTCCAGGTCCAGCTCAATCTCCGGGTAGCTTTGCATGAAGCCCGCCAGATGCGGGGCCAGCACCCCGCATTCGTGCGGCAGACCTACTTTCAGCCGGCCGCGGGGCGCGGCCTGACCCTGTTGCAGCTCGCGTTCGGCGGCTTCCACTTCATCCAGAATGCGCAGGCATCGTTGCAAGTATTGTTCCCCGGCAGTGGTCAGGGTCAGCCGCCGCGTGCTGCGCTGAACCAGGCGCACACCCAGTCGTGCCTCCAGCCGCGCCAGCCCCTTGCCGGCGGCTGAGGCGGAAATGCCTAATTGCCGTCCGGCGGCCACCAGGCTGCCTTGCTGGGCGATGTGGGCGAACAGCTCGATGCCGCTCATTTTCTCCATACAGCCTCGCTATTGCAGAAATTTTTTCCGTTAAATGTGGAATTAAAGACAATTTTTCCGTTTCGCCAAGAAATCTAGCATAAGCGTTCATTCAATTGCGATACGGGAGAAGAGGGATGGCGGGCAAAAACGGCGAGGTGGCGATGCCGGCAACGGTGTATCTGCTGGGTTTATGCATTTTCGCGATGGCGACGTCGGAGTTCATGGTGGCGGGGATGATGCCGTCGCTGGCGGCGGCATTGGGCGTCGGCTTGCCGGCGGTGGGCAATCTGGTGTCGGCCTTCGCCGCCAGCGTAGTCTTGGGCGGTCCGGTGCTGACTTGGCTGCTGCGTTCGGCGCGGCGCAAGCACAGCTTGATCGGTCTGTTGCTCTTGTTCCTGGCCGGGCAGGCTTTGGGCGCGCTGGCCGGCGATTACCGGCAGATGCTGTGGTCGCGGCTGATCTGCGGCGTGGCGCAATCGGCTTTCTTCGGCGTGGCCCTGGCCTTGGCGGCGGAGTTGGTGGGCGAACATCGGGTGGCGCGCGCCGCCGCGCTGGTGCTCAACGGCTTGATGCTGGCTTCCGTGGCTGGCTTGCCGCTGGCGGCCTGGGTAGATCAGCACTGGGGCTGGCGCTTGAGCTTTTGGCTCGTGGCGATGATGGTGGCGCTGGCCGCGGCAGGCATCGCCGCGCTGACGCCGTCTGGCGACGCGCCGCGCGCTTTGAGTCTGGGCGAAGAAGGCCGACGGCTGGCGCGCCCCAGCCTATGGGCGGCTTATCTGAGCAGCGGTCTGATCATAGGCGCGGTATTCGCCGCCTTCACCTATCTGGCGCCCTTGTTCACTCGGGTCAGCGGCTTCGCCGCTTCGACGCTGCCCTGGCTGTTTGTCGGTTACGGGCTGGCGACGGTGCTAGGCAATCTGTGCAGCGGCCGCCTGGCGGACAGTCACACCCGCGTTGTGCTGCGGGGCGGCCTGCTGGTGTTGCTTGCTGCCCTGGTGGCATTGGCGTCGCTGGCGCAATGGCAGGCGGCGGCGACGGCGTGCGTGCTGCTATTGGGCCTGGCCGGCCTGCCGATGAATCCGGCTATGGTGGTGCGGGTGGTGCGCGCTGGCGGCAGCGGGCCGATGGTGAACAGCCTGCACATGTCGGTGGTCAATCTGGGCCTGATGCTGGGGTCCTGGGGTGGTGGCGCCTTGCTGGACGCCGGCTTGAGCCTGCGCGCGCCGGTATGGCTGGGCGCGGCTTTGGCCGCGCTGGCCTTGCTCAGCCTGGGGCTGGACCGCGTCGGTCATAGCTGGCAGGTCACCGGCAGCTCGGCCGGTTTGCCCAGGTAGAAGCCCTGGTAGAGCTCTACGCCCAGTTCCTGCATAGCCAGATGTTGTTCCCGGTTCTCAATGCCTTCCACCGCCATGCGACAGCCAATCTGCCAGCCCAGCTCCAGCAGCACCGGCAACCGGTGATGTTCGCCGGACATATAGTCCAGCAGCAGGCTGCGGTCGATTTTGATCAGGTCCGGGCACAGCGACTTGACCTTGCCGTATCGCGCGGCCACCGCGCCAAAGTCGTCCACCGACAGGCCGAAGCCTGCCTCGGCGGTCAGGCGCAGGCTGTTGATCAACGGTTGGCCGTGGTGTTCCACCTCGTATTCCGGCAGCTCGAAAATCACGCCGGCGCTGTCCAGTTCCAGCGAGTCCAGCAGGCCTTGCAGCAGGGGAAGGTGGCTGCGGCCGTGATTGTCCACTACTGCGGTCTGGGCCAGCAGGTTCAGGCTCAGGCAGCCGGACTGGCCGCTTTGCGCGAAGTTGCGGATGTGGATCAGCCGCGCCAGTTGGTCGGCTTCCAGCGCCAGTTCCGGCGGCAGACCGGACAGAAAGGCGTCGGGAGGCGGAGTCTGGCCGTCTTGCGTTCGCACGCGCAGCAGCGCTTCATAGCCGAACACACCGCCGCTGCGGTAGAACAGCGGCTGAAACACGCTGCTGAATTGATAGCCGCCCAGCCGCGCGCAATAGCGGCCGTCCGCGTCGCGGTACAGCTGGCGCTCGGGATGAGGGTCTTGGGGTGGAACCATGGTTTTTTAGCCGCGCGGGGTGGACTTTCAGCATAGCAAGCATTGCGCGACGATTCTCGGCGTCGGTTCAGGCGCGCGCGCTGGTGCGCGGACGTCTGGCCAGCCACAACCCGGCCAGAAGCAGCGCAGCGCCCAGCAACTGGGTCAGTGCCGGGCGCTCAAGGCCGGTCAGGCGGTCCAGCAAGATGCCGGTCAGCATTTGACCGGTTATCACCAGCAAGGTGGTTTTCATCATGCCTAGCCGCGTCAGCACGTGGCTGTTGACGGCGACGAACAGCGAGCTAAGAACCTGTTCAAAGTCTCGCGAGGAAGAGAGAGGCATGGCGAAAACGAGCAAAAAAGTGGAATGGTCAAGTGGGTAGATGAGCATTCTGGGGTTGTACTCACCGTGCAACGCTTCACGAAGCGCAGCAGACTTTGAACAGATTTTGAGACTATCTGGCTGTGACACTGTCCTATGGGTCAGTTATCGCCGTTGCCGGCCACGCTTTCTGATTTGGGCCACCAAAGCTGCCTCCTAGTGGTTTCCACCGCCGTTCCCTCGTTTCCCCGCCGTAAAATCGGCGTCAAAAGCCCGCCACGGTGGTCTTTTGTCTTTTCTGCGCCGTCACCGGCGCTAAACGCCGCTGCGCTGTTCGCTCCTGACCCACCTAACAGTTCTGCTAGCTTACGCCCGCTCCTGCCACTCCCTACGATGCAAGCCAGGTCGGACAGCCCGGTTTGTTGTTCGATTCGACCCGCAAGTTCATGAAAGAAAACATGAATTTTTTATGAGCCAAGGTCGGTGTCCACGGGGTGAAGTCCGGTGCGGCCTGTCCTGCGATGTGGAAGGCGATGTGTCGAATGAATGGTTCCGCTTTGAATGTGCAGATTGTCCGGCGTGAGCTGCTGCCGGTTGCCGACCTTGAAAACATGTTGCGGCTGCGCGCCCGGTTTTTTTACGACCGCATGGGTTGGGATGTGCGGGTGGAAAACGGTATGGAGCGGGATGGCTATGACGAGCTCGATCCGCATTATCTACTGATGAAAAGTCGCGACGGCGGTGTGCAGGGCTGTATGCGGCTACTGCCGACACTGGGGCCGAACATGCTGCGTGACGTGTTTTCGTCGCTGCTGGCCGGCCGGTCGATTCCCGCCGACGCCCACGTCTGGGAAATCTCTCGTTTCGCGTTGAACCTGGATGGCTACTGTCGTTACCACGCGCAGCGGCTGGAGCATATCCGCTCCGCGCTGCACCAGTTGGTCGGTTTCGCCCGGGAACGCGAGATCCATCGCTATGTGATGGTCACCACCCCGACGGTGCAGCGTTTGCTCGCCCAGCTCGACATCCGGGCGCAGGCCCTGTCGGCGCCGACCCGCTTCGGCGTGGATGAGGCGCTGGTGTTGTCGGTGCCATTGACCGCGGCCAACCGCCGCGCGGTGGCTCCGCCCGTGTTTTCGATGCCGCTGGCGCCGCCCATTGTCATCCGGGCCTGGTAGTGAATTGGGCCTTGTTTGTCTCTTTTTATCGCAACCGCTGTTGCTAAACCACCTGGAACCACCATGGAACAAACCCTGAGTAAACGTCCGTCCGCGAGCGTGGAAAAAACCGCAGTGGCCGACAAGGCCGTGGTCAACGACAAGCAGGCGGATCAACGCCATCCCACGACTCCGCGCGAGCCGGTGCCGCCGAGCAACGCCGCGCTGTCCCCATTTACCACCGAGATGCGTAGCAACGACGGCAATGTGCTGTGGTACGACACCAAGGTGTTGGCGGCGCTGGGCGAAGAGGGGCGCCGTGCCATCATCCAGCGTCTGGGCCAGGGCCTTTACAACGGCATCGTGCTCTACGCCGACAACCTGAAAATGCTGAGCCAGGCGGTGTCGCCGCGCTTGCAGCGCGTGCTGCACATTGAATCAGCCGAGCAGTGGGCCGAGTTGTCGACGCAGATCGCGCCGGCCGCCGGCAAGGAACTGATCCAGGTAACAGTGATTTCCAGCAGCCAGCCCTCGTTGCTGGTCGCCGCCCGAGCCGCCGGTTTCCGCACGAGCTGGCGCGCCCACGTCGACAACGCGGCTTCCTTGCACGCCTCTTTTCACGACGGCATGCACTACGACTTCCTGATGGTGTCGTTCAAGGACCCCACCAATATTCCGCTGGAACTGGTGATCGCCGAACTGCACAAGACCAATACCGTGCTGCTCAAGGAAGTGAACCAGGACGTGGACGACGCGGTGATCGCGCTGGGCGTGCTGGAGCTGGGCAGCGACGGCGTACTGGTGGCCTTTACCGACATGGAGCAGTTTGATCGTTTCGCCCACAAGATAGACGCGCAGGCCACGCCGCGCATCGACATCCAGGTAGGCGTGATCGAGCGTATCACCCACCTGGGCCTGGGCTATCGCGCCTGCATCGACACCACCCACATGTTCAACCCGGACGAAGGCATTCTGGTGGGCTCCACTTCGACCGGCGGCATCCTGTGCTGTCCCGAAGTCTTCCACCTGCCCTATATGGAACTGCGTCCATTCCGCATCAACGCGGCCTCGGTGCACAGTTATGTGTTTCAAGCCAATGACCGCACCAGCTATATCAGCGAGCTGCGTGCCGGCAGCACGCTGACCACGGTGAACGCCCGCGGCGAAACCCGCCAGATCTTTGTTGGCCGCACCAAGACCGAAATCCGCCCGCTGCTGCTGATTGAGGCCACCTTCCCGCAAAACCGCAAGGTCAACATCATCATGCAAGACGACTGGCACGTGCGCGTGTTCTCCGACGAAGCCAAGCCGCGAAACGTCACCGAGCTGAAGCCGGGCGATCGTGTGCTGGGCTTCGGCACCGAACCGGGCCGCCACGTGGGCGTGAAAGTGGACGAACACATCATCGAACTCTGATCCGCCGCGGAAGCGCCCCACGCGGGGCGCTTCGACAGCTTATCGTGCAATGAGGAGCATCAAGTGCATCAGATTCTGATTTCCGGCGCCACCGGCTTTGTCGGCGGCGCCCTGGCGGCCAATTTCCTGGCGCGCGGCGCCCGCGTGCTGGCCCTGTCGCGCAACGACCCAGACGGCATGCGCACCCTCAACGCGGTGGTGGCCGCGGCCGAGGGCTGCGGCCTGGACATCCGTGGCGCGCTGGAAAACCATCTGGACGTGCTCAACGTCGATTTTGCCCAGCTGGAAGAAACGCTGGACGGCGCCGCGCTGGTCGGTGTCACCGAGGTGTGGCATGTGGCGGCGGAGATGAGCTACTCCTCCCACAAGCTGTCGCAGTCCTTCGCCACCAATGTCGGCAACAGCACCCGGCTGTACGAGGCGGTGCAGCGTCATGCGTCGGCCTGTCGGCGCTTCTACTATGTGTCCACCGCCTACGTGGCCGGCATGGCCGGTGGCCTGGTCAAGGAAGAGCTGCATGTCCGCAGCCACATGGCTAACACTTATCAGGTGACTAAGTGGAGTGCGGAGCAGGCGCTGCACCTGCTGTACCAGCGCCACGGCCTGCCGGTGACTCTGTTCCGCCCCAGCGTGGTGGTCGGCCACCGCCACACCGGCTGGGCCTTCCGCAACGGCTTCGGCTTCTATATGTTCCTCAACGCCATGGTGGCCATCGCCCAGGCCGGTCACAAGGAGTTGGCGGTGGATCTAGCCGCCGACAGCCGGCCGGACCTGATTTCCATCGACCAACTGGTGGCCGATGCCTGCGCGCTGACGTTGCGTCAGCAGCAGGGTCGCGACTTTGAAGTGTTCCATTGCGCCGGCGGCCGTTCCGAGCGCACGGAGGACATCGTGAGGATGTGGGGCGAGGTGGCCGGTGTGCGTGCCACGCTGGGCGCGCCGACTTCGGCGCTTGACCAGAAGTTCGACCGGGCGGTGGAGCCCAACCGTCCGTTCGCCAACCAGGAATGGCAGTTCGATCGCAGTCGGCTGGATGTCGCCGCCGGCCGTGCGCAAACGCCGGCGCCCTTGTCACTGGACGAGCTGTGCATGCTGTGCGCCTGGTATGCCGATGATGTGGCGGCTGAGCAGGCCGTCGCGGCCGAAGCCAACTGAGGAGCCTGCCGTGATCTCTCAGACCGCCACGCTGTCCGTTCGCTCAAACGTCACGGAGGTCCGGCCACTCGATGCCCTGTCGGAAGCATTCGTCCACCTGGGCGAACTGGCCAACGTCAACACCAACCAGATCATCATCGTCGATGGCCGTCTGGATGTCGCCATGCTGGAGCAAAGTGCGCGCTTGGCGCTGGCCGGCGTGCCGCTGTTGCGCGCCCGGCCACTGCCGGGCCGCCCCGGTCTCCAGTCCGACGCTTTCAGCGGCGTGCGCAGTCTGGTGCGCCATCGCGAACACGCTGGTGTCTGCGATTTCGGCGATACCGAGTTTCGCCGTCTGTTGATGGACTTCAGCCACGTCAACCGGTTGGACTGGCGCGAGCGTGCTCCGGTGCAGCTATTGCTGATCACCGCCGTCGACGACGCCACCAGTTGCGTCTATCTGTGCACCCATCACGGGGTGGCGGACGCGCGCAGCGACAGCTTGCTGTTCCGCCTGATCATCGACCATTACGCCTATCTGAGCGGCGCGGCGGCCGCGCCGCCGCCGTCGGAGCCGCTGCCTTTCGACACCCTGGCGGAAATCCGACCGGACTGGTATCGGCCGCTGACGCGGACCCTGCGCTGGCTGCGCGGTTTCCGCAGCGTGGCGACCGATCTGGTGCAGCGCGACATCGGCCTGCGCGTGCCGCTGAATGGCTCGCGCTGGGAAGGGCGTTCCGCTCATCCGCGCATCGGCGAACTGGATTTTTTCCACAGCGTGCTGCCGGAAACCCTGGCCGAGCGCTTGATCCGCGTGGCGCGCGCCACCGGCGTCACCGTCAACACCCTGCTGTGCGCGGGGCTGGCGCGGCACCTGGAGCGGGCCAGCGAACGCGGCGGCGGCATGTTGCGCATCACGTGCGCGGTCAGCCTGCGCCGGCTGATAGACCCGCGCTACGACCGCAGCTTCCGCAACTACCTGGTGCCGAGCAAGATTCGTGTCCGCTTGGGACTGGGCGCGCGTGGGCTGATCCGCTCCGTGCACCAGGCCATAGGCGCCGCGCGCAGCGACCGACAGCTGAGCACAGAGCTGGGCCGGCTGGAGTCCCTGCTGCTGGCCTTGCGCCGCCGGCCGCTGCATGGCGTCGCACGCGCGCTGATTGACGGCTGCCAGGGCACTAACGCCTGCTATTCCAATCCGGGCCGCATCGAGGAGGACTTCTCCAGCTTCGGTTCGGAGCGGCACCGAACCCGGCAATTCATTGGCTTCGGCTGCCTGGTGCCGCCGTACGACTTCATTCTTTACACCCCCTCCGTCAATGGCCGGATGCAGCTGGACGTGGTTTATCGCCGCGCCGCCTTCAGCGCCGTCCGCCAGCAGTTCATCGGCCCCTTGCTGAGCGAGCTGCAGCGCTTGCTGGACGAACTAGAGACCCCCTGACCCAGGACGGACGCCGCCATGAGCTATTTATTCGCCGCCCTCGCGCTCACCGCGCTCGGCTATTTGATCTTCGCCTTTATCCACCTGGGCTTTCCGGGCCGGCTGGCACTGCTGGCGCGCTGGGACGATCGCATCGACACCGTGCTGGAGGCCGCCACGCGCCGCCACGGCGCGCGCGAGCTGATCGAACTGGCTCAGCCGCTGAGCTGGCATGAGCGCCGTGTCTGGAACGCAGGCCAGCTGTTGGAGGTCGTCAACGCGCTGGCCGCCTGCTGGCATAGCCTGGGCGTGGCGCCGGGTGATCGGGTGGCCATCTACAAGGCCAACGATTTCGATTACTTTCTGTTCTCCGCCGCCGCCATCCGCTTGGGTGCGATTGCGGTGCCAATGAACGCTAATGTGGCGCCGGACGTCGCTGGCCGCTATTTCGAGCGCGTCAGCGCCAGCCTGCTGCTGAGCGATGGCGTCAGCTGGGCGCGGTTGCGGCCGTTCGCGCCGGACTGCCTGCGCCAGACGGTGCTGGCGGACAGCCCGGCCTTGCTGGCCGGCGAGCGCACCCATGGACTGACGGCGCTGCTGCGCCAGGACCTGTGCGCGGCGCCGCTGCTGGAGCGCGGCCCGGCCGATCCGCTCTACATTGTCCACACCTCCGGCACCACTGGCGTGCCCAAGGGGGTGATTCTCAAGAGCGAGGGCGTGGCCCAATCGCTGCGCTCTATCGTGCTGTTCAACCTGGTGTCGCCGCGCGATCTGGCCAGCTTCGCGCTGCCGCTCAATCATCAAGTGTCTCAGCTCTACCTGCACGGCTCGCTGCTGATGGGGGTGCGCTGCATCATCAACGGCGATTTGAGCGCGCCGAGCCTGTTGAGCCAGCTGGAACAGCGCCGGCCGACGGTGTTCTTCGGCTTCCCCATCACCTATACCCGGTTGCTGGCGGCCGGCGCTGCGGCGCGGCCGCTGGACAGCGTGCGGGTTTGGGGCACCACCGCCGACGCCAGCCACGAAGTGCAGCAGCGCGCCTTCCTGCCCAAGGGCTCCTTCTTCCGGCGGCTGGGCCTGCCGGTCAGCGGCTCGCTGTTCATCGATGGCCTGGGCTCCAGCGAGGTGGGTATTGCCGCCTTGCTGCGCATCGCCACGCCGTGGACCCGGCGCTTCGACCGCCGCGTTGGCCGCAAGACCCCGCTTGGACCGCTGATCAAGGTAGCGGACAGCCAGGGCCGCCCGGTGGTCAAGGGTCGCCCCGGCCTGCTGATGATCAAGGGCAAGAGCATGTTCGGCGGTTACTGGAACGCGCATGACGTGCTGTACGCGGCTTCCCGCGATGGCTGGTGGTTCACCGGCGACGTGGTGCGCGAGGCCGCCGACGGCGAAATGGTCCATCTGGACCGCGAGGTGGATGTGATCCACAGCTCGGGCGGGGCGGTGTACACCCTACCGCTGGAAGAAGTGCTGCTCAAGCGCGACGGGGTGCTGGACGTTTCGGTATTCGGCGTGCGGCCGGAGTCGGGCGCGCCGGAGCGGCCGGCGGCGGTGGTGGCCCTGTGTGAGGGCGCCGCGCCGGTGGCGGCGGACGTCCTGCTGTGGGAACTGAACCGCCAGCTGGAGCCGGGGCAGCAACTGGCCCATCTGTGGATCCTGCCCTGGGAGGACTTCCCCATCGGCGCCACCGGCAAAACCCTGAAACGCCGTCTGCGCGAGCGCTACAACGCGCAATTGCAGGCTTCCGCCACCGCCACCGCGAGTCTTGCATGCGCAGCCGTTCCCGTTACCGAATTGCGGCCGTCCTGAGCGGCGCGCTGCTGACGTTGAGCGCCGGCGCGAGCCAGGCCGACGACGCCGCCGAGGTGGTCGGTGGCCTGCGGCTCGAGCATGGCGCGCTGTTGCAGTTGATCCACGAGAGCGGCCGGCTGTATCCGGCGCTGGGTGGCGGCATCAGCCGGCGCAGCGGCGCTGAGCTGAGGCTGGATCTGCGCCTGAAATGCGAGGGTGGCGCCTGCGACGGCAGCCGCGTGGTGTTGAAGCCGCGTTTCTGGCTGGGAGAGGAGGCCAAGCCGGATGCGTTGCCGTCGCAGCAGCCTGAACCGCTGATGGAGGGCTACGCCATCGTGCCGGTCGGCCGCGGCGAGGTCGGCGTTGGCAAGCGGCTGATGGGTTGGGGTCCGTCGATGCTGTACAGCCCCACCAATCGGCTGTTTCCGGACAACGGCGCGGTGACGCCGCGGCGTGAAATCGCCGGCAAGCCGATGGCTTTCGCCAGTTTGCCCTTATCCGAGCGCGGCCGGCTTAACCTGCTGGCGGCCAATCCCAATCTGGACCCGGTGCCGGGTGTTCGCGCCAGCGACGGCCTGTTCATGCTGGTGCGTGGCGAATGGAACTGGACTGATCAGCCGGCGGCCACCGCGGGCGCGGTGCTCGCTGGCGGTGGCGGCTTCCAGCCGTATTTCGGCGGCTATGCGCAATACGGTCTGGACGACGCCTGGACTCTGAGCGGTGAGTTCGCCGCCTCGCGCGGTTACGCGCGCCGCGACATGGCCGGGCCGTGGCTGGCCCAGGACGACGAGCGCTGGCGCTGGGACGGCACGCTGGGACTGCGCTACGGCCTGGCCTCCGGCGCCGAGATCGGCCTGGAGCTGATATACAACGGCTACGCGATGACGCCGGAGGAGTGGGCCAATCCGCTGCGCGCCGCCGCGCCGTCCAGCGGCAGCAAGCCCTCGCATAACCGGCCGCTGCACCCGTTCGCGCAGCAGCGTTACGCACTGCTGCAAACCACCTGGCCCAAGCTGTTCGGCGATCGACGCTGGGGGCTGACCGCGCGTTGGCAACAGGGGCTGGACCGGCCCAGTTCCGATGCCTTCGTCGAACTGTCCTTCAGCCCCGGTGACGCTGCCACCGTTTACCTCGGTGTGTCGCGCAGCCGCGTGACGGACGATTTGAAGCAGACCAGGGCGTTGCCGCACAACGCCTACCTGGCGCTGGAAATCCATTTCTAAACCTGATCAAGACCTTATCGGAGGATTGCCGTGTACCTAGTTGAATTTGCATCGGTCACCAAGCGCTACCAGCTTGGCGATGTCGAGGTGGTGGCGCTCGATGGCGTCGACTTCCACGTCCAGCCTGGCGATTTTGTCGCCATCACCGGCCCCAGCGGCAGCGGCAAGACCACCATGCTCAATCTGATCGGCTGCCTGGACTCGCCCTCGGACGGGGAGGTGAGGGTGATGGGCAAGGCGGTCAACGCCCTGAGCGAGCCGGCACTGGACCAGTTGCGCAGCCGCACCTTCGGCATGATTTTCCAGAACTTCAATCTGATCCCGGTGCTGACCGCGGAGGAGAACGTGGCCCTGCCGCTGCATCTGCATGCGTTGTCGCGGCAGGAAATGCGCCAGCGCGTCGCCGAGGCGCTGCGCGCCGTGGGCCTGGAGCGCTTTGCCGGCTTCCGCCCGGACCAGCTCTCCGGCGGTCAGCGCCAGCGGGTGGCGGTGGCGCGCGCGCTGGTGACGCGTCCGCAGCTGATCCTGGCGGACGAACCCACCGCCAGCCTGGACACCGTCAACGCCATCGCGCTGGTGGAACTGATGAAGCAGTTGAACGCCGAGCAGGGTGTGACCTTCGTGTTCTCCACCCATGACGACCGGCTGCTGCAGCACGTCCGCCGCATCGTGGAGCTGCGCGACGGCAAGCTGTCCGTCACCCGCGAGCCGCAAGTGGCCGCGTCGCGCGACGGCCTTGTTCCACAAACCGACCGTTACGAGGTGATGTGATGTGGGGAATGGCATTTCGTAATTTGTACCGCGACCGGCGCCGTACGCTGGCCACGGTGGTGGCGGTGGGCGTCGGCCTGCTGGCTGTGCTGCTGTTTCTCGGCTACATCCGCTTTGTCGAAGGCTCGCTGGCCTCCGTGGTCATTTATCGCGAAGCTAACGCGCATGTGCAGATCTACCGCAAGGACGGACCGGAGCAACTGGCCGCGACGCCGGCACAGTATTCGCTGGACCGCGCCGAGCAGCGGATGCTGCATAAGCAGGCGCAGGAACTGGCGCACTTCCGCCGCGTGTCCGACCAATTGGTCGGCGTCGGCATGGTCAACGCCGGCGGCGAGAACGCGGTTTTCCTTGGCCGCGGCATCGATCCGGCCTTCGAGGCCGCGTTGCAGGCGGAAAGCCCGCTGGTCGCGCCGCCATCGGCGCTGGGCCGCGATGGCCTGTTGCTGACCCGCCAGTTGCAGGACTTGCTGGGCGCGCCGGCCAAGGGCGGCGATTTGCAGCTGTTCGGCGCCTCTTATTCCAACCGCCTCAACGCGGTGGAGGCGCCGTTGAGTGGCGAGTTCTCCACCGGCATCGAGGCGATCGAGGACAAGGGTCTGAAAGCGCCGCTGGGCCTGTTGCAATCGCTGTACGACACCGACGCGGTGTCGCGCGTGGTGGTGCAGCTGGACGACCGCGGCAATACCGCCGGCTACCGCGACGCGCTGGCGGCGCGGCTGGAGAGTCTGGCGCCGGGCCGCTACGAGGTGACCACCTGGAATCACCCGCAGATCGGCCAGCTTTACGTCAGTTTCATGGGCTTCTTCAACATGGTGTTCGCCTTCACCGGCACCGTGGTGTTCGTGATCGCCCTTACCACCATCCAGCACACGGTGGCCATGAACGTGGCTGACCGCACTCGCGAAATTGGCATGCTGCGAGCCATGGGCTTCAGCCGCGGCAAGATAGCCGGCCTGTTCGTGAGGGAAAGCGTGCTGACCACACTGATAGCCGCCTGCGCGGCCCTGGGACTCGCCTATATGACCATTTACGGAATCTTTTCCGCCAATCTGCAAACCCAATTGCCGCGTATTGCCGAGCCGGTGAAGCTGGCGTTGGATCTGCCGCTGGGCTGGGCGCTCGCCGCAAGCGCCGTGGCGGCGCTGGGCATCGCGCTGGGCGCGGCAGTCACCGCGCGCAAGCGCATTGGCGGCGAAGTGCGGGCCAAGGGCAAATCGGTGCCGCTGACTCGGCTGCTCGCCACTACCTCCTGCCTGATGCTGGCCACCTTGCTCACCGTCAGTCTGGCCCACGCCGAAGACGCGCCCAACGAAGCGACCATGCGCGACTGGCTGCGTAAGGCCGACCTCGCTCGTGGCGGCTGGGGCGCCTACAAGTGGTCGCTGAGCATTCACACCGAAGACCCGGCCGGCGCCACTACCACCACCTACGACATCGCAGTGCGCGATGGCAAGGCGCTGGCGCGCACGGTGGAGCCGAAGCGCTACCAGGGCGAGAAGATCCTGATCGCCTCGCGGGCGATGTGGTACGCCAAGCCCGGCCTGCGCAAGCCCGTCAGCATCAGCCCGCAGCAGCGGCTGGTGGGAGAGGCCGCCAACGGTGATATCGCCGCCACCCAGTACGCCCGCGACTACACCCCGGCCTATGTCGGCAGCGCCCAGGTCAACGGCGTGGACTGCCACAAGCTCAAGCTCGTCGCCGCCACGCCGGGCGCCACCTACGAGAGCATCGTCTACTACCTGGACAAGCGCAGTCTGATTGGCGTGAAGGCGGATTTTCTGACCGCCGGCGGCGTGGTGTTCAAGAGCGCTTCCTTCGAGTACGGCAACAAGGTCAAGGTCAACGGCCGCGAGCAGCCCTTCGTGTCCAGCATGAAGATCGTCAACGCCAACTTCCCGGACCGCTACAGCCGCCTGCAATACGGCCAGGTGGCGCCCAGCAATCCGCCGGACAGCCTGTTCGCGCTGGATACGCTGATGACCATGTGAGAGAGGCTGCGAGATGAACGCCAAATTGTTATTGAGCATGTCGCTGCGCAATGTGCGGCGGCAGGGCCGTAAATCCGTCGGCACCCTGGTGGTGATGGCGGTGTCCATCCTGGCGCTGTGCCTGTTGGCCGGCTATATGCAGTCCAATGTGGAACTGATCCAGAACGCCTTCATGCGCTGGGGCGCGCGCGGCCACCTGGTGATTGAGCGGCCGGCCTCGCAGCTGGCGCGCGAAGTGGAAGGCGCCGGCCAGAACCCGATCGGCGCCGCGATGCAAGCCGGCATCGACAAAGTGTTGGCCGCCGATCCGGAGGTGGCCGCCCGTGCCCGTATCCTGCGCGTTTCCGGCATAGTGTCCAATGCCCGCGTCAGTACCATCTTCGCCGGCATCGGTCAGGATGTGCAGGAAGTGCGCCGCATCAAGGGCCCGGCCTATGAGTATGACGTGGTGGCGGGCACGCCGCTGTGGCAGGAAACCCGCGCCCATCCGCTGGTGTTGGGCCAGGGGCTGGCCGCGATTCTGGGTTGCGAGGTGCCCAAGGTCGGCTTCGCCCCGGCGCAGCCGGGCCAGACCCCGGCCTCGCGGCCGATGCGTTGCCCGCCCGGGCCGCTGGAACTGACGGTGTCCACTCGCGGCACCGCACGCATCAACGCTACCCAGGCGTTGCCGACCGGCATCATGGATTGGGGCATCAAGGAAATCAACGACCGCCTAGTGGTGATGCCGATGGCCGAAACCCAGGCTCTGCTCAATACCCGCGAAATCAGCGAGTACCACGTGCTGCTGGCAGACGGTGCGGATCTGGACGCCGCGCGCGAACGGTTGTCTGCCAAGCTCAAGGCCGCTGGTCTCGACGTCACCGTTTTCCGCTGGTCCGACCGCGCGGCTTTCTATCAGCAGGTCAAGGCGGTGCTGGGTGGTTTCCTCAACTTCATCGCCATCGTCGCCGGCATCGTCGGCTTCACCAGCCTGCTCAACGCCAGTTACATGAACTTCGCCCAACGCGCGCGCGAATTCGCCACCCTGCGCAGCCTGGGCTTCACCCGCCGCTTCGTGATGACGCTCACCGCCCTGGAGAACAGCTGCCTGGCCGCGGCCGCGGCGCTGGCCGGCATCGCCTGCGCACTGGGCGTCACCTGGGCGGTGCGCGCGGCCAAGATCATGTGGACTCCGCCCGGCTCCAGCAACGCGGTGCCGGTGGAAGTGGCCTGGGTAGTGCCGGTTTACGCCCTGACCCTAGCGGGCGTGGTCATCCTGGCCGCGCTGGCCAGCGCGATTCCCACCCGCAAGATCCTGCGCCGGCCGATCCGTTCGGTGCTGAGCGAAGGCTGATCCCCCGTTGGACACACACAGCAACAAGGAGGCTTGAATGACTGAAATGGCACGTAAACGTCGCTGGTCCCGCTTTGTAGACCGGCAATCCGGCAAGGCCCTGATCGTTCCCATCGATCATGGCCTGACCATGGGTCCGTTGGATGGCTTGAATCGGGTGGAGGAGGTGCTGCGCTGGCTGGACCCGGAGATGGTGACGGGCATCGTCGCCCACAAGGGCTTCGCTCAGCGGTTGGGTGGTGCGCCCGGCTGCGGCCTGATGATCCACCTTAACGGCTCGCTCAATATCGGTGCCACCCCGGACCTCAAGCAGATGGTCACCAGCGTGGAAGCCGCGGTGCGCCTGGGTGCGGACGCGGTGTCGATCCAAACCAATTTCTGTGCCGACACCGCTGGCTACAACCTGCAATTGATCGGCCAGGTGGTGGACCAGGCCCACGCCTACGGCCTGCCGGTGCTGAATATGGTCTACGACAAGGGGCCACTGGCGGGTAAGACCCTCAACCATTTGCGCCATTTCATGCGGGCGGCAGTGGAGTTAGGTGTGGACGCGCTGAAAGTGGCGGCGCCGGAAGACCTGAACGCTATCCCGGAATTGGTGGATGGCATTCAAGAGCATACCCCGGTGTTGTTCGCCGGTGGCGCGCTGGCCGATGAACTGGCCTTGCTGGAGCTGGCCTCGGCGGTAGTTCGCCACGGCACCAGCGGCATCTGCGTTGGCCGTAATGTGTTCCAGCGCCCCAATCCGCTGTCGACGATGACCCGGCTACGCGACTTGTTCCGCTGCGGCGTGCCGGCGCTGGACTACCGCCGCCTGGCGCAGCCGGAAGTCGAGGCGCTAGAAAGCTGAGCGCGCGCGGCCAACGGCGGCCGGCATTTTCAAATTTGCGAGGTTCAAGACATGTCTATTGATTCCAGCCCCGGTTGCGTCGACTTGATGGTGGACCGTCATGTGCGCGCCGGGCGCGGCGATTGCGTCGCCCTGATCGAACGTGGCGCGGAAGGGCGCCGCGTCCTCAGTTATCGCCAATTGCAGGCTTTGAGCCTGACGGCGGCGCGAGAGTTGGACTTCCTGCTCGCCGGCCGCCGCCAGGGCCAGCGCGTGGCGCTGGTGGGGTCGGCGACTCTGGAAACGGTGATCTACTGGCTGGCGGCCATGCGTTCGCAGCGGCTTGCCTTCATGGTGCACCCGGACCTTCCGGCCGAACATTACGAAGGGCTGTGGCAAAGTTACGACCCGGACCTGATCCTGGCGGATCGCACCGCGCGTCAGCCACGTGCCGAGGCGATGACCGACCTGGCGACGCTGACGGCGCGCAAGAGCGCGCCGTCAGCGTCGCACTCGGTCGGGGACATCGAAGCCTGCTTCGACTTGAGCCCGGCGCTGGTGCTCGCCACCTCCGGTTCCACTGGGCGGCCCAAATTGTGCGCACATGCCCACCGCTCGTTCTGGGAGTTCGAGCGCACCGTGACTCGGCCGATGTGGGGACTGTGCGCCGAGGACAGGGTGCTGGCCAGCACCGGGCCCTTCTTCTCCTTCGGCCTGCAGGGACTGCATGCGCCACTCAGCGTCGGCGGCTGCGCGGTGCTGCTGCCGGAGTGGAGGCGTCACGGGGATTTTCTCGACGCCATCGAGGCTGAATCCGTTACCGCTTTCCTGGCGGTGCCGACCCTGTACCACCTGCTGATGGCGCGGGCGGAGCGTGCTTACGACTTCAGCGCGTTGCGACTGTCCTTCTCCGCCGGCGAACGCCTGCCGTCGGCGATCCGCCAGCGCTGGGAGGCCTGGACCGGTTCGCGGATGCTGGACTCTATCGGCACCACCGAAACCTTCGCGCCCTATCTGTCCGAAACCGTAAACGGCGGAGCCGGCCTGCGCTGTGTCGAAGGCTTCCGTTACCTGGAAACGCCGCATGCCAGAGGCGCCGACGAGCCGTCCGATGCCTTCACCTTGGACCTGTCCGGCGGCTGCCTGATGCTGGGCTATTTGCGGCCTGGCGAAGCCGGCACCATCGAAGCGGCGTCGGCAAGCTTCCCCACCCGCGATTTGTTCGTGCGGACCGACGAGGGCCTGAGTTTTGTCTCGCGAGACAGCGAACGCATCAAGGTGGCCGGCTACTGGGTCAGTCCACAGGAGCTGGAAGCCTTCCTGCTGGACGATAAGCGGGTGCTGAAGGCGGCGGCGCTGCCGGTGCTTACCGCCGAAGGGCTGACCCGGCTGCGCGCTTACGTGGTCGCCACCGCCAGCGGCTACGCCGGCGCGGCCTTGGTGGAGGATTTGATGAAACGCGCCCAGAGCGAGCTGAGGCCCAAGGCGCTGCGGCCGGACCGCATCGAGCTGGTGGCAGACATCGCCACCACGCCCAGCGGCAAGCTCAAGCGTCAGGAGTTGCAAGGCCTGGTCAGTCATCCGTCGGCCACCGCCGGTGCGGTCCTGGCCGGGTGAATCAGGCAGGGATCAGCCCTAGGGTCAAGGCTCTGGCCACCGCCTGGCGCCGGTTTGACACCTTCAACTTGTTGATGATGTTGCGGATATGAAAATTCACCGTCGACTCAGAGCAGCGCAGGATGCGCGAGGTTTCCCAGGAGGTTTTGCCGGCGGCGGCCCAGCGCAGGCATTCTTGCTCGCGCTGCGTCAGACTGACCGCTGCGGCCTGACCGGCCTCCTCGATGCGGCAAACGGCTTCATAAGCGTAGGAGCACAGCAAATGCACCGTCGGCGTCAGCGTTTGCAGCCATTGGTCGGTGCGCGCGTCGGCGCGGGCGTCGCAGGCCACGGTCATCATCATCGGCTGACTGCGGCCGACGCCGCGCAAAGAGGCGGCCACGCCGGCGGAAACGCCGTAGGAGGACGCTTCTTCGAACAGGTGCTGGGCGGACTCGTCCTCAAAGCGGCCGCGGTGCCAGATCAGCGGCACCGCCGACTGCCGGCAATGACGCACAACCGGATCACGGCCCATCCATTCCAGCCGCGCGTAACGCTCCATCCAGGCCTCCGGATAGTTGGTTTCCACCCGGAGCGAGGGTGTGCCGCCGCTCATGGACTCAATGCCGATCAGGAAGAAGTCCAAACCGATATTGGAAACCAGCTGTTGGCAGTGCTGTTTGACCTGCTCGATCGTCGCCGCCGACAGCAGATCGGGCAAAGCGCGGATGACATGCTCTTGCGGATGCATCTGACCCTCTTTGACTTTCAACTGGGGCTCTAGGAGCAAAAGGGCAATTAAGCGCACGGTTTGTCTTGCCGGGAAAAGTCTGACAGCCGCATCAAAAAATAACAAATGAAAATTATGTCAAGTTGAATATTTATGTCAAATGATTTGTATTTAGTATTAATTTATTTGTTTTGTCAATGTAATGACTTTTTATAAAAAAAGACAAATGGCAGATATTTGCCGGTTTTGCTGACAATTGCCGATATTTGGCTTCTTTAATGGCGCGGTAACGCGCCAAGCCCGGCATCTGGCCCGCGCCGAGTGGCTCTCCGTAGCCGACCGCAAGGCTGTGCCATTGCCGCAACGCATTAACCGCCGGTCCGACAGGGCCTTCTCAATCTTGGTGTTGGAGCAAACTCATGGACATGCAAATGGCGCTCTTGGAATCGACCAAAGAGCAATTGATCGAACGCATTCGTTCTCATTCCTTCCTGACGCGCTGTCGCGCCGGGGAAGTCTCGCTCGACGAGTTGAAGATCTTCCTGGTGCAGCAAGGTTTGTACAGCGCCTACTTCACGCGCTACCTGTGCGCGATGATGGCCAATCTGCCCAGTAACGAGGAAGTGCTGGAGCTGGCGGAAAACCTGTTTGAGGAACTGGGACTGGCGCCGAACAGCCCGCGCCCGCATCATCTGATCTACCGCGAAATGCTGGAGCATTACTCGGTGTCGCTGGACGGGGCTCAGCCGCTGGCCGGCACGCGCCGGCTGATCGACAGCATGTTCCAGCATTGCCGTAACCTGAACCCGGCAGCGGGTCTGGGGGCCTTGTGTCTGGGCGCTGAGGGGCTGGTGCCGCCGATGTACGGCGACATCATCCTCGGCTTCGAGGCGCTGGGCGCGGCGCGGCGCGACATCGAGTTCTTCCACATTCATGTGGAGTGTGACGACGGCCACGCCGAAACCATACGCGACATCATGTTGGACATCGCCAGTTCCGCGCCGGAGCAGATCGACCTGATGTTGAACGCCGGTCACCGTCTGGTGGACGCGCGCCTGGAGTTCTTCAGTTCCATCGAGGCCGCGCTTTGGGAGGCGCCGCACTCCCAGCCCGCCACCGCATGAGGGCGGTCCTCCCGTGCGGGGAGGCGTTCCGCGTCCTTCGGGCCGGCCTCGCGCGGAGCGGCCGGCTCTTTTCAAGAAAGGAGACGCCATGACCGACACCATGGCAATGGACAAGCAAAGCCTGATCGAACGGGCGAAGACGCAGATGCAACAGCATCTGGGCACGCCGGACTGGTCACTGCGCGAAAAAGTGGCCCTGACCTGTCGCATCCTGTTCGCGCAGGGCCACGATTCCGGCCTGGCCGGACAGATCACCGCACGAGCGGAGCGACCAGGCGAATACTACACTCAGCGCCTGGGCCTGGGTTTTGACGAAACAGCCGTCGGCAACCTGCTGCGGGTCAACGCTGACCTGGAGGTGCTGGAGGGCGACGGCATGGCCAATCCGGCCAATCGCTTTCATAGCTGGATCTACCGGGCACGGCCGGACGTGCGCTGCATCATCCATACCCACCCGATCCACGTTTCGGCGCTATCCATGCTGGGGCGCCCGTTGACGATCGCTCACATGGACGCCTGTATGTTGTACGAGGACGTGGCCTTCCTGCCGCAGTGGCCCGGCGTGCCGGTGGGCAATAGCGAGGGTGAGATCATTAGTGGCGTGCTTGGGGACAAGCGCGCGGCGCTGCTGGCTCACCATGGTTTGGTGGTGGCCTGCCGTTCGGTGGAAGAAGCCTGCATGATGGCGATCCAGTGCGAACGCGCAGCTCGGCTGCAACTGCTGGCGGAAGCGGCAGGAGAAATCCGTGAAGTGGAGCCGGTGCTGGCGCGGGAAGCGCATGACTGGATCTTGCAGGACAAGCGCTCCCAGGCCGGCTTCGCCTACTACGCGCGCCGCGCGCTGCGCACGGTGGAGGCTGGGGCCGGGCATCCGCTGGCGACATCGGGCACGGTATGAGCATTGACGCCATCCTGCTTTCAGTCAGTACCGGAAGCGTGATTCCAGGCTTTAAGCTGCGTGACTGGTCGGCGCTGCGACCACGCCGGTCGGCTCACGTCTTTCGCCGAAAAAGGGATTGTATGTTGCACAAGTTACACCGCTTGTCCGCCTGTCTGATCAGCCTTTACATCCTATTCCACCTGCTCAATCATCTGACCGCTTTGGCCGGCATCCAGGCCCATATCGACTATATGCGGGCCTATCGCCTGCTGTACCGCTTCCCGCCGGCGGAAACCTTGTTGCTGGCCTGTGTGTTGTTCCAGGTGGGCTCCGGCCTGTATTTCGTGTGGGCGCGGCGCGGCAGTCGGCAGGGGTTTTTCGATCATGCCCAAGCCTGGTCCGGCCTGTACCTCGCTTTCTTCCTTCTGTTCCACCTTAGCGCGGTGCTGTACGGCCGCTGGGAACAAGGCGTGGACACCAATTTCTATTTCGCCGCCGCCGGCCTGCACCTGGGCAATTATTTCCTGTTCTTCATGCCTTATTACTTCTTGTCTATCGTTGCCTACTTCACCCATATCGGCTGTGCGCTGGGCTGGTTGCTGCAACCGCGGTTGGGACCGCGCGGTGGCGATCGGCTGGCCTGCGGGATGATGGTGGCCGGCGCGTTGCTGTCCGGCGTCGTCATCGCCACCTTCAGCGGTGCCTGGTATCCGGTGGTCATTCCGGCCGCCTATCAATTCACCGGCTTAGTGCGATGAGGGCACCGACGCTGGCGCAAAGACTCGAGCGGGCACTGGCGCGCCGCGCGCTACGGCTGCCCGCGCCCTTGCTCAAAGTGCTGGCTGGTGCGCCGCGCCGCGTCGACGGGGTGACGCTGAACCCTCAGCTGCAACTGGTGTTGCGGCTGCGGCGTCTGGGCCGCAAGCAGGGTTGGCATCGTCTCGGCGTGGCCGCCGCGCGGCGGGAGCTGGATTGGGAGGGCAGCCTGCTGGCTCAGCAGACGCCGCAGCGCGTGTTGGTAGAGGATGCGATGCTGCCTGGGGCCGCCGGCATGATCCGCGTGCGCCGCTACCGACCCGCCGGGCTGGCATTGCCGGCGCCGACGCTGGTGTTCTATCACGGTGGCGGCTTCGTGGTCGGCTCAATCGAGTCGCACGATCTGCCTTGCCGCGCTCTGGCCGTCGACGCGCGCTGCCAGGTGATTTCGGTGGATTACCGGCTAGCGCCAGAACATCCCTTTCCCGCCGGAGTGACGGATGCCATCCACGCTTTCCGCGCGCTGGCAGCGGATTGCGCCGCCTGGGGCATGGACCCGAAGCGGCTGGCGGTGGGCGGCGACAGCGCCGGCGGCAATCTTGCCGCCGTGGTCGCGCTTGTCACGCGCGAGGACACCACGCGGCCGCGTCTGCAATTGTTGTGGTATCCGGTGGTGGACAATAGTGCCGGTTTTCCCTCTATCCAGCTTTTTGGCGACGGTTTCTACCTAGAGCGGGCCACCATGGACTGGTGTGTGCGCCACTATACCGATGGTGGCCAGTTACGCCATCCGCGGGTATCGCCGCTGTTCGACGAGCTGGACGGCGCGCCGCCGGCCTATATTCAAACCGCCGGTTTCGATCCGCTGCGCGACGAGGGCGAGGCCTACGCCGCCAAGCTGGCGGCCGCCGGTGTGTCGGTTCGCTGCGAGCGGCAAGCGGGGCTGATCCATGGCTTCTTCAATATGGCCGGCGGCATCGACGAAGCTGCCACAGCCTTCGCCGCCGCTGTGGCCGCGCTGCGTCGGGCCTGGTTAGTCGAGGTAGAGCGGGAGCCTGAGCCGGCGATATAAGCGGCGATGTGCGCCGACTTATTCTGCAAGAACCTGTTCAAGGCCTGCGCGTATTCCCGTTCGCGAGGCGGGGAGCAGCTTGGGCAGTGTCCAGCGGAGGCGAAAATGCGAAACGTAATATGGTGGATCGTGGGGTGCTGGGCAATGACGGCGGCGGCCGAGGTGCCGGGCTGGGCCAGTTATCAGCATGGGGACTACGCCGCCGCGCGAAGGCAGTTCGAGCAGGCGGCCCAGGCGGGCGACCGGGTGGCTGCTTTCGATCTGGCGATGATGCATTGGAGAGGAGAGGGCGGCGCGCCTGACCGGATGCAGGGAGAGCGCTGGTTGCGTCGCGCAGCCGACGCGGGTCTGCCGCAGGCGCAGCACGCTTTGGGAGTGTTGTACGAAAACGGCCAGCAGGTGGCCAAGTCGCAGGCCGAGGCGACGCGTTGGTTCCGGTTGGCCGCGGATCAAGGCTATCTGCCGGCAGAGTTGGATCTGGGCACTCAGTACTTCCTCGGTCGCGGCGCGGCCAAGGATTACCGGCTGGCGGCGTATTGGTACGAGAAGGCCGCCCGGCAGGGCGACGTGGGCGCGCAGTATCTGATCGCCAGCATGTACGAGCATGGCGACGGGGTGGAGCGGGACTTGCCGGCGGCGATCCGCTGGTACGCCAAGGCGGCCGCGCAGGGCGATGTCGGCGCCAGGCTCAAGGCCTTGGACCTGGCCAAGCGGGCCAAGCCGCCGGCATGACGGCTTGAAACCTGCTCAGGCGCGGGCCGGGCCGCGGCGCATCGCCGCCAGGCACTGGCAGGCGGCCTGCCAATCCTGAACGCCGCGCAGGCCGCGCACGATGATGCCGGCCAGAGTGTCGTTGCAGGCATCCGGGCCGAACTGCATCAGCATTTCATGCAAGGCGAAATGCAGGGAGGCATTGTGCTGAAGCAGCAAGCCCACCTGTTCATGGACGAAGCCGTCCACCGTGGCCTGGCCGTCGCGGTCCACGTGAACATGGTGGCGCGGACAGAAGCCGGAGCGGATCAGCGCCTGGTCCGCGCGCACGTCGTCGAGAAAAGCCTGCGCGCTGTGGTGCAGAAAGCCGCACGCCATGATCAGGCTGGCTACGGAGTAGGGTTTGGTGGTGGTGGCGTCGGCGACGAGGGCGTTGTCCGGCAAGGTGGCAAGCATTTATGTTCTCCTGTTATCTTTGTAAACCGCGCTAATTGGCATAAATCGTCGGTTTTAATATTTTTTCCGCGCTTTTGTATCATTCATGCGAATGGATTGGCAAGCCCGTCGAAAGGACGGTTGCCAGCCGCGGCTGCCAGGGTTTTTCTTGGGACGATGGCCATTTAGAATGAACGCTTTATTGACTGTTTGTTCCCATCCGCATGCACATTGTTTACCTGCACGGCTTCAATTCCGGTCCTCAATCGCTGAAGGCGAACGAAACCGCCGCTTATCTGCAACAGAACGCTTTCGATGCGACGCTGCACAGCCCGCAGCTGTCGCCGCATCCGGCCGAGGCGATCGAGCAGGCGTCCGCCCTGGTGGCGTCCTTGCCGGCCGACACCTTGCTGATCGGCAGTTCGCTCGGCGGTTATTACGCTACCTTTTTGGCCGAGCGCCATCAACGCCCGGCGGTGCTGATCAATCCGGCGGTGCGGCCTTACGACGATTTGGCGCGCTTCATCGGCGAGCAGACGAATCCTTACACCGGCGTGGTCTACACCTTGAGCGATGCTGATATGCACGCCTTGCTGGCGCAGCGCGTGCCGCAGCCGTCTGCGCGCCGTTACTGGCTGCTGTTGGGCAGTTGCGACGAGGTGCTGGATTGGCGCGAAGCAGCAGCGCTGTATCTGGATTGCCGCCAGACAGTGTTCAACGGCGACGACCACAGACTTGAAGCCTGGCCGCGCATCCTGCCGGAAGTGTTGGCTTGGGGACGAGGGCAATTATTGGTCTGATGTAGAAACAGTCTGTTCTGCGACAGCGGCTTGCCCGGGACGGCGGCGCTGCCGCACACTGGATTTTTTGAGCCTAGGAGGCCGCCATGACTCAAGCTGTCGTTTTCTCCCACACCGGCGGGCCGGAAGTGCTTGGTCTGCAAAGTCAGGAACTGGCCGCTCCGGGACCGGGCCAGGCGCGGGTGCGTCATACCGCCATCGGCGTCAACTTCATCGATACCTATCAGCGCAGCGGTCTGTATCCGTTGCCGCTGCCGTCCGGCCTGGGCCAGGAGGCGGCCGGGGTAGTGGAAGCGTTGGGGCCGGGGGTGTCCGGTTTGGCGGTGGGAGACCGCGTCGCTTACGCCGGCGGCCCGCTGGGCGCTTATAGCACCGAGCGGCTGCTGCCGGCGACGGTGCTGGTGAAGATTCCCGACGGCATCAGCGACGAATCCGCCTCCTGCATGATGTTGCAGGGCATGACTGTGGAGTATCTGGTGCAGCGCACCTACCTGGTGAGGCCGGGCCAAACCGTCTTGTGGCACGCGGCCGCCGGGGGAGTGGGACAGATCGCGGTGCAATGGTTGACGGCGCTGGGCGCGACGGTGATAGGCACCGTTGGTTCCGACGCCAAGGCCGACATCGTGCGTGGTCTGGGCTGCCAGCATGTGATCAATTACAGCCGCGAAGACGTGGTGGCGCGAGTCAGCGAGATCACCGGCGGCCAGGGGGTGCCGGTGGTCTATGACTCGGTGGGCAAGGATACTTTCCAGATATCGCTGGCTTGCCTGAGTCCGCGCGGCATGTTGGTCAGCTTTGGCAATGCGTCCGGCGCGGTGCCGCCGTTCGCGCCTTTGGAGCTGACCAGTCGCGGTTCGCTGTTCTTTACCCGGCCCAAGCTGGCCGATTACATCGCCAGCCGCGCGGAGCTGGAGGCCTCGGCCCAGGCGTTGTTTGAACGAGTGGCGGACGGCAGGGTCAAGGTGGAGCCGTCGCACCGTTATCCCTTGGCGGAGGCGGCGCAGGCGCACCGCGATCTGGAAGGACGCAAGACCAGCGGCTCCATCATCCTGCTGCCTTGAACGGGCAGCGACGCCGGCCAGGCGTCAGGTTCTTATTCTTGGTGCCAGGGTTGGCGCTGGTGTCGCTCCAGCCAAGCCAACGCCCGGCCGTCGCTGTCGACATGGCCCAGATAGCCGGCCAGACTGACGCCGGGCGGGCAGCTTAGGTCCGTGTCGCGCCAGCTTTGCAGCCGGTCCACCCGGAAGCTGCGGTAGTCCAGTCGCAGGCCGCACCAGGCGGCCAGCAGCCAGCGGTCGCCCCAGAAAAACAGAGCCAGCGGCAGCAGCGCGCGTTGGCTATCGCGGCCGCTTTCGTCGCGGTAATCCACCCACAGCGCTTGACGGGAGACGATGGCGTCGCGCAGCGGCGCCAGCCGCTCGCGCGGGTAATTGCCCGCTGTGGGCGCGTACAGCGGCTCCGGCGGCAGGCCGGAGGAACCCAGCACCGCGTGGATGCGGCCCAGCGCCGATTGCGCCGCCGAGGCGGTGTCACGGTCCGCCCAGGCCGCCAGCATGCGCGCGCCCACTTCCAGCGCCGCCAGCTCGCGCGCGGAAAACGCCACCGCCGGCGGCGTGAAGCCGGCTTCCAGCCAATAGCCTTCGCCGGCCTCGCCGTTGAGCGGTGCGCCGCTGGCCATCAGATCCGCCATATCGCGGTAGACGGTGCGCGGCGTCACTTCCAGCCATTCGGCCAACTGCCGGGCGGTGGTGCGGCGGCGGCCGCGCAGCAGCAAGAGGATTTGAACCAGTCGGTCGGCTCGGCGCATGTTTAGTCGGGTTCCCGCAGCATGGATGGCGGCAGTGTCGCTTGCATCGCGCGCGCGATCAACAGGAAATCGGCGCGGCCGATTTCCAGGTGGCCGAAGCGGAAGGCGTAGCCCCAGCGCGCCGGATCCGCGATGAAGGTCAATTGGCCGAGCAGCGGCCGGATTTCGGCGTCCTCGGCCGGCCAGAACGCGATGTTCCGCCGGTAGGGCTCGAAATCGGCGCTGACCCGGAACGGGTAGACCCGGTCGTCCGCCGCCTGGCCGACGGCGGTGAAGCGCTGGCAGGGCTCGCGCCCTTCCAGGCTGAGCACCGGCGAGTAATAGATCAGGCCATCGCCGGCCGCCATCCGCTTCAGCGGCGCGGCCTTGCCGTGGCAGAGCTGGGCGAAGCCGCCGGCCAGCCCGCGCCGCACATGGTCGCGGCTGGCCACGCCTATCCAGTAGCGTCGGCTCATGCGGCGCTGTGCAGGCCGATCAGATTGCCGTCCAGGTCGGAAAACAGCGCGATGTGCCCCCAGGTTTCCGGCAAGCGGGTCTTGGGCTGCACCACGATGCCGCCGGCGGTTTTGACCCGTTCCAGCGTGGTGTCGAGATCGGCGCCGCCATCCAGATAGACGCGCACGCCGTCTACATGGGGACGGGCTTGGGGGCAGCTCAGCAGCGCGCCGCCGCAACTGTCGTCGGTTTTGGGAAACAGCGCCATGCGGGCGTTGTCGAAGCTCTCCTCGAGCAGCACCACCTGCAATACCTGCTGATAGAAGGCGACGGCGCGCTCGAATTGGAGCACGGGAATTTCAAACCAGTGTAGAACGGGGGGCATGGCACACTCCTTAGAAGGGGTTTTTAGCGATCCGGCCGCGAGCGTTGCTGCGCCGCGTTCAACAGGGCGGAGGCGGCGTCGCGGCCATGGAAGGCAGTGTGCGGCCCCCCTGCTGACAGCGTGTTGTCAGCAGGCGCTCCGCGTCGGCGATTTTTTTTGTTTGGGCAATGCCACTGGTGGTTGGGCGGGCAAAAACCGCTCGGCCGGACACGACCCGGTCACGAGGATGTGGCAAACTGCCAGACTGTTTCCCGGCGCGCCGGGACGGCTGTTTTTTTAATCGACCGCAGGAGGAATAAGAAGTGGAAACCTTACTGCAGTTTCTGGGCTTCAACGGGTCTGGTCTGCTGCAAACCTTGCTCAGCCTGTTGACGGCTTTTATCTTGGGCTCGGCCATAGGCTACGAGCGCCAGTTCCGTCAGCGCACCGCTGGCCTGCGCACCAATACCCTGGTGGCGGTGGGTGCGGCGGCCTTTGTCGACATGGCGCTGCAGCTGGACGGCACCGGCGGCGCGGCGCGGGTGGCGTCCTATGTGGTGTCCGGCGTTGGTTTTCTCGGCGCCGGCACCATCATGAAAGAGGGCTTGAACGTGCGCGGTTTGAACACCGCCGCCACATTGTGGGGTTCGGCCGCAGTCGGCGCCAGCGCCGGCGCGGGTCAGATTCCGCAGGCTTTTCTGATCACGCTGTTCGTGCTGGCCAGCAACACCTTGTTGCGCCCGGTGGTGAACTCGATCAACCGCAAGCCCATCGACGACGAAACCAGCGAAGTCACGTACCAGTTGTGCGTGATCTCCAGCCGTTCCGGCCAGAAGCACGCGATGGCCTTGCTCAGCGACCTGCTGGAGGAGTCCAAGTATCCGGTGGGAGATCTGGACGTGGAGCCCTTCGGCGACGATGAGGTGGAGATGACCGCCACCTTGCTGTCCACCTCGGTGGAGTGGGAGGAGCTGGAGGAGATCGCCGCCAAGCTGGTGGCCCAGCCTTTCATCAGTCAGGCGTATTGGAATCCCAGTACTTCGGAGTGAGAAGGATGGGGAAAGATCACGCCCTGGGCCGCTTATCGGTCCAGGGCGTTTTTTATCGGCGGGAGAAGCTGTTCAAAGTCTCGCGAGCAAGAGCGAGACAAGGCGAAAACCGCTGAGAAAGCGGAATGTACGCGTGGCACATGAGCATTCCGAAGCGGGTTTCACCTCCTTAATCTATCCATCCCGCTGACGCGCAGCGGGCTTTGAACCGCTTTTTAACCTTCCGCCAGCGCCGCCATCACCTTGGCCGACAGCGCCTGCGGCTGCGCGGTGACGCGCAGCAGGTGCCGTACCGCCGGGTGCGGCGGGCGGTGCACGGCGATGCCGTCGGACAGCAGCTGGCGATGGATGGCCTCGCTGCTGGCGGCGTCGCGATAGGCGATGCAGACGAAGTTGGTGTGCGAGGGCATTACCACGAGGTCGCGCGCGCGCAAGGCGTCGGACAGTTTGTCGCGCAGATGGATGGTGGCGGCGATCAGCTGACGGGAATAGTCGGGATCGTCCAGCACGATTTGCGCCGCCAGTTGGGCGAAGCTGGACAGCGCGAATTGCGGCCGAATCTGGTCAGCCTTGGCGACGATGTGTTGCGGACCTATGGCGTAGCCCACCCGCAGGCCGGCCAGCGCATAGGCCTTGGACAGCGTGCGTAGTCGCAGCGTGTTGGGCAGCGCGCCCTGAGGCGGCGCGTCCTGCGCGTCTACGCAGAAATCGACATAGGCCTCGTCCAGGATCAACAGCGTGGACGAAGGGAGGGTCTCGCGCAGCGCCAGGATGTCGTCCGCGCTCCAGTAGTGGCCGCTGGGATTGTCCGGGTTGGCGAGATAGAGCACGGCGGCGCGCTCGGCGCGAGCCACTTCCGCCAGCCGCGGCAGATCGGCCTGCAGCCGGTCTCCTTGTTGCTGGTAGGGCACTTCCAAAATGCGCGCGCCCACGCCTTCGGCGAAATAGCGGAAGGTGGGATAAGTGCCGGCGGTGCACACCACCGCGTCGCCGACATTACAGGCCAGGCGCAGCGCCAGCAGGATCAGGCTGTCGGCGCCGGTGTCGAACAGCACCTGGCTCGGGTCCACGCGGTTGTGGGCGGCTGCGCGCTGGCGCAGTCCGTGCGCGTAGGGGTCCGGGTAGAGCCGGGCCAGCTCCGTCATCATCTCGCCGAACTCCGCCGTCAGCGGAGAGGCCGGCTTGGCCATGCTTTCATTGGAGCCGATGCGCGCGCCGATGCGGTGACCCAACGCCGCTTCCAGCTTGGCGATGCCGGGGAAGGGGTTGACGATGGTGTGATGTTCCAGGTGACGGGCAAAGTGGGACATCGGCGGCTCCTTTATCTGCAGATACAGCCTTTGAGTGTAAAGGATATGACTGATGTGCAGGAAACCGCGTGGGAATATCAATATGTCTTCGGCATTTCCCGCTATCGCCGCACCGCCCGGAAGCGCGGCGGGAACCGTCAGCGAGAGGCGGGAGAGGCGGGAGAGGCGGATTCTACCGCGGCGCGAGGGGAGGAGGCGTCGGCCTTGACCGCGGGTTTGGCGGCGGGCGCGGCGGCGGCAGGTTTGGCTGCGGGGGCGGGCAAATACAGCGGGCCTTTGAAGCCGCAGGCGGCCAGGAACAGGGTCAGGCTTGCACAAGCCAGCAAGGTGCGCATACGAATGAGTTCCAATGTGGCAAAATCCCGATACTAGCAAAGCTGCGGCGCGCCGTGTGATTACGTTGCGCCCGGCGCTCAAGGTCTGAGCCGCGCCAAGACGGCGTCCAGGCCGTCATTCAACGGGAAAGCGCAATGAACGAAACCGAATTTCTGCGGTACACCGACGCCATCTTCACGCGCATCGAAGCCGCCATCGACGACAATGATCTGGACGCCGACTACCTGGTGTCCGGCAATGTGCTGGACATCGAGTTCAGCGACGGCGCCAAGATCATCGTCAACCGCCACACCGCCAACCAGGAACTGTGGATAGCGGCCAAGAGCGGCGGCTACCACTTCGCCTTCCGCGACGGCCGCTGGATCGCCGCTCGCGACGGCTCGGAATTTTTCTCCACCCTCAGCGCCGCCATCGCCGCCGCCTGCGGCGAAACCATAGAGTTTGATGAATGAGCCACTTGGTGTGGCTGGGGCTGGGCGGGTTGGCGGTGTCGGCTTTCACTTCGTCCACTATTCTGCCCGGTAATTCCGAACTGGCGCTGTCCGCTTTTCTGTACAAATGGCCGGACTGGTTGTGGCCGGCCCTGCTGGTGGCCACGGTGGCCAATACCGCCGGCAGCGTCACTAGCCTGTGGCTGGGGCGGCTGGCGCCGCGCAAGGAGCTGCCGCCGCGGCTGGCCGGCTGGTTCCAGCGCTTCGGCCCGGCGGTGCTGGCCCTGTCCTGGTTGCCGGTGGTCGGCGACGCCATTCCGCTGGCCGCCGGCTGGCTGCGTCTGCCCTGGTGGTCCAGCATTTTGTGGCTGACCCTGGGCAAGGCGGCGCGCTATCTGGCTTTGGCCTGGGGCGTGCTGCTGTTGTCGAGTTGAGAAGGCATGAACAAGGCAATAAAAAAGGACATGCGGGAGCATGTCCTTTTTTGTATAAAGCGCGCGGAATCAGCAGCCTTGCTTCAGCGCCAGTTCCAGGCTCTTGTTGTAATGCTGAGCCGCCAGTTCTTCCTTGCCGGTGGCTTCGAACAGCCGCGCCAGCTCGGCGTGGGCGCACAGCGTCGGCGAGATCGAAGCGCTTGCCTCCAGATAGCTTTGAGCCTTGCCCCACAGCTGCTGGCACAAGGCCAGCCGGCCCAGCGCCATTAGCAGCCAGTGGTCGCGCGGGCGTTTTTTCAGCCAGTTTTCCGCGGTTTTCAGCAGCTCCAGGCGTTTGTCCTCGCTCAGGTGCTCGGCCAGCTTGCCCAGCTCGCGGGACAGCTCCGGGGTGTCGTGATCGTCGTTGGCCAGAGCGCCGGCCAGCAAGGTGGCGGCGTAGTCGTAGTCCTGCAGCATGATCAGCCGCGCCACCACTTGGTCCATCAGTTGCGGGTTGCTGCGTTCTGCTTCCGGGATGCGGCGCAGCCAGTCGCGGATTTCCTGGCCGCCCAGCAGGGTTACCAGCTGTTGCTGATAGGCGGCCAAACGATAGCGCCGCGCCTGTTCCGGCTCCAGCGCGTCGGCCTTGAGCAGTTTCTCGGTCAGCGTCAGCACCGCCTCCGGCTGTTTCTGCAGCAAGCGGACCTTCAATTCCAGCCGCAAGGCGTTGGTCAGATTGGGCGACAGCGCGCGCGCGCGTTCGATGGCGGCCAAGGCGCCCAGCGGGTCCTTGGCTTCCAGCTTCAATTCGGCGTCCAGCATATGGCGCGCCAGCTGCAGCCGCGGCGGCATCGCGTCCAGTTGCGCTAGATAGCCGTCGCGCTTGTCCAGATCGCCGGCGGCGCCGGCGGAACGGGCGGCGATCAGCAGCGCCAATGCTTTGTTTTCCGGCGAGTACTCGTTGTCCAGCGACTTGCTGGCTTCGCGCTCGGCTTTCTGGAAGCGGCCTTCAAAATAGGAGATGCCGGCTTCGCGCAGCGCGTGGCGGGAGGCTTTCAGCTTTTTCTGGCGCTGGAAGCGGCGCACTTCCGCCGGCAGATTGGCGGCCACGGCCACCATGCGCAGCACTAGGTGCACCACGAAAATCAGCGCCACCACCGACACGATCAGCAGGTTGAACGACACTTCCATCCGATACGGCGGCAGAAACAGGATGGCGTAGCCGGTGTTCAGGGTGGCGGCCAGGCCGACCAGCACCGCGAGGGCAAACAGCCCGGTAATCCACAAGGCGAATTTCACGGTTTATTCTCCTGCCGCGCCTTGGGCGTCGCGCACCGATTTGAGGCTGGCGTTCATATCCGGCAGCGCCACGTCGAGTGGTGCGCTTTCCAGTTCGCCCAGTGTGCCCAGCCATTGGGTGACGGCCGGCGCGTCGCGGTCGAAGTAGCGCTGCACATAGCTGCGCGCGGCGACGATGTCGGCGGCGAAGGTCTTGCCGTCGCGCTGGATCAGCGCCAGACGAGCGTCCAGCAGACGCATCTTCAAGTTTTCCCGCAAGAAGAAAGCTTGCTCCGGCGACAGCAACAGCGCTTCGGGCTTGTCCATGCGGCGGATGTGGATCAGCTCGCCCAGGCTCTTGCTGACGTCGGCCACCAAGCGTTCCCACAACGGCGCGCTGGCCGGCGTCGCGGCCTTGGACTGCGGCTTCTGGCTGGCCAGGCGGTGGGCGTCCACCGCCAGCGGCAGGCTGTCGGCGGATAGCATCAGCCGGTCCAGCTTGACGGTGAGTCCGACGCTGTCCAGATAGGGCAGGGCCTTGAGTTTTTCCAGGTCGGTGGCCACCGCCTTTTTCACGCCGATCAATTGCGGGCGGTCGAATTTGGCCAGGCGCGCGTCCACCATCTCCAGAGCGGACACGGCGGCCGGCACGTTGCCGGCCAGTTGCAGCTGCTGGCTGGCGATGGCCAGGGTGTGTTCCACCTCGGACAGCAGCCAGTCGGTGCGGTTCTTGGTCAGTTCCTGGTACATGCCGTTTAGGGTCGCGTACTGTCCGGCGGATTCGTTGACGCGGGCCTCCATCAGCGCCAGCCGGCCTTCGGTGGCGCGGTTGGCGATGATCGCCTGCTCGGTCATCGCGCGCAGCTCCTTGGCGGATCCGCTGCCTTCGGCCAGCCGGCGCGCCAGTTCCTGGCGGGCGGCGGTCAGTTCCTGCTGGGTGCTGAAGTACTGCCAGCCGGACACGCCCAGCGCGGCGATGGCGATCAGCAAGGCCGGACTCAGCGATTTCTTGGACTCGGGTTTGGCGGTTTCGGTGATCTGGGATTCGCTCATGGGTGACGACAGAACCATTTTTTAAGGCCGGCGACCAGCGCGCTGTCTTCGGCCCGGGTTGTCATGATGCGCGTCGCGCCTTGCGCGGCGAGCCGGTCGGCAACGCGCGGATGCGGCACGCAATACAGCAAGCATTGTAACGTCCTGATTCGACTGGGGCCAGCGAGACGGAACAATTGCTCTACGATTTCGCCGGAAGTGACGATCACGGCGTCCGGCGGCGCGCGGTCGAAGGCCGTCCAGTCCGGCGCGCCGTCCAGCCGGCGGTAGATCTCGGCGAACTCCACCGCCGCGCCCCGTGCGGCCAGGTTTTGCGCCAGCAGTGGCCTGCCGCCGACGCCGCGCACGATCAGCGTACGTTGCCCGCGCATATCGGCCAGTTCGGGCAGGGCCAACAAAGCTTCGCTGTCGCTGCCCTCGGTTGGGTGCAGCACCGGCAGGCCGCTGAGCGCGGCCAATTTCGTGGCGCTGGCGCGGCCGACGCAGACCAGCCGCTTGTCGGCTAGGTCCAGCGTTTGCAGCGTCGGCCAGGCCTGGTCTATGGCGCTGGGGCTGACGAAAATCAGGCAGTCGGCCGTCGCCGCTTGCCCAGGCAAAGCGGCCAGCGCGTCCGGTTCCGACGCGATTTCCATCAGCGGCAGATGGCCGGCGTCGAAGCCGGCTGCGACGAGCAGACGCAGCAGCTCGGCGCTTTGCGCCTGCGGACGGGCGACCAGGACGCGCGGCATCGTCGTCTCAGCGCGGGTCGGCCAGCACCGCCTCGATCAGCGGGCCGGCGCCGTCGTCCAGCAGCTTTTTGGCCACGGCGCGGCCCAGCGCGTCGGCGTAATCGGCCGGGGCGCTGGCGCTGGCGGTCAGCATCACGGAACCGTCCGGGCTGGCGACGAAGCCGCCCAGCGCCAGCGTGCCCTCGTTGAGGGTGGCGAAGGCGCCCAGCGGCACCTGGCAGCTGCCGCCCAGCTCGCGCGCCAGCGCGCGCTCGGCGCTGACACAGGCGTGGGTGGCGGCGTGGTTCAGCGGCGCGAGCAGTTGCATCAGGTCGGCGCGGTCGGCGCGGATCTCGATGCCCAGCGCGCCTTGTCCGGCAGCCGGCAGGCTTTCCGACGGCGGCAGTTCCTTGCGGATGCGCTCGGAGAGGCCCAAGCGCTTGAGTCCGGCGGCGGCCAGGATGATGGCGTCGAATTCGCCGTCGTCCAACTTGCGCAGCCGCGTTTGCACGTTGCCGCGCAACGGCTTGACCACCAGCCGCGGATAGCGGGCACGGATCTGCGATTCGCGACGCAGGCTGGAGGTGCCCACCACCGCGCCGTCCGGCAGCTCCGACAAGTCCGCGTAGCGGGCGGACACCAGAGCGTCGCGGGGGTCTTCGCGCTCGCAGATGGCGGCCAGCGCGAAACCTTCCGGCAGCACCATTGGCACGTCCTTGATCGAATGCACGGCCAGGTCGGCGCGGCCTTCGGCCAGCGCCACTTCCAGCTCTTTGACGAACAGGCCTTTGCCGCCGATTTTGGACAGGGTCTTGTCCAGAATCTGGTCGCCCTGGGTGGTCATGCCCAGGATGTCCACGCTGAGGTGGGGGTAGAGCGCTTGCAGCCGGGCCTGGATGTGTTCGGCCTGCCACATGGCCAGCCGGCTCTCGCGGCTGGCGATGACGATTTTGTCCATGAAAACCGGTTTCCGATTGGGCTATGTGCTGGGATGGCGGGCATTCTAGCATGCCCGCCCGACGCGCAGCGCCGCGGCATTGTCCAGGCGGGGGCGTAAAGCTTGATGTTGCGCAATGCGCACTCAGGTCAATATCTAACCGGTTAAATGACAGTAGTGTTGCCACTACAGCGGTAAGCCTGCTTATGATGTTTTGCATGCGAAACGAATCGTCTGAAGTCAGCGCAGCCGGCGGCCGCGCCGACTTGAGCCGATTCAAAACTAGGAGCGGTCACGGCCGCGGCCGCCCGTCACCATCAAGGAATACCGAATGAGCGATTTAGACAAGGACTTGCCGTTGCGCGCCGATCTGGCGCGCCTGGACTGCGCGCTGGCCGAAGTGTTGAGCGAACAGGCCGGCCCCGAGGTCTACGCCGAGGTGCGTGCCATCGCCGGCCGCAGCGCGGAGGAACGCAGCCAGCCCTTGGCGGCGGAATTGAGCCCGGCGGCGGCGATGGCGCTGGTGCGCGCCTGCGGCTTGTACGCCCAGCTGTTCAACATCGCCGAGGACCTGCACCATGTGCGCCGCCGCCGGGCCCACCGGCAGGCCGGCTCCGCGCCGCAGCAGGGCAGCCTGTCGCGCGCGCTGGGCAAGCTGAAGGCCGACGGCGTCAGCATCGCCATGCTGGCCGATACCCTGCGCGACGCCTATGTCGGCGCCATCCTCACCGCCCACCCCACCGAGGTGCAGCGCCAGAGCGTGCTGGACGGCCACCGCGCGGTGCGCCGTTTCCTGGGCAAGCTGGCGGCGGCGGACCTGACGCCGGAAGAAGAAGAGGAACTGGAGGCCAAACTCAAGCGCGTGATCGTCGCCTTGTGGCAGACCTCGGAAATCCGCCACTTCAAGCTGGCGGTCAAGGACGAGATCGAAAACGGCGTCGCCTACCACCCGCTGACCTTCTTTCAGGCCTTGCCGGCGCTATACCAGCGTCTGGATCGGCAGATCGAGGCCATCTGGGGCCAGACCACGCCGCTGCCGTCCTTCATCCGCGTCGGTAGCTGGATAGGCGGCGACCGCGACGGCAACCCCAATGTCGATGCCGCGGTGCTGCGCCACGCGGTGACGCGCCAGGCGCAGGTGGCGTTTGAACATTATCTGTACGAACTGGCGGCGCTGTACCGCGAACTGTCGCTGTCGCAACGCCTGGTCGGCGTCAGCCCGGCCTTGGTCGCCTTGGCGGCGCTGACCCCGGATCAGGAGGAGAGCCGCCGCGAAGAGCCGTATCGGCGCGCGCTGGCGGCGATGGAGGCGCGGGTGTTGGCCACCGGCCTGCAGCTGGGCGTGAGCCTGAGCGGCCGTTGGCCGGCTGGCAGGCCTTATGCCGACCAGGCCGAGTTCCAGGCCGACCTCACGGTGCTGGACGCCTCGCTGCGCGAACACGGCAGCGCGACGCTGGCCGACGGCCGGCTGGCGGAACTGATCCGCGCGGTGGACGTGTTCGGCTTCTTCCTGATGCCGCTGGACCTGCGCCAGTTCGCCGGCAGCCACGAGGCGGTGGTGGGCGAGTTGTTCGCCCGCGCCGGGCTGGAGGAGTTCGCGGCGCTGGACGAGGCGGCGCGCAGCCGGGTGCTGCTGCGCGAGCTGGCCACGCCGCGGCTGCTGTATTCGCCCTATCTGGACTACAGCGCCGAGGCGGAGAAGGAGCTGGCCATCTTCCGCGAGGCGGCCTTGATCCAGCGCCAGTTCGGCGCCGACGCCATCGGCCAGAGCATCATCTCCAACTGCGCCCAGGTCAGCGACATCCTGGCGCTGGCGCTGCTGCTGAAGGAGGCCGGCATGATCCGGCTGGTGGATGGGCAGCCGCGCGCCAGCGTCAACCTGGTGCCCCTGTTCGAAACCATCGCCGATCTGGACCGCAGCGCTCAGGTGATGACGGCGCTCTTCGCGCTGCCGTGGTATCAGCAGTTGCTCGACAGCCGCGGCCGCATGCAGGAGGTGATGCTGGGTTATTCCGACAGCAATAAGGACGGCGGTTATCTGACCAGCCAGTGGCAGCTCTACCAGGCGGAGAAGCGGCTGGTGCGCTGTTTCGCCGACGGCCGGGTCAAGCTGCGGCTGTTCCACGGGCGCGGCGGCTCGGTGGGCCGCGGCGGCGGCCCCTCGTTCGAGGCCATCATGGCGCAGCCGGCCGGCAGCGTGGCCGGGCGCATCCGCATCACCGAGCAGGGCGAGGTGATCGCGTCCAAGTATTCGGACCCGGCCATCGGCGGCCGCAACCTGGAGGCTCTGGTGGCGGCGACGCTGGAAGCCAGCCTCAGCGGCTGCGCCAGCTGCGAGACCGACGAGACGGTGTTCGACGAGCTGTCGGACGCCGCCTACCGCGCCTATCGCGAACTGGTGGAAGCGCCGGGCTTCATGCAGTACTTCCTGGAGGCGACGCCGATCAACGCCATCGCCAAGCTCAACATCGGCAGCCGGCCGGCCTCGCGCAAAAGCCTGGCCTCGATCCAGGACCTGCGCGCCATTCCCTGGGTGTTCTCCTGGTCGCAATCGCGGGTGATGTTGCCCGGCTGGTTCGGCGTCGGCTCGGCGGTGCGAGCCTTCATCGAGCGTCACGGCGAAGCCGGACGCGCCCGTCTGCAAAGCCTGTACCGCAGCTCGCCGTTCTTCCAGGTGGTGCTGTCCAATATGGAGCAGGTGCTGGCCAAGGCCGATCTGGGCATCGCTCGCCGTTTCGCCGGCCTGGTGGAGGACCGCGCGCTGGCCGAGGCGCTGTTCGGCCGCATCCAGGCCGAGTGGCAGGCGACGCTGGACGCCTTCTACGCCATCACCGGCCAAAGCGCGCTGTTGGAGAAGAACCCGACGCTGCATCGCAGCCTGGAAACGCGCTTGCCGTATCTGGACGCGTTGGGCCTGTTGCAGGCGGAATTGCTGAGCCGGCTGCGCCGCCAGCCGGACGACGCCGAGGCCTTGTATGCGATCCACCTGACCATCAACGGCACGTCGGCCGGCCTGCGCAACAGCGGCTGAGGCCAGGCGCGGCGGCGGAGAGGCCCGACGCCGCGCTGAGCCGATGCGCTGCGGATTTTGAACGGGCCTCTCAGCCCTGGCGCAACAGTTCCAACAGCGCCGCGCCGTCCAGCCGCGCGCTGAGGTCGCCGCCGTCCAGCAAGCTGTCGGCCAGCTCGCGCTTGCTGGCGTGTAGCGCCACGATCTTTTCCTCTATGGTGTGCTGGGCCACCAGCCGGTACACCGTCACCGGTCGCTGCTGGCCCATACGGTAGGCGCGGTCGCTGGCCTGGTCTTCCACCGCTGGGTTCCACCAGGGGTCGAGGTGGATCACGTAGTCGGCGGCGGTCAGGTTGAGGCCGGTGCCGCCGGCTTTCAGGCTGATCAGGAACACCTCGCCTTCGCCGGCCTGGAAGGCATCCATGCGCGCCTTGCGTTGCGGGCCGGGCACCGCGCCGTCCAGGTATTGGTAGCGTATGCCCTGCTCGTCCAGCCAGCGGCGGACGATGGCGAGGTGATCGACGAACTGGCTGAACACCAGCGCCTTGTGACCGTTGTCCAGCAGTTCCAGCATCAGTTCGCGGAACAGCGTCTGCTTGGCGGAGGGCAGCGCGCTGTCCGGCTGGGTCAGCGTGGGGTGGCAGCAGAAGCGGCGCAGCCGGGTCAGCTCGGCCAGCACTTGCATCGCGCCGCCCTCGGCCTCGCCCGGCTGGCCCAGCTTGTCCAGCGCCTGCTGGCGCATCGCCTCATAGACTTCCATTTCCGCCTCGCTTAGCGGGACGGCGCGGGTGATGTCGGTGCGCGGCGGCAGCTCGGTCAGCACCTGTTGCTTGGTGCGGCGCAGCAGATAGGGGCGGATCAGCGCTTTCAGCGCTTCGCGGGCGTTTTCGTCGCCATCGGCGATGGGCTGGGCGAAGCGCTGCTGGAATTTGTCCTCGTTGCCCAGCAGGCCGGGCGCGACGAAGCGGAAGAGGCTCCACAATTCGCCCAGATGGTTTTCCACCGGCGTGCCGCTGGCGGCCAGGCGGAAATCGGCATAGAGCCCGTGGGCGGCCTGGGCGCGCTGGCTGGCGGCGTTTTTGATCGCCTGCGCCTCGTCCAGCACCACGCTGGCCCAGCGCACCTCGGCGAAGGCGTCGGCGTCGCGCTGCAGCAGGCCGTAGCTGGCCACCACCAGATCGCCGGGGCCGGCGCTGTCCAGCCGGCGTTGTTGCTGGTAGGGCCGCAGCCGCAGGCCGGGCGCGAAGCGGGCCGCTTCGGCCAGCCAGTTCAGCGCCACCGAGGTGGGCGCCACCACCAGCTGCGGGCCGAGCGCGGCGCGGCTGAGCAAGAGCGCCAGCGTCTGCACCGTCTTGCCCAGGCCCATATCGTCGGCCAGGCAGGCGCCGGCGCCCCAGTGGGCCAGCCGCGCCAGCCAGTTGTAGCCTTGCTGCTGGTAAGGCCGCAGCGTGGCGCGCAGGGTGTCCGGTATTTCGGGTTCGAAGCTTTGCAGCGATTGCAGCCGCCGCCATTGTTCATTCCAGCCCGCGTCGCCGTCGAAAGCGCCGGCCTCGGCCGCCAGCTCGCCCAGCCGCGGCGCGGCCAGCGGGCTCAGGCGCAGGCCGCCGGGCGCGGTGTGGTCGGCCAGCAGCGTCAGCTGGCGCAGGCGGGCGGCGAGGGAGTCGGACAGCGCCAGCCAGTCGCCGTCGGACAGGCGCAGGTAGCGGCCGGACTGGCCGGCTAGCGCTTCCAGCAGATGGCGCAGCGCCAGGATGTTGCCGTCGTCCAGCCCCAGTTCGCCGTCCACTTCCAGCCAGCCGCCCTTGCGCTTGGCGCTCAGTTTCAGCTGCGGCAGGCCGACGCCGGCGCGGATGCGCTGGCGCTGGCCGGACGGCCATTCGCATTGCAGGGTGTCCGCGTCCAGCGTCTGCAGTTCGGCCAGCAGGTCCAAGGCCGCCTGCTGGCCGTCCAGCACCCATTCGTCGCCGTCGCGGCGCGCGGCGGCCAGCGTCGGGCAGGCGGCGTGGACCTGGCGCTGGCGAGCGCGTTCGGCGGGAAGGTCGCGCTTGAGCTGCAGCGCGATGCCGTCCGCGCTCACCACCAGGCCGGGCGCGCCGCGGCCGGGCGCGTACAGCGCGCTGGCCGGGTGCGGGCGCACTTTCAGTTGCAGCCGCAGGCCGGCCTCGTCCAGCCGCAGCAGCGCGCGCAGCGTGGCGTCGGCCGGCTGGCTGGGCAGGCTGTCGTCGAAGCTGGCGCTGACATCGTGCAGGGGCAAGTCCGGCGCGATATCGCGGATGGCGTCCAGCACTTTCTTGCGGGCGTGCCAGGGCAGGCTCAGGCTGTGGCCGAGCAGGGCGGCGATCTGGCGCACCTCCTCGTCCAGTCGGTAGACCGCGAGACGGTCCGGCGCCAGCTTGCGCCACAGCACGCCGGCGCAGGCGGCGATGCCGGGGGGGCTCAGCCGCAGGGAGATCTGTTCGCCCTGGCGCTCCAGTTCCAGCGCCACTTGGCCGGCCTCCACCCGCAGCGCCTGTTCCGGCGCGTCGGCCCAGTACAGCGCCGGGTGGCCGACCAGCAGCGGCAGCGCGGCGAGCGCGTCCAGCGCTGCGTGGCCGTCAGCGGCGATGTCGGCCTGCAAGGCGTCCAGCGCGCGCAGGATCAGTCGGTCCTGGCCGCTGAGCCAGTCCAGGCCGTCCTGTTCGGCCAGCAGCCTGGCTAGCGGCAAGCGCCGGCCGCGGCCGTAGCCGTCGGGGCCTCGCGTTTGCTCGCAGGGCTGCAGTTCGACGCCGGAGGCTTCGACGCGCAGCCGCCAGGCCAGGCGGGTGGGGGGAGTGTGCATGCGGGAAGGCGCCGCCGCGCGGAGGCGGCGGCGTTCAGGCTTAGACGCGGCTCAGCGCGCGGGCTGCGGCGGCCAGGGTCTGCTCGATGATGTCGTCGCTGTGGGCGCTGGAGACGAAGCCGGCTTCGTAGGCGGACGGCGCCAGGTAGACGCCCTCGTCCAGCATCGCGTGGAAGAAGCGCTTGAAGCGTTCAATGTCGCAGCGGGTGGCTTCGGCGTAGGACTTGGGCGCTTGCTCGCTGAAGTAGAAGCCGAACATGCCGCCGACGCTGTCGCTGCTCATGGTCACGCCGGCTGCGCGCGCGGCGTCGGCCAGGCCCTGGGCCAGGCGCGCGGTGCGGCGGCCCAGCGTTTCATGGAAGCCCGGCTGCTGGATCAGCTTGAGGGTGGCGAGGCCGGCGGCCACCGACAGCGGATTGCCGGACAGGGTGCCGGCCTGGTAGACGTTGCCCAGCGGCGCGATGCAGGCCATGATGTCGGCGCGGCCGCCAAAGGCCGCCAGCGGCATGCCGCCGCCCACCACCTTGCCCAGCGTGGTCAGGTCCGGCTTGACGCCGTGCAGGCCCTGGGCGCAGTTCAGCGCCACGCGGAAACCGGTCATCACTTCGTCGTAGATCAGCACCGAGCCGTGTTGTTCGGTCAGGCTGCGCAGCGCCTGGACGAACTCGGTCGATGGCTGGATCAAATTCATATTGCCGGCGATGGGTTCCAGGATGACGCAGGCGATCTGGCCGCCGATTTCGCGGAAGGTCTTGTCCAGTTGTTCAACGTCGTTGTACTGCAGCACCAGGGTGTGCTTGGTGCAATCGGTCGGCACGCCGCCGGAGGATGGGTTGCCGAAGGTGAGCAGGCCGGAGCCGGCCTTCACCAACAGGCTGTCGGAGTGGCCGTGGTAGCAGCCTTCGAACTTGACGATCAGGTCGCGCCCGGTGAAGCCGCGCGCCAGGCGGATCGCCGACATGGTGGCCTCGGTGCCGGAGGACACCAGACGCACTTGTTCGATTGAAGGCAGCAGCTTGCGGATTTCTTCGGCGATAAGTACCTCGCCCTCGGTGGGCGCGCCGAAGGACAGGCCGCCGACGGCCGCTTCCTGCACCGCGCGCACCACGTCCGGGTGGGCGTGGCCGACGATGGCCGGACCCCAGGAGCCGACGTAGTCCAAATACTGTTTGTCGTCGGCGTCCCAGAAATAGGCGCCTTCGGCGCGCTTGACGAAGCGCGGCGTGCCGCCGACCTGGCCGAAGGCCCGCACCGGCGAGTTGACGCCGCCGGGGATGGATTTCTTGCCACGTTCAAACAGCTCCAGATTGCGGGACATGTGCGTTTCCTTGTGGGCGGCCGCGGCCGCGGATGTAGGTTCGGATTGGGACGGGCGCGGAGCCCGTGCTTAGCCGCCATTTTAACCGAGGCCGACGGCGGGAGGGTGTGGATAAGTCAAACCTCGGCCTGAGTGCTGTGGATAAGCTTGGGGGAGGCTACCAGCGGCTATAGGGGGTCTTGGATAGATAGGCGTTGGTGTAGCGGCCGTCCTCGGTAACTTCCTCGCCTATCCAAGCGGGCTTGTCGAAGGGAGTGCTCTCATCCGGCAGCTCGATTTCCGCCAGCACCAGTCCGGCGTTGTCGCCGAAGAACTCGTCCACTTCCCAGATGAAGCCGCCGTGTTCGATGCGGTGGCGCAGCTTGTCCACCACCATCGGACACATCGCCCCCATGATGGTTTGCGCGTCGGCCAGCGGCACTGGGTATTCGAATTCGTGGCGGCTGACGTTGCTGATATTGCTTTTCAACGTCAGCCAGGCCTGATCGCCGACCACGCGCACGCGCACGGTGCGCTCTTTTTCCACCGATAGATAACCCTGGCGGTATTGCACGCCGGGGGCCAGACCGCGCCAGGCATCGCCGACGACGATGAAGCGGCGTTCGATTTCCACAGCCATCTTAGTACGTACTCCTAGTGGGCGATCTGTTCGCCCTTGGGTTTGCCGCAGGCCTCAGCCCGCGGCGAGATTTGCAGATACAGCGACAGGCTGCTTTGCTGGGGCACCACGCCGCTGCTCTGGCCGTAAGGTGTGGCGCGTTGGGGCCAGCTGCCCACCAGTTCCGGCTGAGCGCCGATCAGGGTCTGGGCGCTGACCACGCGTTTACCGTCCTGGTCGCTCCAGCTGGCGTTGGCGCTCAGCAGCGGCTTGTGTTGGGCGCGCGCCGCGGCGATGGTGCCGCCAACGCTGAGCAGGGCGTCGCCCACCTCGCGCTGGCCGGAGAAGGCGCCCTTGGCGTCCACGCACATCGGCAGCCGCAGCAGTTCCGCGCCGTCGCGGCGCAGCGTGGCCACCACTTCCGGCGGCAGCGCCGGTTTGGACGGTAGCGGAGTGGCGGCCCAGGCGGGCAGACAGCCCAGCCACAATGCAATCCATTTGCGCATGCGTCGATCTCCTCAGAAGGGTTTGACCACCACCAGGATCACCACCGCCAGCAATACCAGCACCGGCAGTTCGTTGAACACGCGGAACCAGCGGTGGCCGCGGCGGTTGGTTTTGGCGGCGAAGTCGCGGTAGAGCTTGCCGCACCAGCCGTGATAGCCGACCAACAGCAAGACCAGGGTCAGCTTGGCGTGCAGCCAGCCGCCGCCTATGCCGAAGCCCAGCCACAGCCCGAGGCCGGTGGCCAGCGCCAGAACGCCCAACGGGGTCATGAAGCGGTACAGCTTGCGCGCCATCAGCAGCAGGCGTTGATATTCGGCGTCTTGTTCCGCCAGCGCCAGATTGACGTAGAGGCGAGGCAAGTAGAACAGCCCGGCGAACCAGGACACCACGAAAAAAACGTGGAAGGCTTTGAGGTAGAGGTAGCTCACGATGTCCTTGTCGTTGAGGCGGGGGCCGCCGCGGACCGATGCGCGGTGCGGGGCAGGGCTTGGCCGGCGGCGTTCACGCCGAGGCCTCGTAGCGTTGTCTGACGGCCTTGGGCAGCTTGGCCAGCACCAGCCGGCGCGCGTCGGCGATGCCGGCGTGCAGTTGTTCCAGGTTCAAGGCTTCCAGCGACGCCACTTCTATCCAGCGCGCCCGCGCCAGATACGGCGCCGGCCGCACGCCGGGCAGGCCGCTGAGGACCAGAAAATCGTCGGCGGCCACTTTGTACATCACGTTGTCCTCGTGGAACAGGGCGAACATCTTGCGTTCCAGGCTGAGCACGCGCCGGGTTTCCCACTTGATGTCGAACTCGGCGCCCGGCAAGGCGCAGGCCCGGGCCAGCAGCGCGTCCACGTCTTCTTTGCGCAAGGCCATGTTCAGGCTTTCTTAGCCGCCTGGTACAGCGGCATCACTTGCGGGATGCGCTGTTGCAGGTCGCGGATGCGGGTGGGGCCGGACGGGTGGGTGGACAGGAATTCCGCGCCGCCGCTATTGCCGGCCGCCATCATCTTGTTCCAGACATTCACCGCGGCGTTGGGGTCGTAGCCGGCGCGCGCCATCAATTCCAGGCCCATGATGTCGGCTTCGGATTCCATGGTGCGGCTGTTGGGTTTTGACAGCGCCACGTCGGCGGCCATCGAGGCCATGTCCATCTGGTTCTGTTTGAGGCCGGCGACAGCGCCCACCAGCGACAGGCCCACTTGCTGCGCGTAAGCCTGGCTCATGCTTTCGCGCGAGTGCTCGCGCAGCGCGTGCGAGATTTCGTGGCCGATGACGGCGGCCAGTTCGGCGTCGCTCAGCTTGAGCTTGGTGATCAGGCCGGAGTAGACCATGATCTTGCCGCCGGCCATCGCGTAGGCGTTGGGCTCGTCATTGCGCATCACATTGACTTCCCATCGCCATTTGGCGGCGTCGGGGCGGAACACCGGCGCCTGAGCGATCAGGCGCTGGGAGATCTTGCGCACCCGCGCCGTCATCGCCGCGTCGGCGTTGAGCTGGCCGGCGGCGCGCGCCTTGCCCAATTGCTGGGCGTAGGACTTGGCCGACATCTGCTCCACTTCCTGGCTGGACAGCAGCATGGTTTGGCCGCGGCTGACGCCGACGGCGCCGCCCTGGGTGGTGTTGACCTGGGCACAGCCGGCGAGGGCGGCTGCGGCCAGCAGGCCGGCCAGGGTTTTGCTCCAGAAACTTTTCATTGCGGTATGGCCTCTTGAGCGCCAGGCGTCGCCTGACAGGCGAGCGGCGGCGCGGCGGGATATCGCGGCGGGCGCGGGTTGCGCCGGCTCAGATTTCCACCATTTCGAAATCGTCCTTGCGCGCGTCGCAGTCCGGGCAGGTCCAGTTGGGCGGAATGTCTTCCCACTTGGTGCCCGGCGGGATACCATCCTCCGGACGGCCGGCTTCCTCGTCGTAGATAAAGCCGCAAATCAGACACATCCAAGTACGCATCGCATCACCTTGTGATCGAGTAAAACAGTTATTCTAAGAGTGGTCCGCGACACTGACAATGCGCCCGCCGGCCGCTCCGACCCTATACAGAACGAAGAGGTTTCAGTCTTGACCACTCAGCCCACTCCTCCCGTGGTCCTCACCCTGGCGGGCTCGGACCCTTCCGGCGGCGCTGGCATCCAGGCCGACATTCTGACGCTGGCCAGCCTGGGATGCCACCCTTTGTCGGTGATCACCGCGATCACGGTGCAGGATACCGTCGGCATCAATGACTTTATGGTGCTGGACGCGGACTGGGTCAATGACCAGGCGCGTTTTCTGATGGAAGACATCCCGGTCACCGCTTTCAAGATAGGCATGCTGGGCAGTGTGGAGAACGTGGCGGTGGTGGCGCAGCTGATTGCCGACTACCCTGACATCCCGGTGGTGTTGGATCCGGTGCTGGCCAGCGGCGGCGGCCACGAGCTGGCCGACGAGGACTTGATCGCGGCGATGCGCGACATGTTGATTCCGCAGGTGTCCATCCTGACGCCCAACAGCATTGAAGTGCGGCGCATCGCCAGCAATGACGCCGACGAGGACGAGGACCTGACGCTGGAGCAGTGCGCGCAACGCATCCTGGCGCTGGGCTGCCCGCATTTGCTGATCACCGGCACTCACGAAAACACCAAGGAAGTGGTCAACCAGCTGTACGGGCCCGGCGGCCTGGTGCGCTCCGACACCTGGGAACGCTTGCCCGGCAGTTATCATGGTTCCGGCTGCACGCTGGCCTCGGCCATCGCCGGCATGTTGGCCACTGGCCTGTTGTTGCCGGAAGCGGTGAGGGAGGCGCAGGAATACACTTACCAGGCCTTGTTGAACGGTTTTCGGCCCGGCATGGGCCAGTTCTTGCCGGACTGCATGTTCTGGGCGCGCGGCGACGACGAGGACGACGATGCCGGCCAGGCTTAAGGGGCTGTACGCGATCACGCCGGACACCGAGGACAGCGCGCGGCTGCTGAGCCTGGCGCAGGCGGCGGCGCCGCACATCGACATCCTGCAATACCGCAACAAGAGCGAGGACGCGGTTTTGCGTCTGGAGCAGGCGCAGGCGCTGGCAGAACTGTGTCGGCGTCACGACGTGGTTTTCATCGTTAACGACGACGTGGAGCTGGCGGCGCGCGTCGGGGCGGACGGCGTGCATCTGGGCCGCGACGACGCCGCCTTGAGCGCGGCGCGGCGGCGCTTGGGCGCCAGCGCGTTGATAGGCGCGTCTTGCTACGACAGCCTGGAGCGAGCGCGGCGGGCGGTGGCGGCCGGCGCCAGTTACGTTGCCTTCGGCGCGGTGTTTCCGTCCGGCACAAAGCCGGACGCGGCGCGCGCGGGGCTGGGGCTGTTCGCCGAGGCGCGGGGCTTGGGCGCGCCCCTTGTGGCGATAGGAGGCATTGATGCCGCCAACGCCGGACAGGCGCTGGCGGCCGGCGCGGACGCGATCGCGGTGATAGGCGGTGTGTTCGGCGCGGCGGATCCGGCCGGAGCGGCTCTGGAACTGGCGGAAATATGCCGCCGGGGCGGCCGCTGAAAGCAAAACCGCCGCGCATGGCGCGGCGGTTTGACGATGCTCTGTTTCAGGCTTGGTGCCTGCTCGCGATTTCAGATTTGGCTGGGCCGCGAACTGCCATCGATCAAAGCCTTGCTGACCTCGCCGGGTTTGATGATGCCGTGCTCCACGCTGTAAGCCAACAGCTCAAGCAAGTAGTCGTGGCGGAAAATCAAGGAACCTTCCCATTCGCTGCCTTGCTCGCCCTGGATGGCGGGCAGGGTGATGATCACGCGTTCGCCTTCTATCGTGTCCAGCGCGAAGGCCTCCACGTTTCTGGCGATTCCCGTTAAGGATCTTGCAGAATGCTTGCCATAATTCAAGGCGCGTATGCTCATTGCTGACTCCTGTCGCATCATGGTTTCTCTTTGGCCCGCGTTGATCCTGAAATGGCCGCCGCGACGGTTCCCTGGCGTCGCGTTGCCGGCGCGGCCTTTGAGGCGGCGCGCATGGCGGAAGGCGAGATTTGCGTTGCGCAGGGGGCCTGGCGGCGTTTCAAGTATTTTTTTGTCGAGTGGCCGGCATCTTGATATTGCGCCGCAGCGTCGCGCTTGAGGGCGCGAGCCGGCGGGATGCGTCAGCCGCTCAGGTTTGCCGCGTGATTGGAGCGGCGATGCCGGCGTGGGATGGCAGTCCGGTCGCACGGTTTACCGCTCCAGGCTCAGAGCATAGCGTTTTTATGCCTATGGGGTAACTCCAGAAAAATGGAGAACGCCCAGTCGGGTATCACAATTGTTTGGAGCCGATCAGTCGGCTGAAAAGCGAGGTCGGCATTTTTCGGTGCATGCCAGCGGCAATCAGCGCATCGCATAATTCAGCGCGTCGCTGAGTGGGCAAGCCCAGTTTTTCGCAAATATAGTTCTTGCTCTTGATAATCGAATCCGCCACCCGTGTTTTGGGCTTGGGCCGATATTTGTTCATGAAGTCGGCAATTTGCTTGAAGTCCCAGTTCAACAACATCAGGAAGCAGACTTCCTGTTCGTACTCCGTCAATTCCACATCAAGTAGTTTCAATTCGCCTTGCACTTGTTCTATGCTGCAGCCGGCGCCAAATTCCAAAATGTAATTGGGCATCAGGTTGATGAAGTTGGCGATTTCAATTTCATGGGCGTAATAGATGGTGCCCAGGATGGAGCGCGTCGCTTCGTGTTTGAGCAGATGCTTGGAAAACACCCGCGCCTTGAGGCCGTCCCCGTATTCATGCACGTTGAGGATGGAGACTTTGCGTGCCGGGTCGCAGGTCCGCATCAGCGCCAAATCTTCCTGCACGTAGCAATCGGCGAACTGGGCGGTGCCTTCGCAGGGCATTTCCTTGTCCAAACGGTCTACCACGTCGTCTCCGCGTTTGAGCGCCACGATTCTGGCGTAGGCGTCGCTGGACGCCAGATGACGGGAGTTGGCGTCTTTGGCGCCGACGATCATGTCGGTCTGACCGGAGATCTGGGAGACGGATTGGCGGAACTGAGCCACGAATTCGCTTTGCTCTTCGGAGAAGCGTTCAGGGGAGACGAGCTGATAGTCCATAGTGTGCGCCTGGTGCGGAGGTTGGTCATGTCGGGGTGCGCTGTCTTGGCCTCGCTGTTGCGTCGGCCGCTGTCCAATATTTGCTGCGCGCCGGCGAGATGCTTGGAATGGCGTTGAAACCGGTTTTGGAACGCGGCGCGCTGTATGCGCGCGCGTTTCCATGTGGCAACGCCTTGTCTCGCTCTTGTTCGCTAAGCTTTGAACAGGCTCTAAGCTGGGCACTTATAGATTTTTTGTTTCGATAGTGTCAATGCGAATGGCCGTTTGGCCTTGATTAACTGTACTAAAGGATTAAATCGCGTGGAGATGGAGAGGAACGCGAGCAGGCTTGAAATAATTGACGGCGTTTAATGGTTATTTTGTCCGATTTTATTATTTGTTAGGAATATCATGAAGGTGATTGATTGGAAGTTGGAGCTTGAAAATGGCGTTTACGACAAGAGCGTGGGCATCAAGATCCTGAAATTGGCCGGCGATGCCGGTTTCAGCACTTATTTAACCGAAATCGCTCCCGGCGTGGCGATCAATGGACATTATCATCGCCATGGCGACGAGCATTACCATATCGTCAGCGGCCGCGGCGAGATGAGACTGGTGGATGTGGCTACCGGAGCGGCGCGGACCCAGGCCGTGGCGGAGCAGAGTTCCTTCGTGGTGCCGGCCAATACCCAGCATCAACTCAGCAATACCGGCGCCGCGCCGCTGGTGTTGATGTTCAGCTGTCCGGCCAGTCATCTGGCGGAGGATCGTCACTTTCTGTAGCCGCATCGAAGCGGAACAGCTCGGCGGGGGTGTCGTGGGTGATGCGCCGGCGGCGCTCCCTATCGGGCAGCCACTGTTCCAGCAGTTCCAAGGTGCGGGCGTAGCGGATGGAGCCGAACTGAGTATGCGGCCAATCGCTGCCCCATAGCAGCCGCCCCGGCCCCAGCGCGCTGTCCAGCAGCGGCAGCGCGGCGCGGGCGATGTCCTCGCCGCGGCCGGCCAGGCCGTTGCGGTAGGCCGCGGAGATTTTGACCCAGATGCGGCCGCTGGCCGCGCCGGCGTCCAGCATGCGCCGGAAGCCGGGGTCGTCCACGCCCAGCGCCGGGTGCGGACGGCCGAAGTGATCGATGACCACCTTGACCCCGGCGTCCAGCAATGGCGGCAGCAAGGTGGGCCAATCCTGCGCCGCGCGATGCACCTCCACTTGCCAGTCCAGGTTGGCGGCATGCGCCAGACAGCGGCGCCACGCCGGTGAATTCAGATCCGGCAGCGGCCGGCCAATCAAGTTCAGCCGCAGGCCGACGACGCCGGCGTCGTCCATGGCGCGCATGGCCGGCAGCGGGCATTCCGGCGCTATCACAGCGATGCCGCGCAGCCGACCCTCGCTCTCGCGAAGGCCCTGCAACAGATAACGGTTGTCGTTGCCCAGAAAACTAGGTTGCACCAGCACGCCGCCGGCTATGCCGAACTGGTCCAGTTGCGCCAGATAGGCCTGCAAGGGCGCGTCCCGGTACGGCTTGTAGCGCAGCGGGGCGGCGCCGATCTGTCGGCGCAGGAAGATATGGGCGTGTCCGTCTATCATCGGCGCCGGGTTCAGCCGCAGGCCTGACAGGCGGCGTCGCGCGCCGCGCCCAGGTCCAGCGCCGCGTCGATGTCGGCGGCGTTCAGCACTTTGTGCCGGATGCTGTGGGACAGGAGGGCGAGCAGGTATTCGCGCCGAAAAATCGGCGAGCCCTCCCATTCGCTGCCGGCTGTGCCCAGGATGATGGGCGAGGTGATGATGACTCGCTCTCCCTGGATGGTGTCCAGGGCGAACTCGTCATCGGTGATCTGGTTGGCGATTTCGTCTAATGCCATGGTGACCTCACAATTTCAATGAAATGGCGCGTCTGCCGTTCAGGCCGAAGCGCGGGCGTTGCGGGGTTCCGGCCCGCGCGGGTCCGGCTGCGCGTCGTTCAGCGGCTTGCCCTTGGTTTCCGGCAGGCAAAACACGGCCAGCGCGACGATGGAATAAGCTATCGCGGCGCTGACGCCGATGGAGGCGCCCAGGGTCCAGTCGTCGCTCAGGTAACCGACCAGCAAGGGAAAGCCGGCGGACAGGATGCGGCCGAAGTTGTAGCAAAAGCCCACGCCGGCGCCGCGCATGCCGCTGGGGTAGAGCTCGTTGAACAGCGCGCCCAGGCTGGAGGGAATGCCGGCGGCGAAGAAGCCCAGCGGAAAGCCCAGGAACAGCATCAGCGGATTGCTCAGCGGCGCGAACACGTAGATCAGCACCGTGGCCACGCAACAGACGGAGAACAGCAGCAGGTTGAGGCGGCGGCCGATGCGGTCCAGCAGGTAGGCGCTGGCCATGCAGCCGCACCAGAAGGCGACGATGATCACCGCCAGATAGCCGCTGGTGCCGAGAATGGACAGGTGGCGCTCGGTCTTGAGGAACATCGGCAGCCAGGTCATCAGCGCGGCGTAGCCGCCGTGTGCGCCGACGCCGATCAAAGAGCCGATCAGGGTCATGCGCAGCACGTCGGGTTTGAAAATATCCAGCAAGGGCACCGTGGGCGCGGCCTGGCGTTCGCGGCGCGGCGGCTCCGGGATGTGGCGGCGGATATAGATGATGAAGAAGGCCGGCAGGATGCCGATGCCGAACATCACGCGCCAGGCGATCTCCGCCGGGAACAGCAGGAAGATCGTCGAGTACAGCAGCACCGAAGCGCCCCAGCCCACCGCCCAGGCACTTTGCACCGAGGCCATCGCCTTGCCGCGGTGTTCCGGCCGAATGATCTCCGCCATCAAGACCGCGCCGGCGGCCCACTCGCCGCCGAAGCCGAAGCCCTGCAGCGCCTTGAACACCAGCAATTGTTCGTAGCTTTGGGCGAAGCCGGACAGCAGGGTAAACAGCGAGAACCAGATAATGGTGATTTGCAGCGCCAACACTCTGCCGATGCGGTCCGACACCGCGCCCATGATCCAGCCGCCCAGCGCCGACGCCACCAGGGTCACGCTGCCTATCATCCCGGCTTCAGCCTTGCTCAGGCTGAAGGCGGCGATCAGTGCCGGAATGGCCAGGCTGAACATTTGCACGTCCAGCGCGTCCAGCGCCCAGCCGCCGAAACAGCCCCAGAAGGTTTTGCGTTCACCCGGCGAGACCTGCTTATACCAATGCAACATGATGCTGCCCTTTATGGTTCTTGCTTGTTGTCGATGCGCCGCCTCGCGCCGCTGCCATGGCGCGGGCGGCGTGGAATCAGCGGATGTCCGCCTGGTAGCGGAATTTGTCGGCGCGGCCGCGCACGCTGCGCCATTCCAGCGGGCTGCCGTCGTAAGCCTTGGCCAGGCGTTCCAGCACGATGGCCGGGGTGCCGGGAGCGAGTTGAAGCAGTTCGGCGTGAGGCGGGGCGATGGCTTCCGCGGTCAGGGTTTCGCGCGCGGAGGCCACTACCTGGTGGCAGCAATCCTCGTACAGCGGGTACAGCAGATCGCCGAAGCTGGGCAAGGGGATGGCCAGCAGGGCCTGGAATCGCGTTGCCGGCAGCCATATCGATTCGGCCAGCAAGGGCTCGCGGTCCAGATAGCGCAAGCGGGTTAGGTGGATGGCTTGCCCGCCAGGCGAAAGTTGCAGGCTGTCGGCGATGGCCGGCGGCGGCGTCAGTTGCTCGCGGTGCAGGATCTTCGCTTCAGGGATGCGGTAATTGCCCGCCGCGTCGTGAAAGCGGAAAAAGCGCAGCAGCGAGGATTGGAAGTTGGCCGGCTTGATGAAGGTGCCTTTGCCTTGGCGGCGTTCCACCATCTCGTCGGCCACCAATTGATCCACCGCTTTGCGGATGGTGCCGATGGAGGTGTGGAAGCGTCCCACCAGCTCCGCTTCGGTGGGGATGGCCTCGCCGGGTTTCCACACCCGGTTGGCGATGTCGCGCGCCAAAGCGTCGCGCACTTGCTGGTACAGGGGCAGGCGAAGGTCCGCCTGACGCATGTCAGTCATATGGTCATATATATGAATTAATTTGATGGCCGCAACGATGACAAATTAATGAACGCCAAACAAGAGCTAAAACGTTTGATCAGGGCAAATCTGTACTAAAGGACGGTGTTTTGCGCGGAAAAGCGCGGGCGGGAGCGGCGGGGACGGCAAACAGACCCGGCGGTGCCGGGCCTGAGGGCCTGTTTACGACAGTCCGGCGGTCATGTCTTTACGGCATGGCCGGCCGGCGAGAGGGCGGGTGGAAATCAGATGCTGGCGGCGAGGCGCGAGCCTTGATCAATCGCCCGTTTGGCGTCCAGTTCTGCCGCCACGTCGGCGCCGCCTATCAGGTGCACGCTTTTGCCGGCGGCCTGCAAGGGCGCCTGCAGTTCGCGCAGCGGATCCTGGCCGGCGCAGATGATCACATTGTCCACCGGCAGCAGTTGGGCTTCGCCTTTGACCGTGATGTGCAGGCCGGCGTCGTCTATTTTGTCGTAGCTAACGCCGGACAGCATGCGCACCCGCTTCATCTGGAGGCTGGCGCGGTGAATCCAGCCGGTGGTCTTGCCCAGTCCTTCGCCCACCTTGCTGGTTTTGCGCTGCAACAGGTACACCTCGCGCGGGCTGGGGTGCGGCTGCGGTCCTTGAGGGCTGAGGCCGCCCGGATGCTCCACCGCCATGTCCACGCCCCATTCGCGCATGAAGGCGGCGGCGTCCAGCGAGCTGGACTTGCCCTCGTGGGTCAGGAATTCCGCGGTGTCGAAGCCGATGCCGCCGGCGCCGATGATGGCGACACGCTTGCCCACCGGTTTGCCGTGCTTGAGCACGTCCAGGTAGTTGAGCACTTTGGGGTGGTTCACGCCGGGAATCTCCGGCGTGCGCGGGGCGATGCCTGTGGCCAGCACCACCTCGTCAAAACCGGCGAGATCCGCCGCCGCCACGCGGGTGTTCAGCCGCTGTTCCACCCCGGTCTGCTCCAGCTTGCGCTTGAAGTAACGCAGGGTTTCGTAGAACTCTTCCTTGCCGGGGATGCGCTTGGCCACATTGAACTGGCCGCCGATTTCCGCCGCGGCGTCGAACAGCGTCACTTGATGGCCGCGCTCCGCCGCCACGGTGGCGAAGGCCAGGCCGGCCGGACCGGCGCCGACGACCGCCAGTTTTTTGGCCTGAGGGGTTTTCTCGTAGTTCAGCTCGGTTTCGCGGCAGGCGCGCGGATTGACCAGGCAGCTGGTCAGCTTGCCCTGGAAGATGTGGTCCAGACAGGCTTGGTTGCAGCCGATACAGGTGTTGATTTCGTCGCCGCGGCCGGCGGCGGCCTTGTTGACGAAGTCCGGGTCCGCCAGGAAGGGGCGCGCCATCGACACCATATCGGCACAGCCGCCGGCCAGGATCTCCTCGGCCACTTCCGGCGTGTTGATGCGGTTGGTGGTGATCAGCGGAATCTTCACCTTGCCCATCAGCTTCTTGGTGACCCAGGCGAAGCCGCCGCGCGGCACCATGGTGGCGATGGTGGGCACCCGCGCCTCGTGCCAGCCGATGCCGGTGTTGATCAGCGTGGCGCCGGCCTTTTCGATCTTGCCGGCCAATTGCGCTACTTCGTCCCAGGAGCTGCCGTCCTGCACCAGGTCCAGCATGGACAACCGGTAGATGATGATGAAATCGCTGCCCACCGCGGCGCGCACCGCTTTCACGGTTTCAATGGCGAAGCGGATGCGGTTTTCAAAGCTTCCGCCCCAGTCGTCGCTGCGCTTATTGGTGGCGCGGGCGATGAACTGGTTGATCAGATAGCCTTCCGAGCCCATTACTTCCACGCCGTCGTAACCGGCCTGCTGCGCCAACCGCGCGCAGCGGGCGAAGTCGGAGATGGTTTGCCAGATGTCGGCGTCGGACAACTCGCGCGGCTTGTAGAAGTTGATCGGCGCGATCAGCGGCGAGGCGGACACGCATTTTTCCTGGAAGCTGTAGCGGCCGGAGTGCAGGATTTGCAGCGCGATCTTGCCGCCGGCGGCGTGCACCGCGTCGGTAACCAGCTTGTGGTGAGGGACCTCGGCCTCGTCGGCCAGCATCGAGGCGCCCTCGGCGACACAGCCTTCCGGATTCGGGCCGACGCCGCCGGTAACGATCAGACCCACGCCGCCGCGGGCGCGCTCCGCGTAAAAGGCCGCCATTTTCTCAAAGCCTTGCGGGGCTTCTTCCAGGCCGGTGTGCATCGAGCCCATCAGCACGCGGTTTTTCAGCGTGGTGAAGCCCAGGTCCAGCGGAGCCAGCAGGTGCGGGTATGCCGTCATGTTTTCGTCCTCGTGTAGATTTCTCGCGCAGATCATTGTGGCCGCGGCCGCCGTCCGGCGCCAGCGCGGCGGGCAAGTGTTTGATTGCTTGGACTTGCCAGTGTTGGCGTTGAAGATACTTACTAGTAAGTAAGGTGTCAATCGACGCGATGGACAGTTGAGGGTATATATGGGAAGCGCCAAATGAAAACGCCGCCGGGACAAACCGGGCGGCGTTGCTTGCAAGTAGCGGTAACGCTTACTTGAAGTTGTACTTGATCGAGTAGATCACAGCGTTCTGGTAAGCCTTGGAACCCAGTTTCTGATCAGCGTAACGGTATTGGATGCCGGTGGTGATCGCTTTGACCGGGGTCCACCACAATGCCAGCGCGCCGTTCTGACCGGTTTTGCGGATGTACGGATTGGTGAACTTGTCCTGACGGTTCAGCTCGGTCTCATGCCATTGAGTAATCATCAAGTCTTGGCCGAAGGCTTGGAACGGGTACATCATGACGTAGCCGGCCATGTAACCGTTGTAGCCGGAACCGATGCCGAAGGAGTCCAGTTCGTTGTGCACGCCGATGAACGGCTTGATGGTCAGGTTGCCGAAGCTCAGGCTGGTGCCCAAGCCCAGAACGCGGTTTTGGGTGAAGAACTCGTTGCCGCGGGTGTCGTAAACGTGGCCGTACAGTTGAACCGGAACATTGCCGATCTGGGTCATGTTGTAGCGGGCAACCACCTTGGTGGTGTAGCGACGGTCCTTGGTGCCGGTGCCGTTGTTGCCTTTGCCCGGGTTTTCCAGGTCGAAGAAGCCGTACAGTTCGCCCCAGTTGCCACCCATGCCGCCTTCGGCTTCGAGATAGCCGAAATCGCGCTTGCCCGATTGCTCGGTGGTGCGGTTAGACCAATCCAGCCAGTTTGCGCTGACATTGCCAAAGGAGTAATCACCGGCTTGCGCCACGGTACAGCCGCCCACCAGAGCCAGGGCCAGCAGCAGATTGCGAGTTTTCATTGTTTCACCAGAATATTGTGCGTGTAGCGTGTAGTGCGCGCGGACAGACCTGTCGGCGCGGGCGCAGACTAGCTCAGAAATATTCGTTTGCAAAGTATTTACAATGTGCTTGTCGCATTTTTGTCATTTTATGTGAATGCGATGTATTTTTGGCTGTAGATATTTCGCATGAAACATTAAATGTTGTGGAACTACAGTTTTTTGCTACAAAAATGCGTGTCCGGCCAACCGTAGCGCCGTAAATCCACCTTGCCGGCCGCGCTCAATTCCACTCCGTCCTCCTCCAGCAGCAAGCGCTGCCAGTCGGCCTGCTCGCTGCCGGGCCGCGAGATGCGCCCGCCGGAGCCGAGTACCCGAAACCAGGGCACGCTGACGCCGTCCGGCAGGTGGCTGAGCAAGCGGCCGACATGGCGGGAATGGCGAGGGTAGCCGGCCTGTTCCGCCAAGGCGCCGTAGGTGGTGACCCGGCCCGGCGGCAGCGCCAGCAGCAGCGCGATCACCTTGCGTTCAAACTCGGGGGGCATTGGGGCTCAGCGGTAGCGAGGGTTGGCGACGTAGGGGTTGCTGCGCTTTTCCTCGCCTATGGTGGTCAAAGGACCATGGCCCGGCACCACGGTAGTGTCGTCCGGCAACAGGAACAGCTTTTGCTGGATGGCGTCGATCAACTGCTGGTGATTGCCCATTGGAAAGTCGGTACGACCGATCGAACCTTGGAACAGCACGTCGCCGGCGATCAGCAGCCGCGCGCCGGCGCTGTGGAACACCACGTGGCCCGGCGTGTGGCCGGGGCAGTGGATCACGTTCAGCGTTTCCTCGCCCACGCTGACGGTGTCGCCTTCCTCCAGCCAGCGATCCGGCGTCAGCGCCTCGCTGCGCGGAAAGCCGAACATATGGCCTTGCTGGGGCAACTGGTCCAGCCAGAAGCTTTCCGCGCGTTGCGGGCCTTCTATCTTGACGCCCAGTTGCTCGGCCAGCCGCGCGGCGCCGCCGGCGTGGTCGATGTGGCCGTGGGTCAGCAGCAGTTTTTCCACCGTCAGGTTCTGGCGGGAGATCCACTCGGCAATGCGCTCGATATCGCCGCCGGCGTCCACCACCGCGGCGCGACCGCTGGCGTCGCACCACAGGATGGAACAGTTCTGGGCAAACGGCGTGACTGGAATCACGTGGAAGTGCAAGGACATGGCGCGCTCGATTCAATGCAATGCGGCATTGTGGCACGAGTCGGCGCGCAAGAGGAGGGCGGGCCGTCGCGGCCCGGGCCGGTGCAGAGTCCAAGCCGCCTCAGAGCCTGTTCAACGCCCTTGCCTCACTCTCCCGCCGACGCGCGGCACATTTTGAGCAGGCTCTCAGTCCTTGCGGCCGTCCCAGGACAGTTTGCCCGCGCCGTGGGCGAACACCATCAGCAAGCCGCCCGCCATGGCCAGGTTCTTGGTCAGCTGGATCATTTGCTGGCTATTGCCCGGCTCCCAGTGGAAGAGCAGCGCCGAGGCGACGGAGAAACCCGCCAGCAGCAGTGCTACCCAGCGCGCTTTCACGCCCAGCGCCAAGGCCAAGCCGCCGCCGATTTCCAAAGCGATCACCAGCGGCAGCAAAAAGCCGGGCACGCCCATTGCGGCCATATATCCCTGAGTGGCGGCGTAGCCGGCGCCTAGCTTGCCGATGCCGGCCAGAAAGAAAACCTGCGCCAGCAGCACGCGGGCAAGCAATGTGATCCATTTATCCATCTTGCGTTCTCCTGCCGGCGCGCCGGCCTTGATTGATGACGCCGGCCGCGGAGGGCGGCCGGCCATGAACGGACTATACGGATAGGCTCGGCGCGAAAAAAGCGCAAAAAACCGCAAGAGTCGATCAAAAAATCCGACCAAGCCGCGGCTACAGCTTGAATTTTCCGATCAGCGAATCCAGTTCCTCGCCCAAGCGCGCGAGCAAGGTGGTGGCCTGTTGCGCCTGGCTGATGGATTCGTCGGTTTGCAGCAGCATGCCGTGGATGTTTTCGATATGGCGGGCGATCTCCTGGCTGGCGCTGGATTGCTCGGAAGTGGAAGCGGCGATGTCGCCCACGGATTCCACCACTTGTTGGGCGTGGCCGCTGATCTGCTGGATCGATTGCGCTGATTCCTCGGCCAGCTTTACCCCCTGGTCCACTTGGCGCAGCGCGCCGTCCATGCTGTCGGAGGCCTTGGCGGTGTCCTGCTGCATGGTCTGGATCACGCCGGAGATTTCCAGCGTGGCCTGGGAAGTGCGCTCGGCCAGCTTGCGCACTTCATCGGCCACCACGGCGAAGCCGCGGCCCATCTCGCCGGCGCGCGCGGCCTCGATCGCCGCGTTCAAGGCCAATAGATTGGTTTGGTCGGCGATGTCGCGGATCACCGACACGATGCCGCTGATCTGGTCCGAGCGTTGCTGCATGCCGCCCAGCACCTCGGCCAGCTCGCGCACCGTCTGCGAAATGCGGCCGATCTCGCGCACCGTGGCGTCGACATTGGCCGAAGCCTCGCTGGACAGCGTGTCCGCCTCGCGCGCACGCTGTTCCGCCACGCGAGCCGATTCCGCGATGTGGCTGACGCTGACCGACAACTGCTCCACGCTGGCGGCGGTGGCGTTGGCCGCCTCGGACTGTCGCGCCGAGCTGCCGCGAATCTGATCCACATCGCCGGACAGCTGACGCACCGAACCCAACACATCGCCGGCGTGGCGGCGCACGTCCAGCATCATCGCGCGCAGCGAGCCGGTGAAAGTATTGAAGGCGCCGGCGGCCAGGCCGATCTCGTCGCGGCTGGCGATGGGCAGCGCGCGGGTCAGATCGCCGCTGCCGGAGGCCAGCTCGCTCATTGCCGATTGCAGCCGGCCCAGCGGGCGCAGCAACTGGCTGAGCGTGGCGCCTAGCAGCAGCAGGATCAGAGCCAGAATGCCCAGACTGATCAAGGCCGACTGCCAGCTGGCGGCGCGTACTGGGGCGAACGCCTCGCTCAATGGGATGGAAATGCGCACCGCCCACGGCATGCCGGCCTCGCCCACGGTGATGGGCATGATGAAGTGGCGGAAGCCGTCGTCGCTGTCGTACTCCGCCGGCTGGCCGCCCTTGATCGCCGTCTTGGCCGCCGCCGGCAGGCCGGCGTCCGCCTTGCCGTTCAACGCCGGATCGCGGCCGGCCAGTTGAACGCCGCTGTTGGAATACAAGCTCATGAAACCGCTCTGGTAAGGCTTGACCTTGGCGGCCAGCTCCTGCAAATGACCCAGCGCGATATCGCAACCGGCCACGCCCAGCACCTTGCCGTTGACCAGAAGGGGAAAGGAAATGGTGCCCATCAGGATCTTGATGTCGGGGTCCACATAAGGCTCGGTCAACATCGGCTTGCCGGTCTTGCGCGGCTCGGTGTAATAGGCGCTGTCGTCCACCCCCTCGCCGCCCCACACCACGTCGATCTTGCCGCTCTTGCGATACCAGTAGACGCCGCTGCGGCCGGTTTTGTCGTTGTGCTCCTTGCCGGCCAGCTCCGCATCGCGGCCGTCCAGCGCGTTGGGCTCCCAGATGGCCCAGTAGCCGACAGCGTCCGGGTTATTGGGCAATTGGCCCTTAACGATGTCGGATACTAGTTGGCGGGCGTTGGGCGGCAGATTGTGTTTGACCGCCACTGCGGATTCGGCCACGACCTGAGCCGAATCGTAAGTCTTGCCCAGCAAGCGCTGCACCTGGCCGGCCTCGCTTTCGGCCAGCAGCTTGGCGTTGTCCAGTACCGCCTTCTCCGCGCTCTGATAACTGGCGTAGATATTGACGCCGGCCAACACGCAAAAACCGATCAGGATCAGCAGGCCGGAACTGGCCAGAATCTTGCCCTTGATGGTGGTGATCATGGTTGTCCCCATCGTTTCATATGTGTTTTTCCCCAAAAGCCGTTGCGAGCGGACGCCGGTTCCGGGCCCGGTTATTATGGTGTGGGCCTGCCGGCGACGTCGGTTTCCAACGGCATGCCGCCTTTGTATTAAATAGCTTAAATGGGGTAAAGGGAAATTTTGCAATCGGCGGGCCACATCCTGGCGCGCCGCGACGATACAGGGAGAGTTGAAGAGTGTCGACGGAAGCACACGCCCGCCCGGAACGCGCGGAGCGTCCGGCGGAGGCCGCGCGGCGGCTAGCGCTGGCGCGGCTGGAGCAAGTGGAGGCGCAGCACGGCGTGCGCATCCTTTACGCGGCCGAAGGCGGCAGCCGCTGTTGGGGCTACGCCGCGCCGGACAGCGATTACGATGTGCGCTTCGTCTACCTGCAAGCGGCGGAGTGGTACGAGGCCGGCGGCCAGCGCGACGTGATCGAACTGCCTTTGGCCGACGGTTTGGATATCAGCGGCTGGGAGCTGCGCAAGGCCTTGCGGCTGACGCTGGGCGGCAATGCCGCGCTGCTGGAGTGGCTAGCCTCGCCGCAGGTTTACCGCCAGCATCCGGCGGCCTGCCGGCTGTTGCGAAACCTGGGCCAGGAGCACTTCGCCGGCGATGCCGCCTACTGGCATTATCTGTCGGCGGTGCGCAAGAACTATCGTGGGCGCAAGCGCGAACAGCAACTGAGGCTGAAAAAATACCTATACGTGCTGCGGCCCTTGCTGGCGGCGCAATGGCTGCTGCGCTGGCGCAGCATGCCGCCGCTGCTGCTGGGAGAACTGGCCGACCAGACTTTGGACGATGCCCGGCTGCGTGACGAATTGGCCGGCCTGTTGGCCTTGAAGTCCGCTGGCGGCGCGCCCGAATACGGGCCGGCCACGCCGGGCCTGCACGATTACATTGAGCGGGAAATGAGGGCTTACGAAGCCGCGGCGCGGCCGAGCCGCTACAGCGACTGGGCGCGGGCGGACGCATTGCTGGAGCAAGTACGCCTGGCCTGTGGCGTTTGAACAGGCGGGGGCCTTGGTTTCAGTGGCCTGTGTCTGAGAACCTGTTCTAAGACTCGCGAGCAAGAGCGAGACAAGGCGAAAACGAGCGAAAAAGCGGAATGTACAAGTGGTACATGAGCATTTTGAGCTTGTTTTTAACGCCGTATCGCCGAAGCGCAGCAGACTTTGAACAGGTTCTGACGGCGCCACCCGCCCGACAAGCCTTATGACGCAGGGTGGATGGAGCGACGATGCCCACGCGGAATCGCGATGGGATCGATGCTTGGGCCTTGGTGGCGGGGTTTGGTGGGTATCGCCTGTCGGCTCCACCCACCCTACAAATACCCCGACAAACCATCCGCCGTAGGGTGAGTGGAGCGCAGCGATACCCACGCAAGGCGCTTAGCGGTTTCTCAGGCGGATGCGGCGGAAACGTGCTTCCAGGCTAAACCGCTGACCCAGCGCCAGGTAGAGCTGGTGCTGGCTATCCACATGCCGGTAGACCCGGACCCGGTCTGCACCCAACAGCATCATGATTTCCAGATAGTTGAAGAAACCCATCCACTGGCCGCGACCATCGCGGTCGTCAAAATCGATGTCGCGCGCCACGCGACTGAGCAGGCCCTTGCCGACGTATTCCCGATTGTCCTTCATCCATTGCAGCAGGTGGGCCGCGCATTCGCGGCCATACGCGCTGTCGGCGTGGTAATCCTTACGGGGCGCGGGCATTTGCCAGTAATGCCGATAGGTGCGGCCGGGGCACAAACGAACAAAGGGGAGCAAGGCTTCCTGCTGCTCCAGCGAGTGCAGTTTGTAGCGGCGACGACGGGGGAATTTGTGAGGATGTTGCATGGTGTTTCTCCTGCTGTGACACAAGATAAACCACCTGCCGGGGAAGGCTGAGGTATTAGGCAGGCGCGTGGCAGGATTGGCGTACTGGTCTACTTACCAAACCAGCGAGTGCATAACACTCCCCCACCATGCGCCTGCCAAATGGCGCGGCCATGGTAAAGCAGCTCGCGCGGCATGCCGCGCAAGCAGAATTGGTAAGTAGATAACGGGACGCCAATCCCGTGTGCCGCATGTGGGCGGCAACGGGGGGATTGTTGCCGACCGGGTGCGGAGGGTCAAGGCATGGTGGCAAGGCTTGCGCCGCATGCGGCGTTGTACGCGAAATTCTCCTTGTAATTCAACTGTTTCCCTAACCGGCTTTAAAAGCCCCGCGGCGGGCCTTGCGGCATCATAGGCCCATGACCCGCATATCCGACATCTCCTCCTTGCACTGGCAGCCGGCCTTGCAGGCCCGCGATCAGGCATCCCCCGCTGACATCGTCGAGAACCTCGACGACATCCATCAGGCCTTGCGCATCATCCTGGGTACGCCCAAGGGCAGCGATCCGCTGCGGCCGGAGTTTGGCAGCGATTTGTTCCGTTATCTGGACTACCCGGTGGACCGAGCCCGGCCGCATGTGGTGCGCGAGGCGGTGGAGGCGATTAGCCACCCCTTGTACGGCGAGCCGCGCGTCGCCGTGGCGCGGGTGCTCTACAGCGTAGGCGGCAACGGCGACGCGCGGCTCACCGTGCAGTGGCGGCTGGCCGACGGCGTGATCCGTGAAACGGAGCTGCGGCTATGAGCGGGGCGGCGCCCAATATCCTGGCCAACGACGAGCGTTTCGGCCACCTGGCACAGCTCACCACCCGTTTGGGCGACGCCGATCTGAGCTCCCTGCTGGTCTATCTGGTGGACCAGGTGGACGCCGGCTGGCTGCCGGCGCTGGCCGAGCAGTTCCACGTCGCCGGCGACGAGGGCTGGCGGCTGAGCCAGGGCGAACGCCAGCAGCGCGAGCTGATCAAGCAGTCCATCCATCTGCACCGCAGCAAGGGCACGCGCTGGTCTTTGCAGCAGGTGCTGGCCACGCTGGCGCTGTCTGGTCAGATCAGCGAATGGTTCGAATACGCCGGAAAACCTTATCACTTCAAGATCCGGATCGACTTGGCCGCGCGCGGCATCGACGCCGCCACGCTGACGGCGCTGGAGGCGATGATCAACGAATACAAGAACGCCCGCTCGGTGCTGGAACGGCTGGCATTGGTGTTGAGCAACCGCAGCGCTGTGCCAATGTTGGCGCTGGCCACTCAAGTGGGCGAGCTGGCCACGGTCTACCCGTTCCAGCCCGAATCACTGCAACAGCGCGCCAGTTTGAACGTGGCGCTGGCGTATGCCAGCGTCGAGACGGTCACGCTTTATCCCACAGCATGAGATCCCTAGAACCCTTCCCAGGAGCAATCGATGGCCAATGAGTTTTTCACGCTTCTCACCGCCAGCGGCAAGGCCAAGCTGGCGGCGGCGCAAGCCAACGGCGCGCCGCTGCAGATCAGCCAGATGGCGGTTGGCGACGGCGACAACGGCGGCTACTACACGCCCAGCGAGAGCCAGACCGCGCTCAAGCACGAAACCTGGCGCGGCGCGCTCAACCACTTGGCGGTGGACCCGAACAATCCCAACTGGGTGGTGGCGGAAGCGGTGCTGCCGGATACCGTGGGCGGCTTTTACATCCGCGAGGTGGGTTTGTTCGATAGCCGCGGCGATCTGATCGCCATCGGCAAATTCCCGGAGAGCTACAAGCCGCTGTTGGCGGCTGGCTCCAACAAGCAGCTTTATGTGCGGATGATTCTGGAAGTGTCCAACACTGCGGCGGTGACGCTGCTGGTGGACCCCAGCGTGGTATTGGCCACGCGCTCTGCGGTGGATCAGCGCATCGCAGAGGAACTGGCGAAGCGGGATGCCAAGCCACGGGATTTCCATCCGCTGCAAACCTTTCCGGCTCAGGCCTACCGCCGCAATGTGCTGATCAATGGGGGGTTCGACGTGTGGCAGCGCGGCGCCAGTCAGACTGTGGGCGGTTATGGCTCGGTGGACCGTTGGCTTCTGGATTTGGGTGGCGGCCCGCTTGGCGGCGCGACTTTGTCGCGAATGGCGGCCAGTATCGCCGAGACCGAAACCTTGGGGGCGACGACGAGCTTCATGCGTCTGACGCTGAGCAAGCCGCCGGCCAGCAAGGTCAACGAGTACTGCCAGGTATGCCAGCCGGTGGAAAACCTGCGGCGTTTCACCGGCAAGCGGATGACGCTGAGCTTCTGGGCCAAGGCGGATCAGCCGCGCAAGATGGTGGCCTATGTTGAACAGTGGCTGAAACGACCGCCAGCCGCATCCGACAAGATCAGAGCGCTGGAGGCGGTTCCAGTGGAGCTGACCAGCCGCTGGCAACGCTTTGTCTTCTCTTTCTCCTCGCCCAGCCTACAGGGGCGCGAACCGGGGAACGAGGCTTCTCTGGCTGTTTTTCTTGGGGTGTCGTACAGCGATGCCTACCCAGCCTTGAATGCGATTACCGGCGCGCAAACCGGCACTTTCGATATTGCTCAGGTGCAGTTGGAGGAGAGCCCAGTGGCGACGCCGTTTGAGTATCGCAGCTTTGGCGAGGAACTGACTTTGTGTCAGCGGTATTTTGAGAAAAGCTATCCGCTAAATGACTTCCCCGCTAAAAACTATGGAGCCGATTCTGCTTTCGCACCGGCTATCTTCAGCAAGATGTTTCATTTGAATGTCGGCACTTCTGGTGATAAGCAAATTAATATGACCATTCCGTTTATGGTAGAGAAACGGATTGAGCCGGCTATTGTGATTTATGACGGTTTGGGTGCGGTTGATAGAATGGCTACGAGTAATGGAAATGGCGTGATTCCCGCAGCTAAGAGTAGTTCTACCAAGTTTGTAAATATGATTCCCCCTACTGGCTCAAGTATTACTTGGGTTGCATGTCACTGGGTGGCGGATGCTGAGATTTAATGAATCTATAGGGGGAGTGAAGGTGAATGCCATGTATCGTTTAACCAAGCAGCCGGATGGAGTGATTCGAGTTGTCGATGGGGCGTATATCCCTAAAGGGCACCGCTGGTGGGATGAATATGAACTCTGGTTGCAGCAAGGTAATCAACCGGAGCCGCAGTTTGTGCTAGGGGAGTTACAAGAACAACTACTGCGAGATATCGATATCGCCACTGATGTCGCGCGCAATGAGGCTTTGGGCAGCGAGCTGCGCCTGGCCGAATACCAGCGCGCCGCCGCCGAGGCGCAGGCGTTCCAGGACGCCGGCTATAAGGGGACTTCCAGAAACCTCCCGTTCTGGCATGATCTGACCTGCCCCCTGACCGAGACACACCCATGAAGAGCCTGTTCGCCGCCGAAGAACGTGAAAGCAAACTGTCCAAGCTAGGAGACCCGCTGA
>NZ_MUKU01000024.1 GCF_002081825.1 Chromobacterium haemolyticum | reverse complement strand
AAAGCATGCCGCCAGCGTTCAATCTGAGCCAGGATCAAACTCTTCAGTTCAATTCCAAGCAAATTTTCTGGCACGCAAGATCAAAGAAACATCAAGATATCTCTCGTCTTGCAGTGCAAGTGTTTGGTCATCGACCGAGCACTTACACCTATCGGTTATTCGTTTTGTTAAAGATCGGTGCAGATCGCTGCGTTTCGTTTCCGCCGCTGCGTTGTCTGCTGAGGAGGCGAACTATACGTCACCCCCCTAAACCCGTCAACACCTTTTGCAACAAAAACCTCAACAAAAGCGGGCCTCACAGGGCAAACCCTTGATGCGGCAACGAATATCCACAAAGGGTATTCACCGGCACCCCATCCTCGCCCCGCTGAACCATGAAAAACGGGCCGGCGCTTCGCCGGCCCGTATCGTTCCAGAGGCCTGAAATCGCTTATTCCTTCCTCACATCCAGCAGTTCTTGCAGCTGATTCAGCGTGGAATCGTCCTTGACCACATGCAGCAGCCATTCTTCCAAGCTCATCTCGGCCCAGCGCGCCGCGCGTTCGGCCAATAAGGCTACCGGGCTATGCGGTTCGTTGCTGCGAAAGTAACGGGCGACTTCGCTCAACATCTGCACCGCTTCCTGGCGGTTGCGGATCTGGCCGTTGAAGGCGACGGGCGCCGCCGAAGCGGCGGGAGTGGGCGCGCTATAGCTTTGGGTCACGGCTTTTCTTTCGACGACGGGTTCGACAGGAGCCGGCGTAACGCCGGCCGGCGCGGTTTGTTGACGGTAACGCAACACCAGGTCTTGGCAGGCGTAAATACCGTTGCGGATATCCGCCAGACTGGGCGCCTCTCCGCCGAAGCGCTGGTCCACTTGCTCGTCCAATGCTTCATAGCGGCCCAATGCCAGCACCAGGGCTTCCGCCTGGCTCTGGAACCAGGCGTGACCGGACAGGGTGGCGCTCTTTTCAAACTCGTCTCCGGAGAGCTTCCCCTCGGCGATGGCGGCGGCCTTGGCCTCGGCGTCTTTCAAGCCCAGGTTTTCCACGTCGCGCGATTGCTGCCAATCGTTCCAGCCGTAAGCGCCGAACTCCGGCTTCAGCAGCGGCACGCTGCGGATGGCCAGCCCCAGTTGCTGATTCAGCCATTCCAGCTTGCCGACGCGTTCGTCCAGGTCGTGCGGGTCCAGCTCCGGATAACCGCTCTCCCAGTATTGGCGCAGCCAGCCGTCCAGCGCGGCCAGGCCCAGGGTCAGCCCGGGAACGCCGTTGGCCTGGACTTGGGCTTCCGCGTACCAGACCAGCAATTGCAGGTCTTTGCTGTTTTGACTCAGCGCGTCCTCACACAAGCGAATGACTTTGGGCCATTCCGCCGTTTTGAGGGTTTGTTCCCAGTCGCCTTGCGACAAACCAGGGTCGTCGCTGCGGCGGGCCTCTCGAATCTGGTCGAAAAGCGTGGAGTAAGCCAGGTCCTCCCCCGCCGGCCAGCCGCCGGGGATGGGGACTAGCAATTGCTCCACTGTTTGCTCGATGTTTTCCATGCTTTGTGGCTTCTATATAGAGAGGTGTTGCGATCAGCCCTTGCCGACTTCCGGCATGGTGGAGATCAGCGAGGCGCCGCAGCTGACTTTATGGCCTTCCAGCGCCACCGGCTTGCCGCCGACTACCCAGCTGGGGTCGCCTTCCACGATGGTGCAGTTGACGTGCCCTTGCTGCGGGCAGGTGACCGCGTCGCCCAGGCAGGCGACCTGCTTGCCGAACAAGGTGGTGCTGGATGCGGCGCTGACGACTTTGCCACCATGATCGGTGGGGTCGCCCAAGCGGATCACGCGTTTCATGCTGTGGCCTCCTCGCGCGGCGGTCTGGCCATAGCCAGCGCCACATGATCGTTGCTGAATTGAGTAATGAGGGCCGGAGCGGCCAGGCGCGCGCTGTGGCTGACGGCGGCGGCGGCCAGCATGGCGTCGGCGGCGACGCCGACGTCGCCCCACTCCCGCGCCAGATTGCTGGCCTCGTCGATGGGGTGCAGCTCCACCGCGTGGCGGTTCAAGGCGCTGGCGATGGCGGCCAGGCGCACGCCGCCGGCGTCTACGTCGCCGCCGTTGTGCACCAGCCAGCCCAGGCTGGCCGCCTTATCGTTTTCCGGCTTGGCGTCCTCAGGACTGAACGGGTAGTCCAGCAGCGCGGCGTTGACCAAGGCGTTGTCCAGCACCAGTTGCAATTGCCGCGTCAGTTGCAAGGCGCGCTCCTGCGGCGCAGCGGCCGCGCTAGACTGGCCCAATTGGGCCAAGACCGGCAGCTCGGCCAGGCCGGCCTGATGACGGGCCGGCACCACGCCCCAACTGCCGCCCGCGCGGCTGAAGTCTTTTTCCCAATAAGGCTGATAAGGATCGGCGCCCTCGGCCACGGCGACGGGGCCCAAATCGGGCTCCGGCAATTGCTCGCGCAGAAACAGCAAGACGGCGACGGCCAGGCCCGGCTTGCCCAGCCAGCGCTGGCGCTCCGCCGTAGCGGGATCGCTCTCGTCCCACTGCTCTCCGCCCAACGTCAGCAAAGGCGCGTCGGCGCCCAGCATGATCACGCCCGGCAGATCCGGCTGCTGTTGCAGCAGCTGCCGTGCGCGGTCAGCCACCGTGCCGGTGCCGGCCCCCGCCAGGAAGCGAGCTTCCGGCGCCGGCCATTCGCCGTCGTCCAGCGTTTCAGCCATCGCTTCCGTCTGCCATTCCTTGACCGCGGCGATTTGCTCGATGCCGGATAGGCTGGGCACCACTTCCATCACCAGCGGCAGCCAGGCCGCGCCAGGCGCGATGGCGTAAAGCTCTCGCAGCGCCTCGGTCACATGAGGACGCAAGGCTTGCAGCGCTTCGTCGGCGTCGACGTCCGCCGCGTCCAGGCATGACCATAGACAGCCGTCCGGCGCTTCCGCCAGCCAACCAGGCTCGCCATTGGCCGGGACGGCGCGCGCCCACAGCCAGCGGCAGTCCACCACGGCCTGGCGTTCGCGCAGCTCGGCCAGATGCCGTTCGCGCGCGGCCTCGCGCGCGGACCGGCGCTCGGCCTCCGCCGCGGCCTCCTGACCCGCCTCTTCCTGCTTGGCGCGCTTTTCCTTCAGATAGCCCCATAGCTTGACGCCGGCGCTGAGCAACATAGGCGGCCCCAGGTGCAGTAGCAGAATGGCCGACGGGCTGATGCGCTGCCAGCTCTGCGGCAACACCAGCCACAGCAGCCCCCACCAGGCAACGGTGCTGATTCCGAACAGGCCCAACATTTTCCACATGGACGCGTTTCCTCAGCTCAGCCGCACTTTGACCTGCTCGCCCTTGAGCGAGACGGCGATCTTCTTCACCGGCTTGCCGCTGGCCATTCTCGCCAGCAAGTCGCTGGAGATCTGCGCCAGCAGGGTGCGGGTCAGGATGGCGTCGGCGTTGCGCGCGCCGCTGTCCACGTCCAGACAACGCGCCGCCATCTGTTCCGCCAGCTCTTCCGGGAACTCCACTTGCGCGCCGTGATTGTCGGCGATGCGCTGGCGGATCTTGTTCAGCTTGAGGCCGACGATGGCGCGCAGCACTTCGTCGCTGATCGGCAGATAGGGCACGATGGTCAGGCGGCCGAGGAAGGCCGGCTTGAACACGCTTTGCAAGGTGGGCCGCAGAATCTCCACCAGGTCTTCCGGCGTCGGGTCGCGGGTTTCGCCCTCGACGGTGACGCCGTGCTCGCAGGCGCGCATCACCAGATCGGAGCCGGCGTTGGAGGTCAGCAGGATGATGGTGTTCTTGAAATCGACTTCGCGGCCTTCGCTGTCTTCCAGCAGGCCTTTGTCGAAGACCTGGAAGAACAGCTCCATCACGTCCGGATGGGCCTTCTCCACCTCGTCCAGCAGCAGTACCGAGTAGGGCTTGCGACGCACCGCCTCGGTCAACACCCCGCCCTCGCCGTAACCAACATAGCCCGGCGGCGAGCCCTTGAGGCCGGACACGCTGTGCGCTTCCTGGTATTCCGACATATTGATGGTGATCAGATTGCGCTCGCCGCCGTACAAGGCCTCGGCCAGCGCCAGCGCGGTTTCGGTCTTGCCCACGCCGGACGGCCCCACCAGCAGGAACACGCCCTTGGGCTTGCCCGGGTCTTCCAGATTGGCCTTGGCGATCTGCACCCGCTCGGCGATCTGCTCCAAGGCGTGATCCTGGCCGATGACGCGCGCGCCCAGCAGCGAGGCCAGCTTCTGCACCTGTTCCAGCTCATTGCTGACCATGCGGCCCAGCGGGATGCCGGTCCAGCCGGAAATCACGTCGGCGATCACGCTCTCGTCCACGCACTCGAAGGCCAACGGCTGGTGCTTCTGCAATTCGCGCAGTGCCTTGCGCTTGGTTTGCAGCGGGCTGAGCTTCTTGCCCTTGGCCGGCTTGGCCTCGGCCTTCCGCTGTTTGAGCTCGTCGATTTCCGCGACCAGTTTTTGCTGTTCGTCCCAGGCGGCGTGCAGTTTCTCCAGATCCGCCTGCAGTTCGGCGCGCCGGGTTTCCAGCTCGGCGATGCGTTCGGCGTGGCCTTCTTCGCGCTGCAGCGCGGCCACTTCGCGGTCGATATTGTCTATCAGCACCGACACGTCCTCGATTGGCCCCGGCTTGCCGGCGCGCGACAGCGCCACGCGGGCGCAGGCGGTGTCGAGCACGCTGATGGCCTTGTCCGGCAGTTGGCGGCCTGCGATGTAGCGGCTGGACAGATGCACGGCGGCGGCCACCGCCTCGTTGAGGATTTCCACCTTGTGGTGTTCAGCCATCGCCGGGGTCAGGCCGCGCACCATTTGCACGGCGATTTCCGGCGCCGGCTCTTCCACCTTCACCACCTGGAAGCGGCGCGCCAGCGCCGCGTCTTTTTCAAAGTACTTTTTGTACTCGGCCCAGGTGGTGGCGGCGATGGTGCGCAGCTCGCCGCGCGCCAGCGCCGGTTTCAGCAAGTTGGCCGCGTCGTTCTGGCCGGCCGCACCGCCGGCGCCGATCAGGGTGTGGGCTTCATCGATGAACAGGATGATGGGCACCGGGCTGGCCTTGACCTCGTCTATCACCTGACGCAGGCGGTTTTCAAACTCGCCCTTTACGCTGGCCCCGGCCTGCAACAGGCCCAGGTCCAGGGTGCGCAGAGTGACGCCGGCCAACACCGGCGGTACTTCTCCGTGCACGATCTTGCGCGCCAGGCCTTCCACCACCGCGGTCTTGCCCACGCCCGGCTCGCCGGTGAGGATGGGGTTGTTCTGCCGGCGACGCATCAGGATGTCTATCATCTGACGGATTTCAACGTCGCGTCCCAGGATGGGGTCGATCTTGCCGGCCTTGGCCTGAGCAGTCAGGTCTATCGTGTATTTGTCCAGGGCCGGGCTGCCGCGCTTGCCGGCCGCGGGCGCGGCCATCGTCGGCTCCGCGCCGGCTTCGGCGGCCGGCGCGTTGGCAGAGGCCTCGCCGCCGTGCTGACGCAAGGCGGCGTAAGCGCCCTGCAGGCGGCCGGCATCCTGGCGCGCCAGCGCGGCGGAGCCGGACTGCAACGCGCCGCGCAGCGCCTCGTCCTGCCACAGCGCCAACAGCAGGTCCAGGGTGGATACATCGTCCTGCCCCTGTTCCGCGCTGGCCAGCAGCCAGGCTTTTTCCAGCCACTTGGGCAGCCAGGCGGACAGCACCGGGTTGCGGGTATTGCCGCTGCGGAACGCGTCCAGCGCGGCTTCCAGCTCGCGCTCGATGCGCGGCAGGTCCGCGCCCAGCGCGTGCAGCGCCGCCAGCGCGGCGTTGTTGTCCTGGTCGAACATCGCCAACAGCGCGTGTTCGATCTCGATTTCGAAATGCGTGCGCGCCAAGGCGCGGCTGGCCGCCTGCTCAATCGCCTGGCGGGCGGTGGGGGTCAGTCTGTCGATCAGGGCTTTCAGGGATACGGACATATCGTTCCAATACGCTCAAAATGAAAAGTCGATTTCGCTCGCGCCGCTCAATGCAGCAGCGCGTAGCGCATGTCTTCAGGATCTTGCTTTTGCGGGCCTAGCCAGCAATTGCCGCCCAGGCGCAAGTCCACCGGGCCGCCCAGCTGCGCCGCCGGCACGTCGCGCTTGTCCAGCACCAGGCTGACGTCGGCCGCCAGATTATGGCCGACGGCGAATTGCAGCAGCGCCTGCAAGGCCTGCGCGCCGGGGCCGCCGGGCAGCAGGGCTTCGAACTGGGCGCGGCGCATGCTGCCCAGCCGCAGTTGCAGCTTGGTCTGACGGTCCCAGACCCGGGCGCCGGCGAACAAGGACACGCCAAGCTCGCTCTCACGGTCGCCCAGCCGGCTTTGCTCCGTCGCCGGCACCTGCATCCATTGGCCGACGAACTGCCGCAGCTCGGCGTCCACGCCGAAAAAGCCCTGGATCAGGGTCTCCAGCGCCTGCGCCGACAAGGGCTTCTGGCTGAGCAAACCCGCGTAATAGATGAACAGGTTTTCGTCGAGGCTCGCGTCCGGCCCCATCTGCTTACGTAGCTGGGACAGGCCCAGGCCGCCCAGGTCCAGCAGATTGCGGGTGAAGCCGTCGCGCTCGCCGGCCTCCACTTCCAGCCAATAGCGGTATTTGCGCCAGGCGCCGAAAAACAAGGCGGTGGCGCGGTGGCTGAAAATGTCCAGGAAGGCGTGCAGCGATCCGTCCTTGTACTGCTGGCGACGTTCCAGCAGCAGCTCGGTATAGCTGGTTGGCAAGGCGCCGCTGGGCCCGGTCAGCCCGATGAAGCTGACCGTCATCTCGTCGGTGGCGTCCAGTTGTTCCGGCTCCTTGGCCGGCTGATAACGACACAGCTCGCTGGGCGGGAAAGACAACGAGGCCAACGAACGGAAGCGCAGGCTGGCCGGCAGCCGGCCGCGGCGCTCGCCGCGCTTGCGCGCGGACAAGCCCAGGATGCGTACCGCCTGGAAAAACCCGAACTGGCTGGCGTCACGCGCCAGCTCCAGCTTCAGATCACGCGGCTTGCGTTGGGCCGCGGCCCGCAGAGCCCTGTCATTGGCGCTCATGATCCACCCCCAACCGGCTGCGGCGACGCATCACCCACAGGCCAAACACCAGCCCGGTGATCAAACCCAACACGCCGCCCGGCGCAAACAGCAGGATGCCATAGCCCGCCATCGGTCCCGAGCCGTTCACCAGTTCCAAACCGCCCATGATCACCATCGCCAGCGGCAACATGAGACACATCACCCAATCTATCGCCGGGCCGCGCAGCCGCAAGCCCTCCTCAGAGGACAGCGAGTAGTACAGCAATTGGCAAAAGCTGGGCGCCAGCAGCGAAGCGATCAATATTTCCATGGCATCCTCAAATCACCAAGGCCTCGCCGGCTCGGGCTGGCCATGAGGCTACCTCCTCGTCTTGTTGAACCGCATGTACCCGCAGGCGGGTGAAGCTATTGGGCGCGCAATACAGCGCGAAGAAACGCTCCAGCACCGCGGCGAACAGATAAACGCTGCCGCCGACGTAGTAATCCGGGTCCAGCGTCAGGCGGATTTCGCTGCCGCGCACAAAACCGCTGAAATCGCGGCCGGACACGCGGGCCACCGCCGGCTGGCTCTCAATTCCCACCACGCCCTGGATCTGGCGCACGTTCACCGGGGAATCGGTCAGGTTGTACAGGGCCAGCATTTCCTGCAAGGCGGCGCAACCGGAATCCACGATGGACATGTAGTTAAGCGATAAATGCGACACCAGCCGCCACTGCACCGCGCGGCCCAGCGGGCAGCGCTGGCTGGCGCTGGGCTTGCGCAACAAGCGCACGCGCTTGACCACGGAATGGCCGGGCAGGGAAAAATCCGTCCGCTGGGTGGACTGGCTGCCGCCAAACGGAATCTGCTCCGGCAGATCGCGGTTGCTGCACAGCAGCTCCAGGCTCAGCACCTCGGTGGCCGGCCGCACCGCGTTGAACTCCAGGTCCGCCAGATGCAGCTCCAAATCAGTGCCCTTGTCGCTCTGGCGCGGCGACGGCTCCCGGCTGGCGTGCCAATAAAAGCGCGGCGCCTTCTTTTCGCTGCCGTGGCGTATCGCGTAAAACGGCGGCACCTCCTCGCTGCTTTCGCCGTCGCCGGATTTCTCCACCCTCACCACGCGCTTGATCTGGATCGCCTCGTAAGCCTGCTGCTTGCGCGCGTCCACCAGCACCGGGTAACTGGCTTTCTGGTGGGTCACGCGGATGGGCTCGCCCGGCTGGGTGAACAGGTTGACGATGGGCGTGCAGCCCAGCTTCAGGTGCTGGGCCTGCAACTGGGTCTGCAGCCGGTTGTGGCGCTCGCTGTCCGGGTATTCGTCCAGCAGCAGGCGCAGCACCAGCTTCTCGCCATCCAGCCGCGCCGCCGCCTTGTCCAGCTGCAGCAGATCGACGAACAGGAATTTGTCCGGATAGCAGAAGTACTCGGTCAGCAGCCGATAGCCCATGAAGGAGCGCTCGTCGTAGTCCAGCAGGCCCTCGTCGCGGCCGAAGCCCACCGCCCGCAGGCTGCTCGCCGGCAGTTTGCGCGTGCGCGCCGGGTCTTCGCTGCCGTCGCCCACGCTGACGCTCTGGACATTGGACAGCAGCATCTCGTACAGCAAGTGCATCAGCGCCGGTTCGCCGTCCAGGAAGAAGCGCAGCGATTGCAGGCCGATGGCGTTGACCGCCAGGCCGCCGTGGGTGTGGAACTCCAGCGTCAGCACCGCCGCCGCGTCCGGCGCCAGCTGGCGCAGATAGGGCGAGCCGCTGGTCAGCTCCAGCTTGGCCTCGGTCAGCGACAGCGGATACAGGTCCACCGGATAGGCGCTGCGGAATTTGCACACCACGCCCTGCATCGCCGGCGCGTGCACCGGCTGGCCGCGTTCCACCCGGTAGCGCTTGGCGATTTCCGGCCGCTGCGGATCGCATTCGAACTGCACGATGGTGGCCGAGGGAATCGGCTGCAGATAGTGCGGATACAGCACATTGAGGAAGCTGGCCGCCACCTCCGGATATTCGTCGTCCAGCTTCTTGTGGATGCGCGCGGCCAGGAAGGCGAAGGACTCGATCAGCCGCTCGGTGTGCGGGTCTTCGCACTGGTCGCCTTCCATTTGCAGGCGGCCGGCGATCTTGGGATAGCGGCGCGCGAACTCGCCGGACAGCTGACGCAGATGTCCGAGTTCGCGTTCGTAATACGGCAATAAGGATTCAAGCATTAAGGCTCACGCGCAATTCATCAAATATTCATTTCAGCAGGCGAGCGCCGCCCGCCCTGTTTTAGTGTTTGTGCCCGGCCAAGTCTTCAACCGGCCCAATACCGCAGCGGCAAACGCCAGTCCAGGCCATGCCGCCAGGCGTAGTACAGCCACAAGCCCACGGCGGTATACAGCAGCGGCAGCAGGTTGTAAGCCAGCAGTTCCAGCCAGGAACGCAGTTCCGACTCCCCGCTCGCTTGCCGGATCGCCTTGGGGAAGCGGCCCTCGTAGCTCAACAGCAGCGAGGCGTAATGACCCAGGCCCCAGATCACGAACACCGGCGTCAACGCCAGGCGTAGCCACAAAAAGCTACGACCCAGATCGAAACCGCCCGGCAGGCTCAGCCGCGACACCGTCCACATGCTGCTCAAGGGGTTGGGCCACTTGCTGCACGGCCGTTTCGGCGCCGGCACCGCGTCCGCGCCGTCTTCCATGAAGCGGCGGATATATTCCCAGAACGACAGCAAGTGCTGGTAGTCGCGGCTAGGCAGCCCCAGAAAGGCACCATCCACCCCCAGCGGGCTATGCGGATTGTCGGTAGACTCCGCCCGCGCCGCCAAGACCAGCATGCCGCCTATGCCCTGATGATTCGGCATGTTCTTGGGCAGGCCAACATCAATCATCTCCCAGTCATAGGCTTTGACACCACCCAAAAAACCGGGCCGTAATAAATAGACTTTGCGCGTTTGGCGGTTGAAGCGCACCACCAGTCGGCGCATGGTGAAAGCTTCTAAATGCCACATTGCAAATAAAAATCGCCAAAAAACATAAGCCACGCCAGCTAGAAAAAAATAGCTAAACCCTGCAACCAATATTGCCTCTACATCAATAGAATCACCACTAACCTGCAGCCCCGTCGACGCCATCATATAAGTTGCAAATATGACAAAAACACCCCAAGGCACAACCCCATAAAGTAAAGCTCCAAATATTAGCGTCAGCAGCCCCCTTTTATCATCATTATAAGTACAAACATCCAAATAACCGTCAGTTTTTCTATAAACAGAGCCGTTATCATCTAGCAATTCAGATCGACTCTCTTTCACATCAATTTCAAGGGCATCCGGATCATATCTCACGCCCCGTGCCCACATTTTTTTGGCGTCTTCCTTATTCTCTTCGGCAATGTCTTTTTGAATCTCATCAAACCAGGAACCTGGCTTATGTTTGCGCCGCCCCATCGCCAGCGACCATTCCAAAAAATACATAAGCCTCTCTTCCTGTTTTCAAATCGCCATCATCATCCGGCTTTGCCTATAGCCCCAAATAAGACAGCGGCAAACGCCAGTCCAGACCGTGCCGCCAGGCGTAGTACAGCCACAAGCCCACGGTGGTATACAGCAGCGGCAGCAGGTTGTAAGCCAGCAGTTCCAGCCAGGAACGCAGTTCCGACTCCCCGCTCGCTTGTCGGATCGCCTTGGGGAAGCGGCCCTCGTAGCTCAACAGCAGCGAGGCGTAATGGCCCAGGCCCCAAATCACGAACACCGGCGTCAACGCCAGGCGCAACCACAAGAAGCTGCGCCCCAGATCGAAACCGCCCGGCAGGCTCAGCCGCGACACCGTCCACATGCTGCTCAAGGGGTTGGGCCACTTGCTGCGCAGCCGCTTCGGTGCCGGCGCCGCGTCCGCGCCGTCCTCCATGAAGCGGCGGATATATTCCCAGAACGACAGCAAATGCTGATAGTCCCGGCTCGGCAAGCCCAGGAAGGCGCCATCCACGCCAAAATCCCGATAAGGATTTTCGTTCTCTTTAGTCTTAACCGCCAATACCAGCATGCCGCCTATGCCTTCATGATTCGGCATGTTTTTTGGCAAAATGGCGTCAACCTCTTCCCAGTCATAGGCCTTGACCCCGCCCAAAAAACCAGGTCGCAACAAATAGACTTTGCGCGTTTCTCGATTGAAACGCACCATTAAGCGGCGCATAGTGAAAGCCTCTAAACGCCATACACCAAATAGATAACGAGCAAAAACATAAGTAACTGGCAACAAGACTCCCACACTAACCAGAAGAACTAGAATATACCCAACATCGAGAGCATCGCCGTTGATAGCCACACCCTTGTCAATAATTGACCACCACTGTGCAATATCTCCGATCCACCAAGGAATTAAACCATAAACCAACACACCAAAAGCTAACGTTAGCAAGCCGCGCTTATCATCGTTATAGGTACACACATCTAAATAGGATTTTGTCTTTCGGTAGATCCCTCCATTATCATCCACCTCTTCGGAACGGCTTTCATGGATATCCGACTCTTTCGTAGTCAGCAAATGCCCTAAGCCTTGAGCGAAAAGCTTTTTCTCATGCTTTTTCTCACGCTCGGCATTTTTCTTTTGCTGCTCATCCCATATCGATCCAGGCTTGTAGCGCTTGTGGTCCAAGACCACCATCCATTCCAATAAATACACAACTCTCGCCCCATGCTTGAGACACACGCGAACTAGCTCACAGCTTGCCCATTACTGAGCGCCACAGCCTTAAAGGGCCAACCACTTAAACGCCCAAGTACTGCAAAGGCAAACGCCAGTCCAAACCGTGTCGCCAGGCGTAGTACAGCCACAAGCCCACGGCGGTATACAGCAGCGGCAGCAGGTTGTAAGCCAGCAGTTCCAACCAGGAACGCAGTTCCGATTCCCCGCTCGCTTGCCGGATCGCCTTGGGGAAGCGGCCCTCGTAGCTCAACAGCAGCGAGGCGTAATGGCCCAGGCCCCAGATCACGAACACCGGCGTCAACGCCAGGCGCAGCCACAAAAAGCTGCGACCCAGATCGAAACCGCCCGGCAGGCTCAGCCGCGACACCGTCCACATGCTGCTCAAGGGGTTGGGCCACTTGCTGCGCAGCCGCTTCGGCGCCGGCACCGCGTCCGCGCCGTCCTCCATGAAGCGGCGGATATATTCCCAGAACGACAGCAAATGCTGGTAGTCCCGGCTCGGCAAACCGAGGAAGGCGCCGTCCACGCCAAAATCCCGATAAGGATTTTCGTTTTCTTCGGTCTTAACCGCCAATACCAGCATGCCGCCTATGCCTTCATGATTCGGTATGTCTTTTGGCAAAATGGCATCGATGGCTTCCCAATCATAGCTCTTGACCCCTCCCAAAAATCCAGGCCGCAACAAATACACTTTTCGCGTTTCTCGATTGAAGCGTACTACTAAGCGACGCATAGTAAATGCTTCTAAATGCCATATTTTAAATAAAAAACGGCAAAACACATAGGCTACACCGGCCAGAAAAACATAGCTAAGCCCCGCAACCAATATCGCCTCCAAGTCAATAGAATCCCCGCTAACTTGCAGCCCTGTCGACAACATTACATAAGTTGCAAACACAATAAAAACACCCCAAGGAACAACCCCATATGACAAAACACCCAATATTAAAGTAAGCAACCCTCTCTTATCATCATTATAAGTACACACATCCAGATAGGTACTTGTCTTTCGGTAGATCCCTCCATTATCATCCACCTCTTCGGAACGGCTTTCATGGATATCCGACTCTTTCGTAGTCAGCAAATGCCCTAAGCCTTGAGCGAAAAGCTTTTTCTCATGCTTTTTCTCATGCTCGGCATTTTTCTTTTGCTGCTCATCCCATATCGAACCAGGCTTGTAGCGCTTGTGGTCCAGCACTACCATCCACTCTAATAAGTACACAGCCCTCGCCTCATGCTTAAGACACACATTACTAGCTCACGGCTTGCCCATTGCGGAGTGCAACAATCGAATCTAAAGGGGACGATGATTTAAACGCCCATATACTGCAAGGGCAAACGCCAGTCCAGGCCATGCCGCCAGGCGTAGTACAGCCACAAGCCCACGGCGGTATACAGCAGCGGCAGCAGGTTGTAAGCCAGCAACTCCAGCCAGGAACGCAGTTCCGACTCCCCGCTCGCTTGCCGGATCGCCTTGGGGAAGCGGCCCTCGTAGCTCAACAGCAGCGAGGCGTAGTGACCCAGGCCCCAAATCACGAAGACCGGCGTCAGCGCCAGGCGCAACCACAAGAAGCTGCGCCCCAGATCGAAACCGCCCGGCAGGCTCAGCCGCGACACCGTCCACATGCTGCTCAAGGGATTCGGCCACTTGCTGCGCAGCCGCTTCGGCGCCGGCGCCGCGTCCGCGCCGTCCTCCATGAAGCGGCGGATATATTCCCAAAACGACAGCAAATGCTGATAGTCCCGGCTCGGCAAACCAATAAAAGCGCCATCCACACCCAGTGGGCTGTGCGGGTTGTCGGTAGACTCCGCCCGCGCCGCCAGCACCAGCATGCCGCCTATGCCCTGATGATTCGGCATGTCCTTGGGCAGGCCAACATCGATCATGTCCCAGTCGTAGGCTTTGACGCCGCCCAAAAAGCCAGGCCGCAATAAATAGACTTTGCGCGTCACCCGATTGAAGCGTACAACCAATCGGCGCATAGTAAAGGCTTCCAAATGCCAAACACGCGCCAAATATCGTAAAAAAAAGTAACAAATCAAAGGAGTAACGATAACTGTGCCTAAAAAAGCAAACCAGTAGCCACCATCTAAGTAAAGCACATCTCCGGAGCTATCTTTGCCTTCAATCAGCTCTGATAACATCAGAACAAACAAATCCACAAGGAGAAATATTGCATAACAAAATGTTGAGAAAACCAGAGTCAGCAACCCTCTTTTATCATCATTGTAAGTACAAACATCCAAGTAGTTATCAGTTTTCTGATAAATAGATTCATTATCACTTAGCTGCTCAGACCTACTCTCTTTTACATCAACCTCACGGGCATCTGGATCATAATGCACGCCCCGTGCCAGCATTTTTTTTGCATCTTTTTTATTGTCTTCGACAATATCTTTTTGAATTTCATCAAACCAGGATCCAGGCTTATGCTTGCGCCGCCCCATCGCCAGCGACCATTCCAAAAAGTACATAAGCCTCTCTTCCTGTTTTCAAATCGCCATCATCATCCGGCTTTGCCTATAGCCCCAAATAAGACAGGGGCAAACGCCAGTCCAGACCGTGTCGCCAGGCGTAGTACAGCCACAAGCCCACGGCGGTATACAGCAGCGGCAGCAGGTTGTAAGCCAGCAGTTCCAGCCAGGAACGCAGTTCCGATTCCCCGCTCGCTTGCCGGATCGCCTTGGGGAAGCGGCCCTCGTAGCTCAACAGCAGCGAGGCGTAATGGCCCAGGCCCCAAATCACGAACACCGGCGTCAACGCCAGGCGCAACCACAAGAAGCTGCGACCCAGATCGAAACCGCCCGGCAGGCTCAGCCGCGACACCGTCCACATGCTGCTCAAGGGATTCGGCCACTTGCTGCGCAGCCGCTTCGGCGCCGGCACCGCGTCCGCGCCGTCCTCCATGAAGCGGCGGATATATTCCCAGAACGACAGCAGATGCTGGTAGTCCCGGCTTGGCAAGCCGAGGAAGACGCCGTCCACTCCAAAATCCCGATAAGGATTTTCGTTTTCTTCCGTCTTAACCGCCAATACCAGCATGCCGCCTATGCCCTCATGATTCGGTATATTTTTGGGCAAAATGGCATCGACTTCCTCCCAGTCATAAGCCTTAACCCCGCCCAAAAAACCAGGCCGCAACAAATAGACTTTGCGCGTCACCCTATTGAAACGGACCACCAATCGACGTTTGGTAAAGGCTTCTAAACGCCAAGCCTTTAGCAAATAACGAAAGAAACAGCCCCAAACTACAGGAGTGATAACTGCAAACCCTACAAAACCAATCCAAAAATCCAAATCTGGCTCAAAGTCGAACCCAAAACTATCTTTACCAGTTATTAGCTGAAAAATGAGAAAACCTAAAATATAAGTACAGGTATATAATCCATAGCAAATCACGCTAAACAGAAGGGTCAGTAAGCCTCTCTTATCATCATTGTAAGTACAGACATCCAAATAGGCACTCGTTTTTCGGTAGATAGAGCAATTGTCATCCACCACCTCTGAACGACTTTCACGAATATCCGACTCCTTCGTAGTCAGCAAATGCCCCAGGCCTTGGGAGAACAGCTTTTTCTCGTGTTTTTTCTCACTCTCGGCATTTTTCTTTTGCTGCTCATCCCATATTGAACCAGGTTTATAGCGCTTGTGGTCCAGCACTACCATCCATTCTAATAAATACACAGCCTTCGCCCTCCTGCTTGAGACACACATTACAAGCTCATGGCTTGCCCATTGCGGAGTATCACAGGCTATCTCAAAGGGGTCGACGATTTAAACGCCCAAGTACTGCAAAGGCAAACGCCAATCCAGACCATGCCGCCACGCGTAGTACAGCCACAGGCCCGCAGCGGTATACAGCAGCGGCAGCAGGTTGTAAGCCAGCAACTCCAGCCAGGAACGCAGCTCCGACTCCCCGCTGGCCTCTCGAATCGCCTTGGGGAAGCGGCCCTCGTAGCTCAACAGCAGCGAGGCGTAATGGCCCAGGCCCCAGATCACGAACACCGGCGTCAACGCCAGGCGTAGCCACAAAAAGCTGCGCCCCAGATCGAAACCGCCCGGCAGGCTCAGCCGCGACACCGTCCACATGCTGGTCAAGGGGTTGGGCCACTTGCTGCGCAGCCGCTTCGGCGCCGGCACCGCGTCCGCGCCGTCCTCCATGAAGCGGCGAATATATTCCCAGAACGACAGCAAATGCTGGTAGTCCCGGCTCGGCAAGCCCAGGAAGGCGCCATCCACGCCAAAATCCCGATAAGGATTTTCGTTTTCTTCCGTCTTAACCGCCAATACCAGCATGCCGCCTATACCCTCATGATTCGGCATATTTTTTGGCAAAATGGCGTCAACTTCCTCCCAGTCATAAGCTTTGACCCCGCCCAAAAAACCAGGTCGCAACAAATAGACTTTGCGCGTTTCTCTATTGAATCGCACCATCAATCGGCGCACAGTAAAAGCCTCTAAACGCCAAGCCTTTATTAAATAACGAAAAAAAACAAAATACAACAATGGAACAACGACACTAAATGCTACCAAAGGAAAAATCAAACTAGAGAGAGAAACGACCTCTCCACTCTCATCAAGTCCTGTTACAGCTTGCCGCAAAATAAAAACCAAAAAATCAACTCCACCTATAAGATAAAGACAAACTACTCCCATAAGTAAAGTGATCAAACCTCGTTTATCATCGTTGTAAGTACAAACATCCAAGTAAGCCTTTGTCTTACGGTAGATAGATCCATTGTCATCCACCACCTCTGAACGGCTTTCATGGATATCCGACTCTTTCGCCGTCCGCAAATGCCCTAGGCCTTGAGCGAACAGTTTTTTCTCATGTTTTTTTTCACGCTCGGCATTCTTCTTTTGTTGCTCATCCCATATCGATCCAGGTTTGTAGCGCTTGTGGTCCAAGACCACCATCCATTCCATCAGATACATCTCACTTTACCTCCAAGACGGCAGCATCCAAAGCCGCACCCTCTTCCACCGCGCTACCAAAACCCGCGGCCTTTCTATCCTTGCGCAGGCAGGATTTGTCACACCAGCTTTCCAACGCATTATCGCTAAACAACCAGATCGCCACAGTCAAACCTATGCCTACCACAGTGAATAAACGTGCGCCACGCAGTAGCAATAAGGCAATACGCTCCCCTGCCGCAAATTTGCTGACATTAAGCATCCCTTGCAATAAAGTCCGACCAAAATCACTTGTTGCACGTTTGAGCAACCACTCCAAAAATGGCCCAGAGGCTCCTAAGGCAATTCCGACACCAACCACGGCTCCAGAAGTGGAGACAATACCTCTAAGGAAATACACGGTTGCCAAATTAATATTTTTGGACTTTGCATCGTTAGCATTATCAAAGTCTACAATCGCACCAATTACACCCGCCACCGTACCCAAGCCGCCGGAAGCCAGCTTCAAGGCGCCGACGCCCACCTTGCTACCGCTGATCAGCGCCGGGTTGCGGCTCTCGCCTATCTTCTCGCAGACGCTGCCGGTCAGCTCCAGCATCACCGCGCCCAGGCCCAAGGCGGCCGCAGTCAGCTCCCAGGCCTCGCGCTGCGCCGGCTTTTCCCCCAGCTTGCCGGCCTTCATCATCACATTCATCATTTCCAGCATCGCCACCACCGAGCCGAAACGCAGGCCGTTCATGCTGTTGGATTTGCTGGCCGCGGTCAGCAGCTTATTGATCTGATTGCGCTGGGCCTTGGCCGCCGCCACGCTCTTGGCATCGAAGGCGTTGGGATTGGGGTAGGCCGCCGCCAGATCCTTGTTCATGATCTTGCCCAGCGACAGCGACAGCAGCCGGTGGACCACGCCGGCGCGCAGCACCTGCTTGTCCAGCAGCTTGCCGCCCGGCATCCGCGCCAGCCCGGCGTGGCCCAGTTGCAACAGCAGCAGGTTGACGCCGCCCAGGTGGGCGGTGCTGACGCCGCTGACATGGGCGACGGTTTCCAGCTTCTCGGCCAGGTCCTTGACCTTGGACCAGACATCGCTGATGCCCTTGCCGGCCTCCTGTATTTTTTCATACGGGGACAGCGCGTCGCTGAGCCCGCCTTTCGCCACATAGGCCTCGGTCGCGGTCTTATAGTTCAGCATTGCGGCTTTGAACACCATCGCGCTGGGCTTCAGGTCTTTTTGCTCGACCTGCTTGATCAGCCATTCCTGACCAATGTCGCAGCTATTGAGGCCGTGCACGCAAAAACCGACCTGCCCGGCGAAAGCGACGCCGCTCTCAAAGTGCTGGTCATCGTAAAACCCCAGGGTGTCGTGCAATAGCGGCGCGTTCAGCCACTGCATCAAGTCTTGCGCCCGCTCCTGGTTTTTCTGGTCGCAAACGTCGCCCAGCGCCTCGAAGCTCTTGAGCACCGCGTTGTAGGACGACTTGGGCCACAAACGCTTGCCATATTTCTCCCAAGCACCATCCCCTATACCCTTGGCGTACTTGCGCCGCCATTCCTGCTTTTTGCTTTCGTACTCTTCCCGGTTCTTGTAGATACTGTCATACGGGATGCCTCTCAAATCTGGAGCCCGGAACTTTGGGTTGTTTTTCGCCTCCTTGGCCAAGTCATCCAGGGCCACCCCCAGTTTGGGTTCGCGCCGACTGATGGCGCCGTTGCGCACCTGCTCCTCCGCAGCGTTGACCGAGCGGATGATGGCCATCAGTTGCTCGTTCTTGTAATTGGCGAACACGGTGCTCTCCGCCGCCATCACCGTGCAGAGCCGGGCGATGGACAGATTGCGCCAGCTGTTCAGTTCCTGGGCCAGACCCAGCGGGTCGTGCAAGACGATGGCCATGCCCTTTTTATTGAGCAGTTCCACGCCCAGGTTTTTCAGCCGCCCGGTATAGGGGTAAGGCTCATTCTTGACCAGCTTGGCTTCCGCGCCGAAGAAGGGGTGCATGTGGTTGTTGAAGCGCGGGGCCAGCTTGCGCTCGCCGCCTTCGATGGAGCGGAATTCCACCACCTTGGAGCGCAGGTCGCCCGGCTGCAGCGCATGCGGCTGCGTCACGGCCTTGGCCTGGAATTTTTGCAGCTTGTTATGCAGCTTGCTGTCGGATTCGATCTTGCTCAGCGCGGCCTTGGACAGCGGGTCCGGCAGGAACAGCACGCGGAATTCGCTGACATCCTGCGCTTTCTCGATGGAGATCATCGAGGCGTTGATGTCGTCGCCCTTGGTGGTGCAGGTGAACGGCGGGGGCTGCACCGCGTCGCCCAAGGCGATTCTGGCGATGTAGCCCTGGTGATTGACCGCCCAGGCGCTCTCCCATTTGAGTTTGCCCGAACGCTTGGTCATCACGTACAGATAACCTTGGCGCAGCATGCGGACGGTGTAGGCGGCGGTGCGCAGCTTCTTGTCCGCCACGCCCTGGCCCAGGGTGCCGCTGAGTTCCGGAAACTCGGCGTGCCCCTCCTCGCTCGCCGCCACCGCATAGCGCAGCGGCAGCAGCATCAGCCCGGTCTTGCCGCAAAATTTGTTACCGCAGGGGGTTTTAGTGCTCACTTGATTGATTCCAGGTTTTCCGACGCTGCTTTGCGCCAACTTGCCTCAGGCTTTACTCCGACGATATTGGCCGCCGTCATCACGCCAACGGCGGCTGACTTGGCTTGTTCCAAAACTCCGCGCCGGCGAACAGCAGCCACTCCGTCAAGGTCGGGGCTCTGTCCTGCCGGTACTGCTCCAACTCCGCCGCCACGTTCGGGTAGCGCTCCTCGCAATCCCGCCCCAGCAGCCACCACAGCGCGACGCAGCCCGCGGCCTCATCCTCAGTGTCCACCCAGGGCAAGGCCGCCGCTTCTCGCAGCCACTGCAAGGCCAGCGGAAAGTCCGGCCACTGCGCCGCCACCGTGTCGGGATGGAGTTCGCTCAAGCCCGCCACCGTGCGCAGCAGCTTGTGGTAATGCGCGGCCCAGTCCAGCCGCGCCCAGTGCTCGGCGCGCAGCGACACCGCGCTGGCGCGGCCCTTGGCTTCGTCTATCGCCATATGCCGATACGCGGCCGGATGGGCCGGATAGCACCAATGATCGATAGGCCCCAGCAACTGATTCTTGTCCTCGCCGCTCAGGCTCTGGTCCAACAGGCTCGTAATCCTGGGGTCGTAGTAACGCAGATGATGTTGCCGTCCATCGGGATGCGGCTGGGCGAACAGGCGCTTCAAATGCCTAGCCACCTGCTCCGCCGGCTGCGCGGACCGAAGCCAAGCGCTGACCATGACGGCGCCGCCCTTGCGCAGCGAGTCGCCGATGTCGTCGGTCCCCCGACTTAGCCAGGCCTGGCGCTCCTCCGGTCCAAAGTCCACGGTTTGCGCCAGGTCTATCAGCAGCGGCGCCTGTTCCGGCGCATGGGCAAAAAACGCGTCGTTCAACACCGTGACCGCGGGCTCCGGAAAACAGGCCGCCAACTGCTCCGACGCCAGCGGGTCGCCCAGAGTCCGGTCCAACAGCAGATACCAGCCTTCCGGCGCATCCGCCTGCAAAATTTCATGCAAAGCCTGCATATGTCTAATCTCTCATCCTGGCCGCAACGCTCAATCCGGATACGGCGCGCTCGCCGCGCCGGCGTGGGCGGCGTCCGCGGCCTGATAGTTGCAGGGTTGCGGCGGCTTGAACGAAGGCGTGGGCAGGCTGGTGCTGGCCGGCCCGCTCCAATCGTGGCTTCCGCCCTTGAAGCTGACGGTGCCGGGCGCGTGCAACTCAATCTTGCCGTCCTTGATCCGCACATAAGCGCCGCCGCTGGTCAGCAGAATCTCCTTCTTGCCGTTCCACAGCTGCTGGCCCTTGATGGCGGTGATCTTGACGTCCTGGTCGCCGGTAACTTCAATGCTGTCGCTCTGCGCCTGCACCTGGATCTTGCCCTTGGCCGCGATCAGCTTCAGTGCGATCTGGTCCTTGACCCCGGTGACGAACAGGCTGATGTGCTGGCCCACATTGTGCAGCCAGCGTCGGCCGCTGGTCTGGTTGGTGTCGCGCTGCGCCACCAGGTCCAGATTGGTGCCTGCCGCCACGGTCTGGCTTTGCTGGCTCAGGCTGGCGATGCCGGCGGGCGCGGACAGCACGATCAGCGGTTGTTGGCCGGCTTGGTCTTTTGCCGTCTTGCCGTCCTTGTCGGTGTTGGAGCCGGCTTCCCAGGCTTTCAAGGCGGCGGCCTGGTGTTGCAGGTGGCCTTCGGTTTTCTTGGCGGCTTTGGCGTTGTCCGCGCCGATTTCTTCCGGCCCGGTTTCCATGGTGTCCGCCTGCTGGCCAGTGGCGGTGTCGGCCAGGCTTTGGCTCAGGGCCAGGGCCGCGTCCAACTGGCTTTGCGCCTGTTCGCGCGCCAGCTGTTTGCCGGACGCGCCGTTCTGCGCTTCGGTGCTCAGCAGCAGGCCGTGGCCGGCGCGGATGGCGCCGTGATTGTCGGTGCGTAGTTCAAAGCCGTCGCCGCGCGGCTCGGCCTTGCCGTTGCTGCGCGGGTGGGTGAGGAAGCCTTGGTTGAGCTGGGTCTTGCCGGGTTCGGAGCTGAGTTTGGCTCTGACTTCGCCGGGGGTGTCGTCAAACAAGAGTTCGTTGTACTGGCCGCCCTGGTGTTCCTTGGATTTGATGCCGGACAGCGTCTTGTTGGCAGGTAGCGCGCCCGCGCCGCTGAAGTCCGGCGGCGGGTGGCTGCCGTTGTAGAGCACGCCGGTGATCACCGGGCGATCGATGTCGCCTTCGATAAAGTCGACCAGCACTTCCTGGCCGATGCGCGGGATGAATTGGTGACCCCAGCCGGCGCCGGCGCTGGGCATGACCACGCGCAGCCAGCAGGAGGATTTGTCGTCCAGGTTGGCGCCGATGCTCGGGTGTTCGTCCGGCCGTTGCCAGTGGAATTGCACTTTGATGCGGCCGTGCTGGTCGGTGTGCACCTCTTCGCCCTGGGGGCCGACCACGGTGGCGGTCTGCACGCCGCGGGATTTGGGCTTGGCCAGCTCGGTGTGGGCGTAGGCCGGGGTCAGCGGCACACCGCGGCGCTGGGCGTCGAACTCGGCGCGGAAGGGTTGGGCGTCTTTCTCACCCGCCAGCGCCTTCAGGTCCGCCGGCAGGTTGTTGCGCGCGCTCAGAGTTTGACGGGTGACGACGAATTCGCGCTGCTCGCTGCTGTCGCCGTCGTGGGCCGGGTGGTCGTCCAGGCGAAACCACTGGCCGGCGGCCAGACCGCGCACAGAGCCGCCGCCACTGAATTGCTTGGCCTTGAGGTCATGCGCTTGCTGGCGCAACTGGGCGTAGTGGCTGAGCTGGTCGGCGTCGCCGGCGTAGTACAGCGATTGCGGGTCGTAGTCGTGTAAAGAAGACTGCAGCGCCTTGCCGTTCTGGCCTTGATCAATGCGGCTGTCGTCGCCGCTGTGCTGGGTGCTAACAGGTTGGTAGTCGAAGCTGGCCAGCGCCACCGCGCCGGGGACGATCTGGCGCTGGGCGTTCCACTCGGTCAGGCCGTCTTCGGCCTCGGTGGCGTCGCTGCGGTGGAAACGCACCCGTTCCACACTGGCCGGCGGCAGGCTGTAGGGGTCGTCGAAGGCGACCAGTTGCACCTGGGGAGTGTCACCGTCGAGGTGATCGAAACGCCAGGCATAGCCCTCTTCGTGCAGCAGCCGCACGATGAAGTCGTAATCGGATTCACGGTATTGCAGACAGTAGCTGCGCGGGGACGCCGCGCCGGTCTTGAATTCCAGCGTCTGCACCCGGGCGAACACCGGGTTGGCCTGCTGATGCTCGGCCAGGATCTGTTTGACGATGTCCGGCACCGACAGGTCCTGGAACACCCGCGAGCTGACGCGATGACGCAGCAGCGCGAACGGCGGCTCGATGGTGAGCTGATAACGGCTGAAACCGCCGTCCGAGCCCAGGCTCTCCACTTTGGACACCACGCCACAACGCAAGGACTCGGCGCCAGCGGCGTCGAGGATGCCGATGCGGGCCGGCAGGCCGAGCAGGGTCTTGAGTTCGATGGCCCCGTCCGGGGACAGACAGGTGAGCTGGTAGGCGTAGGGCCGGGACACGCCTTCCTCGCCGGCCAGGCTCAGGGGCAGCAGTTGCTCGGCCGCCACGCTGCCGTCGCCCAGGCTGAGGGTGAGCAGGCGTTGGTCTTGGTTGAAGGCGGAGGCGAAGCTGGCGAGCAGGGTGCTGAGGTCCATGGCGTTAACCCGATTCAAATCGACTGCGCAATTGGCGAGTCCTTAAGCAAACCCTGCGCGGTAGCGCCGGGTTTGCTTAAGCACCCGAAAACGCCCGGCCGCCCGCTTACGCATGGCGGCCCGGCGCCGAGATTCAGTTGGCGATCAAACGCACCGCGTGCAACTGACGCTCGGTGTCGTAACGCACGGTGATTTTATTGGCCGGCACGCCGGCATCGGTCAGGAACTGCTTGACGGCGATAGCGCGGGTTTGCGCGGCGGCGCGAGCGTTGCCGATGTCGCCGCGGTAGCAATGGCCGCGCACCAGAATGGATTTGGCGGTCTTGAGCTTGGGCAGCAGCAGTTGCAATTGAGCCTCGCCCACCGGGGACAATTTCGGGCTCATTTTTTCAAACGGGATCAGGTTGGGGTCTATGGCCATATTGGCGGCCACGGCCTTGTCCAGCGCGGCCTTTTCTTCCGCCGCCTTGATCACGGCGGGGTCTTTCGAGGCTTGTTGAGCGTTAGGATTGGTCTTGCAGCCCACCAGCGACAAGGCGAGCGCGGCGACCATCAGCAAACGTTTCATAGCATTACTTCCCGGATTGACTTTAAACATGGCAAAGAGCAGCCGGGAAACCGCTGCGCCGGGCCGGCGCGCGGCAGTTTCCCGGATGCCTAAAACCCGCCCGAACGACGGGCGGGTCAGCTTTCCAGCACCGCTAGGAAATTAGGCGATCGCTTTGTTAGCGGTCAGGTCCCAACCGGAGCTGACGTTACCGCCGCCAGCGCCGTCAGCGCGTTTCTGCTGGGTGTAGGTCCACTTGATCTTGCCGTAAGTGAAGCTCACTTTTTCGCTGGGGAAGCCGTTGTCGTTAGCGGAACCATGCGGCTCAACCTTGGCGATCAGGACTTGCTCCATCTTGATCTCCATGTACTTCACCTTGTCGCCACCGGCACGGCACAGTTCGATGGTGATTTCCTTGATGTGCTGGCCCTTGCAGCAGGCTTCGTAGATCTTCGGGCTGGCTTTGTCCAGGAAGTGGGTGATTTCGTAAGCGGCGTGGTTCACGCGCTCGGCGGTGGCGCCGCCGGCGGAGCTGGCGGTAGCCTGGGCCGGCTGTTCCAGTTTGTGAGCAAAGGATTGGATCTCGATCCAGTCTTTGTGCTTGTCGTCGCTGCTTTCGCCAGGAATACCGTCAATTTTCAGGAATGCATCAAAAGCCATTTACTTCTCCTTAAACAAAGGTCAAAAATTGGAGGCTAAGCCCCCCATTCCAAAAGACGCCCGCGCCCGCCGCCGCGCCTAAACCCGGCGGACGCGCGCGGACTCTCCAGCCTTAACCCGCCGGTTGCGGCAGTTCCGCCACCAAACGCAGGGAAATAGTCAGTTCATCCAGCTGGAAATGCGGCCGCAGGAAGGCGGCGGCGCGATAGACGCCGGGTTTGCCCGGCACTTCCACCACGTCGACGCGCGCTTCGCGCAGCGGATACTTGGCTTTGGCTTCCTGGCTGGCGGAGTCGTCCAGCAGCACATATTGCGCCAGCCAAGTATTCAGGAAGTCCTGCACGTTCTGGCGCGAGGCGAAGCTGCCGATCTTGTCGCGCATGATGGATTTCATGTAATGCGCGATGCGCGATACCGCGAAGATGTAGGGCAGTTGGGTGGACAGGCGCGCGTTGGCGTTGGCCGAGTCCGTGTTGTAAGTCTTGGCCTTCTGCACCGATTGGCCGCCAAAGAAGGCCGCGTAGTCGGTGTTCTTGCAGTGCACCAGCGAGATGAAGCCCAAGTCGGACAGCAGTTTTTCGGTGCGGTCGGTGATCGCCACTTCGGTGGGGCACTTGAGCGCCACTTCGCCGTCGTCGGTCTTGAAGGTGTGGGCCGGCAGGCCTTCCACCAAGCCGCCGCCTTCCACGCCGCGGATGGCCGCCAGCCAGCCGTATTGGGCGAAGGCGGAGGTCAGACGCGCGGCATAGGCGTAAGAGGCGTTGGTCCACAGGTATTTTTCGTGAGTGCTGCCGTCCACGTTTTCTTCAAAGTCGAATTCCTCCACCGGCACGTTGTCGCGGCCGTAAGGCAGGCGCCCCAGCACGTGCGGCAACACCAGGCCGACGTAACGGGAGTCTTCCGACTCGCGGAAGGATTTCCACTTGGCGTATTCGACGGTGTCGAAGATCTTGGCCAGATCGCGCGGCTTGCCCACATCGGTGAAGCTTTCCAGGCCAAACAGGCCGGAAGAGGCCGCGGTGATCAGCGGCGCGTGCGCGGAGGCGGCTACGTGGGACAGTTCGTCCAGCAGGTAGAAGTCTTCCGGGTGGCGGGTAAATTCGTAATCGCCCACCAGGCCGGCGTAAGGCGCGCCGCCGAAGGTGCCGTATTCTTCTTCGTAGATTTTCTTGAACAGCGCGCTCTGGTCGAATTCCGGCGCCGCCTTGAAGTCCTTGACCAGGTCTTTCTTGGAGGCGTTGAGCACCTTGATCTTGAGCATGGTGCTGGTTTCGGACTCCATCACCAGGTACTTCAGACCACGCCAGGAAGCTTCCAGCTTCTGGAAGTCGTTGTGGTGCATGATCTCGTTCAGCTGGGAGGAGATCAGCGCGTCGATCTCGGCGATGCGCGCGTCAATGCTGGCGGACAGGTCTCGCGATACGCTGACGCTGCCTTCCAGCACCTGGTCGACCAGTTCGCCGATCAGGTCGCGGGTGTGGCCCTTTTCGTTGTCGTTGGTGGCGACGCGGCTTTGCTCGATGATGGAGTCGAGCAGGCTGCCGGCCGCCGCCGGTGCTGCGGCCGCGACGGCCTCAAGTTGTTGTTCTGCGCTCATCTATCACTCTCCCGCTTTGTCCGGATGCGCGGCCTGGCTGATTGCCTTCAGCTTTTCGGTATCGCGCACTACTTCGTCCAGCAATTCTTCCAGCTTGTCGTTGCCCGCCATCTTGTTGCGCAGGTCGGCCAGGCGCTTGCGCGCATCCAGCAGCTTTTTCAACGGCTCGACCTGATCCACCACTTTCTGCGGTTCAAAGTCGGCCAGTTCTTCGAAGTTCAGCTCCATCGCCAGCTGGCTGCCGTCTTCCTTCAGCTTGTTGTCCACCTTGATGGCCAGGCGCGGCGCCATACCCTTGAGCACTTCGTCGAAGTTGTCGCGGTCGATCTGAACGAACTTCCGTTCCTTCATCTTGGGCAACGGCTCCTTGCTGTGGCCGGAGTAGTCGCCCAGCACGCCCAGCACGAAGGGCAGTTCCTTGGTTTCGATGGCGTCGCCGATTTCAACGTCGTAAGTGATCTGCACGCGCGGCGGGCGTACCCGCGACAGTTTTTTCTGTGTGCTTTCTTTGGCCATGATGGTTCTCTCTCAAGTTCACAAAGCTCTGATTGGAGCGGCCTCTGCGGATATCGCCGGCCGTTCCGGTGTTACGTCACTACTCAGGCCACGCTGCGCGACAGGCTGGACGCCACTTCGCGCAACTGCGCCACCGAAATGGACGGATCGTTCAGCCTCCGCCCCAGGATGTAAGCCGCTTCGGCGTAGGCCTGATGGCTGCGCCACGGCGCCTGCGGCTCAGCCACGTCGACGATGAAGCGGGCATCCAGCTGCCCTCCCCAGCACTGCGAGACAATCTGCTCATTCAAGTCGCCCGGCAGCAGGGCCAGGAAGCGCCCTTCCGGCCGGTGAATCAGCAGACATTGCTCCGCTTGGCCGGCCTGGCCGGCGGTAGCCGCCTGGTACAGCGACAACCAAGTGGCCGCGGCCAACATGTCTTCGCCATCGCTGTCCGGCAGCGGCAGCAGATAGGTCTGCGCCGTCAGGCTGCCCTGGAACTTGCGCAACAGCTGGTGGTGGAAGGTGAAGGCCAGAAGCACCGTTTCCAGATCCGGCAGGCCCCGGCTGCTCAACAGCCGGCTCAGATGAGAAGCCGGCGTCACGCTCAGATGCCGCTCCAGCAGTTGCTGCGCCAAGTCCAGATCCGCCACGGAGGAGATGCCGAACAAGGACTGCTCCTCCAGAAACTGGCGGCAAGCCAGCATTTCCACCGCGTTGTCGATGGCGCTGCTCAGTTGCTCCTTCAAGCCGGAGAAGAACAGCTCATTAGCCAGCATCAACACCGACAGCGGCGGCAAAGGCCCGTCGCAAGGCATCAGCGAGGCCGCCACCAAGGGATAATTACGGCCGCTTTCATCGCGGCTGGGCTGCATCACGCCCAGCGACAGCCACATTTGGTCGTGGCTACGCAGCACAAAGCTGGTGCCCGGCATCGCGCGGTAGCGCTCCACCGCGCCCGGACCGGCCTCCAGCCCGCCCAGGCTTTGCGCCAGCAGCTGGTCCAGCTGAGTGGCCGCCGGGTGGGTGGCATTGACGCGGACGAAGTCGCCGCGGCGCGGCAACTTGCCGAAAATGCAGAATTGCGGAGGCGTTTCCTGCGCCCGCTTGAAATTGAACGCCATGACTGTGTCTCCCTTATAGCGTCACGCGCTCAGGCAAGGTCAGCTTGTAAAGCTTGTTCAGTTGCAGCGGATTAACGCCGCCAACCATGCGGAAATTGAATTTCACCGTCTGCGCCTCGCCGTCGGGCTTGCGCAGGTTCCAAGTGAGCTGGGCTGAGTCCGGGCTGTCCTGGCTGACCTTGGCGCTGGACAGCAAGCGCATCAGACCCATGCGTCCCGGCTGGTTGCCCACCACGCTGCTGGCGCCGCTATAGGACACCACCTGGATGCGGGCGCCGGCGTTCTGGCCGTTGCCCGGCCAGGTGAACGGCTGCCAGGCCTGCGGGCCGTTGCGGTAGCGCAGTTCCTGACCGTCCACCTCGAACACGATTTCGGACAGGCCCGGCGTCGGAGTGGGCTGCAGTTCGAAGCGGGTGTTTTCGCCATCTTGTAACTGGGCGTTGGCCAGCGCGGACAGGCTGCTGACGCTGGACAAGAAGGCCGGGTTGAACTTGACCCCCATATTGCCCCAAGCGCGCGGCACCAATTGATCGCCCTTCTTCTGCACCAGGCCGTTCAGGTATTTGTTGATGAATTTGTCCAGCGTGCCGTCGTTGGCTTTGACAAAGCGGCTGATCTCCGCCACCGAGGCGCTGTTGCTGGAATCCGCGAACGGATATTTGCCGGCCAGTTGCTTCCACTGCGGCAGCACTTCGTTGGCCCAGGCCTGGTTGATGTCGTTGGCCACCGGCCCCAACAGAGCGTTGTAGGACTGGGTCAGCGGACGCACCAACATCGGCCGCACCATCTCGCCGGTTTCCGGCGTGACCTGGCTCAGCAGGGTGTTGTCTACGAAGGAGGCGGTGTCGCCCAGTTCCGAACCGGAGCCGCCCAGGGTCGCCTGCAAGGCGGCGCGGGCTTGCGGGCCGGGTTCGTCGGTGCTGGAGATCGCCGCCAGCTTGGCTTTCAGCTTGGCCAGCTGATCCAGGTAGGCGTTGATCGGCGGGTTGTCGCCCTTGACCAGTTGCGCCACGCCGGCGAACTGACGGCCCACTTCGCCGTACAGCTTGGTCTTGTCCGCCTGGGCCGACGAGCTGCCGCCCTTGAGGAATTCCGCGGTTTTTTCCAGCATCGACTGCTTGGCGTTTTCCAGCGAGCGGTTCAGTTCCGACGGGTTGTCCCAGGCGGTTTCCATCGCCGCGCGCGCCAGCACCAGCTTGATGGGCGAGCTTTGCTTGTCGGACAGCCGCGCCATCGCGGAGGCGGACTGGGCCGGATTGGTGAAGTCGCGAGTGGTGACGCCGATCAGGAATTTCTTCCAGGCGGCGGCGTATTGGCCCCGGTACAGGGCTTCCAGCGCGGCGCGGTTTTTCTCCACGTCGCCGTCCCGGCCCAGATTGTCCTGAGTGGACGAGGCCAGCACCCAGTCGTCGCTGCGGATTTCGCCCTTGCTGGCTTCGTCGATAGCGCCCTTAACGTAGCTGTTCCAGGCTTCGCGAGTGTAGGCGCCCTCTACCATCTGGCTGCCTGCCATTACATCCAAGTCGCGGTTGTCCAGAATCCGCGCCACGGTCAGCGGCGCGAAGCGAGTGTTGGCGCGGGCCTTGATTTCGTTGAACACCCGCTCCTGGGCGGACAGGCGCTTGAAGGAGCCGCGCAGCACGTCGCGCGCTTCGCCCACCACCTTGGCGTTGTTGTCGATCAGCGGCAGGTCCGCTTCCTTGATCTGGCTAACGTAGAAAGCCACCAGCTTCTCGGCCACCGCCATCACTTCTTCGACCGAATACTGACCGCGCTGGCTTTCCAGATAGGGCCGCCAGTAGCGCGGCAACTGGTCGATCAGATGCGCTTCGTCCATACGCTTCTGCTCGTGCAGCATCAGATAGGTTTTCAAAGCGTTGTAGCTGGCGTCCAGCTGCTGCGGATTGCGTTGCGCAGCGGCGGCCTCGCCTTGCGCCGCGGAGGCTTCCAGCTTGGCGGTGGTGGCGCGTTGCGGCCAATCCAGCGCGCTCAGGTTGATATTGGGCAGGCCGCCGCGCGGCGCGTGCTTTTTAGGCTTGGGCTTGAACGGAGCGGGCGCGGGCGCGGCCGGTTTGGGCGGTTCGCTCACTACCGGTGCGGGCGCGGGCGTCGGAGCGGGCGCTTCCGGCTTCAGGGCCACCAGCGTGGTTTCCAGATTGCGCTGCACCGGGCGCAGCATCGCTTCCTTCAGGCCGGCGAAGTACTCGCGGCGCAGTTGCGGCTCCAGCTCCTTGCCCTGGTACAGGCCCAGGCCCACTTGCCACGGCGCGCCGTTCTTGCGGTAGGACTGCAATTCCTCAAGGCGCTTCTGCAGGATCTGCAGCGAACGCAGCTTGTCGTACAGCTGCCCGCTGGCGGCCAGCTTTTGCGCCTGCGCGCGCTCGGCCTTCACCTCGTCCAGCAAATGCTGGTTGCCGATGAAGGACCAGGTCCAGAAGCTGGCCAGCGCGGCCAACGACAACACTCCTGCGGCCATGCCGAACAGACGCCAGCGGCTGCCGCTGGGCTTGGTCTGCCGGGAGATCAGGTGTTGATCCTGGAACAGCACGTCGCGGAACAGATTGCGCAGGAAGTAGCTGTAAGACGCCGGCGCCTGCTTCATCTCCTGGCCGCCCTGGCTCAGGTCGAACTGGCCTTGCACGCGATTGGCGGCCACGATGCGCGGCACGCCCTCTTGCAGGGCGCTGGTGAAATAGAAACCGCGCAGCAAAGGCCGCGCGTGGTAAGGGTCTTCTTCGTGCAGCAGCTTGACGAATTTGACCACCGCCTCTTTCAGGCCATGGAATTCGATGGGGAAGGCGAAATGGGCCGGCTTGACCTGATCGCCGCGGTACTGGATCAGTTTTTCCTCGCCGGCCTGCACCAGGCCGCGATACAAGAGTTCGAACTGCTGGCCGGTCACATTGGCCACGTCGAAGCCCGTGCCCTGATCCGCGCTCAGCGTCGCGCCCCAGACCCTGGCGCGGTCTTCGTCGCTAGCATCCTGGAAGAACTGGGCGAAGCCGCCCAAGAGGTCCAGCTTGGTGAACACCAGATAGATGGGCACCAAGAGGCCGAAAGTGTTGCACACCTCGTGAATGCGCTCGCGGATCTGACGCGCGTACAGGGTGAAGCCTTCGCTATGGTGTTGCGCCAACTCCGGCAGGCTGATGGCGATCAAGATGCCGTTGACCGGCGCCTTGGCCCGGTGTTTTTTCAGCAGCTTGAGGAATTCCAACCACTCCACCCTATCTTCACTCTGGGTGGCGTAGCGGCCGGCGGTGTCCAGCAGCACCCCTTCGGTGGAGAAGAACCAGTCGCAGTTGCGGGTGCCGCCCACGCCCTGAATGCCGCTCTTGTCGCTGAACGGAAAGGTCAGGCCGGACTGCAGAATGGCCGAGCTTTTACCCGCCGCCGGGTGGCCGATGATCATGTACCAAGGCAACTCGTACAAGGCGGCGCTGCCGCTGGCGCTGCCCAGCTTGGATTTCTTCAAGGTGTCTATCGCGCCCAGCAGCCGCTGGCGCAGCAGGGTGACCTCGGCGCGCTTGTCGGAGCTGGCGTTGATCACCGCCTCGTCCGCCTGCTTGCGCAGCATGCGCTCCACCAGACCGCCGGCGCGGCGCGCCAAAACCTGGCCCACCAGCAGGGTCAGCACCCATAACAACATGACGCCGATAATCCAGCCCAAACGGGCTTCCAGCGACTCCAGGCCCAACCACGGCCCCAGGAACCAGATCAGAGCGATCAGGATCAGGAACCCGATTGCCGAAGCCACTTTGGCGTGACGCAGCCAACCTTTCATAAACACCCACCACCTTCTTGAAAACCGTTATTTTTTGAGTAAGGACTTCAGCGAGCCTGAGCGCTCGATATGCCCGAAATCCTTGAAACTCCAGTTGCCGCCCCAAGTCAGGCCGGCCGCCGTCGCCTCTTCTCCCAGCGCGTTGTAAGCCTGCATCGCCCAGGGATCGCGTTCCGATATCACTACCTTGCCTTCGCGAATGGGCGCCAGGTCCACCGCCAAACCGTATTGATGTTTGCTCTGCCCGCCCTTGGCCTTGGTCACCAGCGTGGCCTGCCCGGCCAGCGAATCCTGGCGCTCCGGACTGCGATAGCCCTCCAGCAGCACCATGGGGAAGCCTCTGGCCTTCATTTTTTCCATTACCCGCAGCACCACTTGCACAAACTCGGGATTCAGCTTGCTCCAGTCTCGGTCCGCATGTCCCAGACTGGGTCGCTCCGCAATGACATTGACAAATGCTTCCGGAGGAAGCGGCGGCGGGGGCACCAGTTTTTCCTCCAACAGCGTCTGCTTAATTCTTATGACTTGGGCATATTCTGCCGCTTCAAACTCGGGACTGCGGTGAAAACGGTTCAATTTCAGCGTGATGGCCACCGCCAAGGCCACCAGCAACAGTGACACCACCGGCAGCCACACCCGCCAGTAACGCGCGGCGGCGCTGGGCGCCCGGCGCGACACACGCAAAAAAGCGGCGCTCACCGCCCGCTTTTCAGTCAGTGTTTCCGGCCCTGCGGCAATGGCTCCGGCCAAAGCCTCCCCTCCAGACAGAACAGGCTTTGGCGAGCGGCTCCCTTCCAAGATGCGGGGCTGTCCCAGGAAGAATTTCCAGCCCAACCAGGACAGGAGCAAAACGATGCCAAGCACCAGGATCGGCAAGATATAGTTCAAATGCATTTTGACGCGAGACGATAAATGACATTACAATTTAAATCAATAGCTTGAGCTACCCGATCTCTGATTTTAACCACCACATGCAAATCAATTTGCGGCAAAGCATGCATTCCAATTAAACCAAAAATTTGGGATACTTTCGATAGCAGATAGTCACAAATCCAATCGTTAGGAACCGCCGTCATGATGAAAAAACGCCCCAGCTGGCAACGGGCCCGAGCCCTATTTTACGCCATTGCCATAGCCTCTCTGACCGCTTGTTCCAGCACCAAGACCATCGACATCAAAGCAGAGGGCAGCGCGTCGCTAAACCGCGACGCCAAAGGCAAACCGCTGTCCGTGGTGGTACACGTCTACCAGCTGAAAAACCAGCAGGCTTTCAACCGCCTGACCATGGAGGCGCTGTCCAGCGGCAAGCCTGAATCAGAACTGCTGGGCGACAGTCTGATCAACAGCAAAGAACTGACCTTTTTGCCAGGTGGTAAAGTGACACTGGAAGACGTCACCATTGAAAAAGACGCTCAATTCATCGGCGTCGTCGGCTTTTTCCGCCGTCCGGACGCCCACTTCTGGCGTCTGTTGTACGACGCCGACGCCGTCCGCAGCAAAGACCTGAGCTTCCGCGCCGCCGATTGCCACCTGGAAGCCATCAAGCCCAAGGCCTTGACCATGCCTGGCCAGCCTGCGTCCGCCAAGGCGGACTGCGCCGCCAGCCGAAACTGAGGCCCGCCGCGGCGCCGGGCAACGCTGAAAATTAACAAACTCTTTTGCATGACAAGGGCGGCGCTCTTGCTGCAAAATGTCGCGCATTTTAGCGATCGTGTACACAGTTTGAACAGGGTGTTATTACCGGATGCGGACAGTCTTGGCCATGACGTGGCTCAAAGCCCGTTCGCTCCTTCGCCCACCGCGGCCTCGCCCGGCTGACAAGCCAATGAATTTTCAGGCGCAATTGAAATTGACGTAGGTATCCAGACAAGGTGTATCAGTAATGCAACAAGCCAAACGAGTGCTCTGGGGCGAAGGCATGTTCCTGCGCCCGCAGCACTTTCAGCAGCAAACCCTCTTGCTGGAACAGCATGTCGCCGCGCGGCAGCAACTGAGCCAGCGCCACGCTTGGGGCCTGCAGCATATTGCCTTGGACGAACAGGCGCTCAAGGGCGGCACCGTCCGCATCGACGCGCTGTCCATCCTGTTCCGCGACGGCACGCTGTACCAAGCGCCGGCCAGTGCGCCGCTGCCGCTGTCCCGCGACCTGAACACCTTGCCGCAAGCCGGCATCAAGACCACGCTTTACGCCTGTCTCGCCCATATGCAGCCTTACGGCGGCAATACCCGCAACGGCGAAGTCATGTCCCGCCCCGCCCGCTTTCAAAGCGCCAGCGCGGAAGTGGCCGACCTCTACACCCAGGCTCTGGACGCCGATCTGTCCACGCTGGAGCTGGACGTGCGGCTGATGATCGAGGAAGAGAACCGCGACGGCTACGACGCCATTCCGCTGTGCCGCCTGGAGAAAGACGCCACCGGCCAATGGGGCTTGGGCGGCGGCTTCATCCCGCCGCTGGCCACGGTGGAAGGCTCGCGCGAGGTCAGCCACATGCTGCGCCGCCTGCTGGACATCCTGCTGGTCAAAAACCAGGCGCTGTCCGGCGGACAGCGCGAACGCGCCAAGAACGTGATGGAGTACAGCTCCAGCGACATCAGCTCCTTCTGGCTGCTGCACACCGTCAACCGCAACTTTGCCAAGCTACGCCACCTGTCCCTGTCCAGCCCGCTGCACCCAGAAGAACTGTACCTGGCGCTGGCCGAATTCTGCGGCGAGCTGCAGACCTTCTCCACCCATTACACCCTGTCCGACATCCCGGCCTACCGCCACGACGACCTGCACGCCGTGCTGGCCGCGCTGGACACGCAGATCCGCGAACTGCTGGAAACCGTGATCTCCTCGCGTTACGCCATCATCCCGCTGCATTCGCCCAAGCCGTCCTTCTACATCGGCCGGCTGGAGAGCGACCGCCTGCTGGAGAACGTCGATTACTACCTGTCGGTGCAGAGCGAATTGCCGGCCAGCCAGATCATCGACAGCGTGCCGCTGAAGATGAAAATCGGCGCGCCGGACGACGTGGAAAAAATCCTCAACTCCGCGATGCGCGGTGTGGCGCTCAGCCATGCGGCGCAGACCCCGTCCGCCATCCCGGTGCGCGTGGGCAACCACTATTTCGCGCTGGAACCGCACGGCGACATCTTCGGCCGCATGCTGCAATCGCGCAGCATCTGCATTTATATGCCGCAGACGCTCTCCAACCTGACGCTTGAACTGATCGCCGTATTCCGCTGAGGCCGCCATGAACCAAACCGCCGCAACACTCCAAGAACGCCCGCTGGCCGTAGCCTCCGCCTCGGCCCCCACCCTGCGCGAAATGCTGGAAGACGGCATCTACCTGCTATTCCTGCTGCGGGACGGCAACGCCCCCAGCAGCGCGGTGGAGTTCAACCGCCGCGTCGATCAGTTCCTGAACCAGTACGAGCGCAACGCCCGCAACTTCGGCAAGGACCAGAACGCCATCAACCATTCCAAGTACGCGTTTTGCGCCTTGATGGACGAGATCATCCTGTCCTCCGAGTTCGACATCCGCGACGAATGGGAGCGCATGCCGCTGCAACTGCGGCTGTTTGGCGAGCATCTGGCCGGCGAAGGCTTCTTCAACCGCTTGGAACAACTGCGCCTGGACCCAGCCGCCCATATCGAGCCGCTGGAAGTGTTCTACACCTGCCTGCTGCTGGGCTTCCAAGGCAAATACCTGCTGGAAGGCCAGGAAAAACTGGGCTACCTGACCCACAAGCTGGGCCAGGAAATCCAGCAAGTGCGCGGCGGCAAGGCCGAGTTCGCGCCCAACTGGCAGCTGCCGCAACGCTTCCAGGCCTTTGTCCGCCATGAACTGCCGCTGTGGCTGTACTTCGCCCTGCTGGCGGTGGTGGGCGCCGGCATCTTCGTCGCCTACCGCTGGCTGCTGTCCAACCAGCTCCAATCCATTTTCGGCCTGTAAGCCATGCACAGCGGCCGTCACGCCCAGATCCTGCCGTCGGTGCTGGACCGGCTGCTGGACGACCAGCCGGACAACAGCCACGGCGCGGAAACCATGTTGTACGAACTGCCGCAGATCAAGCGCTCGCTGGCGCGGGATCTGGAAGCGCTGCTGAACACCCGGCTCGCGCCCTTGCAAGAACTGTTCGACATGTACCCGCAGGCCCACGACAGCATGCTGAGCTTCGGCATTCCGGATTTGTCCGGCATCAGCCTGCTCAATCCGCAAGACCGCGAACTGCTGCGCGAACAGCTGCGCCGCGCTATCGAAGTGCACGAACCGCGGCTGTCCCGCGTGCGGGTGAATCTGGACGCGCCGCGCGAGATGGAGCGCCACCTGCGCTTCCGCGTCGACGCGGTGCTGAAAGTGCATCCGCACCGGCCGCCGGTCACCTTCGACGCCACCCTGCAACTCTCCTCCAACGTTTACAAGGTACAAGGCTGACCCAGCCTGACAGCGCCCCATGGACCTCAGCACCCTGCTCGCCAGCTTCGCCTCCGCCTTCAACCAAGACCAACGCCTGCTCACCCTCAGCCTGGGCGACGGCAACGTGGCGGCCGAGCAACTGCTGCCCCTGAGCCTGGCCGGCGAAGAAGGCGTGTCCCGGCCCTACGCCTACCAACTCACCTGTCTGTCCCCGGACGGGGCGATCGAACTCAAGACCCTGCTCGGCCTGCCCGCCCGGCTTGGCATCCTCGACGCCGCCGGCGCGGAGTCCTTGCGTTGCGGCGTGGTGTCCAAGGTGGAAAGCCTGGGATCCGACGGCGGTTTCAGCCGTTATCAGCTCACCATCGAGCCGCCGTTCGCGCTGCTGCGTCATCGCATAAGCTCGCGGGTGTTCCAGGACCTGACGGTGCCGGACATCGTCAAACAGATTCTGGCCGAGCATCAGCAGGCCAACCCGGTGTTCGCCCGGGTGCAGACGCTGGACTTCAAGACCGGCGCGGCGTCCCCGCGCAGCTACTGCCTGCAATACCGAGAATCCGATTACGACTTCATCGTGCGGCTGCTGCACGAAGAGGGTTATGCCTGGCGCTTCGATCACCTCGATGGCGAGGTACCACAAGTGCGGTTGGTCGCCTTCGACGACCCCTACAGCCTGCCGCCGGCCGGCGTCGAGCGCGTGCGTTTCCACCGCAGCGACGCCACCGAGGCCGAGGACGGCTTGACCGAATGGAACGCCCTGCGCCAGATCGTCCCCGGCGCGGTGGCGCTGGCCAGCTTCGACTACCAACCCGTCAGCACCCAGCACAGCGGCGACGACAGCCGCATTGATCAAGGCCAGAACGGCAAGGCGCTGCAGTCTTCCTTGCACGACTACGACCCGCAATCGCTGTACTACGCCGGCGACGCCGACCAACTCAGCCACTACGCCCAGCTGCGCCAACAAGCGCATGACCTCAAGGCCAAACAATTCAGCGGCGGCGGCTCGGTGCGCGGCCTGGCCGCCGGCCAATGGTTTCGCCTGGACGAGCACCCGGCCCACGACGGCGACAGCAGCGAACAACGCGAATTCGTCGTCACCCGCCAAACCCTGAGCGCGCGCAACAACCTGCCGGCCGACCTCAAAGCGCTGGCAAAAGCAGAGGACGCCCAACCCTTCCGCGCCGACTTCGACGCTCAGCGCCGCGGCGTGCCGCTGACCCCGGCCTACGCCCACACCGAACTGGCCAAGCCCAAGTCCCGCGGCGTACAGACCGCCACCGTGGTGGGGCCGGAAGGAGAGGAAGTCCACACCGACCAGCACGGCCGCATCAAGGTGCAGTTCCACTGGCAACGGATGGACGAACACCCGAGCATAGGCGCGGGCATGGACGACAAATCCTCCTGCTGGTTGCGCGTGGTCATGCCCAGCGCCGGCGCCGGCTGGGGCCACCAGTTCATCCCGCGCATCGGCCAGGAAGTGCTGGTCGACTTCATCGAAGGCGATATCGACCGCCCGGTGATCACCGGCGTGCTCTACAACGGCAGCCACCCCACCCCGGACTTCAGCGGCGCCGGCGCGCTACCGGCCAACAAAACCCTGTCCGGCATCAAATCCAAGGAACACCAGGGCGGCCAGTACAACGAACTGCTGTTCGACGACACCCCCGGCGAAGTCAGAGCCAAACTCAGTTCCGAACCCGGCAAGACCCAGCTCAACCAGGGCTTCCTCACCCACCCGCGCAGCAACGGCAAGGCCGAGCCGCGCGGCGACGGCTTCGAACTCAGAACCGACAGCCACGGCGCCATCCGCGCCGGCCACGGCCTGCTGCTGAGCACCGAAGCGCAGAACGGTGCGTCCGGCAAACAACTGGCGCGCGAACAAGCGCAAAGCCAGCTGGACGCGGCTTTGGGCCTGAGCCAAAGCCTGGCCGACACCGCCACTGGCCAGCAGGCCGACACCATGGAAACCGGGCCGGAAGAAATCGGCGCGGACAACGCCAAGGCCGCCAAGAAAACCGAAGGCCACCTGCAACACCAGGCCGCCGCGCTGAAAGCCTGGGAAGCCGGCTCCAACACCGACAAGGACGGCAAGACGGCAAAAGACCAAGCCGGCCAACAACCGCTGATCGTGCTGTCCGCGCCGGCGGGCATCGCCAGCCTGAGCCAGCAAAGCCAGACCGTGGCGGCGGGCACCAACCTGGACCTGGTGGCGCAGCGCGACACCAACCAGACCAGCGGCCGGCGCTGGATCCACAATGTGGGCCAGCACATCAGCCTGTTCGTCGCCGGGGTCAAGGATCAGATCGCGCTGAAGCTGATCGCGGCCAAGGGCAAGGTGCAGGTTCAAGCGCAGAGCGACAGCATCGAGGTGACCGCGGATAAGGATGTGACCGTCACCGCCTGCAAGGGCAAGGTGGAAATCGCCGCCGGCCAGGAAATCCTGCTCACCAGCGGCGGCGGCTACATCCGGCTCAAGGGCGGCAATATCGAAGTGCACTGCCCGGGCGAAGTCAGCGTCAAAGGCACCAGCCACGCGCTCACCGGCCCGGCCAGCCTCAGCACGCCCACGCCCACCTTCAACAAACCGGGCATGGGCAATCTGCAAGTCATTCACGATTTCGCCAACGGCTACTCCATGGACCAAGGCAAATTCGTGGTCACCGACGCGCTGGGCGTCAAGCACAGCGGCGTGCTGGACGCCGCCGGCAAGGCCATGGTCAACGGCCTGCCCACCGGGCCGGCGCAAGTACAGTTCCTGGGCCGCCCGCACAAGAGCGAGGCGGACATCTTCCCCTTTGTGCCGCAGCCGGAAGCGGCGCTGCAAAAAATGGGCGCCGCGGTGCAGCAGCAGGCCATGAGCCAGCTAGGCAGCCTGGTGGGCAAGGCGCTGCCGCCCGGCGCCGCCGGCCTGGCGCAAAACCTGGCCCAGGCCAAAGGCGCGGTGGACCAGGCCAAAGCCATGGCCTCCCAAGCCCAGGCCGCGCTGCAACAAGCGCGCGACATCAAACAACTTGCCTCCGGTGCGTCCCTCCCTTCCGCCGCCGGCATGATCAAGAATATCGTTTAAGAGCCCTTCTCCAACATGAGCACCGCAGCCCAAGCCAAACCCGTCGCCGTGATCAACGGCACGCCGCAAAACGCAGCCCAGGTCATCCAGCAAACCGGCAAGACCTTCGATCAATGGCTGCAAAGCATCAGCGACGGGCATCTGTCGGTGGACAGCCTCAAAACCATAGGCAGCGCGGTGCCCATCGTCGGCAACCTGATCTCGGTGGGCGACGTCATCGTCGATCTGATGGAGATGTCAGAAAAGAGCAAGAAAAAACAGGAAGTCGACGTTTTCGACTGGCTGTTTCTGGGCGTGGACCTGGTGGGCGTAGTGCCGGCTGCAGGCGGCCTGTTCAAAATGGGCGCGCGCCCCACGCTGAAGCTGTGCGCCAGCAGCGTGCGCCGCGCCGGCGGCGACTGGCTGAAAATGGAGCTGTCCGCCTCGCTGACCCAAAAAGTGGCCAATATGCTGCCGGCCGACTTCCGCAATATGCCGGACCAGTGGGTCAAGCACGTAGACAGCAAAATGCAGAGCACGCTGGAAACCTGCGGCGGCAAGGGCAAGGTCATCATCTCGGACCTGGCCAATCTGCTGATCAGCCTGGGCTCCGGCAACTTCAGCGGCTACGTCAAACAACACGTGCCGCAAGCGCCGGTCAAATACCACCTGGAGAAAACCAATAAGCAAGGCTTCTGGGCATCGGTGGGCGCGGAACTGGACGCACTGAACCGCGCCGCCGCCAACGCCAAGAAAGAAGCCGCCGCCGGCATGACCGTGGCCGCGGCCAAGGGCATAGACATGGCGCTGAAAGGCAGCGCCGCCGCCCGCATGATGCTGAGCCTGGGCCGCACCTTGCTGGCCTGGGCCGGCCAGCTCACCGCCAAGCTGCTGTCCATGTACTCCAGCCACCTGAAGCCCTTGCTGAACAAATTGCTGGCAGCCTTCCTCAAGCACTTGCCCAAGAAGGCCGCCGCGGTGGCCAACAAAGTCACCAACAAGGCCAAGAAAGGCACCCAGCAGCTTTATCAGGAGGTCACCAGCCGCTTCAAGGGCAAGATCAAGCCGCCGCCCAAATGCGCCTGCGCCGCCTCGCCCAACAGCATAGGCTATGTGCTGGGCGAAGAATCGCTGCAGCATACCGACTTCAGCCTGCCCGGCGTGCTGCCCATCGTCTGGACCCGGCAATACCGCTCCAATTTCGACGGCAACGACGCCCACGGCGATCTGGGCGCGCGCTGGGGCGTGGCTTACGGCGCGCGCTTCGACATTGAAGGCGAAGCGCTGAAGCTCCACGACGACAGCTGCCGCACCCTGGACTACCCGCTGCTGCCGGTGGGCGAATCCCTGAAGGACGAGCTGGAAGGCTTCACCCTCAGCCGCCTGTCCGACACCCTGATCTCCCAGACCTACGGCCACGATCTGGTGCAACTATACGAACGCCACGGCGACAGCTTCCGTCTGGCGCTGATCAAAGACCGCGCCGGCAACAGCATTGCGATGAACTTCCGCGACGGCCGGCTGATCCAGCTGGTCAGCAGCGCCGGCTACGTAACGGACCTCAGCCACGACGCGCGCGGCCGCATCGTCCGCATCAGCCTGCAAGACCCGGAAACCGGCCTGCCGCTGCGCACGCTGGCGCAATACCAATACGACGACGCCGGCCCGCTGGCCGCGGATGCCGGCGACCTGCTGGCCGCCAGCGATGAAAACGGTCAAAGCTGGAGCTACCAGTACCAGCACCACCTGCTGACCCGCTACACCGACCGTACCGGCCGCGGCATCCACCTGGAGTGGGACGGCAGCCACCTGGACGCACGCGCCGTGCGCGAATACGCCGATGACGGCAGCCAAGACATCCGCCTGGCCTGGGACGACAACATCGACCTCACCTACGTCACCGACGCCTACGGCCGCACCACCGAGTACTACTTCGACGACAAGGGCTACAACTACCGCATCATCTACCCGGACCACAAGGAAGAATGGTTCGACTACGACGCCCAGAAAAACCTGGTCAACCACATCTACCCGGACGGTTCGCAAGACAGCTTCTCCTACGACGACAAGAGCAATCTGGTATTGCACGAGCGCCGCGACGGCAGTGAAGTGGCCTTCGCCTACGACGCCCAGGACAATCTGGTGGAGATCACCGATCCGCTGGGCGAAAAATGGCTGCGCGCCTACGACGACAAAGGCCAGTTGATCGAGGAAACCGATCCGCTGGGCCACAAGACCAAATACGCCTACAACGAGCAAGGCCTGCCGGTGGCCATCACCGACGCCAAGGGCGGCAAGAAGCAGATTGCCTACCGCCCGGACGGCTTGCTGCAGAGCTATACCGACTGCTCCGGCAGCGCCACCCAATGGCAGTACGACGAACGCGGCCGCGCGCAACTGATCGTCGACGCCATGGGCAGCGCCACCCGCTACCAATACGCGGCCAACGGCACCCTGCAAGCCATCGTCCAGCCGGACGGCCAGGCCACCCAGCTGGAACACGACGCCGAGGCGCGCCTGCTCAAGCTGACCGACCCGCTGGGCCGCGCCACCCATTACGACTACGACAAAGCCGGCCGGCTGCAAACCCGCACCGACGCCAACGGCCACAGCTTGGCCTACAAATACGACAAGCTGGGCCGGCTTACCGCGCTGCGCAATGAAAACCACCGCCAGTATTTGTTCGAGTACGATGCCGGCGGCCAACTGATCAGCGAAACCGGCTTTGACGGCAGCGCCACCCGCTACCACTACAACCACGCCGGCCAGCTGGAAAAACAACAGGAAGGCGATGTCGCCACCCTTTACCGCTACGACCGCGCCGGCCGCCTGATCGAGCGCAGCGCGCCAAACAGCAAGGAAAGCTTCGGCTACGACGCCGCCGGCCGGCTGTACCAGGCCAAGAACCGCTACGCCAGCCTGCGCTGGATCTACGATCCGGTGGGCAACGTCATAGAAGAACACCACGGCTACAGCGTGGCCGGCGTCAAGGAAACCTACCGCTGGCAACATGAACACGACCCGCTGGGCAACCGCATTGCCACCGTGCGTCCGGACGGCCGCCGCGTGGACATCCTCAGCTACGGCAGCGGCCACGTGCACGGCCTGCTGTTCGGCCAGCGCGACATCATCAACCTGGAGCGCGACAAGCTACACCGCGAAACCCAGCGCGTGCTGGGCAATGCCTTGCAGCAAACCCTGACCTACGACAAGGCCGGCCGCCTGGCCAGCCAGCGGCTAATGGGCGCCACCCAGTGGAACCGCCAATACCAGTACGACGCCGCCGGCCAGCTCACCGGCATTGCCGACAGCCGCGCCGGCCAGCTCAACTACCGCTACGACCCGGTGGGCCGCCTGCTGGAAGCCGCCACCCCCAAGGGCGTGGAAAGCTTCCGCTTCGACCCGGCCGGCAACCTGCTGGACAACGCTCCGGCCGCCGACGGCCACCAGGACAACAGCCTGCTGGGCAACCTGCTCAGTCAGTACGCCGGCCGCCACTACCGCTACGACAGCCGCGGCAATCTGGTGGAAAAACGCGTCAACGGCGCGCTCACCAAGCTGGAATGGGACAGCCACAATCGCCTGTCCCGCCTGACCGCGCCGGACGGCCAACGCACCGACTACCACTACGATCCGCTGGGCCGCCGCATCGCCAAAACCCAGGCCGGCCAGACCACGCTTTACGGCTGGGACGGCGACGTGCTGGCCTTTGAAACCCGGGACGAACAAGCGGTGCATTATCTGTTTGAACCGGACAGCTTCCTGCCGCTGGCCCAAGTCCACACCGAAGCGGTGCGCGGCGTCAAAGTACCAAACTGGAACCAGCACCGCCCCTACGACTCGGACCTGGACCCGTTGCGCAAACCGGCGCCGGAACCCAGCGAACCGACTGCGGTGTACTACTACCACACCGACCACCTGGGCACCCCGCAGGCACTGACCGACGAACAAGGCGCGCTGGCGCTGGAAATGGACTACCAGGCCTGGGGGCAAGCGCGCGAAATCATCACCGACGCCGCCAACAAGGCCGGCATCCGCAACCCCTTCCGTTTCCAGGGCCAGTATCAGGATGAAGAGTCCGGACTACACTACAACCGCCATCGCTACTATGATCCGGAGATTGGGCGGTTTATTTCGCGGGATCCGATTGGGTTGATGGGTGGTATAAATACACATAACTATGCACCTAACTCAATACAATGGGTTGATCCCTTAGGTCTGTGGGCAGCAGGTGCCAAGTACAAATATAAATATGGCCCCAATGGTGAAATTAGAAGCAGTGTTGCTAAAATTAGACCCGAAGATTTGAATACAGGCACAAAAACTAGCACCTCCTCTAGAGCATTCGCCCGTAGTTTAGGTTGCCCACACGATGATGCTGGCCATGCTATTGCGAATAGACTAGGGGGATCTGGTGGCGATGATGGAGTATTCCCCCAAACTCTGGGAATTAACCGTGGACAATATAGAACTCACGAAGCTCAAATTGCAGAAAAAGTTAAAGCCGGTGACAATGTAATTGTCAGAGTCGTTCCACAGTATGACAAGGGATCCACTAGACCCCATTCTGTTTTATACCAAACGAGAGTAAATGGCAAAACCACTACGAGAGTCTTTGACAATCCTTTAACATGTTGTTGCGGAGAAAAAAAATGACCCCCCAAGAAACCATAGGACAATACTTAAAAGAGATGCTCGATTGGGAAATAAGCTTCTACAAAGAACAAAGAAGTGAAGCTTATAAAGCCGACCCCACCGAGCGTGAGAAATCAAAAAAGATGGCAAGAGAAAGACTGCGCATTATATTTGAGAAGTATGTCAAAGATGGCGAACACAATAAAATTGCCGACGCCGCTTTAACTACTATGGCTGTGGGTCGCCCCCCGGCTTACGAGCAAACCATTATTGAAGAAACGTCCTCTTCACACAGTTACGTCAAAACAAAACAAAACAGTGGATTTGAAATTTTTTTCAAATACACCCTTCAAGAAAACAATTCAAAATGGCTGATTGAAAAATTACACTTCTCTACTGATGGAAAAAAATGGAAGCTTGCGGAGTCACTTTAAGAGCGATTTTTTTCACTATCACCACCTATCCCTCAAGCGCCTCTTCTATTTAGAAAAGAGTTCTGCTTAAGCTTCAGGGCAATTATAGAGTTTGGTTAGCCAGACCACGCTTTACGGCTGGGACGGCGACGTGCTGGCCTTTGAAACCCGGGACGAACAAGCGGTGCATTATCTGTTTGAACCGGACAGCTTCCTGCCGCTGGCCCAAGTCCACACCGAAGCGGTGCGCGGCGTCAAAGTACCAAACTGGAACCAGCACCGCCCCTATGACTCGGACCTGGACCCGCTGCGCAAACCGGCGCCGGAACCCAGCGAACCGACCGCGGTGTACTACTATCACACCGACCACCTGGGCACCCCGCAAGCGCTGACCGACGAACAAGGCGCGCTGGCGCTGGAGATGGACTACCAGGCCTGGGGGCATGCGCGCGAAATCATCACCGACGCAGCCAACAAGGCCGGCATCCGCAACCCCTTCCGTTTCCAGGGCCAGTACCAGGATGAAGAGTCCGGGCTGCACTACAACCGGTACCGCTACTATGATCCGGAAATCGGGCGGTTTATTTCGCGGGATCCGATTGGGTTGTTCGGGGGCTTCAACCTATATCACTACGCGACTAACCCAGTTGAATGGGTAGACGTTCTTGGCTTAAGTGGCTCTAATGTTCGCTATCGTCATGGTAAGAATGGAGAGCTACGCTCCGCGTTTGGCAAAATAACCCCTGGCGCCAAAGGCACAGCTACAAACTGTTGCTCTCGCGCTAAAGCTCGTCGTTTAGGACAAGAATGCGATGATGCAGGCCATGCAATTGGCAAACAATTAGGCGGCAGCGGTGGAATTAATGGCATTTTCCCGCAAAACAAAAACAAAAATCGTGGAGAATTTAGGGACTTCGAAAATGAAACAGCTGCCTTAGCAAAAAACAATACCGTATTCGTCAGAGTAATACCAAAATATAAGACTGGTGAAACTCGGCCTCACGAGATTTTATACCAGCGACGAGTAAATGGCACAACCGAATCTGTTATATTTAAAAACCCAGACTGCCCGTGAGACAAAAATGACCCCTACCGAATTCGCCACTAACTTTTTCGAGCAAATGCTTAACTGGGAGGACTGGTATTATGCAGAAAAGAAAAAACCAGAGTATGAAACAGACAATGAGTTCATTAAAAAAACCGACCAAGAATCCAGATCCAAACTAGAGCTTATTCTACGATCATTTTTAACTGAATCTGCCTTTAGTAAGATTGGACAGGAAAAGCTAGAAACATTAGGAGTTGGAAGACCTCGCCTCTACGATCAGGAAGCCATCTCCTGCACTGAAAGCTCTTCCTTAAAGTTTGAAGTCATTTCAAAAAATAGAAAAAAACAAAACAGCTATTCAAAGTATCTTGTTTTGCAGAAAGAAGGTACCTACAAGATTGACCAGGCATACCAAAGCATTGACGGACAAAATTGGAGAAAAAAGAATTCCATATAACCTCATTGAGAATTGGCACCTAAAGACATATAGCCAAGCCAGTAACTCTGAATAGGAATTCGTACTAACCCACGATTCTCTAGGCCCTCACATCGCCAAAACCCAAGCAGGTCAGACCACGCTTTGCGGCTGGGACGGCGACGTGCTGGCCTTTGAAACCCGCGACGAACAAGCGGTGCACTATCTGTTTGAACCGGACAGCTTCGTGCCGCTGGCCCAAGTCCACACCGAAGCGGTGCGCGGCGTCAAAGTTCCGCGCTGGAGCCAGTACCGCCCCTATGACTCAGACCTGGACCCGCTACGCAAGCCGGCGCCGGAACCCAGCGAACCGACGGCGGTGTACTACTACCACACTGACCACCTGGGCACCCCGCAAGCGCTGACCGACGAGCAAGGCGCGCTGGCGCTGGAAATGGACTACCAGGCCTGGGGGCAAGCGCGCGAAATCATCGCCGACGCCGCCAACAAGGCCGGCATCCGCAACCCCTTCCGCTTCCAGGGCCAGTACCAGGACCAAGAGTCTGGACTGCACTACAACCGCCATCGCTACTATGATCCGGAGATCGGGCGGTTTATTTCGCGGGATCCGATTGGGCTAAAAGGCGGAATCAATATCTATGGTTATGCACTAAATCCCATAGTCTGGATGGACCCGTTAGGTTTGACGGGGAAACAGTTTACAGGGACGGTTTACCGGGCACTTACACCGAAGCAAAAGCAATGTGCATTAAAAAATCAAGATATATCCCCAAAGGACCCTAGCGCTAGTTATAGCCCTCAGGAACATGTGGAAAATGGAAAACTGCAAACACAGTTCATTTCAACAACTAAAAGTGAAAAAACAAGCGACTTTTATAATAAATGCAATTGCAAAATAAAAGTAGATCTGTCAAAGATACCTGATTGCGACATCATTGATGTTAGCAAGGGCCAAGGATTGACAGGAAAAGCTAAGCGGTTTGCAACTAAAGACCAAGAAGTATTAATAAGAAATGGCATTCCTAAGGGTTCGTACGAGGTTATAGAGTAAGGAGTATTTTTATGAGTGAACGGCTTGAGGCGATAAAAAAGAATTTAGATGATTTTTATGATAAATCTTTTGATTCGGATGATGTAGAGAGAGCTGAAAATAAAAGTATCAAAGAAGAGATAGTGGACCTGATAATTCATGCACATAAAAATAGGGATTATCAGCTTGTGAAGGAAAGTATTGATGTTTTGATTGAAAACACAGGATGCCAAGAGGATTTTGAAATTCTTGAAGAAATAGTTTCTCCTCTTCAATCTGCTGGGATTTTGTCGGACCCTGAACTGAATGACTTGGTTATAGGCTCGCCATTATCTAGATGGGCTTAGCTAGTATTATTTTTGATCAACATGTAAAGCCTACCAAGTCAGTATGGATTGGTAGGCTTTTATTTGGTCTGAGACGGAGTTTAATTTTACCGCCAGGCTGCCGTGGCCGCACACTATCTCCAACCGCAGGTTCAAGCTGACCTGACAGACCAAGCAGACCCTGGCATACGACAAGGCCGGCCGCCTGTCCAGCCAGCGGCTGATGGGCAGCACCCAGTGGAACCGCCAATACCAGTACGACGTCGCCGGCCAGCTCACCGGCATTGCCGACAGCCGCGCCGGCCAGCTCAACTACCGCTACGACCCGGTGGGCCGCCTACTGGAAGCCGCTACTCCCAAGGGCGTGGAAAGCTTCCGTTTCGACCCGGCCGGCAACCTGCTGGACAACACCCCGGCCGCCGACGGCCACCAGGACAACAGCCTACTGGGCAACCTGCTCAGCCAGTACGCTGGCCGCCACTACCGCTACGACAGCCGCGGCAATCTGGTGGAAAACGCGTCAACGGCGCGCTCACCAAGCTGGAGTGGGACAGCCACAACCGCCTGTCCCGCCTGACCACGCCTAACGGCCAGAACACCGACTACCACTACGACCCGCTGGGCCGCCGCATCGCCAAAACCCAGGCCGGCCAGACCACGCTTTACGGCTGGGACGGCGACGTGCTGGCCTTCGAAACCCGCGACGAACAAGCGGTGCATTATCTGTTTGAACCGGACAGCTTCGCGCCGCTGGCCCAAGTCCACACCGAAGCCGTGCGCGGCGTCAAAGTGCCGCGCTGGAGCCAGCACCGCCCCTATGACTCGGACCTGGACCCGCTGCGCAAACCGGCGCCGGAACCCAGCGAACCGACGGCGGTGTACTACTATCACACCGACCACCTGGGCACACCGCAGGCGCTGACCGACGAACAAGGCGCGCTGGCGCTGGAAATGGACTACCAGGCCTGGGGGCAAGCGCGCGAAATCATCACCGACGCCGCCAACAAGGCCGGCATCCGCAACCCCTTCCGCTTCCAGGGGCAGTACCAAGACCAAGAGTCCGGGCTACACTACAACCGCCACCGCTACTATGATCCGGAAATCGGGCGGTTTATTTCAAGGGATCCGATTGGGTTGATGGGTGGGATTAATATCCACAGTTATGCGCCGAACCCAGTTGAGTGGGTGGACCCATTTGGCCTATCCAAAGCTTCCTCTTCGGCAGGAAGAAAACAAGCATCTGACAAGCCCAACCAGAATGCTAAATGTCCTTGTCGAAAAAAATGGGAAGTAAATAGATTCGACCGTGTATGTGCAGGCAATGTCCCAGGAGTTTGCCATGCTAAATACCTCAGAGACCCATCAACCGGTATGTGGTGGTCTGAGGATCAAACTGGCCATGGGAATAGTGCGTGGAAGGTGTTTGATAAAAATGGCACCTGGGTTGCAGATGCTGACGTTTACGGTGACTATATGAATAAGCACAAGAGCGAAGTTGGAAAAAATATCAACTTCAACTCCTTAAAATGCAAGGATTCAAAATGATCAACTCGGCCGAAGAATTTATTGCTTTACGAGACAGTGAAAAAAAAGAAGAATATGACAGGTCCGCACAAGAAGAAGCCCCAAACCATGTATGGATAGATATTATTAACCGTTTTCCTGAGTATCAAAAATGGGTCGCACACAACAAAACAGTACCTCTTGAAATACTAGAAGAGTTATGCAAACACGGGCCAGAAACAAGACAGTTTGTTGCCACAAAAAGAAAGCTATCTAAAGAGTTATTTTATTTGCTTGCAAATGACGCTGAATCAACAGTACGTCAAGCAATTGCAGCAAACAAAAAAGCACCAATCGATATATTAAATTTTTTAATAAATGACGATGATGAAGATGTAGCAAGTGTCGCAAAATACAATATCCAAAACAGATAACTTCATGCAAAGAGAAAATAAATTTGTAAAAATATGCCCCCCCAAAAAAGTACGGGTCAAAATTTTTGCTCATGACAGCACATATGAGCCGTCTTCCCGTGTTGCAAGCCAGAGGTTCGGCCACTTCAACATTGTTTACCTGTCGCACACAAACTGTACTAAGAAACTCAGCACGTACAGGGCAACAATTCAAGCACCAATAATGCTGATGTTTTTCGACGACCACATGACTGACAAGCATAAAGACGACACAGGGAAAGTCATGGATATGAAGAACATGAAGTGTAAGGACGCTTAAATGAAGACAGCTATAATAAAAGAAATTTTTGGGGACAACTGTTTTTCGAGCGCAGTTTTCTACAAATACAAAGACAGCTTACGTTTCGAAATAAGTCAAAGAGACAGCAGAATTAATCCGTTTGCAACTGCATACGAAAATACCAAAACCATATTGCACTTCATTTTCGAAAAGGATACTGAGGTATACTGCTCACTTAGTTTATCCGGTGATAGTTTATTACCTGCCCGATCTCAAATCAAAGAGCTACAACATGGTGGGTTCACGATTCCAAGCCAAAGACTTATCGATTACGACATTGATGGAGACGAAAAAATTGCAAGAATAATTTTCCAAACAAGCAAAGAAGAATGCACCAAATTACTTTGGATGAAAATCGCACACGAGCTTGGCATAAGCCCATCCACCTGGCTTGATTTACATATCTTCAGCATTGAAAACAAAGTATTAGCACACCCTTACGATGAGCGCGGAATTGATGTCATTGGGGAAAAAAGCAAACTCAAGACTGCTTTCAATAAATTACATCACCTGCTCATTAATTATGATATAGAAAAAATGGAAAGTAGTTTTAAATAGTAAGACACGCAATCATTACCCTATTTGCAAAACACAGAATAAAAGCCCAAAGCCCCATCCGGGGCTTTGGGCTTTTGGAAGGATTAAGCCAGTTCCTGTATTTGCACCGTGGTCTGCTGCAAGCGGCGGGCGAAGGGTTCCAGCAGGCAATACATCTGCTCGCACTCCAGCGTGTCCAGGTTGGATTGGTCCAGCATGGCCGCCAACGCGCTCAAAGCGCTGCTGACCTGGCCGAGTTCCAGGCAGATCAGATGGGCGCAGTGATGGAAGTGCTCGTCGTATTCGTCGAGCTGTTGCAACAGCGGGTCAATCGGCTGTAGTGAGGGGTTTTGCTGACGCAAGCTTTTCAGCTGGAACAGCAAGGTGGGTAGCGATGGGACGTAGGGGGACGGGAAAGGGATGGCGCTAGTCATGGCGACTCCTTACTGAGCATTAAGCCCACCTTCCGACGCTAATCGGGGGCGGCAGGCACATGGCAGGATTAGCGTTACCGGCAGTAAGGACCCGGCGCGTGCAAGCACGCTCCCACCATGGCCAGCCAGTAAAAGGGATGTACCAATGGTGTTACGGACGTAAAAATGCCGCATGTGGCGGCTGTCCGCCTTACTGATTCGGAACGCTAATTCCGGTGCTGATGCACAGCACGGCCGGATTATCACGTGCTTGGCGCTGGGAGGCAAGGCGCTTGCGTCCGCCAGGTCCCCACTGACACTATATGCAGTATCAAAATCCCGTGCTGGCACCAATACCGATCTGACAACTCCGCCTGGGTTCGTTACACAAACCAGCACCGGAACCGAGTAAGCCGACAACGCTGTACGACTGCTACCACTCCAATCACTTGGGCACAGCCTCCTGATCCCAATTGCAGAATGGCAAGAGCAGCCTGAACGTTGCGGCAAGATAGCTCTGCTTAAAGCCACCAAGCGGGGAGCGCAGAGCCAATCTCGGCAAGACATTGCATAAGGATCAAGCATGAGAAGGGCCGACGAACTGAAAATACAGCAGGGATGGAGAAGGAATCTTGAGCAGCGCTATGACTGCCTTTCGCCCATCAGAACAATGTTCGCCAACAGCAGGCAGTTAAGCGTGGAACAGGCCTCGGTCTGGCTCAAGGCCACCATGGGCCAGGCGCTGCATCATGTGTGCTACACCAGCACACAGCCGGAGCAGGCGTTTGCGCTGCTGCTTGAGCGCTTGCGCCACTTCGCCCCTTGCCCATTCCCCATCCATCTGTGCATCGCCGACTACCAAGGTAGCGGCTATACGGACCAGACGTATTACCTCATTCCAGAACTGCCCATCATCGAAACCAGCCATGAGCAAGCCTTGCTCATTTTGAGCTCGCTGCCGTGTCAGTCGCTGTCCTTTCTCGCCTGTTCCCTGCCCAATAGCCAGGCCGGTGTGGTGCTGAGCTCTCATGCCGCGCTGCCGCAGCCGGAGAACGGCATGTTCGACGGCGCGGAATATGAGTTGTCGCACTGGGGCCAGGACTTAGCTCCCGTTTTGAAAACACGATAACGCACTCCAGCCATGACTTATTTTGCAGACTGTTTCCACACCTTGTTTCAACACGAAATTCATACCGGTCAAATCGCCATCATCGACTCGCCGGAACCCATGAATCGTCTCCCGCTTCGCTTTCCCTTCCTGGGCAGCAAGATAGATTGGAGCCGAACTCTGGATCATTTAACCGCAACCACCTCTTCCGCCGACAGCAATGCCAACATGGAACAATCCCACTTCCTGAATCAATGCTTAGCCGGTTGCAACCCATCGACAGCGATTTTCTACGTCAACGATAACGCTTTGGAATTTACCAGCCGATGGGAAAAAAGCGTGCTATTGGCACATAGTAAAACGCTATTCGCCAATATCCCTCAGCATCACTATTTTTTCGATGAGCAGGCAAACTGGTGCATTTGCCTCAGTAGCGAAGGACTCATGGACTTCGGTCGCAGCCCTCATGATGTCCCCAAGCATGCTGAACAATAAATTAATCGAATACCGCGCCAGGCTTGCGCTGAAGCGGCTATCCGGCCTGTCCAGCGGCGCGGTGACGCCAATCCGGGCTGATGACTACGCCAAGAACCGGGCATTCCTGAAGCAACACTGCCATCTCGATGCCGAGCCGCAACAAAAGCTGGCGGCGGATGAGCCTGCAGCACTTCAGGCGCTGACCTCGATCTTTGCCCGCCATGCTTCAACAGTCACCCTCCCCTTTGAACAGCCCTACTGCATTCAAGCCGATATCAGCGATGTCCAGAGCTTCGTCAAAAGCGTCTGGTCCGCCAACGGCACTCAGGACCTGACAGTGTTTTTCGATACAGAGGGGGCCACGCTGGATTTGCAAGATCGCGAAGATGGCTTGTATCTGTTCTATCACGCCGGCACCGAAGAAATACCGTAGGAAATAATGTCGGCTTCCAAGGCCCCCCTCCAGCAGAGAACATCATGAATTAAGGCTCTGCCTCTTGCCGCCCCATCATTTACGCCCAGCCCCTCCCCCTGGCAACAGCCGCCACCACACTCAGGGGCGCGACATAGATACCATTTTGCAAACGCACGCGGTGTGCCTGCCGCAATATCGGAGCCAAGACCATGACCCCGTCACAAGCAGCCCTACAACAGGCAATCTGCACCCTGAGCCTGATCGACACCGTATTTCATCGCTTGGGCGTGCGGATAGCCTGTGAGGATTTGAGCCCGGCCGAGGCCTGGGCCGCCACCTGCCAAACGTTTCAGCAATTGGATCTGCAGCAGCGCCTGCCCACGCTGATTGCGGAACTGAGGGAGATCGTGGAACCGCAACTCGTCTACGACGAGCACAATATGAGCGCACTGGATTACAGGATTAAAGACTTGCTGCAGGCCTATGAGCAAGCGCAGCCCCCGTCGTCATGAGTGCCCCTCCCCCATCTGTCACACCAGCATGAAGTCTGCTACGCTGCCTATCCATTTCGACTCTGCGTCCTGCAGGATTTCATCATGCTTAAGTTTGATGTTCTGATCATCGGCAGCGGTCTGGCCGGGATGACCTTGGCCTTGCACCTGGCGGAAAGCCGCAAGGTGGGCCTGATTACCAAGCGCGATTTGCTGGAAGGCAGTTCCACTTACGCTCAGGGCGGCATCGCCGCGGTGCTGGACACCGAGGATTCGGTGGAGGAACACATTCGCGATACGCTGATTGCCGGCGCAGGGCTGTGCAATGAGGAGGCCGCGCGCTTCATTGTCGAGCACTCCAAGGAGGCCATTGATTGGCTGATTGCGCTGGGCGTGCCCTTCACCAAGGATGAAACCCACCGCACCGGTTATCACCTGACCCGCGAGGGCGGCCACAGCCACCGCCGCATCATCCACGCGGCGGACGCCACCGGCGCGGCGGTAACCAGCACGCTGGGGCAGAAGATCAAGGCTCACCCCAATATCACCGAGCTGGAAGAGCATATCGCCATTGACTTGATCACCTCGCGCAAGCTGGGCCTGCCGGGCAACCGCGCTTACGGGGTGTACGCGCTGGACAAGCAGGCGGACCAGGTGGTGACCATTGCCGCCAAGCACACCATTCTGGCCTCCGGCGGCGCCGGCAAGGTTTACCTGTACACCACCAATCCGGACACCGCCACCGGCGACGGCATCGCCATGGGCTGGCGCGCCGGCTGCCGGGTGGGAAATATGGAATTCATGCAGTTCCACCCCACTTGCCTGTACCACCCGCACAGCAAGTCTTTCCTGATCACCGAGGCGGTGCGCGGCGAGGGCGGTATCCTGAAGCTGCCGGACGGCACCCGTTTCATGCCGGAGCATGATCCGCGCGCGGAGCTGGCGCCGCGCGACGTGGTGGCGCGCGCCATCGACTTTGAAATGAAGAAGCACGGCCTGGACTGCGTCTACCTGGACATTTCCTATAAGCCGGCCCATTTCATCCGCGAGCATTTCCCCAATATCTACGCCCACTGCCTGGAGCTGGGCATAGACATCACCCAGCAGCCCATCCCGGTGGTGCCGGCGGTGCATTTCACCTGCGGCGGCCTGGTTACGGACCTGACCGGCCACACCGATGTGGACGCGCTGTACGCGGTGGGCGAAGTGGCCTGCACCGGCCTGCACGGGGCCAACCGGCTGGCCAGCAACTCCTTGCTGGAATGCCTGGTGATAGGCAAGGCGGCGGCGGAGGACATCCTGGCCGCGCCGGAGATCAAACTGCCCAAGATTCCGGACTGGGACGACAGCCAGGTAACGGACCCGGACGAGGAGGTGGTGATTTCCCACAACTGGGACGAGCTGCGCCGGGCGATGTGGGACTACGTGGGCATTGTGCGCACCAATAAGCGGCTGATGCGGGCGCAGAACCGCATCCGCCTGCTGTCCGAGGAGATCAACGAGTATTACCGCCATTTCCACGTCAGCAACGATCTGATCGAGCTGCGCAATCTGGTGCAGACTTCGGAATTGATCGTGCGGTCGGCGCTGCTGCGCAAGGAGAGCCGCGGCCTGCACTACAGCCGCGACTATCCGGAGAAGCTGGAGCAGGCGCAGGAGACCATCCTGATGCCGGATGTTCCGGCCGCCGGCGGCTGAGCGGCGGCGGCCCCCAGGACTTAGAACGTGTTTACGATCTCGCGAGCTAAGGCGAGACAAGGCGGAAACGAGCGAAAAAGCGGAATGTACACGTGGTACATGAGCATTTTGAGCTTGGTTTCAACGCCGTATCGCCGATGCGCAGCAGATCGTGAACAGGTTCTTACACGCCGCCCAAGTAATCCATCTTGCCCAGCGCCACGCCGTTGTGGCGCAGGATGGCGTAGGCGGCGGTGAGGTGGAAGTAGAAGTTGGGCAGCACAAAGCCCAGCAGATAGTTCTGTCCGCTGAAGCGGATTTCGTCGCCGCGCACTTTCAGCACCACTTCCCGCGTCTCGCTGCCGTCGATCTGCGCGGCGTTAAAACCCTGCAAAAAAGCCACGGTCTTGGCGATGCGCTGTTGCAAATCGGCAAAGCTGGCTTCGTCGTCGGCGTAGCTGGGCACGTCGACGCCCGCCAGCCGCGCGGCGCAGCCTTTGGCGCTGTCGCTGGCGATCTGCACCTGGCGCGTCAGCGCGAACATGTCCGGCGCCAGCCGGGCGTTCAGCAGCACGTCCGGCGCGATATTGCGCGCGGCGGCGTCGGCGGCGGCCTTGTCCAGGATGGCGGACAGATTGTTCAGGCCCCGGATCAGCGCCGGGACGGAGGCTTGGTACATGGAAACGGACATGGCGGGCTCCTATCAGATTAGGAAAGGCGGGCGCGGCGGACGTTCCGGCGCGCCGCCACAGCATAAGCCAATCCGGCGGCGTCGGGGAAAATGCCCGCGCCCGGCCACGGCCAGTCAAGGACGGCCCGCTATCTGCGGGCCGCGGCCTGATTCACACCGCCTCCGCTCACGGGCAGGGGACGTGGATGCTTTTCGAACCGGCGTAAATATTTTTGCAAGACGCTTTGGAGCCAATGCCGTCCAGGGTGAAATGCGGATCGCTCTTCTGATGGCAGCCTTTGGACACATTCAACTGGCAGGCCGACTTGTCGATCATTTCCTTCAAGGCATCGCTTTTATTGCGCAGGTAGGTGGTGGCCTCGGCCTGGGTATAGGTTTTCACATCGCTGTTGGCGGGATCGTTCCAGCCTTTCTTGAATGTGATCGCCGCATTGGCGGCCCCCATCGTCAAGGTGGCCAGCAGGCCTGCCAGCATGCACATCGCGCTTATTGGTTTCATGAGTGATCTCCTGCCTGAGTGAATGGATGCGCGGCGCTGGCGGGCGACACGCGTCGGTCCAGGCCTCATGACAAACAATAGTTATTGAGGCGCCCGCCGTTCACCTGACCCATTAGCCACTTGTCACCCCTGCCCCCTGCGGCTTCAAGCCCCTTACTTGGCCAGCGGCAAGGTAAACCAGAACGCGCAGCCGCCGGCCACGGTGCTGTTGGCGCCGAATTCGCCGCGGTGGAATTCCACGATGGAGCGGCAGATGTTCAGGCCTATGCCCATGCCTTCCGGCTTGGTGGAGTAGAACGGAGTAAACAGATTGCTCTTCATTGCCTCGGACAGGCCGGGGCCGTTGTCCACCACTTCCACCCGCCAAAAGGCGGTGCCGATGGAGGTGCGCACTTTGACCCTGGGCCGCTTGGTCTGGGCTTCTTGCATCGCTTCGACGGCGTTTTTCATCAGATTGAGCAGCACTTGTTCAATCAGCACCGGGTCCATGTCCAGCAGGCAGGCGGCCGGGTCTTGCTCCACCTGCAGCTTGACCCCGGCCTTGACGGCCAGGCCTTCCGCCAGGCCGACGGCGCGCAGGACCACCGGCCCCGGTTCCACCCGCTGCAATTGCGGCTCGTGTTTTTTGACGAAGGCGCGGATGCTGCTGACGATCTGGGCGGCGCGCTTGGCCTGCCCGGCAATTTCCTGGATCGCCTCGCGCACGCCGGCCGGCAGTTCCAGCTCCGCCGGCAGCCGACGGCTGACGCCGGCGGCGTAGGTGTTGATGGCGGTCAGCGGCTGGTTCAGTTCGTGCGCCAGCGAGGAGGCCATCTCGCCCATGGCGATCAGCCGCGAGGTGTTTTGCAGCCGTTCCTGCTGCGCCAGTTCCCTCCCCTCGCGCGCCTTGTCTTCGCTAACGTCGGCCAGGATGGCCAGCCAGGCGGATTCGCCGTTTACCCAGTCTATGCGGCGGCGGTGCATCTGGAACCAGCTGCCGCCGCCGTCGGTGGTGAACTCCAGGCCGTATTCGTCCTGTTCCGGCTGGTCCTGCAGGCCGGGCAGCAGCACGCAGCAGGGGCCGTCCGGTTCTTCCGCCAGCCATAGCCGGGCAAACGCAGGGTTGGCGTACAGCAGCAGGCCGCCGCTTTCCTCCATCACGCAGACGCCGGCCACCAGGCCGTTGAGCACGGTGAGGAAGCGCTGATGGGAGGCGTTGAGCGCCAGCCGCTGCCGCTTGCGCTCGGTGATGTCGAACAGGGAGGCGATCCAGCCGCGCTGGCTGCCGTCGGCTTCCACCAGCGGGGTGGCGTAGAGCCGCACTTCGATGAATTCGCCGTTCTTGCGCGCGAAGCGCAGTTCGAAGCCTTGCTCCGGCTGGCGGTTGTCGCGCACCGCGGCGATCGCCGCGGTCATGGCTTCATGGTCGTCCGCCGGCCAGAACGGATGGGGCGGCGCCTGGCCCACTAGTTCATCCGCGCTGAAACCCAGCATGTCGCAGAAGGCGCGGTTGACGCGCACGATGCGCCCTTCGTCCTCCAAGGCCACCAGGCCGCTTTTCATGCAGTCTTCTATCGCTTGGCGCAAGGACACTTCCTTGGCCAGCGCCTGCTCGGCGTGCGCGCGTTCGCGCACGTGGCGGCGGATGCGCCAGGCGGCGTACAAGAGTGCGCTGACCAGCAGCGCGATCAGGCCGGACAGCACCGGCAGGGTCAACCCCAAGCCAGCGCGGTAGCTGGTTGCGTGCAGATAGAGGCCGTAGCCGGGCGGGTCGAAACTGGTCTGATGCGAGAGGGTGCCGGGGCGCTCCGCCGGATCGAACTTGCTGGCCAGGATTTTGCCGCTGAGATCCTGGATGCTGATGTAGTTCTTGGAGGCGATCCACCACGGCACTTGGTTGAACAGCAGCAGGTCCATCTGGTAGGACAGCCGCAAGCCGCCCAGGGCTTTGCCGTCGTGAACGATGGGCACGGCCAGGTCGAAACGATATTTGCCGTCGCCGCCCTGATAGGGCGCGCCGTAGCTGGGTCGCAACAGTCGGTTGGCGCGCCACAGCGCGTCGAAGGTTTCGCCGGACAGCACGCTGCCGTCGCGGCGGGTGCCGTGCTGGTCGCGCAGCACCTTGCCGTCCGGATCTACCTGCTCGATGTTCAGCAATTCCGGGTTGCCCCGCAGGTAAAACGCAGCCTGGCGGGCAAAACGCTGGCTGTCGATATTGCCGCTCTCGATTTCCCGGCCCAGGTTTTCAGCCCATTCCTGCTGCCCTTCCAGATACATGCGCAGGGACTGCTCTAGCCACAGCACTTCCTGGATCAGGTTGTCTTGTTGCTCGTCGCGCCAGTCGCGGTATACCAGATAGAACAGGCTGCCCAACGCCAGCAGCAGGGCCAACAGCAAGGCGCCGGCGCTGAGCCAGAGCATGCGGGGGGAACGACGCGACAATAAATTTTTTATCTGCATGACATGCTAGGGAAAGCCCTAATGCGGAAGTCCCTAATAGTTGAAAGAAATAGGAAATTCTACTTTACACGGAACAAGCAGACTGTCCACAAGGACAGCGCATAAGGAAAAATCGCCCATGGCGCCGGCTAAATCTCTTTTGCCGGCCATAAAATGCCAATGGGTTGGTTGCTTCCCTATAACACTATACAAGTACGATGGAGATAGAGAATGAAACTGAAGACAGCCGCCGCGGCCCTCTGCGCCGCGTTCGCTTTATCCGGCGTTGCCAACGCCGCCGGCGAAATCCTCATCAAGTTCAGCCATGTGGTCTCCCCGGACACGCCCAAGGGCAAAGCCGCTGAATATTTCAAGAAACTAGCGGAGGAGCGCACCAAGGGCAAGGTCAAGGTGCAAGTGTATCCCAACAGCCAGTTGTACAAGGACAAGGAAGAACTGGAGGCCTTGCAACTGGGCGCGGTGCAGATGCTGGCGCCCAGCCTGGCCAAGTTCGGCCCGCTGGGAGTCAAGGAGTTCGAGGTGTTCGACCTGCCCTATCTGTTCGACAACTACGATCAGGTCAACAAGGTGATGCACGGCCCCATCGGCAAGCAATTGCTGGGCAAGCTGGAGAGCAAGGGCATCAAGGGCCTGGCCTATTGGGACAACGGCTTCAAGAACTTCTCCGCCAACAAGCCCATCCGCACCCCCGCCGACCTCAAGGGTCTGAAGATCCGCATCCAGTCGTCCAAGGTGCTGGAAGAGGAAATGCGCACCCTGGGCGCGCTGCCGCAGGTGATGGCTTTCTCCGAGGTGTATCAGGCGCTGCAGACCGGCGTGGTGGACGGCACCGAGCTGGAAGCGTCCAATCTGTACACCAGCAAGGCCTATGAGGTGCAAAAACAGCTGACGCTGACCCAGCACGGCTTCCTCGGCTACGCCGTCATCGTCAACAAGAAGTTCTGGGACGGCCTGCCGGCCGACGTGCGCACCCAGCTGGACAGCGCGATCCGCGATGCGTCCACTTACGCCAACGATATCGCCAAGAAGGAAAACGAGCGCGCGCTGGCCGGCATCAAGGCGTCCGGCAAAACCCAAATCTACACCCCCACTCCGCAGGAACGCAGCGCCTTCAAAAAGGCGCTGGCGCCGGTTCACACCAAGATGGCCGGCCGTATTGGCCAGGATCTGCTAAACCAGATCTATAAAGAAACCGGTTTCAATCCGGCCAAATAAAGCCAGCCCGGCTCAAGAGCATGTCCGCCAGGCATGCTCTTGTTCCATGCGGAGACCGTCATGCTCAAATTCCTCGATCACCTTGAGGAGTGGATGATCGCCTGCCTGATGGGGGCGGCCACCCTCATCACCTTTACCGCGGTGCTGCACCGCTATGGTTCAGGCATCGCCACTCTGCAGCCCCTGCTCGCCCACATCAATATGTCCTGGGCGCAGGAGCTGACCATTTATCTATTCGTCTGGATGGCCAAGTTCGGCGCCGCTTACGGCGTGCGCACCGGCATCCATGTCGGCGTCGATGTGCTGATCAACCGGCTCAGCGACAAACGTCGCGGACGTTTCATCGTGTTCGGCCTGCTGGCCGGCGCGCTGTTCACCGGCACCGTCGCCGTCATGGGCGGGGATTTTGTCTGGAACATCGCCCACACCGATCAAACCTCGCCGGATCTGGAGGCGCCGATGTGGCTGGTCTATCTGGCCATTCCCTGTGGTTCCTCGCTGATGTGCTTCCGCTTCCTGCAAGTGGCCTGGAACTTCGTCAAGACCGGCTCGCTGCCCAAGCATGACCACGGCCATGTGGACGGCATTGAGGGCGACGAGCAGCTGGACAATATGCACCCGCACGATATGCATCACGGAGGCCGCCCATGAGCGCCTTGATCATTTTCGGCCTGTTGATGCTGCTGATGCTGACCGGCATGCCGATTTCCATCTCCCTGGGCCTGACGGTGCTGACCTTCCTGTTCACCATGACGGACGTGCCGGTCACTTCGGTGGCACTGAAGCTGTTCACCGGCATCGAGAAGTTTGAAATCATGGCCATCCCCTTCTTCATCCTGGCCGGCAACTTCCTGATGCACGGCGGGGTGGCCAAACGCATGATCCGCTTCGCCACCACGCTGGTGGGCCACTGGTACGGCGGCCTGGGCCTGGCCGGCGTGGTGTCCTGCGCGCTGTTCGCCGCGATCACCGGCTCCTCGGTGGCCACCGTGGTGGCGGTGGGCTCCATCATTCTGCCGGCCATGGTCAAGCAGGGTTATCCGCAGCGCTTCGGCGCCGGCGTGATCACCACTTCCGGCGCGCTGGGCATTCTGTTTCCGCCGTCGATCAACCTGGTGATGTACAGCATCGCCACCGCCGGCATGGATGTCACCGGCCCCAACGGCATGAGCGTCAGCACCGCCTCGGTGGGCCAGCTGTTCATGGCCGGGGTACTGCCCGGCCTGTGCCTGTCCCTGCTTCTGGGCCTGACCACCTGGTTCCGCGCCAAGAAGTTCGACTACCCGCGCCTGCCCCGCGCCGGCTGGGGCGAGCGTTGGCAGGCTTTCCGCGACAGCGTCTGGGGCCTGTTGTTGATCGCGCTGGTGATAGGCGGCATTTACAGCGGCATCTTCACGCCCACCGAGGCGGCGGCGATGGCGGCGGTGTACGCCTTCGTGATCGCGGTCTTCGTCTACAAGGACATGGGGCTGAAGGATGTGCCCAAAGTCTTGCTGAACGCCGCGTCCATGAGTTCCATGCTGCTCTACATCATCACCAACGCGGTGCTGTTCTCCTTCCTGCTGGCGTCCGAGCAGATTCCGCAGGCGATGGCGGCCTGGATGACCGGCCAGGGCCTGGGCATCGTCGCCTTCCTGCTGCTGACCAATATCCTGCTGCTGGCGGCCGGCAACTTCATGGACCCGTCCGCCATCGTGCTGATCATGGCGCCCATCCTCTATCCGGTGGCGGTGAAACTGGGCGTCAATCCCATCCACTTCGGCATTCTGATCGCGGTGAACATGGAGGTGGGCATGTGCCATCCGCCAGTGGGATTGAACCTTTACGTTGCTTCCGGGATCACCAAGATGGGCATCACTGAACTGACGGTGGCGGTCTGGCCCTGGTTGCTGACCATGCTGGGCTTCCTGGTGGCCGTCACCTACATTCCGGAGATCTCGCTATGGCTGCCGCGCGCGCTGGGCATGGTGAATTAGCATCCGCCTGACAGGCGTGAAAACGCGATGGCATGCGCCATCGCGTTTTTTGTCCGACAAGGCGATAGCCCCGCCCGCCCTTAAGCCCGTATAATGTGTAGTTACTCTCTTACACCAACCAACCACCTAAAGATCAACCTCAGGAGTCCCAGAGAATGGACGAGCAATTGCGCCAGAGCGCACTGGAATACCACCAGTACCCCAACCCGGGCAAAATCCAGGTTGCCCCGACCAAGCCTCTCACCACCCAACGCGACCTCGCCCTGGCCTACTCCCCCGGAGTGGCGGCCGCCTGCGACGCCATCGTGGAAGATCCGCTGAACGCCTACAAATACACCGCGCGCGGCAATCTGGTGGCTGTGATTTCCAACGGCACCGCGGTGCTGGGCCTCGGCAATATCGGCGCGCTGGCCGGCAAGCCGGTGATGGAAGGCAAGGGCGTGCTGTTCAAGAAGTTCGCCGGCATCGATGTGTTCGACATCGAGGTCAACGAGCTGGACCCGGACAAGCTGGTGGACATCATCTGTTCGCTGGAACCCACCTTCGGCGGCATCAACCTTGAGGACATCAAGGCGCCCGAGTGCTTCTATATCGAGAAGAAATGCCGCGAACGCATGAACATTCCGGTGTTCCATGACGACCAGCACGGCACCGCCATCGTGGCCGCCGCCGCTGTGCTCAACGGCCTGCGCCTGGTGGAGAAGGACATCGCCAAAGTGCGCGTGGTGGCTTCCGGCGCCGGCGCCGCCGCCATCGCCTGCCTGGACCTGTTGGTGGCTCTGGGCGTGAAGCGCGAGAACATCACCGTCTGCGACTCCAAGGGCGTGATCTACGAAGGCCGCGACGAGAAGCTGGACGACTCCAAGAAACGCTACGCGATCAAGGACAACGGCCAGCGCAAGCTCGCCGACGCCATGGCCGGCGCCGACATCTTCATGGGCCTGTCCGGCCCCAGGCTGGTGTCCCAGGACATGGTCAAATCCATGGCCCGCTCGCCGCTGATCCTGGCCATGGCCAATCCGGAGCCGGAAATCCTGCCGCCGCTGGTGAAGGAAGTGCGCCCGGACGCCATCATCGGCACCGGCCGTTCGGACTACCCGAACCAGGTCAACAACGTGTTGTGCTTCCCCTTCATCTTCCGCGGCGCGCTGGATGTGGGCGCCACCACCATCAATGAAGAGATGAAGCTGGCCACCGTGCGCGCGATCGCCGACTTGGCGCTGGCCGAACAGAACGATGTAGTGGCCACCGCCTACGGCGACCAGGAACTGTCCTTCGGTCCGGAATACGTGATTCCGAAACCGTTCGACCCGCGTCTGATCGTCAAGATCGCTCCCGCCGTGGCCAAGGCCGCGATGGATTCCGGCGTGGCCACCCGCCCGATCCAGGACTTCGACGCCTACGCCGATCAACTGGCCCAATTCGTGTACAAGACTAATTTGTTCATGAAGCCGGTGTTCGCTCAGGCCAAGAAAGAACAGAAGCGCGTGGTGCTGACCGAGGGCGAGGACGAGCGCGTACTGCACGCCACTCAGGAAATCGTCACCCAAGGCCTGGCCAAGCCCATCCTGATCGGCCGCCCCAGCGTCATCGACATGCGCATCCAGAAGCTGGGCCTGAAGCTGGTGGCCGGCAAGGACTTCGAGATCGTCAACAACGAATCCGACCCGCGCTTCGCCGAGTACTGGAAAGAGTACTACCAGCTGACCAAGCGCAAGGGCGTGTCCCAGGAGCAGGCTCGCCGCCGCGTGATCGGCAACACCACGCTGATCGGCGCGATGATGGTGCGCCGCGGCGACGCCGATGCGATGATCTGCGGCACCTACGGGCCGTACCGCCAGCACTTCGACATTGTTGAAACCGTGCTCGGCTACAACAACCCGGAGCAAGTGGCCGGCGCAATGAACGCGCTGATCCTGCCCACCGGCAACATCTTCATCGCCGACACCTACGTCAACGCCGACCCGAGCGCCGAGCAACTAGCCAGCATCACCCGCATGGCCAGCGAATCGATCAAGCGCTTCGGCATCGCGCCCAAGGCCGCGCTGCTGTCCAACTCCAGCTTCGGCACGCTGAACAGCGCGTCGGCGCAGAAGATGCGCGCCGCCTTCGACCAGATCCGCTCGGCGCAGCCGGACCTGGAAATCGACGGCGAGATGCAGGGCGACGCCGCGCTGGTGGAAAGCATCCGCAACCAGGCGATGCCGGACAGCACGCTGAAAGGCTCCGCCAACCTGCTGATCATGCCGAACGTGGAAGCCGCCAACATCAGCTACAACCTGTTGCGCGTCTCCGCCTCCGACGGCGTGACCATCGGCCCCATCCTGATGGGCATGAGCAAGCCGGCTCACATCCTGACCCCAATCGCTTCGGTTCGCCGCATCGTCAACATGGTGGCCCTGGCCGCCGTGGACGCGCAGAACAGTAAGTAAGCGTCGGCCTGGATTTAAAGGCATATACTGAACGGGCAAGCGCAGCTTGCCCGTTTTTTCTTCGCCGAGGGAGCAGCCCATGAGCAACGAATTCAACCCCAACGATCCCTTCGCCCTGTTCCGCCAGTTCTGGCAAACCGCCACCCCGCCGGGCATGCAACCCTTTCTCCCGCCAATGAGCGAGGAAGAAATAGACCGCAAACTGGCTGAATTGCGCGTGGTGGAAAGCTGGCTGACCATGAATATGGGCATGTTGAGCATGCAGATCAAAGCCCTGGAAATGCAAAAGTCCGCGCTGCACTCGATGCGGCCGAAAGACCCGCCGCCCAATTGAGGCCGCCCTCGTCCCCAAGCGGCCGAGCTCAAGTTTGCTTGAAGCGCAAACAACGCTACACTCTACCATCCGGCCGCGGACCTTCCTGGCAGAAGCCCGTGGCCGCTACGCATTAGCCTGATGAACGGGACGGCGCGTCCTCCCCTTTCCCATAACAATTAACGACAACTTTTCCGCGGACTCCATGCGTTTTTCCACCCCTCCCGCCGCGCAGCCCGCAGATTCCGGCCTGCCGTCCATCCCCGCCTGGCTGTTCTTGCTCATCGCCGTCGCCTGGCTGCTGCCCGGCCTGGTGGGTCATGAGCCCTGGAAGCCGGACGAAGCCTATACCTTCGGCCTGATCCGCCATATCGCTCAGACCGGCGACTGGGTCGTGCCGACGCTGGCCGGCGAGCCCTTCATGGAAAAGCCGCCGCTGTTCTTCATCAGCGCTGCCTTCACCATGCAATTGTTCAGCGGCTGGCTCAGCGCGCCGGACGCCGCGCGGCTGGCCGCCGGCGGCTGGATGGCGCTGGCCCTGGCCGGCACCGCCGTCTCCGCCGGGGCCTTGTATGGCCGTCGCGCCGCGGCCTGGGGCGCCTTGCTGCTGCTGGGATGCCTGGGCCTGCCGATGCGCGCCCATCAAATGATTACCGATACCGCTCTGTTGGCCGGCGTCGCCTGGGGTCTGGCCGGGCTGGTGCTGCTGCGCCGGCGCGCCTGGCTCGGCGGCGCGCTGCTGGGCTTGGGCGGAGCCTCCGCTTTCTTGAGCAAGGGACTGCTGGGCCCCGGCTGCCTGGGCCTGACCGCCTTGCTGCTGCCGCTGCATCCCGATTACCGCAGCCGCCGTTACGCCGGCGGCCTGCTGCTCGCCGCGCTGATCGGCTTGCCGCTGACCGCGCTGTGGGGCCTAAGCCTGTACTTGCGCGATCCCGCTCTATTCCAGCTCTGGTTCAAAGTGAACAACTTCGGCCGCTTCGACGGCAGCGCCCACCTGGGTCCCAAGGCGCCGCGCCTGTTCTACGGCCGCACCCTGCCCTGGTACGGCATCCCGGTGTTGCCGCTGGCCTTGTGGGGATTGTGGCGCGGCCGCCGGCAATGGACCCGCGCCTGGCCCGCCGCGCCGGCCCTGCTCTGGCTGGTGACGCTGGCGGTCTTGTCGCTGGCGGGCGACGCCCGCGAACTGTATGCGATGCCCCTCCTGCTGCCGCTGGCGCTGCTGGCCATCACAGGCTTGCGCGCCAGCGAAGCCCACCGCGGCTGGCGCGCGCTGTCTGGCTTCAGCCTTCTGCTCTGCCTGACGCTGAGCGCCGTCGTGCTAGCTATCGCCTGGGTGCTCTCCACCGGCGAGCCCGCGCAATTCGCCCGCCACCTGCTGCACCGCAAATTCACCGACTGGCATCCGCAATGGCACCCGTGGACCTGGCTGGCCTTCAGCCTGATTGCCGGCGGCGTGGTCTGCTTATGGCGACGTTTCCCGTCAAACACGGCTCCCGGCTTCGCCTGGCGCTGGAGCCTGACCATCATGCTGTTGTGGGGCGGCCTAGCCACTTTATGGCTACCCGCGCTGGATCACGGCATGCGCTATCGCGAAACCTTCGCTCCGCTGCGCCCCATCCTCGCCGACATCGGCCGGCAGGGCGAATGCGTCGCCAGCGTCGGCCTCGGCGAGCCCCAACGAGCCTTGCTGGACTACTACGCCAACTACCGCACTCAGCGGCTGGAAAGCACGCCGCAGGCCAAAAACTGCCGCTGGCTGCTGGTCCAGTCCCTGCATGACCAGTTGCCGCCCTACCTGACCGGCCTGACGCCGCTAGAGAGCTTCCAGCGTCCGGGCGACCCGAAAGAACGCTTCCGCCTTTATCGGTTGGAACAACCGCTGGGCCAGCTACTGGGTGCGGCAAAATAATTACAACGTATTTAATTTACGATCAAATTGTCACAATTCGTCACAGTTTGCCCAATATTTCTTAACAATCACAGCGCCGGGATAACGTAGCCTTAACCCTTTTTTTCTTGAGGTTATGGTATGTCGGCGCTGAACGCGGTGGATTTGTTCTGGTCCCTGGCCAGCGGGCGCTTCTCCCGCGAGGATGGATTCGACGAAGGGAAGAACCGCTGTAAGTTCGCGCTGCGCGGATTGCTGACCTTGCCCTGGACACTGCGCTGGCTGGACAGCTGGGGTCAACCCGCGCTGCGCCGCCACCTGCAAGCCAATCCTAGGCTGGCCTGCAAGCTGCATCGCCCCTACCTGTACCGTTCTCTTGGCCCAAGCGGCAAGCTGGCGGCCTTGCGCGAACACTATCAGACGCTGGCCGAGCGGGTGTCTCCCGCCGCTTACCGCAGCCTCCTCTCCGATGCCGGCTTGACGCTGGCCGAATTGCTCGGCAAAAACGAGGCCGCGATCACGGCGGTGCTGACGCACCGCCACAGCTTCGACAAAGAAGGCGAACTGTCCTTGCAGATCTGCTCGGAGGAAGGGATCGCCATCGCCACGCTGACCTTCACCATCACCCGCCATCAAGGTGAAGCCGCCATCATCATCGGCGGCCTCCAAGGCCCGCGCAAACCCCATGGCGCAGAAGCCGTGCACCAGCTCACCAAGCAAAGCCACGGTCTGTTTCCCAAGCGTTTGGCGGTGGAGGCCTTGGTCGCGCTGGCCCAGGAAATAGGCGCTAGCCAGGTGCTGGCCGTCAGCAAATGGCAGCATATCTACAGCTCCTGGCGCTATCGTCGCCAGTTCTTCGCCGATTACGACAGCTTCTGGGATACCTTCGACGCCCAGCCCACCGCTTGCAAACGCTTCTTCAGCCTGCCGCTGCAATTGCCGCGCAAGCCCCTGAGCGAGATCGCCAGCAAGAAGCGCGCGGAATATCAGCGGCGCTACGCGCTGCTGGACGAACTGATCAGCCAAAGCCGCCGCGCCGTCACGCTCCCGGTCGCCGTAAACTGAAGGCGGGCTCGGCGCGGCTGAACTCGTCGCCGCCCAGCTTGCCCACCAAGGCCAGGGCCTCGCCCGACACGCGGCCGTCCCGCCACGCCTCATCCGCCACATACACCTGGCGCACCTCGCCCAGCACCAGGTTGCCGGCGCCCGCGCCGTCGCCCAAGGTCAGACACTGGCTCAACACGCACTCGAAGCGCAGCGGCGCCAGCTCCACGCCCGGCGCCCTTACCTGCCGGCTGCGCGCCTTGGCCACGCCGGCCAGATCGAACTCATCCACTTCCGGCGCATAAGGGCCGCAGCTGAGGTTCATCTCTTCCGCCAAGCGCTCCGGCACCACGTTGACCACAAACTCGCCGGTGGCGCGAATATTGGTCAAGGTATCCTTCTCCCCGCCGTCGGCCGGCGTCAGAATGCTCAGCGCCAACACCGGCGGCTTCACGCTGGCCACGGTGAAAAAGGAAAACGGCGCCAAGTTGGCCACGCCCCGCAAGTCCTGGGTGCTGACCCAGGCGATGGGCCGGGGCAGCACGCCGCCCACCAGCAAGGGATACACCGCCTCGGGCGGCAGCGTCTTGATGTCGCAGTCCATATTGATTCCTCCCTGATGCCATCATTCTAATGCTGCAAAGCAGCAAAATACCAGCGCGTCAAATGCGCCCGGCGATGGTGTCGCAACCGCTCGGCAGGTAAAATGGCGCGATGAACTCACCTCGTTTTATTCATCTGCGCCTCCACTCGGAGTTCTCCATCACCGACGGCATCGTGCGCCTGGATGACGCCATCAAGCGCGCCATCAAGGACAATATGCCTGCGGTGGGCATGTCCGATCTGATGAACCTCTTCGGCATGGTCAAGTTCTACAAGGGCTGTCGGGACAAAGGCGTCAAGCCCATCGTGTCCTGCGATGTCTGGCTGGAAAACGAGGAAGACCGCGACAAGCCTTATCGCCTGATGCTGACGGTAAAGAACCGCCAGGGCTACGGACGCTTGTGCGAACTGCTGGCCGACGCTTATACCCACAACCAGTACCGCGGCCGCGCCGAACTCAAGCGCGCCTGGCTGGAAAACGGCGACAACAGCGGCCTGATCTGCCTATCCGGCGCTCACCTGGGCGACGTTGGCCAGGCCTTGCTGATGGGGCAGCGCGACGAAGCGCGCCGCCGCGCCGAATATTGGGAACGCTGCTTCCCGGACAATTTCTACCTGGAACTGCAACGTCTGGACAACCCGCAGGTGGAAAACGCGTTGCAAGCCTCGCTGTGGCTGGCCGGCGAGATCGGCCTGCCTGTAGTGGCCACCCACCCTATCCAGTTCATGGACCCGGACGATTTCAAGGCCCACGAGGCCCGCGTCTGCATCGCCGAGGGCTTCACCCTGGGCGACAAGCGCCGGCCGCGCAGCTTCGAGGAAAACCAGTACTTCCTGTCCACGGAACAAATGCTGGAGCGCTTCGCCGACATTCCCGAAGCGCTGGAAAACTCAGTGGAAATCGCCCGCCGCTGCAATATCAGCGTGCAATTGGGCAAAAACTACCTGCCGCAATTCCCCACCCCGGACGGCATGACGCTGGACGACTACCTGGTGCATCTGTCCCAGGAAGGACTGGAAGAACGGCTGGCCAAGCTCTACCCCGACCCGGAAGTGCGCCTCCAAGAACGAGCGCGCTACGATGAGCGTTTGAAGATCGAGTGCGACACCATCATCCAGATGGGTTTCCCCGGCTACTTCCTGATCGTTGCCGACTTCATCAACTGGGCCAAAAACAATGGCTGCCCGGTGGGACCGGGCCGCGGCTCCGGCGCCGGCTCGCTCGTGGCCTACAGCATAGGCATCACCGATATCGATCCACTGGCCTACGCGCTGCTGTTCGAACGCTTCCTCAACCCCGAGCGGGTATCGATGCCTGACTTCGACATCGACTTCTGCCAGGACAACCGTTACCGCGTGATCGAATACGTGCGCCAGAAATACGGCGCCGAGGCGGTATCGCAAATCGCTACCTTCGGCACCATGGCCGCCAAGGCGGTGGTGCGCGACGTCGGCCGGGTGCTGGACCTGCCCTATATGTTCTGCGACGGCGTATCCAAGCTGATTCCGGCCGCGCCCGGCAAGCAGTACTCGCTGGACGACGCGGTGGAAATGGAGCCGGTGCTGCGCGAGCGACTGGAGAACGAGGAAGAGCTGCGCGAGCTGTGGGTGCTGGCCAAAAAACTGGAAGGCCTGACCCGCAACATCGGCATGCACGCCGGCGGCGTCTTGATCGCGCCGGGCAAGATCACCGACTTCTGCCCGATGTACCAAGCCAGCGCCGACGGCGCGGTGCCGGTATCGATGCTGGACAAGGACGATGTGGAAAAAGTGGGCCTGGTGAAGTTCGACTTCCTGGGCCTGCGCAACCTGACCATTATCGAACTGGCGGTCAACTACATCAAAAACCTGGACCCGAGTTTCGACACCAATCTCAACCTGCTCGAGTTCACCGATCCCGCCGCCTACAAAGTACTGCAACAGGCCAACACTACCGCCGTATTCCAGCTTGAATCGGACGGCATGAAACGGCTGCTGGAAAAACTGAAGCCAGACCGTTTCGAAGACATCATCGCTGTGCTGGCCCTGTATCGACCCGGCCCGCTCGGCTCCGGCATGGTGGACGACTTCATCCTGCGCAAGGCCGGCAAGCAGGAGGTCGATTACTACCACCCGGACCTGCAGGCCTGCCTGGACCCGACTTACGGCGTGATCGTGTATCAGGAACAAGTGATGCAGATCTCGCAGATCATCGGCGGCTACACCCTGGGCGGCGCCGACATGCTGCGGCGCGCGATGGGCAAGAAAAAGCCCGAGGAAATGGCCGAACACCGCGGCAAGATCGCCCAGGGCGCGGCCACCAAGGGCTACGATCCCAAGCTGGCCGAGATGCTGTTCGACCTGATGGCCAAGTTCGCCGAGTACGGCTTCAACAAGTCGCACACCGCCGCCTACGCCGTGGTCTCCTACCAGACCGCCTGGCTCAAGGCCCATCACACCGCGGCCTTCATGGCGGCCACCATGTCCTCTGAATTGGACAACACCGACCAGCTCAAGGTGTTCTACGACGACAGCGTGGACAGCAAAAACGGCCTGATCTTCCTGCCGCCGGATGTCAACCAGAGCTACTACCGCTTCGTGCCGGTAGACCGCAAACACATCCGCTACGCCTTGGGCGCGATCAAAGGCACCGGCGAAGCGGCTGTCGACCACATCGTCGCGGTACGCGCGGAATCCGGCCCGTTCAAGGACCTGTTCGACTTCTGCCGCCGCACCGATAAAAAAATCGTCAACAAGCGCGTGATCGAGGCGCTGATCCGCGCCGGCGCCTTCGACAGCATCGAACCCAACCGGGCCAAGTTGTTCGGCAATGTCGGCCTGGCGATGAACGCCGCCGAGCAAGAACACGCCAACGCCAATCAGGGCGGCCTGTTCGACATGTTCGGCGACGATGTCGCCCCCAGCGTGGAAATGGTGGAAATCAAGCCGTGGAGCGACGCAGTCAAACTGGCGGAGGAAAAGCTGGCCATCGGCTTCTATCTGTCAGGCCATCCCTTCGCCGCGTACGCCAAGGAAATTCGCGGCTTCATCAAAACCCCGCTGTCCCGGCTCAGCCCGCGTAAAGAGCCGCAACTCCTGGCCGGTTTCGTCACTGGCATCCGGGTCAAAGTGGGCAACCGCGGCAAAATGGCCTTCGTCCAGTTGGATGACGGCAGCGCCAAGCTGGAAGTCAGCCTGTTCGCTGAAAGCTTCGAAGCCAACCGCAGCCGATTGAAAGACGACGTAGTACTGGTGATAGAAGGCAAGGTAAGCGAGGACAACTTCTCCGGCGGCCTGCGCATCGTCGCCGATAAAGTCTATGAATTGGGCGAGGCGCGCAGCCGCTACGCACGCAGCCTGTCTCTGAAACTGGCCGGCAAGGTGGACGTCAGCAAGCTCAAGTCCCAGCTGCATCCGTTCCGTAGCGAGGATGCCGGCTGCCCAGTGCGCATCCATTACAACAACGGCGCGGCCAGCGGCGATCTGATGCTGCCGCCGCCCTGGGGCGTCCGCTTGGACGACGGCCTCTTGCTGGCGCTACAGGACTGGCTGGGCAACGACAAGGTCAAAGTGATGTGGTGAGCCGCCGCGCTCGCTGCAAGCCGCGCCCAGCGCGGCTTTTTTCTTGCCCGCGCCTTTGCAAGCGCCGGACATTACAGTAGGCTTGCCCGCTCAAACGCACTACACAAAAGGATGTTTTCAGATGATGGCACGCCCGGCGCAACTCCAAGACATCGCCCCGGTCTTCCAGATCGAACAAGCGGTATTCGGTCATCACGTCTACCCGGACTTTTTCTTCCGCCAGGCTCATGACCTGTGGCCGGATCTATTCTTCGTCGCGGCAGGCGCTCAAGACGGAGAACTGGGCGGCTACATCATCGGCGCTCCGGGCAGCGGGCAAGGCGAATTCTGGATCATGTCGCTGGCGGTCCATGAGCATTGCCGCGGACAGGGCGTCGGCAAGCAACTGCTGCAGGCCCTGCTGCAAGCGCTGCGGACTCGCCAGGCCACCTACGCGAAGCTGACAGTGCACCCCGACAACTCCGCGGTCAGGCTGTACCAGCAGCTTGGCTTTGTCGTCGTCGAACATCAGCCTCATTACTTCGGCGACAACGATCCGCGCCTGCTCATGCGCGTGGATTTCTAGCGCCCCAAACGCAGCAAGCCTCCCATGGGGATAATGCCAGTCAGTTAACGCTGACTGGCATTTTTCGTTGGATATTTGTGTGCCCTGTTCTTCACGACTCGCGGGCAATGTCGGCCTGGTCTGCGTGGTGGCAGCACAAACAGCCTCGACTGCTCCAGTAAGCGCGCCAATTGGGCGGGTAACGTACCTGCTGATGCCAGACTGGCAAAGCACAACACATTCAAT
>NZ_MUKU01000023.1 GCF_002081825.1 Chromobacterium haemolyticum | reverse complement strand
GAGGCTCAGAGCCAATTGCTGCACGACCTGCCATAGCGGCAAGTTGCGAAAGAGGGCCAAGCCAATGACCAACCAGACGGCATGCTCAGCAGGAAGTTTGCGGCGCCGAATGGAGGCTTTGCCGGTAACGGCGAGTGCTTGCTCGATCCAGGCAGGGTCAATCAATGCGGCCAATGTCTCTAGCCGAGAAGGGGCGTGTGGCAGCGTGTCATGTAAGGCGCGTTGTAGTAGGCTCATGCAGCGAAAAAGGGAACATGATGAACATGTCCCCTTTTTACTGGATTTACATCCGCAAGTCTTAACTGACTGGCATTACCCCGTCAGGGGGCTTTTTCTTATCCGTCGGCGGCCTCGCTCACAGGCTGAGCCTCGCCATCAGGTTATCGAACAAATCGTCGGCCAGCTTGGCATAGCCCTGCTGCGAGAAATGCACCATGTCCGGCCGCGCCAGCTGTTGCGCCTGCCAGCGCTTCATGCTGCAAGGCCCGCCCATCGCCTGCTCCCAATCCCAATACAGCACATGGCTGTCGCGCGCGACTTTCTGCTGGATGCGCTTGACCGCCGCCAACTGCAGCGGCCGTCCCGGCGAACACTCCTTGCTGGCCGCGCCGCGCTTACGCGCGGCGTCCTGCGCGCCCAGCATCAGAATGGCCGCCTGCGGCAGGTCCCGGCGCACGGTGTTGATCGCCGCCTGCAGATTGAGCTGGTACTCGATCAGGTCCAGGCGATCGTCAAAGGCTTCGTTGACGCCGTAGGCCAGGATCACCAGATCACTGCTGCGCTCCGCCAGCTGCGCGCTCCAGTTCTTGCCCCAGCGCTGCCAGATCGATAGCTGGGCGCCGTTGCTGCCTATGCTGTCCAGCACCACGCCGGGCGCCAGCCGCTCCAGCTCTATCCCACCCAGCTCCACCGCCGGCAGCGCGCCGGCGCGCACCACAAAGGGGAAATACAGCTTCTGTTCCACCGTCTGCCAGCCCCTGCCCGCCTCGGGCGGATTCAGTTTGCGACTGCCGTGACCGTCGTCCACTTCCAAGGCGCCGGCGCCGTCCTGGGACGCGCGCACGCGGAAGCGCACCCGCCACAAGCCGTCCAAAGGATTGCGCGGCAACACGCTGATGGCGGCGCCCGGTCGCTGGGCCTGAGCGATATAACCGCCCAGCGGGAAGTCCGGATCGCCGTCCTTGCGGCTATTGGTCAAGGTCCAGCCCTCGCTGCGCGCTATCACCAGGGCGTGGCGCTGGCCCGGCACCGCCATCGGCGGCGTCCAGCCGATGCCGGCGTCGCCGAACTTGGCCTGGAAGCGCTCGCGCAGCTTGCCCGTCAGATAATCGGCCGCGGTATGCGAATCTCCCAGCTGAGTGACCCGCACCGGCTGCACGGCGGTGGAAATCGCCTTCAGCCGCGACGCCAGCCTTGCCAGATTCATCTCGCCGAAATCCTGTACCGGCGCGGCCAGCGCCGATGCCGCAGCCAGCCAGCAGGCCAATGCCGCGCTGATTCTCAACTTCATTCAAACCTCAATTCTGCCAACACGCGCCGCGCCAGCAATACCTGGCCTTGGCGAGTGAAATGAATGCCATCTGCGGTACGTACCGCCACTTCGCCTTGATCGGGCAGCGTCATGAATTTGGTGAACGCTTCGTCCACGCTGCCCAAGGCTTCGCGGGTGGACAAATAACGCTGGCCTGCGCCTTCGACTTCCTCGCGGAAGATGCCGTTGATGTAATGCACGCCGCGATTGAGCTTGTCCTTGCCCATATTCGGCGCGCCCAACCACAGTAATTGCGTCCGGTGCTTTCGGGCCGAAGCCAGGATGGCTCGGATGCGTTCGCGGTAGCGCTGCTCCCACTCCTCGGAGGCGAAGCGAATGTAGCGGCTGCCGCCCACCATGTCCCAAGTATCGTTGGCGCCCAAGAAGACCACCACCAGGCCGGTGTCGGGATTAGCCGCCAACTGTCGTTCTATCGTGTCAGGCCAATTGAAAAAGTCCGGGTAGGTCAGCCCCGTGCTCTGCTTGCTGAGATCCAGCGCCTTGATCTGGTGCAGCTTGAACAAGGGCCGCAGCAAATGCGGCGCCACCCCCTGCATCATGGAATCGCCGGCCAGCAACACCTTACTCCCCGGCCGCAGCAAGATGCGGGGATCCTTGGCCGCCGCTTGCGGCGGCGGAGCCGACGGCGACGGCAATGTCTGCAACGGGGCAGCGCTAGACGCAACCGCCGTTGTCCGCGTCGCGGCGGGCTCCGCCGGCGCCGCCTCCGGCGACAAAGCCGACCGCAAGCAGCAGGCGTTGAAATAGGCGATCATCTCGTCGTCCCAACGATCCAGCCTGGTCAACAGCCCTCGGCTCTGATCGCGGAACTCCCACCCCAGTTCCGCTCCGAGACGCCAGACACTCAACTCGGACAAGGCCTCCAGCTGGCTGGGACGGTGAAAGGTCTGCCGCCAATAGGCGTTGATGGAGCTCTGCTCAATCCAGCACAGCAGCAACATGCTGCTGCCGAGGATGGCCAGGGCCTGACGGATGGCGGAACGGGCGATCATTTGACGCTTGCCTCAACGCGGTAAGAACCTGTTTACGATCTGCTGTGCGTCGGCGATACGGCGTTGAAACCGAGCTCAAAATGCTCATGTACCACCTGTACATTCCGCTTTTTCGCTCGTTTTCGCCTTGTCTCGCCTTAGCTCGCGAGATCGTAAACACGTTCTAAGAAATAAAAAGCGTGGCAGCGGAGGCGCCGCCGCGCTGGCGCGACTAAAACTGGTAATAAATAAAACCTGGAATGCCCGGCGGCGACACCACGATGATCAACAAGGCGCAGCCGGCCAGCAAGCTGGGCTTGCCCCACCACGGCAGGCGGCCCAGTTGGGCGATGCCGCGTTCGCAAGCCGTGCCCAGATAGGGCTGCGCGGCAAACGCCGCGACGCTCAGCGCCAGGAAGCCCGGCGCGTTCAGCGTCAGTTCCTGACCGGTGCCGGCCATCGCTTCCAAAAAGCTCCAGGCGTCTTCCAGCGACGGCGCGCGGAAAAACACCCAGGCCAGGCAGACGTAATGGAAGGTCAGCAGACGCGCCAGCCAGGTCAGCCGCCGCGACAAAGCCTCCTTGCCAAGCAGCTTGTCTCCCAGATTCAAACCGACCACCCCAAGGCCGTGCATGCCGCCCCACGCCAAGTATTTCAGGCTGGCGCCGTGCCATAGGCCGGACAACACCATAGCAAGCAGCAAATTGAGCTGGGCGCGGGCAAAACCCAGCCGGTTGCCGCCCAAGGGGATATAGATGTAATCGCGAATCCAGCTGGATAGCGACATATGCCAGCGCCGCCAGAAATCGCGTAGATTGTGGGCCAGATACGGCGCATCGAAATTACGCGGCAACTGTATGCCCAGCAACAGCGCCAAAGCGGTGACCAGATCGGTATAACCGGAGAAATCCAGATAGATCTGGAAGGCATAGGCGTAGAAAGCCGCCCAGACCTCCAACACATGGTAGGTTTCCGGCGCGCTGAACACCGGGTCCACCCAGGCGCTGGCCAGCCAGCCGGCCAGCCACAGCTTCTTGGCCAGGGCCAATACGATCAGCCCCAACGCGCGGTCCAGTTGCAAGATGTGGCGGCGCTCGCCGCTGCGCAGTTGCTCCAGCAGACCGGTGGCCCGGCATATCGGCCCGGCCAGCAAGGTCGGGAAAAAAGCCAGAAACAGCCCCAACTCCCTGGCCCGGGCAAAACGCAACTCGCCGCGGTACAAGGACACCAAATAGCTGACCGATTGAAAGGTGTAAAAGGAGATGCCCACCGGCATCAGGAAATCCACCGCTGGCAATATCGCCGCAATGCCCAACGCGTGCAAGGCCGCTTGCGCGCTTTCGCGGAAGAAGTCGAAGTATTTGAATACCGCCAGATTGCCCACCGCCATCAGCAGACCCACGCGCAACCAGCGCTTGGGACGGACGGAATCAAGCATCCGCGACGATATCAGGGTCAATAACAGGGTATAAACGGCCAGAATCAGCGCAAAACGCCAATCAAGCTTGGCATAAAAGGCGTAACTGCCCAATAACAGCAAACCATTCTGCCAATCCGTGCGCTTGCGGCACAACCAATACAGGGCGAAAAAGGCGAGGAATGCCAGTGCGAACTCAATCGAAAGGTAACTCATGCAAATAAAAAAACGGCTCTGGCAAGAGCCGAGATTATGACAGCCATAGGGCCCGGCTGACTATGGCTTGCCGATATTTTATTTACGACGACGCCGCCGCCAATATGCTTTACGCGGTAATTTCGCGATAAGCCGAACACGGCAAGGAAAATAAAGCTTGGTCGCCCAAACGCATCGCGGTCAGGCTGCCGCCCCACAAACAGCCGGAGTCGATAGCCACCACATCCTCGGTGATATGCACCCCCAGCGCAGACCAATGCCCGCAGATAATCGGCATCTCGCCTTGCCAGCGTCCCGGCGCCTCGAACCAGGGCGTCAGGCCGGCCGGCGCGTTCTCCAGCTCGCCCTTATAATTAAGATCAATCTCTCCGTCGCGGTTCAAGAAACGCATCCGGGTCATCGCGTTGACGATCACGCGCAAACGGTCCGCGCCGCGCAGTTCCTCGCTCCAACGCGTCGGCCGGTTGCCGTACAAGCGCGACAGGAATTCACGATGCCTGGGGCCGGACAGCCCGGCCTCCACTTCCTCCGCCAGGTCCAGCGCGCGATCTATGCTCCACTCCGGCAGCAGCCCAGCGTGCACCATCGCGTAGCCCTGCCCGGCTATCATCATCGGCTGGCAGCGCAGCCAGTCCAGCAGGACCTTGCCGTCGGCGGCGTTGAGGATGTCCAGCACCGTATCGCTGCGGTGCAGTTTGCCGAAACCCTCGGACACCGCCAGCAAATGCAGGTCGTGGTTGCCCAGCACGATCTCTACATGATCCTGATGCTGGAACACCCAACGCAGGACTTCCAGCGACTGCGGCCCGCGATTGACCAGGTCGCCCGTCAGCCACAGGGTATCCTTGCCGGGATTGAAGTCGATTTGCCGCAGCAATTGCTGAAACGGCTGGAAACACCCTTGAATGTCGCCAATAGCGTAGATGGCCATATAAACTCCATGCGTGGCGGATCGATCCAAACTGTCATCCGCGGATAGCGCCATGATACCGCATGCTACAATGCACGGGCTGAGTTACCGATTTACTGCGCCCCGCCGGGCCCCTTCCCCCGATACCGCCATGTCCGCTCCCTTGCTCAATCCGCCGCAACGCGCGGCGATCCAGTATCTTGACGGCCCCTTGCTGGTGCTTGCCGGCGCAGGCTCCGGCAAAACTCGGGTCATCACCTTCAAGATTTCGCACCTGATCCGCGAAGGCGGCATCAGTGCGCGCAATATCGCCGCCATCACCTTCACCAACAAGGCCGCGCGCGAGATGCTGGAACGGGTGGGCAAGCTGATGACGCCGGCGGAAATCCGCGGCATCACCGTATCCACTTTCCACTCGTTGGGCATGCAAATGCTGCGCCAGGAAGCGCCGCATCTAGGCTATAAACCGCAATTCTCCATCCTCGACGCCTTCGATGCCGGCAAGATCATCTCCGACATTCTGAAAACCACCTCAAAGGACGAGGTGCGCAAGGTGCAGAGCCAGATCTCTCTATGGAAGAACGATCTGAAAACGCCGGACCAGATGCTTCTGGAAGCCCAAGGCGAATGGGAAAGCATCTGCGCCACCACGTATGTGGCCTATCAAGACACCTTGAGCGCCTACCAGGCGATGGACTTCGACGACCTGATCCGCCTGCCGGTGCAACTGTTCCAGCGCAATGAAGAAGTGCTGCAGAAATGGCAGCACAAGCTGCGCTACCTGCTGATAGACGAATACCAGGACACCAATACCTGCCAGTACCAGCTGGTCAAACTGCTGACCGGCCTGCGCGGCATGTTCACCGCAGTGGGCGACGACGACCAGTCCATCTACGCTTGGCGCGGCGCCAATATGGAAAACCTGCGGCTGCTGCAAAGCGACTTCCCCAAGCTCAAGATCATCAAGCTGGAGCAGAACTACCGCTCCACCGCTCGCATCCTGCGCGCGGCCAACTCGGTGATCTCCAACAATCCCAAGCTGTTCGAGAAACAGCTGTGGAGCGAGCTGGGCCTGGGCGAGCCCATCCACGTGATTCAGTGCAAGGACGAAGAGCACGAGGCGGAGACCGTGGTGCAAAGGCTGCTGGCGCACAAATTCGAATACCGCACCGAATTCAAGGACTACGCCATCCTCTATCGCGGCAACTACCAGGCGCGCATCTTCGAACAAGCCTTGCGCAACCAGCGCATCCCTTACCAGATGGCCGGCGGCCAGAGTTTTTTCGACAAGCCGGAAATCAAAGACATGCTGGCCTATATGCGCTTGATCGCCAATCCCAACGACGACCCGGCCTTCATCCGCGCGCTGACCACACCCAAGCGCGGCGTAGGCGCCACCACGCTGGAACGTCTGGGCGCCTGGGCCGGCGAACGCGGCAAGAGCCTGTTCGCCTGCGCCCATGAGGAGGGCTTCCGCCTGCAGGTGCAAAAAGCCCAACTCGAACCGTTGGAGCAATTCTGCGACTTCATCGCCAACCTGCAATACCGCGCCACCCGAGAGGACGGCGGCCCGCTGGCGATGGAGATGATGCAGGCCATAGGCTACGAAGCCTGGCTTTACGATAGCGAGGACAGCCCGCGCATCGCCGAAACCAAGTGGAAAAACATCCTGGAAATGGTGAGCTGGCTCAGCCGCAAAGGCGAGGACAGTGGCAAGAATCTGGTGGAGCTGACCCAGACCATCGCGCTGATCACCATGCTGGAAGGCCGCGAGGAAGGCGAGGTGGACGCGGTGAAGATGTCCACGCTGCACGCGTCCAAGGGCCTGGAATACCCTTACGTGTTCCTGGTAGGCACCGAGGAAGGCATCCTGCCCCACAGCGAATCGGTGGACAACGGCATGGTGGAGGAAGAGCGCCGGCTGATGTACGTCGGCATCACCCGCGCGCAGCGCATGCTGACGCTCACCTATTGCGTCAAGCGCAAACGCGCCGGCGAATGGCAGTTTGTCGAGCCGTCGCGCTTTATCTCCGAGATCAACGGCGATGATCTGCGCCACTTCGGCAAACCCGGCGCCGAACCCATCGTCAGCAAAACCGAGGGCAAATCGCGGTTGGCCAGCCTCAGCGCCATGCTGGCCAATAAGGAGAAACCGGCGGATTCATGAAGGCGCCGGCGACCCAGGCGAGAACTTGCTTCCGCGCCGACGGTCTATACCGGCCGCCAAAAAGAAAATGGCGCCAGCGGCGCCATATGAAGAATGAGGAACATCTCTGGGTGAAGCGAAAGTGGAAGCCCACTGAATCCCCACACCAAGCCGCGAAGCGCCTGACGCTTCACGACCTAAACAGATGAAGCCATCATGCACTATGCGCCTCCGAAGGGCACCTGTCCCTTCTTACAGCGGGGTTTTGTTGACATAGCACATTGCCATTTCATCCGGCAGAAATTTCCCAAAAAACATAGAAATCCTCGCTTTTAGGCGATAAAAAACGCCTTGCAATACCGCAAGGCGTTTTTTGCTGCGCTGATCAGCCGATTATTTGGAATTATTCACCATGTACTCGACAGCGGAGCGGAACTCGGCGTCGCTGCCGGTGTAACCGCCTTTGGCCGGCATCGCGTTCAAGCCCTTGATGCCGATCTTGACCACTTCGTCCAGGCCCGGCTTCAGACGCACGGCCCAGGCAGCCTTGTCGCCGAACTTAGGCGCGCCGGCGATGCCTGCCGCGTGGCAGGCCATGCACACGCTGTCGTAGATCTTCTTGCCCACCACGGCCGGATCGGCCGCCGCGGCCGCGCCGCCAGCGCCGCCCACCGGCGGCTCAGTGAACTTTCCGCCCGCGGAGTTGCCCATATAGGCTACCGCGCGCTTCACTTCGTCATCGCTCAAGTCGGTTGCGCCGCCCTTGGCCGGCATCGCGTTGAAGCCCTGCAGCGCGTGCTGGGTCAGCATGTCCCAGCCTTTGGCGATGCGCGAGCCCCAAGCGGCGGTGTCGCCAAACTTGGGCGAGCCGGCGAGGCCGGTGCCGTGACAGGAGATACAGATGCCTTTATATACCTGTTCGCCAGTGCGCATTCCCGGTGGCGCGTCGCTGGCCTTGGCTTCGCCGACCGGTTTCAGGCGAGACGCGACGGCCTCCTTGGTCATTACTTCGGCATCCACGTTGTAACCGCTGGTGGCCAGCTTGGCCAGAAGCCAAATTGCCACCACAAGAAAGACAACGACGCCAACCAGCACTTTGATGACCTGGCCGGGAGCCATTCCGTTCTCATTACTCATTACGAGCCTCGCCTGGAATTAATGACATTTAAAATAGGATAATTATACGGTAAGCCTGAAGGCAAGGCAAAACCATACACTGGACTCGGGTAAGGAAGTTGCGCTATGATGCGGGCCTGCCTCAAAGCAAGCACAGCGCACCCGTAGCTCAGTTGGATAGAGTGTCAGTTTCCGAAGCTGAAGGTCACAGGTTCGATCCCTGTCGGGTGCGCCACAACTCCTCGAAGTTTTCTGTTTTTCCCGCTTTTCCCCATTATTTCCCACGCTTAACGTCAAAACCATGTTTTCGTCGAAACACGTCCTGCGCGGCCATGCTGCTCTAGCGTCGCCGCAATGAAAAAGCGGGCCGCTCACGCGTCCCGCTTCGCTCCATTTGTTTAGCCTCAGGCCAACGTGGCCACCGGCTCGGCGGCATCGTCGTCCTCTTCGCCGAGAAAGCCTCCGCTCTGGTGCGCCCACAGCCTCGAATACAACCCGCCCTTGGCCAACAGACTGCGGTGATCGCCCTCTTCCACGATGCGCCCCTTGTCCAGCACGATCAGCCGGTCCATCGCCGCGATGGTGGACAAGCGGTGAGCGATAGCCACCACGGTTTTGCCTTCCATCAGCCGGTACAAGCTGCGCTGGATCGCCGCTTCCACTTCCGAATCCAGCGCGCTGGTGGCTTCATCCAGCAACAGGATGGGCGCATCCTTCAACATCACCCTGGCGATGGCGATGCGCTGGCGCTGCCCGCCGGACAGCTTGACCCCTCGCTCTCCTACATGGGCATCGTAAGCGCTGCGACCTTTCGGATCGGTCAAGGTCAGGATGAAGTCATGCGCCTCGGCGCGGCGCGCGGCCGCCTCCATCTCGGCGTCGCCGGCGTCCGGCCTGCCGTAGAGCAGGTTGTCGCGCACAGAGCGGTGCAACAAGGAAGTATCCTGCGTCACCATCCCCACCTGGGCGCGCAGGCTGTCCTGCGTCACATGAGCGATGTCCTGCCCGTCAATCAAAATGCGGCCGCCGTCCAAATCATAGAAACGCAACAGCAAGTTGACGATGGTGGACTTGCCCGCGCCCGAACGGCCAACCAGGCCGATCTTCTCGCCCGGGCGTATCGTTAGCGACAATTGCTCGATCACGGTCTTGCTGCCGCCGTAACTGAAGTCCACTTGGTCGAAGCGGATTTCTCCCTGCTTCACTTCCAAGGGCTTGGCGTCGGCCCGGTCATTGATCGACACCGGCCGCGACAAGGTGGCGATGCCGTCCTGCACCGTGCCCACTTGCTCGAACAGCGAAGCCATCTCCCACATGATCCAGTGCGAAATGCCGTTTAACCTCAAGGCCATCGCGGTGGCCGCCGCCACCGCGCCGACGCCGACTTCGCCCATGCTCCACAGCCACAAGGTCGCGCCGGCGGTACTGGCGATCAGCAACATGCTCAGGCTGTGGTTGATGATTTCGAAGCCGCTGATCAAACGCATCTGACGATAGGCCGTGGCCAGGAATTCCTGCATCGCGCCGCGGGCGAAGCCGGCCTCCCGCTGGGCGTGCGAGAACAGCTTCACCGTGGCGATATTGGTATAGGCGTCGGTGATGCGGCCGGTCATCAGGCTGCGCGCGTCTGCCTGCGCGGTGGCGGCCAGACCCAGGCGCGGCACAAAGAAATACAGCGTGGCCACGTACAAGGCCAGCCAGGCCAGGAAGGGCCACAGCAAACGGCTGTCGAAACTGCCGACCACGGCGATCATGGTGACAAAGTAAATCACTACGAACACCAGAATGTCGGCGACGATCATCACCGTTTCGCGCACCGCGATCGCGGTTTGCATCACCTTGGCGGATACCCTGCCGGCGAACTCGTCTTGATAAAAGTTCATGCTCTGCCGCAGCAGGTGGCGATGGAAATTCCAGCGCAGCAGCATCGGAAAATTGGCGGAAATGCCCTGATACTTGATCAACGCCTGCAGGGCGATCAGCAACGGGCTGGCCAGCAGAATGCCCGCCAGCAGCAACAGATTATGGCGCTGCGTGTCCCACAACAGCGCGGGCTTGACCAAGCTTAGCCAGTCCACGACGGAACCGAGCATGGAGAACAGCAAAGCCTCAAAGGCGCCGATGCCGGCGGTCAACAGAATGACGGCCGCAATCAGACCGCGCAAGCCGCGGGTGCAGAACCACAAAAATGGGAAAAAGCCCTTGGGGGGTTGGGCGGGAGACGTGTCGGGATACGGATTGATCCGCTTTTCGAACCAGTTGAACAAAGATCGCTCCAGTGCAGAGGCCGCCGCTTGGGCCGCGCCTGCTTTGGGTTTAATAGGAAGTAGGACAATAGCCAAGGGCTGGAAATCACGCAATGGAAAATTAGCGTCGACCACAGCCCCATTTGTCATATTCAGCAAATGAACACGAACGTAGTTTATTTGTCGTCAACTACATTGGCTAAAACGCGACAGTCAGCAAAACTCCTCAAGCTTTTCCGTCTTGCGGCTGCGCAGGTCCACCACTCTGTGAATCTCGATGCGCAGTTGGCCGCGGTAGACGTTCCACATCACCAGCGCGGCCCGCCGCGCCTGCTCCTGGCTGGGATGCAGCGGCCCGCTGTCGTCGACGCCGAACTGCTCCGAGATCAGTTTCAAACGATACATCCCCCTTGAGCCCCCCAAGGCCGCGGCGGCTTCCATCGCCGCCGACAAAAAGTGAGAAATTCGCCATGCCGCCGTTTCGTTAATCCTGCCAAAATGAATCCAATGACATAAATCAATACAAGCCAAGCGCCGTTTCGTAGATGACGGCGTGTGGTGGCTCGGTGTTTGGCGTGGGAAAACGGCGCGGGCCTTTAGCCCATGGCATTTATTGACGGCTTTTGCCGCTCTTGTGAATGATTCTACCCATTACTAGCAGTATCAGGCAAAGATTCCTGAGTTAATTCACGCAGTTGTAACATAAACCAAGGGGAGTTATTCCAATGCCGCGCCGGGCCAGGCGGAACCGCCGCTGAGGCGGCCCGGCGCTTTCGAAACCGGCTAGTGAGCCAGTGCGTGCACGTCGTGCAGCTGCGGACGGCGGATGCGCGCCAAGGCGGCGTCTATCGTCGGGGTGTGCTCTCCCCAATAGCCGTGGCGCGCCAGGCAGTCGGTAGCCACCAGCGCCGCATCTATCATGAAACGCTCTTCCAGCAGCAAGCACTCGACTTCGGCAAACGGCGTCAGGATGTGCTCGGCCACCTCGCCGTCCTGATTACAGGGGATTTCGCCGGACTCCAACCACAGGTCGAAAGCGTAAATCCATTCGCGATGCAGGCCTCGCTGCACAGGACGCTCGGCCAGCAGCAAGCTGGATTGCGGCAAGCCCAACACCTGATCGCGGCGCACGCCGGCTTCCTCCCAGCCCTCGCGCTCCAGAGCCAGTTCAATGGTCTCTCCGGCGGCCACCCCGCCGCCAACCAGATTGTCCATGCGATTGGGGTCCACCGCCTTGTGCGGACTGCGGCGTCCCACCCACATCCGCACTTCGCCGGACGGCAGCCGGGTCAGCCCGTTCAGGTGCACGGCGCGGCTGGTCAGGCCCAGCGGACGGAAGGCGGCCCGCTCCAGCTCAAAATACGGGGATCCATCGTGACGGAAGGCGGTGAAGTTTTCATTGCGCCAGCCATTGAGCCAGCCTGCCTGTTGCCAGCGCCGCGCCGCTTGGGCCAGCGCGTGACTGATGCTGCGGTAACTGCCGTCTAGACGGCAATGCAGTTTCTGGTATTGCTCCTCGAACAGCTGGGATTCGCTGTTCAGCAAACGTTCCTTCCACGCCGCGTTGATCCAACCCAAGCGCTCCTTGCCGATATACAAGGGCGTGAATTGCTGACGATCAAAACGGGTGATCTTGTCGAGATAGGCCAGAACCGCATCCACTTGCATTGCCGACTCCGCTGCGATGTGTTTCGGGAAGGCTGCATCTTAGGATGCTTCTTCGGCTTTGACTATATCTGGCGTAACAGCCGGCAAATAAACAGATTATTTTGCGGTAGGATGTTGCGGAATTGTCTCGGTGGCCAATACGAAAACCGCGTCGCCCATTCCATTTAACAACAACGTCATTTCAGTTTGTCGGCCAGCCCGGAGTAACGTTGCGGCGCCGCCTCTGCCGCCTGTTCCCACACCGGCTGCGCGCCGGACACGACGAAGCGCTCCCGCGCCCGGGTGATCGCGGTATACACCAGCGCTCGGTTCAGCAGCGGCCCCGCCGCCTCCGGCAGCTGCAAACAGACTTCGCCGAACTCGGACCCCTGGCTCTTGTGCACCGTCATCGCGTACACGGTATCGTGCTGCGGCAGGCGGCCGGGAGCGAACTCGCGCCAGCCGCCGTCGTCTCCGGGAAAAGCCACCCTCAAGCCGGCCTCGCCTTGCACCGTGAAGCCGATGTCGCCGTTGAACAGGCCCAGGCCGTAATCGTTCTCGCTGATCATCACCGGACGCCCCGGATACCAGTCTCGGCCGGCCGGCTTGTCCCCATCGGCTTCCAGTTGTCTCTCAATGCGCAGATTGAAGGCCTCTACCTGCCGCCGCTCCGCCGCCAGCAACATGAAACCGGCGAAGGCTCGCTGGCGCTCGGCCAGGGGCTCGCCAGCGCGCACCGCCCGCCAATACGGCCGCCAGCGTGCCAGCACTTCCGCCGCGTCCAGCGTCGGCACCGCCTCCACATCGCGCCAAGCCGGATCTTGCAACACCGCCCAACTGCCGGCACCATCGCCGGCGTTCACCCTTCTCGCCAGTTCGCCAATGCCGGAGTCGGCGCCGAAACGATGGCTGTGAGTGAGCAGCGCCACGCAATCGGTGAGTTTGCCTCCCGCGCCCGGCGTGGGCGGCAAAGTTTCGCCGCAGTTCACCCGCAGCCACTCCAGCGTGTCCGGCCGGTAATGGATGTTGGCGCACAGATCGCCCAGCACCGCGCCGGCGTCCACCGAGGCCAACTGATCGCGATCGCCCAGCAGAATCAGCCGCGCTTGGGACGGCAGGGCCTCCACCATGCGCGCCATCAAGGACAGATCTATCATCGACGCCTCGTCCACCACCAGCACGTCCAGCGGCAAAGGGTTGCCTGCGTGGTGGCGCGGCGCCGCCGCGCCCGGACGCAAGCCCAGCAGGCGGTGCAGAGTCTGCGCCTGCTGCGGCAATTGCCGCAGTGTTTCCTCGGCCAAGTCCAGCCGCTCGCGCGCGCCGCGGACCGATTCCGACAGCCGCGCGGCGGCCTTGCCGGTGGGCGCTGCCATCGCCATGACCAGCGGCCGCGGCGACAGTCCGGCCAGCAAGGCCAGCAACTTGAGCACGGTGGTGGTCTTGCCGGTGCCCGGACCGCCGGAAATGACCATCAAGCGCTGGCGCGCCGCCAGAGCCGCCGCCAGCTTCTGCCGGTCCGGCCCCGTCGCGGATGCCGAACCGAACAAGGCCTCCAGCAGCGGACGCAAGCGCGCGCCGTCCAGCGCCGGCCCCGGCTCGGCCAGGGCGGCCAGGCGCTCGGCAAGTCGTGCTTCGTCGAACCAGTGACGGGCAAAATACAAGCGGCCGGCCGCGTCCAGAATCAAGGGAGCGTAATCGCCGGGGCGGCCAACCAGCGCGCTGGCCTGCAAGGCTTTGCGCTCCGGACGCTGCGCCAGCGGCAGGCAGACATGGCCGGCCTGATTGGCGCTGGCCAGTTCATGAATCAGCGCCAACGCGGCCTCGTCCACGCCGGGATCAAGGCGGGCGAACAAGTGAGCCAGTTCGGCGGGCAACAGGGCTTGCTGGACAGACATGGGCGGGAATCCGGATGCTTTGCGCTCCGCGCGGCGCGGAGCCTGAATGGAAAGACTGGAAGCGCTTCAGCGCAATTTGCCGTTATCTTGCAACTGCTGAATCGCCTTGTCCAATTGCGGCAACAGTTGCCGGTATTGCGGATGCAGACGCAACATCACCGGCACGCTGCCCACGGCGTCGCCGGCCGCGCAGGGCTGCGCCTCCGGCGCGCGGTTCAGCAGCGCATCCAGCTGACGCTGGCTCAGGACGATGGCCTGCATGCTGCCCTGACGCAGGCCGCTGAGCAGATCGCTCTCGCTGGCGGCCTCCATCCGCTTGAGCTGACCGCTTGCGAAACCAGGCTCCAGCACAGGGTAGGTCCTCCCCTGCAGCACGCCCAGACTCAGGCCATTGAGGCTGGCCGGCGTCGCCCCCTTGCGCCGCTTGCCGGCGGCGAAGCACAGCCGCAGCGTCTGTACGTCGATGGGCCGAGTGTAGAAGCCGGCCACCGGGGACAAGGCGCGCCAAGCCGGATTGACCCCCACCTCCACATCCACCTTGCCCACCTCGAACAATTGCTGCAGCCGCGACGACGGGTAGTACTCCAGTTCGAAGCGGACGCCGCTGTGCCGGCCGATCAGCTCCAGCGCGGCACGGTACTGAGTGGCCAGCGCGCCGTCCTGCGCGCTGTACAGCGGGCCAAAGCTGTCATTGGCCACACCGGCGCGCAGGCTGGGCGCCGCCGCGGGCGCGGCCTGCGCCGCCAGCAGCATGGCAATCAGGCTGACGCCGCGCTCAAGCAAGCCGGGCTTCCAGCGCATCGCAAATGGTTTTGAGAATTTTGATGCGTGCATAGTATTTATTATTGGCCTCCACCAGCGTCCAGGGCACTTTGCTGGTGCTGGTGCGGTCCACCATATCGCTGACGGCCAGCTTGTAGGCGTCCCACTTGTCGCGATTGCGCCAGTCTTCCTCCGTGATCTTGAAGCGTTTGAAACCGGTTTCCTCGCGTCCTTTGAAGCGCGCCATCTGCTCTTCCTTGCTGATGGCCAACCAGAATTTAACGATGACGGCGCCGTTTTCGCTCAGTTGATGCTCAAAGTCGTTGATTTCGTAATAGGCGCGCATCCAGTCCGCCTCTTTGGCGAAGCCTTCCACCCGCTCCACCAGCACCCGGCCGTACCAGGTACGGTCGAAAATGGTGATACCGCCCTTGCCCGGCACATGACGCCAGAAGCGCCACAACCAGGGCTTGGCCTTTTCTTCCTGGGTGGGCGCGGCGATGGGCACCACTCGGTAGCGGCGCGCGTCCAGCGCCTGGGTGATGCGGCGTATGCTCCCGCCCTTGCCGGCGGCGTCGTTGCCTTCGAAAGCCAGGACCAACGAATGCTGGGCGAAGCGCGGATGTCGGGTCAGCCGGTGCAGCCGGCCCTGCAATTGCTCCAGTTCGGGCTTGTACTTGACCTTGTCCATGGATTGGTCCAGTTGCAGGGTATCCAGCAACAACTTGTTGTCTATCGGCGCCAGCAACGGCGGCGCGTCTATCAGCTCGGCCTTAGAACCCTGCGCCTGCGCCAGCCGGTTGCGAATGGCATTGAGCAGGGTATTGCCCACCGTCAGGCTGCGGTAATTGGCGTCCTCGCCGTCCACCACCACCCAGGGCGCGGCGGCGGTATTGGTCAGCCGCAAAATGTGCTCGGCGGACTTGCGTATCTTGTCGTAGCGCTCGTAATGCTCCCAATCGGTCTTGGTCACGCGCCAACTGCTGGCTGGATCTTTTTCCATCTGCTTGAGCCGCTTGTGCTGCTGCTCCCGAGTCAGATGGAACCAGAATTTCAGCACTAACGCGCCGTCCATGGTCAGCATGCGTTCAAAGCGCAGGATGTCGAATATCTGCTTGTCCAGCGCGTCGCGGTCGCTGCGGGCGAACACCCGGTCGAACAAGGCGTCGGAGTAATAGGAGCCGAAGAACATGCCGATGCGGCCCTTGGCCGGCAATTGCATCCAGTAGCGCCACATCCAGGGACGGGCGCGGGCGTCGTCGTTGGCCTCAGCGAAAGCCACGGTGTCGATCAGGCGCGGGTCCAGCCATTCGTTGATCAGATTCATGGTTTCGCCGCGACCGGCGCCGTCGAAGCCGTGAATCAGGATCAGCACCGGAAAGTCGGCCTTTTCCTTTAAATCGTATTGCAGGTCCAGCAAGGCCTCGCGCAATTTGGGCATGGCTTCGCGGAATGTCTTTTTATCGATACTGTGGCCGATTTCGGCGGATTCAAACATGATGCGTCCTTGGTTTTAACCTGTTCCAAAGTCTCGCGAGCAAGAACGAGACAAGGCGAAAACAGCTGAGAAAGCGGAATGCACAGGTGGTACATGAGCATTCCGAAGCTGTACTCACCGTGTGACGTCTCACGACGCTCAGCGGACTTTGAACAGGTTCTTATTGTCGGCCCGCGCCCGGTGCCACTTTCCCCTTCCGGCCGCGTTCCACTCCAGATAGTTCAGCTTAGTCCTATGACCGCGGCTTGCGCACTCCGCATTCCTACGCATGCCCGGCGAACCATTGGTCCAGCGCCTCCAACAGGGCCGGCGCGGGTTGGTCGCTCCATATCCCGCAAGCCTCGACGCCGACGCCGCGCAGATAAAGATAACGCACGCCGCCGAAGCGGGCGGCGAAGTCCACGCCGCGGACGCTGAAATAGCGCCGCAGTGCCACGCAGTAAATCAGGTATTGCAGGTAATAATGTTCTTGGGCGATGGATTCCGCCAGCCGCTCGGCGCGATAGTCTTCGTGCCGCCCTCCCAGGTGGTTGGATTTATAGTCCACTAAATAGATGCGGCCGCCGGACTCGAACACCAAGTCCATGAAGCCCTTGAGAAAACCGCGCACGGTGGAAAAATCCAACTGCGCTGCCGCCGCGCGCAAAGGGGCGGCCAAGCCGTGTTCGGGCGCGGACAGGATGGCGGCCAGCTTCGCCACTTCCAACCTGGGCGCCGGCAACATGAACTCCATTTCCACCAGCCGTTTGCCGTCCGGCACTTCAGCCAGCCTCACGCCCGGGTCCAGTTCCGCGTTCAGCGTCGCCGTCACCATTTCGCAAGCGGCGTCGCCCCACTCCGGCGCAAAGCCGTGCTTGGCCAGAGCCAGCTCCACCGCCTGCCGCAGCCCGGCCGCATCGACGCCGAAGCTGATGGTTTCAAAAATCTCGTGCAGGCAGGTACCGGCCTTGGCGCCGCGCGGAAAACCGAAACGATCCAAGACCGGGGGCGCTTGCAGTTCCGCCGCCACCGCCGGCTGACCCGCGTCGTGGTCCGGGCTTTCCTGCCATTTGCCGGCCGCCTGCGCATGGGTCAGCGAGGTGAAACTGGCTACCCGCCACGGCGCGGCCAGCCGGCGCGAGAATGTCTGGGCCAGATAATTCCGTCCTGTTTCGCGCCGCGCGGCCAAGGCCGGCCCCACGCCGCTCTCCTCCAGCACCGCGCACGCGCCCGCCGCCTGGGCGTTGGCCGCGGCCGCGAAAGCGCCCAGCTCTCGCCTTAGCACCTCGGCGTCCAACTCCAGCGCCTCCAGTTCCGGCAGCGCGCGCGCGTCGCGGCCATGCAGCAGCCAGCTCAAAGCCGCCGTCTCCATGCCCCGCACCCAGCCCCAGCACAGGTATTGGCGATACTGCGCCCGAGTCAGCGCCACATAGAGCAAGCGCAGCTTCTCCGCCAACAACTCGCTGCGCGCCGCCAGTTTCACCCCGGCGTCGGCCGCGGCGTCCGGCGCCAGCCAGGATTGATCTTCAGCGTGGTAGCGCCAGAACGCGGCGTCGCGCCGTTCCAGCGCGCCGCCCCACAGAAAGGGGCAGAAGGCCACCGGATACTGGAGCCCCTTCGCGGTGTGGATGGTGACGATCTTGACCAGGGCCGCGTCGCTCTCCAACCTCAACACCGCCTCCTCTCCGCCCGGCGGTTGCGCCACTCGCGTCTCCAGCCAGCCCAGCAGCGGCGCCATGCCCTGACGCTGGTCGCTCTCTTGTTGCAACAATTCAGCCAGGTGCGACAAATTGGTCAACCGTCTCTCGCCGTCCGGCAGCGGCAACAAGCGTTCCGCCACCCGTTCCCGAGCGAAGAAATGCCGCCAGGCCGCCATGAATCCGCGCTCGCGCCAAAGCAGGTGGTCTGCGGCGTTGGCTTGCAGCTGCGCTTCCCAACGCGTCTCGTCCTCCACCCTGGCCAGCAATTCGCCGGCGTCGACCCCGGCCAGTTCCGTCACCAACGCCGCGCGCAAGCGCGCCTCGCTGGCCGGTTCCGCCCAAGCGCGCAGCAAGGCCAGCATCTCGCCGGCCTCGCGGCTGGCGAACACGCTTTCCTGGGTCAGCGCCACGCTGGCCACGCCGCGCTCCGCCAAGGCCTGCCGCACTCGGTCGCCCTGGCGGTGGGTGGACACCAGCACCGCGATGTCGCCGCCGGCCAAAGGCCGTCGAGCGTCGCCGGCGACAATGGCGGCGCGGCCTTCGGCGGCCAGCGCCAGCAAGCGCGCAATCTCGTCGGCGCTGGCGTTGGCCGCCAGTTCGGCGGCGTTCTCTCCGCTGGCGGCCTTGTCCGCCTTCTCCGGCTGCAGCCATTGGAAGCAGAACGACGGCCTGTCGTCGTCGATCTCCAGCCGGCCGCCGGAGGCCGGTTGCGCCGCGACCGGCTGATAGGCGATGCCCTCGATCAGAAACGGCAGTTCCCGCGCGAACAGCGTGTTGACGGTGCTGACCAGCGGCGCCTCGGACCGGCGGTTGGTGTCCAGCGTGTAATGATGTTGCGCGTCTCCACGCGCCGCCAGATAGGCGAAGATGTCGGCGCCGCGAAAGCTGTAGATGGCCTGTTTCGGGTCGCCCACCAGGAAAACCGGCCGCTGCTGCGCGACGAAGCAATGTCGGAAGATCGCGTACTGGATGGGATCCGTGTCCTGAAACTCGTCGATCAGCGCCACCTGGAAGCTGCGGGCCACATGGGCGGCCAGCAGCGGTCCGCTGATCGGATCGGCCAGCGCCGCCCCTAGGTCGGTCAGCAAATCGTCGAAGCTGCGGCTGCGCTCGCCCGCCCGGCGCGCGCTCAGTTGCTCGTTGGTCCAGGCGATCAGTTCCAACTTGAGCTGGGCCACGGACAGCGCCACTTCGTCCAGATAGGCGTCCCAGGCCCCCAGCCAGGCCTCCACCAGCTCGAACAAGGGGTGTTCCGGCGCGGCGTGGCCTTTCTTCATCCCCTTGGCCAGCGAGGCCGGCAGCAATTTGTCCAGCTGGCGACGGCTTTCCTTGTCCAGCACCGGCGTGGTTTCCGGTGTCGTCAGCTGGCTGTCCAAAGCGCCTATGGCGCGCTCGACGATGGCGGAGCTGTAGCTACGCGCGTTGAAACCCGCGGCGGAGCGCAGCAAATCGGCCGCCTCCGCCGCGTATTCCGGCCGCGCCGCCAGCGCCCGCCAGCCTTGCTCCACCGCGAGCAAGGCGCGCTCCAGGCCGGCGGTGTGCGGCGCGCACATGCGCAGATAAGGTTTGGACAGATAGGGCCGGATGTCCGCCAGCCAGCCGTCCGGGGTTTCGCCGTTGTCCACCAGCACCTGGGCCAACAAGGGGTCGTCCACCACCCGTCGACGCCAGAAGTCGTCGACGATTTCGGTCAAGCGTTCCTCGTCGTCGCTGACCAGTTCCGCCTCGAAAGTCTGGCTGCTCTCAAAAGCGGCGTCGGTCAGTACCCGCTGGCAGAAGCCGTGGATGGTGTAGATGGCGGCGGCGTCGAAGCCGGTGATCGCGGCCTTGAGCCGCTGCGACGCCTGCTCCCGCGCCGCGCCTGGCGGAAAACGCGCCGCCAACGCCGACAGGAAGGGATCTCCGCCAACCTCGCCTTCTCCGGACAGCGTCTGCGCCAGTTCGCTCAGCCGTCGACGCAGGCGCTCGCGCAGCTCGGCTGTGGCGGCCTTGGTATAGGTGACCACCAGTACTTGATCGACGGTGGGCGGCGGCTGGCCGTCGCGCTCTTCCAGCAATAGCCGGGCGAACAGGGCCGCGATGGTCCACGTCTTGCCGGTGCCGGCCGAAGCCTCGATCAGGTTGATGCCGGTCAGCGGGCAGTTCAGCGCATCCAGCGCTTGGGGAAGCAGGCTCATAATGGCGACACTTTAAAGCGATTTGAGCATTTAAACGACCCGGCAAACGGGATTAGATGCGCTTGTCCGCGCCGCGCGCCCGCGTTCAGAAGCGCTCGTCCAGAATCGCGGGCAGGATAATTTCCCGCGCGAAGGAGGCGTCGGACAAATTCAGCAAAGCCCGCGTCAAGCTCACCACGTCATGCAGCGGGATCAGTTGGCCGGCGCCGCGCTCGGCGGCTTGCTCGCGGGGCACGGACAAATCGTCCTCCGTGTTAAGGTAGCCCAATTGCAGGCAAGTCACGGCCAGACGCTGCGCGCGGTATTCCTCACGCAGCGCGTCGGCCATGCCGCTCAAGGCAAATTTGCTGGCGGCGAAAGCTACTTCGGGGCGGCCGCTGCGCGGCAGGCCCGATGTCGACCCGGTCAGGATGAGCTGCGGCTTGGCCGCGCCCGACATGCGCGGCAGCAGATGTTTGAGCAGCAGAATCGTCGAAGCGATATTGACCTGGACCACTTCCATCAGCTCCAGATCCGAACAACGGGAAAACGCATAAGACGACTCGAACGCCTCTCGCTCCCAAATACCCACATTGCACATCACCACGTCCAGCCGTTCCGGAAGCGCGCTCATCACCTGTTGCACGGCCAAGGCCGGATTGGACAAATCGGCTTCGATCCAGTCCACGTCAACGCCGGTTGGCGGCTTCAAGTCCTCCGGCCTGCGCCGGGAAACGCCGATCACCCGGTCCCCTTTTGTCCCCAGCCCTTCCACAAAAGCCTTGCCAAGACCCCGGCTCGCTCCAATGATCAGTATATTCACGGCTTCTCCAAAATGAATCCGCGCGGCGGTCACGCGGCAGCACCAGACGAGAAGGATACTCGATTCGTCAAATTTGTCGGCCGCGCCGGCAAAGGGGATAATCGCCGCCCGAACACCCGCACTCAAGGCCAGACACAATGAGCGACGCCGCAATCCGACTTTCAAAACGCATGGTGGAACTGGGCCTGTGCACGCGGCGCGAAGCCGACGCCTGCATCGAACAAGGCTTGGTGAAAGTGGACGGCCAGACCGTCACCGCGCTGGGCAGCCGGGTGGAACCGCAACAGCGCGTCGAACTCATGGGCCGGCCCGACGCGCAGCGCGAAGCGGCGGTCACCCTGCTGCTGCACAAACCCGCCGGCGCCGAGCCGCTGGCCCTGCTGGGGCCGGACAGCCAGTTGCCGGGCGATATCAGCGGGCTGAACTGGCTGCCGCGACATCGCCAGCATCTGCAAGGTGTCGGCGCCATCGCCGACCACGCCCACGGCCTGGTGGCGCTGACCCAGGACCGCAAGCTGACGCAGCGGCTGGCCGATTGCCAGCTGGAGTTCCTGATCAATGTCGACGCCGCGCCCGCCGCCGACGACCTGCAACAGCGTCAAAAAGGGCTGCGCCCCGGCGGCAAGCCGCTGCGGGACCTCAAGGTTTCGCGCCAGAGCGACCGTCAGCTGCGCCTGGTGCTCGCGGCGCGCGACGCGCGCTGGCTGGACGATATCTGCGCCGGCCTGGGCGTCAGCCCGCTGGCGCTGCGCTGCATCCGCATCGGCCGGCTGGCCATCGGCCAGTTGGCCGCCGGGCAGTGGCGTTATGTGCCGGATTTCGAGCGATTCTGAGAGCTTAGTTTCATGCCCAGAGCCAATGCCGCCGCCGCGTTGCGCGCGGCGCGGCTCACATTGTCCGCGGCCTCGGCCAGAGCCTGTTCCTGACTGCACGGCCGGCTGACCGCGGCGAACACCGCGTCCAGCCCGTGCGCGTGGGTCAGTTCGCTGCCCGCGCCCAAACACCCCCCTATCGCCAGCACCGGCACGCCATATCGCTGAGCAACGCGGGCGACGCCAATCGGCGTCTTGCCTTGCACGCTCTGGCTATCGATGCGGCCTTCGCCGGTCAGCGCCAGATCGGCGTCGGCCAGCGCCGCGTCCAGACCGACGGCCTCCGCGACGATGGCGCTGCCGGAACGCAGACGGCCGCCCAGGCAGGCCAGCAGCGCGGCGCCCATGCCGCCGGCCGCGCCGGCGCCGGCCTCTTCGGCCGCCGCCACGCCCGACGCGCCCTCCATCAACACCGCGAAATGCGCCAGCGCCGCGTCCAGTTCCGCCACCATCGCCGGCGTCGCGCCCTTCTGCGGCCCGAAGACCGCCGACGCGCCTCGCGGGCCGATCAGGGGGTTGTCGACATCGCAAGCCACATCGATGCGGCAGGCGGCCAAGCGCGGGTCCAGCCCGGACAGATCCAGCCGCGCTAGTCCCGCCAAGGCCGCGCCGCCGGCCGGCAGGTCTCGTCCTTCCGCGTCCAGCAGCCTCGCGCCCAAGGCCTGCAGCATGCCGGCGCCGCCGTCGTTGGTGGCGCTGCCGCCTATGCCCAGCACGAAACGGCGCGCGCCCGCGTCCAGCGCGTCGCGAATCATGTCGCCGGTGCCGTGGCTGCCGGTCAGCAAGGGATTGCGCCGCACCGGCGGCAACAGCGCCAGGCCGCTGGCGGCGGCCATTTCTATCACCGCCACGCCGTCCGCGGTCAAACCATAGCTCGCGGACAGCATCTCGCCAAGCGGGCCTCGCGCCGCAGCCTCGCGCCGCTGGCCGCCCAACGCGTCCAGCATGGCTTGCACCGTGCCCTCGCCGCCGTCCGCCATCGGCAGCTTGCGATAGCGAGCGGCGGGAAACACCTGGCGGAAGCCGTCCTCTATCGCCTGAGCCACCTGCAGCGCGCTCAGGCTTTCCTTGTAGGAGTCAGGGGCAATCACGATTTTCATGCGGTTTTCAATCACAAAAGATGACAAGAGCAAGATATTAGCGATTGACCAGCCGCGGCGGAATCCTCAGCACCAGCAGCGCGCCGGCCAGCATCACGCCGGACAGGATATACAGCGCCGGGTCCGTGCTGTGGGTCAGGTCCTTGATCCAGCCCACCAGGAAGGGGCTGACGAAACCGGCCACCTGTCCCAGCGAATTGATCAAGGCCAGCCCGCCGGCGGCGGCGGCGCTGCCAAGAAAGGCGGTGGGCAGCGGCCAGAACATGGACAGGCCGGCCAGCGCGCCCATGGTGGCCAGGGTCAGGCCCAGCATGGACAGCCAGACCGCGCCGCCGCTATTGGCCGCCAACAACAGGCCAAGCACGCCCATCAGCAGCGGCAGCACCACGTGCCAACGGCGCTCCCCGCGCCGGTCGCCGGAACGGCCGACCCAGACCATGAAGAAGCAAGCGGCCAAGTAGGGCAAGGCGCTGAGCCAGCCAATGACGCCGGCGTTCTGGAAACCCAGGCTCTTGATAATGGACGGCAGCCAGAAGTTGATGGCGTACACCCCCATCTGGATGGCGAAGTAAATCGCGCCCAGCATCCAGACATTGGCGTTGCGCAACACGCTGGCGAAAGACTGCTCCATTGGACGCTGCGCCGCGCGCCGCGCCTCATCGTCGATCAGAGCCTGTTGCATCGCCGCCTTTTCTTCCGCGCTCAACCAGCGCGCCTGGGCGATGCCGTCGTTCAGATAGAAATACACGCCCAGGCCCAACAGCACCGTGGGCAGGCCCTGCAACAGGAACAGCCATTGCCAGCCGGCCAGGCCGCCTTGCCCGGCGGCGAAATGCTGCAGCATCCAGCCGGACAGCGGCCCGCCCAGCACGCCGGAGACCGGGATCGCCGACATGAACAGCGCCATCACCTGGCCGCGTTTGTCCGCCGGAAACCAACGGGTGAAGTAGAGCACGATGCCGGGGAAGAAACCGGCCTCGGCCACGCCGGTGAAAAAACGCAGCACATAAAAAGATTGCGGCGTGGATACAAACATCAGGCAGGCGGACAGCATGCCCCACACCAGCATCAGCAGCGCGATCCAGCGCCGCGCGCCCACCTTGTGCAGCATCAGGTTGCTGGGCACGCCGCACAACACATAGCCGATAAAGAAAATGCCGGCGCCCAAGCCGTAGACGGTTTCGCTCAAACCCAGCGCGTCCAGCATCTCCAGCTTGGCGAAGCCGACGTTGACTCGGTCCAGATAGTTGAACAGGTAACAGACGAAAATGAAGGGAATCAGCCGCCATACGGCTTTCTTGTAAGCGCCGGCCAGAATGTCTTGCCGCGGCGCGCTCAGGGTGTCGCTAGGGTTCAAATCCATCTCCTCTGCGCGCGGGGGCAGTCCCTCCGGCGCGTCTCCTTGGTTCTGATGAATATTGTTTTTGTATTGTGCCGCCCATTCTGGTCAGCGTGTCCGGAAAATGCTTCATGCAAGCGCACTATTTATATCGGATCAATCCACGGATATATTGGGCAAAAGCACATCAACGGGAGTGTCCATGTCCATTCTGACCACGGAACTGGCGCAAGACATCGTCAGCCGCACCATGCGCATCATCCCTTTCAACGTGAATGTAATGGATGCCCAAGGCGCCATCCTGGGCAGCGGCGACTCCGACAGGCTGGGGCAATTGCACGACGGCGCGCTGTTGGCGCTGGCGCAGCGACGCACGGTGGAAATCGACGACGTCACCGCCGGCAAACTGCACGGCTCCCGCCCCGGCATCAACCTGCCCTTGCATGTGGACGGCCGCATCGCGGGCGTGGTCGGCCTGACCGGCCAGCCGGAACAGGTTCGCCAGTTCGGCGAACTGGTGCGACTCACCGCCGAGATGATTCTGGAACAGGCCCAGTTGCAGCGGGCGCTACAACACGACGCGCGCCAGCGCGAAGCCTTTGTGCTGGAGTGGATACGAGGCGAGTCCGGCGCGGCGCTGGACGCCTGGGCGCAGCGACTGGGGCTGAGGCTGGAACAACATCACGTGGTGCTGAGCCTGCAACTGGATGAAGAGGGCTTGGCCGCCGATCAGGCTCAGGCAACGCTGCAGCAGTTGCAATCAGGGCTGGCCTCACGCTGGCCGCGGCTGCTGAGCGCGGCCACCAGCCCTTACGAACTGGTGCTGGTGGAGGCTTGCGGCGAGGGCGACGAAGCCGAGCGCGAAGCGCTGCTGCAACGCCGGCTGCGCTCGCTGGCCGCCTGGTTGGAAGAAACGGCGGCGCCCGGCTTCCACCTGGGCATGGGCATTGCGCTGCCGGGGCGGGACGGCGCGGCCCAATCCAGTCTCAGCGCCCGCGCCGCCGCGCGCATCGGCCGGCAACGGCAGCCCCAAAAGCGGGCTCACAGCTATTACGAACTGGCGCTACCGGTGCTGCTGTCCGGCCTCGACCACGGCTGGCAGGCCCAACAATTGCGGCAGCCGCTGCAACGGCTGGAGCAAGCCGGCAAGAGCGGGCTGCGCCGCACCGCCGAGGCCTGGTTCGCCCATCAATCCCATCCCGGCGCCACCGCGCGGGCGCTGCACATCCACCGCAACACGCTGGACTACCGGCTGGGCCGCATCGCCGAAATCACCGGACTGGACCTGGAGCGCCACGAGGACCGTTTCCGGCTCTACGTCGCGCTGCTGCTGGGTTGACACTCGCTCGTCGATGGCCGCGGCATGATGGCCGGATGCGCTACACTAGCGCTTTTCTCCCTAACACCCTGCCATGACGCGCGCCACCTCTCTCTCCCGCCGGCTGGCCTGGACCGCCGCCGCAGGCTGCCTCGGCTACTACTTGCTGCTGGCGCTGCGCCCGGCCTGGCTCGGCGCCAAGTTCGCCGGCTGGCCGGCGTCTGTTCTGCTGGCGCTGGCCATGTTTCTGCTGTTCTTCCTGCTGGCCGCCGGCTACGCGCTGGCCGCCGGCCGCGCCGACGACTCGGAGAGCCGATGACTCACGCCTCCGCCTTTTTCCTTTTATTCGTGTTGCTGACCCTGGCCATCACCGCCGCCGCCGCACGGCGCACCGCATCGGCCGGCGACTTCTACACCGCAGGCGGCCGCATCCGCGGCTGGCAGAACGGGCTGGCTCTGGCCGGAGACTACCTGTCCGCGGCGGCCTTCCTCGGCGCCGCCGGCCTATATCTGTCCCAGGGCTACGATTCGCTGGCCTACGCCGTCGGCACCCTGGCCGGCTGGCCGCTATTGCTGCTGCTGTTGGCGGAAAAGTTACGCGGCAGCGGCTGCTACACCGCCGCCGCGGTGCTGGGCCGACGCTTCGACCACAACGGAGTGCGGCTGGCCGCCAGCATCAACTCGCTGACGGTGACGCTGTTTTATCTGATCGTGCAGATGGTGGGCGCAGGCAAGCTGATCGAGCTGCTGTTCGGCCTCCCCTATCTGGCCGCCGTGAGCCTGGTGGGCGCGCTGATGGTGCTCTACGTGGCGCTGGGCGGCATGCTGGCCACCACCTGGGTGCAGATGGTCAAGGCGGTGCTGATGTTCGGCTGCGCGCTGCTGCTGGCCGGCGGCGTGCTCGCGCGCTTCGGCGGCGATCCGACGCGGCTGTTCGCCGCCGCCGAGGCGCTGCGCGGGCCTCAGGCCTTCCTGCCCAGCCCGGCGCTGAGCGATCCGCTGGAAGTCCTGTCGCTGGGCCTGGGGCTCTGCCTGGGCCTGCTGGGCCTTCCCCATGTGCTGATGCGCTTCTTCACCGTGCCGGACCGGCGCGCCGCGCGGCAGTCCGCCTGCTTCGCCACCGGACTGATCGCGCTGTTCTTCGCCGTCAACATTGTCATCGGCTACGGCGCGCTGGCGCTGGTGGGACCGGAACCCGGCTTCCACGACGCCGCCGGCAAGCTGCTGGGCGGCGGCAATATGGCCGCCATCCACCTAGCCACTCTATTGGGCGGCCCGGCCTGGCAGGGCCTGGTGGCGGCGGTGGCCTTCGCCACCATCCTGGCGGTGGTGGCCGGCCTGGCCATGGCCGGCGCCAGCGCCATCAGCCACGATCTCTACGCCGCCTGGTGGCGCCGCGGCCGCGCCGACGCCCACGCCGAATTGCGGGTGTCGCGATGGGCCACCGTCGGCCTGGGTCTGCTGGCGCTGCTGCTGTCCACGCTGTTCCAGCAACAAAACATCGCCTTCCTGATGGGCCTGGCCTTCGCCATCGCCGCCTCGGCCAATTTCCCGGTACTGCTGCTCGCCCTTCACTGGCCCGGCCTCAGCGCGCGCGGCGCGCTGTGGGGCAGCCAGGGCGGGCTTGTCGCGGCGGCGGCGCTGATCGTGGCCGGCCCCGCTGTGTGGGTGGGCGCGCTGGGCCACGCCAAGCCGCTGTTCCCTTACGCCAACCCGGCGCTGTTCTCCGTGCCGCTGGCCTTTGCGCTGGCTTGGCTGGGTTCGCGCCGCGGCGCAACGGCGGTATCATCGACTAGCCAAACTTCGAATCGATCCCAACGCTCATGACCACTCTGACTCTTTACGGCAACCGCCTGTCCGGCCACAGCTACAAGGTGCGCCTGGCGCTGATGCTGGCCGATGTTTCCCATGATTACCTCCATGTGGACCTGGCCGTGCCGCGCGAGCAGCGGCCGGAGGATTTCCGCGCCGCCAGCCGCTTCGGCGAAGTGCCGGTGCTGGTGGCCGACGGCACCGCGCTGTGCCAGTCCAACGCCATCCTGCAATGGCTGGCCAATAATTTCGGTCAGCTCAGCGGCGAGCACGGCAGCCGGGAAACCGTGCGCGAATGGCTGAGCTGGGAAGCCAACCGCATTGGTCTGTCGGTGCCCAATCTGCGCTGGTCGCGGCTGAACCGCCTGCCGCAGCCGGAAGTGGAAGCCTGGCTGGAACAGCGCGCGCGCGCCGATCTGGACACCTTGGACGCCGCGCTGGCCGAACAACCCTATCTCGCCGGCCAGCGGCTGAGCATCGCCGACCTTTCCGCCAGCGCCTATCTATGGTGGCTGGCCGACGCCGGCCTCGACATCGCCGGCTGGCCGCGAGTAGAAGCCTGGCTGGAACGCATCGCCCAGCAACCGGGCTGGCAGCACCCCAACGTGCTGATGGCGCCGGACATTCCCGACTGACCGCCCACGGAGCCCCTCCATGTCCTCCCGTCCCGATTGCATCCAACACTGGAGCGAGTTGATCGAAGCCCGCTCGCAAAGCTACCCCGACAGCCGGGAGCCGCTGGCGCGCGGCGCGGCGCTGGGCAAGCATTACGGCTTCGCCCGGCTGGGCATCCATCACGAACTCTTGGCGCCGGGCCAACGCACCAGTTGGCCGCACGCCGAAAAAACCGAGGATGAATTCGTCCACGTGCTGGAGGGCGAGCCCGACGTCTGGCTGGACGGCGCGCTGCACCGGCTGCGACCGGGCGATTCAGTCGGCTTCAAGGCCGGCACCGGCCTGGCCCACACTTTCATCAACAACACCGCGCAGCCAGTGCGCCTGCTCTGCGTCGGCGACGTCAACCGCACCGACAACCAGGTGCATTACCCGCTGCACCCTGCACGCAACGCCGCCATCGGCCCTCAGCACTGGAGCGACGCGCCCGAGCGCCCGCAGGGCGATCACGACGGCTTGCCCGACCTGCTGCGCACGGCCGGAGGCCCTTTCTGACATGCACGATTTTCTCCAGGCCATCGCGGCTCTGATCGGCCCGGCCCACCTGCTGACCGACGCCGCCGACACCGCGCCCTACACCCTGGACTGGCGCCGCCGCTACCAGGGCCGCCCGCTGGCGGTGGCGCTGCCTAGCAGCACGGTCGAGGCCGCCGAGCTGGTCAAACTCTGCCGCCGCCACCAAGTGGCCATTGTGCCGCAAGGCGGCAACACCTCCACCTGCGGCGCGGCCACGCCGGACGCCAGCGGTCGCCAATTGGTGGTGGCGATGCGGCGGCTGCGCGCCGTGCGCAAGCTGGACGCGGACAACAACGCCATCACCGTGGAGGCCGGCGCCACGTTGCGCGAAGTACAGCTGGCCGCGGAACAGGCCGGACGGCTGTTTCCGCTGTCGCTGGCCTCGGAAGGCAGCTGCCAGATCGGCGGCAACCTGTCCACCAACGCCGGCGGCGTGGCGGTGCTGCGCTACGGCACCATGCGCGAACTGACGCTGGGCCTGGAAGTGGTGCTGCCGGACGGCCGAGTGCTGGACGCGCTGGCCGGCCTGCGCAAAGACACTACCGGCCTGGATCTCAAGCAATGGTTCATCGGCGCAGAGGGCCAGCTGGGCCTGATCACCGCCGCCACGCTGAAGTTGTTCCCGCTGCCCAGCGCCCGCGCCACCGCACTGATCGGCGTCGACGACATAGAAACCGCCATCCTCTGGCTCAACGGCCTGCGCCAACGCTTCGACGACCGCCTCACCGCCTTCGAGGTGATCGAGGCCGATTGCCAACAGGCGATAGCACGCCACCGGCCCGGTCAATTGCCGTTCACCGCGCCGTGGCTGCTGTTGATCGAGTTGTCCGACGGCGGCGGCGACGCCGCGCTGAACGAGGCGCTGCTGGATTGGTTGGCCGGGCAGGCCCCGCGCGACGGGGTGGTGGCGCAAAGCGAGGCCGAGCGGCGCAAGCTGTGGCTGCTGCGCGAAGAGATTTCGGAAATCCAGAAACAGGACGGGCCCAGCATCAAGCACGACATCGCTGTGCCCACTTCGGCGTTGCCGCAACTGGTGCGCGACTGCGGCGCCGCGCTGCGCCAAGCCTACCCCGGCGTGCGCATCGTCGCTTTCGGCCACGCCGGCGACGGCAATCTGCATTACAACATCAGCTATACCCGTCCCGGCAACGTCGACCTCTTCGACGACGAGCCCGCGGTCAACGCCATCGTCTACGACCACGTCTACCGGCTGGGCGGCACGCTGGCGGCCGAACACGGCATAGGCCAGCTCAAACCCCAATGGCTGGAGCGTTACAAGGACCCGCTGGCGCTGGAGCTGATGCGCTCGCTCAAGGCCGCGCTGGACCCGGATCGGCTGATGAATCCAGGCAAGTGGTTGTAAACGGCCGGCTCAGGCGATAGCGCCGAAGCCGGCCGACAGGACTCGCGCCAAGGGCTCGGTCCAATCGCCCGGCTCGCTTTGGCGAAACAAACGATGCCCCGGATACCAGGGCGTGGTTTCGCTCTCCAGCCCCCAGCGCCAGTCGGTGTGATGCGCCGACAGCAATAAGACGCAGGGCAGTCCCAAGGCTCCGGCCAGGTGACCGAAGGCGGTGTCCACCGTCACCAGCCCGTCCAATTCCGCCAGCAAGGCGGCGCTGGCGGCGAAGTCCGCCAGTTCATCTCCCAGTACTTCCACGCCGCGCGCGCGCAGCCCGTCTCGTTCCGCCTCGTTCAACTCCGGCTGCAAGGCCAGCCAAGTGATGCCAGGCGATGTCAACAAGGGAAGCAGCGTCTCCAGATCAGGCAAAGAGCGGCAATGATCGAACTCGTGCTCCGGCCTGCCGCGCCACACCAGCCCGATTTTGCGTCCGCCGGCCGGCAAGCGCGCGCGCCAGGCGGCGCGGCCGGCGGCGTCGGCGCGCAAATACGCCGGCCCCGGCGTCGGCTCCGGCTGCAACAAGCCGGGCAAGCTCATCGAAAATACATGACAATCGTGCTCGGGCCACGGCCCGTCCAGGTCGACTATCGGCAAGAACTCCACAGGCCAGCCTTGGGCCACCAACAAGGGCAGCAAGGCCGGCCTGCAAGCGGCGACCACGCTCCCAGGCGAGCGCCGCAACAGCTGCGGCAAGTAACGCGCCATCTGCAAGGCGTCGCCGTAACCCTGCTCGAACCATAGCAACAGACGACGGCCGGTCAATGCCTCGCCGCGCCAGCGCGGCGACGTCAAGACCGGCGACGGCATGGTTTCCAGCCGGGCCTCGTGCAAGGGCCAGCCCTCGCCCCAACGCCGCTGGGTCAGCAGCAGATAGCCCAGATTACGGCGCAGCCCGGCGTGCAGCGGCTGAGCGTCCAACCCGGCGCGCAGCGTCGCTTCGGCCTCTTCCCAGCCGCCTTGCTGCGCCAGAGCCAGCGCCAATTGCTGATGCGCTTCCGCGCCGGCCTGTTCCAGCGCCAAGGCGTGGCGCGCCAGCGGCTCCGCTTCCGCGCTGCGCCCTTGCCGCCACAGGCATAAGGCCAGATTGCCCAGCACCTGCGCCTGTTCCGGCGCGCGTTCCACCGCGGCGCTCAGGCAGGCTTCCGCCTCGGCCCAGCGTCGTTGCGCCTGCAACAACAAACCCAGATTGGTCAGCGCGCCGGCATGGCTTGCGTCCAACGACAGCGCCCGGCGTAACAGCGTTTCCGCCTCGCCCCGCTCGCCGCGCTCCGCCAGCAACTGGCCCAGCAGATTGAGCGCGTCGACGTCGTCTGGCTCGCAGGCCAGCGCCCGTCGCAAGCAGTCCTCGGCCTCTTCCGGTCGCAGCCGATACAATAAACGGCCCAGGTTGAAACAATGGACGGCGGACTGCGGCCGCAAGCTCAAGGCCAGCCGATACTGGGCCTCGGCCTCGTCCAGCCGCCCCGCCTCCTCCAACAGCACGCCCAGATTGCCTTGGCAGGCGGCGTGCTCCGGGCGCTGCGCCAGTTCCGCGCAGTAATGCGCTTCCGCCTGCGCCAACTGGCCTTGCGCCATCAGACAGCGGCCCAGATTGTAATGGGCGTCCGGGGTCCGCGGGTCGCATTGCAGCGCCTGACGCCAACATTGCTCCGCCATCGCCAGTTGCTCCAGCCGCGCGGCGCACACGCCCAGCAGGTTCCACAATTCGGCGTTGTCCGCCTGTGCCTGCAAACCGCTTTGCGCGGCCAGCAGCGCGCCGTTCAGGTCGCCGGCCGCCAGCAAGGCCCCGGCGCGCAAGGCATCGGAAGTCGATTCGGTCATAAGTTTTCAGCGCCTGAAACGCAACCGTCCGGCCCCGTTTCGATAAACGCTTTTTGAAATCCGCTGAATATCGTCTCCCGCATAGTAACCAGCATCTCTACTTGATGAAAATGCCCTTTGCCGTACCCAGCTTGGATTTCCTATAAGCGTTGCGGCCTTTTTACCGGATACGCGGCAAGAACGCGGAGCCTTCAAATATGAAAACGGCCGGAAGAGCATGCTCCCCGGCCGTATTTTGTTTCGCGCGCAGTCTTAGAACCTGTTTACGATCTACTGCGCGTCGGCGATACGGCGTTGAAAACGAGCTCAAAATGCTCATGTACCACCTGTACATTCCGCTTTTTCGCTCGTTTTCGCCTTGTCTCGCCTTAGCTCGCTAGAGCGTAAACACGTTCTTACAGACGGAACTTGTTGAACTCCGCATTCATCTTGCCGGCATTGAGCGACAAGCCGGTTAGCGTGCTGCTGACGTTCTGCAAGGAGTCGTCGTTTTCCAGCACATGGCCGTTGATCGCCTCCGAGCTTTGCGCAATCAAGGTGGTCGCCTTGTGCTGTTCGCTGGTGGAATCGGAAATCTCGTTCATCTTGGCCACCACGTCCAGCATCGAAGCGCGGATTTCCTCTATCTTGGCCACCGCTTCGCGGGTCAGTTCCACGCCCTCGTCCACTGCGGCCACGGTCTGGTTGACGTCGTTGACCGCGCGGCCGGTTTCGTCGCGGATCGCGCTGACCATATTGGAGATCTCCAGCGTGGCCTGGGCGGTGCGTTCGGCCAGCTTGCGCACTTCGTCGGCCACCACAGCGAAGCCTCGGCCCTGTTCGCCGGCGCGCGCCGCCTCGATCGCCGCGTTCAAGGCCAGGAGGTTGGTCTGGTCCGCGATGTCGCGGATCACATTGGTGATGCCGGAAATTTCCTGCGAGCGCTTGTCCAGCGAGGACAGCATGGACTCCAGGCCCCGCACCGACTGCACCGTGCCCTCCATGCCGCTGGACAGGCGCTGCATATTGCTGGCGCTGGCCTCCAGGCTGGCGCCGGTCAGGCTGGTCAGTTCGTCCGCCTGGCGCGCGCTGTCGGCGATATGGGAGATCGACACCGTGATCTGCTCCAGCGTGGCCGCGTTGGACGAGGACACGTCCGAAATGTGGCGAGAGCTGTCCGCCACGCCGGCCACCAATTGACTGGCGTCCTGCACACCGTTGACCACGCCGGCCGCGTCCTGCTTCAGGCCGCGGAACAGCTGGGCCAACTGGGCGACGAAGGTGTTGAAGGCGCGCGCGGTGGCGGCTATCTCATCCTGGCCGTCGTCTTTCAGCCGCAAGGTCAGATCGCCCTCGCCGTGGGAGATGTCCTCCATCGCGTTCTTCAGCCGCACCAGGCCGGCCAGCATGCGGCCTATCACCAGGCTCGCCAACGGGATCATCAGCACGAACACCAGCGTGGTCAGGCCGGCGATGGTATACAGCAAGGTGGTCAACGGCGCCAGCACGGTGGCGCGGTCCGCCGCCAAGGCCATCACCCAGTTGGTTCCCGGGATTTCCTGCGCGGACAACAACATGGCCTGGTCGCCGATCTGCACTTCCGACGCCTGATCGTGGCTAACGATGCCGGCCAAGCGCTCTGGCGTCAGTTCCGGCGCCACGCTGGTGATGGGCTTCAAGGCCAGGTCGGTTTGCGGATGGGCGATCACCGTGCCCTTCTTGTCCATGATGAAGGCGTAGCCGTTGCCGCGCACTTTCAGGCCCAGCACCGATTTCACCAGCGCGTCCACCATCACGTCGCCGCCCACCACGCCGGCGAAAGCGCCGTTGTGGTTGAAGGGCGCGGAAATGGTTACCGTCAGTTTCTTGGTGGCTTCGTCCAGATAGGGGTCGGTCACCACCGCCTGGCCGCTTTCCTTCGCGCGCTTGTACCAATCACGGTCGGCCACCTTGTAGTCGGCCGGGGCTGTCCAGTCATCGGAAAACAGCGAGCGGCCGTCGGCGTAGCCGGCGTAGTTGACGTTGAAGCCGCCGGCCTTGGCGCCGGTTTTCAGGAAGCGAATGGCGTCGGACTCCGACGCCATCGTGCTTTGCGCGACGATTTGCTGCTTCTTCTCTCCCAACCAGGTGGTCACCACCGAGCTTTGCCCCTTGAGGCTGGCCTCGAACTCCTGGTCCAGACCCTGCAGTATTTCCGTCCGCATCTGCACGAAGACGATGACGACGAGCACCAGCCCGAACAATGCCATCAATAGCGCGTTCAAGGCGATCAGCCGGCTACGAAGAGATTTCATGAACAGTCCTTTTTTCTCGCGTGATTGACAACCATGGCTCCAATGCCGCGCATTGCCGGCGACACTCCCCATACCGTTGGCAGCCAATTGTTATTGTTGATTTATATCCGGCCAGTTTAACGGAAGTCACCCGTTATAAATATCAAATATGGGTACAGTTGTGACAGATTATGATTTTGTTTGATCAAACACAGGAGGATAGGGACATGGCCGGCCGGACAACGGGCAAAAAAAACCCCCTGCGGTTTGACAACGGCAGGGGCCAACACGAGGAAGAAACGTCGTCCGGCGGACCGGCCGACATTTCGAGGGGCTAACACCTCAAAACCATACGGTTTTCAGTGCCGCCACCACTGTAGCGTAATTACTCTATTCAGTCCAGTCTATTCCGCCGACTGCGTCAGGAACGCCAGCGAAAATCGCGGAACTGCTCGCGCAGCCGCACTTTCTGCAATTTGCCGGTGGCGGTGTGCGGCAGCTCCTCAACGAAGACCACGTCGTCCGGCGTCCACCATTTGGCGATCTTGCCTTCGTAAAAGCCCAGCAACTCTTCCACCGTGGCCCCTGCGCCGGGTTTGAGCACCACCACCATCAGCGGCCGCTCGTCCCACTTGGGATGCGGAATGCCGATGGCCGCCGCCTCCGCCACCGCCGGGTGACCCACCAGAATGTTCTCCAGCTCGATGGAGCTGATCCACTCGCCGCCGGACTTGATCACGTCCTTGGTGCGGTCGGTGATGCGCATGAAACCGTCGGCGTCTATGGTCACCACGTCGCCGGTGTTGAACCAGCCGTCGGCGCTGTGGCTGGCGTCCAGCTCCCGGCGGAAGTATTGCGACAACACCCACAGGCCCCGCACTTGCAGATTGCCGAAGGCCACGCCGTCGTGCGGCAGCGGCTTGCCGGCGTCGTCCACGATGCGAAGCTCGATGCCGTAGATCGGCCGCCCTTGCTTGCTGAGCAAGGCGTTGAGTCCGGCCTGGTCCAGGCCCTCGTGCTTGAGCTTGGGCGTGCCGGTGGTGCCGCACGGCGACAGCTCGGTCATGCCCCATAGTTGACGCATTTCCACGCCGTGCTCGGCCAGTTGCTCGATCATGCTTTCCGGCACCGCCGAGCCGCCGGCGATCACCCGCTTCAGGGAATGCAGTTTCAGATGGTTCTTCTGGCAATGCTGCAACAGCATCATCCACACCGTCGGCACCCCGGCGGTAACGGTCACCTGCTCGCTTTCGATCAGCTCGTACAGATTGACGCCATCCAACTTGGGGCCGGGCAGCACCAGCTTGCTGCCGTTCATCGTGCAGCTGTAAGGCAGGCCCCAGGCGTTGACATGGAACATCGGCACCACCGGCATCACGCAGGCGCGCGCCGAGATGTCGAAGCTGTCCGGCAAGGCGCTGCCGTAGGCGTGCAGCACGGTGGAGCGATGCGAGAACAGCACGCCCTTGGGGTTGCCGGTGGTGCCGGAGGTGTAACACAAGCTGGACGCTGCGTTTTCGTCCAGCAACGGCCACTGGTACTGGTCGCTGTGGCTGTTGACCAGGTCTTCGTAGCACAGCAGGTTGGCCAGCGGCGTCTGCGCCGGCATATGCGCCTTGTCCGTCATCAACACGAAGGTTTCCACCGTGCCCAGCTGCGACGCGATCTGCTCCACCAGCGGCAGGAAGCTCAGGTCGAACATCAGCACCTTGTCTTCCGCGTGGTTGACGATCCAGGCGATCTGCTCCGCGAACAGCCGCGGGTTTACCGTGTGGCATACCGCGCCGTAGCCGGACACGGCGAAATAGGTTTCGTAATGGCGGTAGCCGTTCCAGGCCAGGGTGCCCACGCAATCGCCCTGGCGCACGCCCAGCGCCGCTAGCGCGTTGGCCAGCTGGCGCGCGCGCCGCGCCGCTTCGCGATAGGTGTAGCGATGGATGGGCCCCTCCACGGTGCGCGACACGATGGGCGTGTCGCCGTGATAGGTTTCGGCGTGGCGCAGCAAGTCGGAAATCAGCAAAGGCCGGTCCATCATCTGTCCGCGAAGCATGGTTGTCCCCTCCATTGGCATGGTTATGGACATTCACCATACGGCGGCTAGAGTGGACGCTCCAATCAATTTTTCTGATGGCGCGGCCAAGCCGCATTTATACCCTCGTCATTGCCGGGTAATTGAAGAACAAAGACCGCTACAGTCCGCATCCAGCCAATTGCCGGCGGTCGGAAGACGCTGTAGCAATGCAACAGGCCCGTCTTCAACTCTTCACAGGCTTCTTGGCCAGCATCCGTTGCAAAGTGCGCCGGTGCATGTTCAAGGCGCGCGCGGTGGCGGAGATATTGCCGTCGTTCTCGCTGAGCACCCGTTGCAGATGCTCCCAAGTCACCCGTCGCAGCGACATAGGCTGCGGCGTCAGCGGCAGTTCAGGATTAGCTTGCTGATGCTCGAAAGCGGCCAGAATTTCATCCACGGTGGCCGGCTTGGCCAGGTATTGCACCGCGCCCAGCTTGGTGGCCTCCACCGCCGTGGCGATGCTGGCGTAGCCGGTCAAAATCAGAATGGCGCTGCGCGGGCAGGCGGCATGCAGCGCCGGCAGCAAGCGCAGCCCGCTGTCGCCGTCCAGATTCAGGTCCAGCACAATGCGCGCCGGCGCTTCGCCGGCCAGCGCCAAAGCCTGAGCGGCGGTCTGGGCCGCCGCCACCTGAAAACCGCGCCGGCTAAGCGAGCGCGCCAACATGGCGACAAAGGCCTCGTCGTCGTCCACCAAAAGAAAATCCAGCATCAGGCTTCGTCCTTATCATCCACCAGCAAGGGCAGGCGCACCTGCGCGTGAACGCCGCCTTCCGGCCGGTTCAGCAAGCGCAGCGAGCCGCCCAGTCGCGCCAGCGTGGCGTGGCTCAGCATCACGCCCAGCCCCATGCCCACCGGTTTGTCGGACGGCAACGGGGTCAGACCGGCGCGCTCCAACTGCTGTTCGGTCAAACAGCCTTGATGGTTGACGATGTCCAACAACAAGGCCCCCTGCTCCAGCCGCGCCGCCACCGTCAGTTCGCCGCCGCCGGCCTCGGCCGCGTTGTTGATCAGATTGAAAAACGCCGGCCAGAACGCCGGGTCCAGCGCCACCAGCGGGTCCGGTCCCTGTGGCGCCTGCCAATCCAGCCGCACGTCCGGCCGCAACGAACGCCAACCGGCCAGCCGCTCGGCCAGCGCGGCGAACAGCCCGCTCTCCCCCGGCGCGGACTCCGACCCCAGTTTCAAGCGCGCCAACGCGCTGCCGCAATTGGCCAGCTGCGCCTTCATCAGCCGCAAGTCCTCCATCAGCTCCGCGTCCCGCTGCCGGGTGGCCAGCAACTCGTCCACCAGCAGGGTCATGGTGTTCAAGGGCGTGGACAGCGAGTGGGCGGCTCCGGCCGCCTGCATGCCCACCGCCAACAGTTGCTCGTCGCGCAACTGGGTCTCCCGCGCCGTCGCCAGCGCCGCTTCCCTCAGCGCCAGCTGCCGCGCCAGCCAAGATACGAAGCCGGCGATCAATAGCGCCGACAGCGCGAAGCTCAACCACATCCCGGTCAGATGCATGGAAAAGATATGCAGCGCGTTGCCGTGGTCCACCGGCCAGGACAGATGCCACTCGAACAACAGGCCGTAAGCCGCGACGCTGGCCAGCGCCAGGGCCCAAGCGAACAGCCCCGGCGACAGCAAGGCGGCGAACAACACCGGCGGCAGAAACAGCGAAGCCAGCGGATTGGCCGCACCGCCGGTGAAAGCCAACAGCTCGGTCAACACCAATACGTCGGCGGCCAGCCCCAGGCGCAGAGCCAACAAGGGATCTCCGCCATGGCGCAGCCACCACGGCAGACAGACGTTGACCGCGGCCAGCGTCAGCAGCGCTTGGGAGAGCAAAGGCCAGGGCAGATAAACATGCTGCCACCAGCAGGCCAAGGCCACCGTCGAGCCCAGCAGCAACATCAGCCAGCGCAGCCAACCTATCAGCCGCGCCGAGCGCGCGATGTCCGCGGTAAGGCCCAGACGGGGGGAAGAAACAGGGAATCCGGCAATCATGGCCGACACTTTATCACCATGGGACGGCCAGGGGCGCTGCGACACTTTGCCGCATTGGGGCGAGACATCATGCAATTTAGAATTGTCACCCTCAAATTTGTTAACGTTAGTTTCTAAAAAATGTCTAAAAAACACTATTTGCTGCCTATCCCGCTGGCGCTCGCCGTCGGCCACGCCTTTGCCCAGGAGCTGCCGGAATTCCGCGGAGAGGAAGTGCTGGTCACCGCCGCCAAGGAGGAACAGCCGCTGAAAATGTCGGTGGACCCGCGCGCGCCGCGCCAGCCTCTGCCGTCCGCCGACGGCGCCGGCTTGCTCAAGGGCTTGCCCGGTTTCAACGTCATCCGCAAAGGCGGCGCCTCCGGCGATCCGCTGCTGCGCGGCCTGGGCGGTTCGCGACTAGCCATTCTCGCCGACGGCAATTTCGTGTTCGGCGGCTGCGGCGGCCGCATGGACCCGCCCACCGCCTATCTTTACCCGGATGCCTATGACGAAGTGAACGTGGTTAAGGGCCCGCAAAGCGTCAAACTCGGACCCGGCCTGATCAGCGGCGGCGTCAACTTCGAGCGCAAGACCAAGCGCTTCGACGAGGCCGGCGTGCGCTTCAACGGCAGCCTGACCGGCGGCAACGCCGACCGCAACGACATCTACGCCGACGCCGCCTTCGGCTCCAGCCTGGGCTATGTGCGCGCCATCGCCAGCCGCAATCACGGCGGCGACTACAAGGACGGCAACGGCGCCAAGGTCCACTCCAGCTTCGACCGCGACAGCCAGACCCTGATCGCCGGACTGACTCCGGACCGGGACACCACGCTGGAACTGGCTCTGGACCGCAGCCGCGGCCAGGCCGCCTACGCGGACCGAGGCATGGACGGCAGCAAGTTCGACCGCGACGCCTGGAGCTTCAAGGCCGAGCGCCGCAATCTCAGCGGCTGGCTGGACGCGCTGCGGCTGCAACTGGGTCACAGCTATGTCGACCACGTGATGGACAACTACTCCCTGCGCCCGCAGACCGCGCCGGCCAGCCGTTCCGCGATGAACCCGGACCGCAGCGCCGACACCGGCCGCCTGGCCGCCGACATGGCTTTCGGCGACTGGGAAGTGAGCGCCGGTTTCGACTGGCTAAGCGACCGCCACCGCAGCCGCATGGGCAAAGGCGTCAATGCCGGCCAATATGTGGACCAACCGCGCGCGCCCAACCAAAGCTTCGACAATCACGGCGTCTACGCCGAGGCCAGCCACCCGCTGGGCGCGGGCGGCAAACTGATTGCCGGTCTGCGCCGCGACCAGACCCAGGCGGTGTTCGAGCCCAAGGCCGCCGCCATGGGCAAGCCGGCCCAAGCGCGCCAGGAAACCCAGTACCAGCTCAACGCCGGCTTCCTGCGCTACGAACACACGGCGGGCAGTTGGACCCGCTACGTCGGCCTGGGCCAAGCCGAACGCGCGCCTGACTTCTGGGAGCGCAACAAGAGCTCGACGCTGAACAGCGAAACCAACCGCCAACTGGACGCCGGCCTGCTCTACCGCGACGACAAGCTGCAAGGCTCGCTGTCCGCCTACGCCAGCCGCGTGCAGAACTTCATTCTGGTGGAAGGCGACGCCGGTGCCATCGGCGGCAAGGCCCGCAACATCGACGCACGCCGCTACGGCTTCGAAGGCGATCTCAGCTGGCGCTTCGCGCCGGAATGGACGCTGTCCGGCAGCCTGGCCTGGGTCTGGGCCACCAACCTCGATGAGAACCGCCCGCTGGGCCAGACTCCGCCGCTGGACGCCAAGGCGGCGCTGAAATGGGACAACGGCAAATACGCGGCCGGCCTGACCGTGCGCGGCGTGCAGCGCCAGGACCGCGTGGCGCCGGGCCAGGGCAATATCGTCGGCACCGATATCGGCGCGACGCCGGGCTTTGGCGTGGTGTCGCTGGACGGCGGCCTGCGCTTGAACAAACACGCCAAACTGCTGTTCGGCGTGGACAATCTGTTCAACAAGGCCTACGCCGAAAGCGTCAGCAAGGGCGGCGCGATGGTGGCCGGCTACGACCGCACCCTGCAAGTCAACGAGCCGGGCCGTACGGTGTGGGGCCGCGTGCAATTACAGTTCTGATTCCGCGGCCTCTCGCCGCCGTGCCTCCAGTCTGCTAGGCTGGAGGCCTTTTGCCACCGCCCCTCCCCGTCGGATGAAAACGCCCTATCTGAAAATCCTCGCTTGCGGCCTGACCCTGTTCATCCTGCTCGGCCCGCTGGTGGCCTTGCTGGCCAGCGGCGTGGTGCCGATGATGGCTTATTTGATGGGCGCGATCCCGGCGTTGGGATTCGGTCTGCTGCTCTGCCTGCTGCGCATGCTGCTGGCCCGGCCCATCGCCGGCTGGCAGCAAGAATGGCCGCGCTGGCTGTTGACCTTGGTCGCCTTCCTGCCCGGCGCCTTCAGCGGCAGCGCGGTCACCTTCGTCTACGCCAGGCTGGCCGAGCCGCTGCTGTACAACGACCTGATGAACCTCTACCTTGGCGCGATGGCCGGCGGCGTCTGCAACGCGCTGTTCTGGCTGATGCGCTTCGGCGCGTCGCCCCGCCCCAGCTAGGCAAAAAAAGAAAGCCCGCCGAAACCGGCGGGCCGCAACCAAATGTAGAACGCTGGCGGCGTCAGGGCCAGCTCAGCCAGCATAGCCGGATTCGCCCGGCGCTCCCATGCGGCGAATTGCCGCAGTCTCAGCGCCGCCTCAAGCCGGCTTCCAGCCCACCGCCCTCGCGGTTGGCCAGGCTCAAGCTCAAGCCGTGCAGCTCCGCCACCCGCTCGACGATGGACAGGCCCAGCCCGCTGCCGGCCACGTCCTGGCCCGGCGGCCGGAAGAAGCGCTCGCGTATCCGTTCCAGCCATTCCGCCGCCACGCCCGGACCGCGGTCCAGCACGCTGACCGCGTCCTCGGCCAGCACCAGCCGCGCCTCGCCGCCCTCGGCGCCGTAGCGGACGGCGTTTTCCAGCAGATTGCGCAGCATCAGGCCCACCAGGGTTTCGTCGCCGTTCAAGGGCAAGGCCCGCTCCGGCACGCAACGCCATTCCGTCTCCAGCCTCACCCCCTTGAGCGCAGCCTCCGCCGCCATCTCCGCCAGCAAACGCTCCGCCAGCGCCGCCCAGGCGATGGGCTGCCCTTGTCCCGGCCGGCTAAGCGGATCCAGCCGCGACAGCGCCAGCAACTGCTCCACCAGCCTCGTGGCGCGGTCTATGCCCAACATCAGCTGCCGCAGCGCGTGCTTGCGCCGGCCCTCGTCCGGCAACAGCTCCAGCACCTCGGCTTGCACTTTCAGCGCCGCCAGCGGCGTGCGCAGCTCGTGCGCGGCATCCGCGGTGAAGCGGCGCTCATGCTCCAGCGTGGAAGCAATGCGGGCGAACAAGGCGTTGAGCGCGTCCACCAGCGGCATCACTTCCCGCGGCACCTCGCGCGACACCGGCTCACTGTCGTCCGGCGCGCGCTGGGCGATGCCGGCGGCCAGGCGCTTGAGCGGCCCCAGTTCACGACGCACCGCCAGCAGAATCAGCAACAGCATCACCGGCAGACCCAGCAGCCACGGCAGCAATTGGGCGGACACCACCTTCAGCACCATGTCGTGCCGCAAGCCCTGCTTCTGCCCCACCGCCACCAGCCGCGAACCGTCCGGCGCGGCCAGGTAAATCAGCCGCCAGTCGTGATCGCTGTCCTTGCCCCGGTAATCGTAGAAGCCGCGCCGCTCCGGTTCGAAATCGAAACGGCGGCCTCGGCCGTCGCTGAGCAGCAGCCGGCCGTGGCGGTCCCAGACCGCCAGGCCGAAATCGTCGTTGTCCAACTGCCCCTTGTCCGCGTGCTTGAGCAGATGCTTGAGCTTGGGCAGATCGATCACCTCTTCGTCGCCGACATCCACCAGCAGCAGCTGCCGGGCGAACTGGCCCATCTGGGTGTCGAACAGCTCGTCCACCTCCTCATGCGCCAACCAGGCCGCGGTGGCGGAAGCCACCAGCCAGATCACCGGCACAATCAACAACAGCAGCAGCAATAGCCGCGCCTGCAAGCTGCGCGGTCCTCTCATGCCGGATCTCCCAAGGTATAGCCAACGCCTCGCAGCGTGCGGATGAAGGCGCTGCCCAGCTTCTTGCGCAAATGGTGCACATGCACCTCCACCGCGTTGCTTTCCAGCTCCTGGCTCCAGCCGTAGAGCTTGTCCTCGATCAGCTCGCGCGGCAACACCCGTCCCTTGTGGCTGAGCAGCAACTCAAGCAACGCCAGTTCGCGCGCGGTCAGCTCCAGCGGCGCGCCGTCCAGCGTGGCCGCGCGCGCCACCGGGTCCAGACAGAGACGGCCGTGCCGCCATTCCGGATGGCTCTGGCCGTGGCGGCGACGATGCAGCGCGCGCAGCCGCGCCGCCACCTCCGTCAGCGCGAACGGCTTGACCAAGTAATCGTCGGCGCCGGCGTCCAGGCCGCCCACGCGGTCGGCCAGCGCGTCGCGCGCGGTCAACACCAGCACCGGCACGTCCTGGCCGCCGCGCCGCCAGGCGGACAGGATGTCCATGCCGTCCATGCCCGGCAGCCCCAGGTCCAGCACCACCGCGTCGTAGGGCGCGGCGCCAAGCGCCGCCAGGCCCTGCTTGCCGTCGCGAAACCAATCCGCGACGAAACCCAGCTGCTCCAGGCCTATCTTTAACCCGTCGCCGATCTGAGCGTCGTCCTCCACCACCAAAACCCGCATATCCGTCTCCCCGTCGCCGGGCGTTCAAGGTCCCGGCAGCCTAGCGCGCTCTCGCCGCCGTAACAAGCGCCCGCCGCAAAACCTTGATTGCAGCAGCCTGCGCTTAAGACAATCTTAAAGGCTGCGCTCAAGAAATTTCATCGCGTCGTCACTGAAATCTCACGCGACTGTCACCTGCCGCTGGCAGCATCGCCAGCAGTCCACAGGCCGACGGAGCCGCCATGCAGCCAGACCCCGCCCCCGACAGCGCCCGACAACTGCGCGCGATCTGGATTTCCGACGTCCACCTCGGCACCTCCGGCTGCCGCGCCGACCACCTACTGGATTTCCTGCGCTTCCACGAATCCGAATACCTGTACCTGGTCGGCGACATCGTCGACGGCTGGCAGCTGAAAAAATCCTGGTACTGGAAACAAAGCCACAACGACGTGGTGCAAAAAGTGCTGCGCAAGGCGCGCAAGGGCACCAAGGTGATCTATGTGCCCGGCAACCACGACGAGGCGGCGCGCCAATACGCCGGGCTGGACTTCGGCGGCATCGCCATCCGCCAGGAAGCCGAGCACCGCACCGCCGACGGCAAGCGGCTGCTGATCCTGCACGGCGACGAGTTCGACGGCGTGATTCAATACGCCAAATGGCTGGCCTACGTCGGCGACACCCTCTACACCCTGATCCTGGAACTGAACCGCGGCTTCAACTGGGCGCGGCTGAAACTGGGCCTGCCGTACTGGTCGCTGTCGCAATACCTGAAGCACCGAGTCAAGAACGCGGTCAACTTCATCAGCAACTTCGAAATCATTCTCGCCGGCGAAGCGCGTCGGCGCGGCTTCGACGGCGTGATCTGCGGCCATATCCACAAGGCCGAGGTGCGCGACATCGACGGCATACTCTACGGCAACAGCGGCGACTGGGTGGAAAGCCTGTCCGCGCTGGTGGAACACCCCGACGGACGGCTGGAAGTGCTGTACTGGACCCAACTGGGCCAACCGGCCGCCGCGCCGCCACCCCAAGCGGCGCAAGCCGACCACAAGGAACCAACATGCGCATCCTGATCGTCACCGACGCCTGGCTGCCCCAGGTCAACGGCGTGGTCCGTTCGCTGACCGAAACCGCGCGCGAACTGGCCGGCTTCGGACACCGGGTGGAAATGATCACCCCCCAGGCCTTTCGCACCCTGCCCTGCCCCACTTACCCCGACATCCGGCTGTCGCTGTTCCCCTACCGCAAAGTGGCCGCGCGCATCGCCGCCTTCGCCCCGGACGCCGTCCACATCGCCACCGAGGGACCGCTGGGCCTGGCCGCGCGCCGCTATTGCCTGCGCCACGACCTGGCCTTTTCCACCGCCTACCACACTCGCTTTCCGGAATACGTGCACGCCCGCTGCCGGCTGCCGCTGGCCGTCAGTTACGCCTGGATGCGCCGCTTCCACAACGCCGCCCATTGCGTGATGGTGCCCACCCAATCCATCGCCGACGATTTGACCGCCCGTGGCTTCCGCAACGTCAAGCTGTGGAGCCGCGGCGTGGACACCGCGCTGTTCAGCCCCGGCCAGCGCGAGCGTCTGGACGGCACCGCACCGCCGCGCTTCGTCTATATCGGCCGGGTGGCGGTGGAAAAAAACATAGAAGCCTTCCTCAAACTGGAACTGCCGGGCAGCAAATGGGTGGTGGGTGACGGCCCGCAACTGGCGCGGCTGAAACAGCAATACCAGGACGTCCACTTCGCCGGCATCTTTCCCCAGCACGAATTGGCGCGCTTTTACCGCGCCGCCGACGTCTTCGTGTTCCCCAGCCTGACCGACACCTTCGGCCTGGTGCTGCTGGAGGCGATGGCCTGCGGCACGCCGGTGGCCGCCTATCCGGTGGCAGGCCCGCTGGACGTGGTGGGCGACAGCGGCGCCGGCGTGCTGGACGCGGACCTGCGCGCCGCCTGCCTCAAGGCGCTGGAACTGGACCGCGGCCATGTTCGAGCTGTCGCCGAACGCTATTCCTGGCAAGCCGCCAGCCGCCAGTTCGAACAACATCTGCGCCCCGCGCGGCTGGCGCTGCCCGCCTCGCTGCCAGACCCAAAGGCCGGCTGAGCCCCTCTTGCATTGGGCGCGGCGGAGTCTTATAGTGAAAAGGTCGACACGACAAGGAGGGTTCCGAATGCTTTCACGGCAGAATGCCGGCGGCCATCCAGTGATACACGCGTTGAGCATTGGCCAATAACCACGGCCAGCCAAATCGGCACAGTCCGCAACGCCAAGCCAGCCTCCAAGACGGAGCATCAGCAGTCCCGGCCGGGCCGGTCCGCCAAATTCAGAGTTAGCAAACTTGAGATTACCGTTTGTCGATTTGCCCATTAAGAAAGAAGCGGTTGGTCTTTCTGTGATGTCCATCAAGGACACATGCGCGGCAGCCCGTCATGATGATGGCTCCGCCTCAACACGGCAACGTCATTGAGCTGTCTTGGACAGCCCGCTCTTTGGTAACGGCCTTGCGGCAGTAGCAGTGGTAGTGAAGCCAGCAAGGGTAAAGCGCACAGTATTTCTCTGTTATGTTGTCCAAGAGGGCGTCCCGCCATGGTGACGCCCTCTTTCGTTATGGCGAATCGGCAAATAACGCGCAGCGATAAACACATCAGAAAACAATCGTTCGGCTGCGACGGCAATGTCGGTTAACATGCTGTTCCAATTGAATTTAACGTCGCTCGCGCCGGGTTTTCCCAGCAAGAGCGAGCGGCGAAGCGACAAACCGGTTAAAATCGGCCCCAATATTTTTCGAGCTTCTACTTCATAAATTAGCGAGCAGCAAACCTTATGTCCTCTCCTAACCTGACCTCCGAAAAGGTCCTGTCCGTCCATCACTGGAACGACACCCTGTTCAGCTTCACCTGCACCCGCGACGCCGGCCTGCGCTTCATCAACGGCCAGTTCGTGATGATAGGCCTGGAAGTCAACGGCAAGCCGCTGATGCGCGCCTACTCCATCGTTAGCTCCAACTACGAAGAACACATGGAGTTCTACAGCATCAAGGTTCAGGACGGCCCGCTGACCTCCCGCCTGCAGCACCTGAAAGTGGGCGACACCGTGATGATCAGCAAGAAGCCCACCGGCACCCTGGTGCAGGACAATCTGCTGCCCGGCAAGAACCTCTACCTGCTGTCCACCGGCACCGGCCTCGCCCCCTTCATGTCCATCATCAAAGATCCGGACGTGTACGAGCGCTACGACAAGGTGATTTTGACCCATGGCGTACGCTGGGTCAGCGAGCTGGGCTACCACGACTACATCACCAAAGAACTGCCGGAAAACGAATTCTTCGGCGAGATGGTTCGCGAAAAACTGATCTACTACCCGACCGTAACTCGCGAACCGTTCCGCAATCAGGGCCGGCTGACCGATCTGATCACCAGCGGCAAGTTGTGCGCCGACATCGGCCTGCCGCAAATGAATCCGGAACACGACCGCGCGCTGATCTGCGGCAGCCCGTCCATGCTGCACGACCTGTGCGAGATCCTGAACGGCATGGGCTTCAAGGAATCGCCGCGCATGGGCGAGCCGGCCGACTACGCGATTGAACGCGCCTTCGTCGAAAAATAAGCCGAAGCCGGGCTCCCGCCGCAATAAAAACGCCATCCTTCATGGATGGCGTTTTTCTATTCCAACGGCTGACGCTCTGTCCCACTGCGCCCGCCGGACAGGGAGCGAACGCTTATTTCAACACGCTCTCCAGCGCTTTCAGACACAAGGCCACGTTCTCGCGGCGCGCGCCGTAACCCATCAGGCCGATGCGCCAGGCCTTGCCGGCCAAATCGCCCAGGCCGCCGCCTATCTCCAGGTTGTACTCCTGCAACAGACGATTGCGCGCGGCGGCGTCGTCTATGCCTTCGGGAATATAGACCGCGTTCAACTGCGGCAAGCGCGCCGCGGCGTCCACCACGAACTTCAGTCCCAGCTTTTCCAAGCCGTCGCGCAGAATCAGATGCATATCGCGATGGCGCTGCCAGGCCGCCTCTAGGCCCTCGCCGGCCAGCTGGCGCAAGGACTCATGCAACGCGTACAAGGCGTTCACCGGCGCGGTGTGATGGTAGCTGCGCTTGCCGCCGCCCCAATAGGCCATCACCAGGGTCTGGTCCAGAAACCAACTGGGCACCGGGCTTTGCCGCGCCTGCAGCTTGTCCACCGCCGCCGGCGAGAACGACAGCGGCGACAGGCCGGGCACGCAGGACAGGCACTTTTGGCTGCCGGAATACACCGCGTCCACGCCCCATTCGTCCACCCGCAGTTCCACCCCGCCTAGCGAAGTCACCGCGTCGACGATGCTCAGGCAGCCGTGACGCTTGGCTAGCGCGCACAGCGTCTTGGCGTCGGACAGCGCGCCGGTGGAGGTTTCGGCGTGGACAAAAGCCAGGAAACGCGCGTCCGGGTTGGCTTTCAGCGCACTCTCCACCGCGTCCGGGTCCACCGGCTGGCCCCAGGGGCTGTCCACCAACACCGGCACCGCGCCCAGCCGCACCACGTTCTGGCGCATGCGCTCGCCGAACACGCCGTTGCGGCAGACGATGACTTTCTCGCCCGGCTCCACCAGATTGACGAAGCAGGCCTCCATGCCGGCCGAACCCGGCGCCGACAGCGCCACCGTCATCGGGTTTGCCGTCTGGAACGCGTATTGCAGCAGGCTTTTCACCTCGTCCATCATGCCGACGAACAGCGGGTCCAGATGGCCGACGGTGGGGCGGGCCTGGGCGGCCAGCACTTCCGGATAAACGTCGGATGGGCCCGGCCCCATCAGAATGCGGCGCGGCGGCAGGAAGGCGGAAACTTGCGGGGCGGCTAACATGGAAGCTCCTTAAGCGCGAAATGAACGAAGGCGGTTTCAACGCCGGGGCATGCGGCCAGCATCGAAGCACTTGAGTGTAACAGCATAAGGCCGTCGGGCGCGCCTGTCCTGGCGGCGGTCCCGTTCACAAAGAAAAAGGAGGCCGAAGCCTCCTTTGAGTCTTGGCCTCCCTGAGGGGCCTATTTTTTTAGCGAGCCAGACGCGGAGTCCGGTTTATTTGGCAGCCGATGCAGCGGCCTTCTTGGCCTTGCCGGCGTGCTTCTTGTGTTGAGCGGCCTTTTTCTCCACTTTCTTGGCCGGAGCGGAGGCTTCGGTCTTGGCGGCCTGGGCTTTTTGCGCCGGGGCGGAAGCTACTTTTTTAGCGTGCTTGGCGTGCGGCTTTTTAGCAGCGTGCTTGGCCTTGGCCGGAGCGGAAGCTTCGGCCTTGGCGGCCTGAGCTTTCTGAGCAGCGGAGGAAGCGGCCTTCTTCGCATGCTTGGCGTGCGGCTTCTTGGCGGCGTGTTTGGCCTTGGCCGGAGCGGAGGCTTCAGCCTTGGCGGCCTGGGCTTTTTGCGCCGGAGCGGAAGCGGCTACCTTTTCGCCTTTCTTGGCATGGTGGATCTTGGCCGGGTGCTTTTCAGCTTTTTTGGCGGCCGGCGCCATTTTGGCTACCGGAGCGGAAGCGGCCGGCTTGGCGGTTTCGGCGGCGAAACCAGCGGCGGAGCTCAGGCCGAAAGCGGCGGTCAGGGCAAGCAGAGTCAGTTTGTTCATGATGCATCTCCAGTTTCAGGCTTGGGAGCCTTGGGCTCCCGTTCACCGATCACATCGCGCCGGATTCGGCGCTTCCTTGAGACGTATCCTAGCCCTGCCCCCGCCCTGGGTCTGTTAGTCGCTTGTAAGCCCGTGTAACGTCAAGTACGGCATGTCCTCAAGGCTTCCTCTTCGCGATCGTCACCTGATACACCCCGCCAAACAAGGTGCGCTTGCTCCAGTCGAAACCGTCCGCCTCTTGCGCGTAGTCGCGAATCTCCTGGTTCCACAAGGCCTCGGCGAACGGCTCCAACACGCGGTTCACCCATTTGAGCAGCCAGCCTATCGGCTGCCACGGCTTGGGCCTATGGTAGTCGACGAAAACCGCGCGGCCGCCGGACGGCACTTGCGACAGCATATTGTCGACGATGGCGCGCTTCAGATGATCCGGCACCTCGTGCAGCAGGAAGAAACTGCAAATCAGGTTGAAATCGTCGGACTCCAGCCGGTAATTGCCGGCGTTGGCGCGCACCACCGCGGCCTGAGGGCGATCTCGCAGCTTGCGCTCGGCGTGCTCTATCTGCACCGGGGTGATGTCGGTGAGCACGAAGCGCCCGTCCTTGCCCGCCCGGTCCGCGGCTCGCTGCACCAGGTCGCCGTAGACGTGAGCCACCTGCCACACCTTGTCGCCGGGCCGGATCTGCTCCAGGTAGGCGCGCATCAGTCTTTGATCGTTGAAGAACAGCAAGACGCGCACCACCAGGTTGCGATCCAGCCAGCCGGCCTTGCGCGGGTTGACGTAAGCCCAGTCGTATACCTGGGTCATATATTCCGGCACGCCCTCGTAATACGGGTCTACCGGCAGTTTGGGGTGGTTTTGGGTCATCGCGCAGCCATCTGAAAAGCAGGAAAGCTCCAGACTAGCAAAACCGGCCGGCAATATTTTTGAGGCAAGCCAAGAAAGCTGGCGGATAGGCCGGCTGCCGCCGGCCTTTAGAATAGTGGAAACGCTCAATCCGCTAGCGTCAGCACCACCGGAGAGTGGTCGGACGGCCGCTCCCATTTGCGCGGCGCCTTGTCGATCACGCAGTCCAGCGCGCGCGGCTTCAGCGCGTCGCTGACCAGGATGTGGTCGATGCGCACGCCCTTGTTGCGACGGAACATCATCGCGCGGTAATCCCACCAGCTGTATTGCTTCTCCTCCTGATTGAACAGTCGGAAGCTGTCGCTCAGGCCCAACGCGATCAGACGGCGGAAGGATTCGCGCTCCGGCGTGCTGCACAACACTTGCTCGTGCCAGCTTTCCGGGTCGTACACATCGCGGTCTTCCGGGGCGATATTGTAGTCGCCCAACAGCAGCAACTGCGGATGGCGCTGCAACTCGGCGGCGACATAGCGCTCCAGATTGGCCAGCCATTCCAGCTTGTACGGATACTTGGGCGAATCCACCGCCTCGCCGTTGACGAAATAGCCGCAGATCACCCGGATGCCGTTCACTGTGGCGGCGATCACCCGGCGCTGCTCGTCGCCGTAATCGGGGATGCCGAGCACCACGTCTTCCAGCTCCAGCGGCGCGCGCACCAGAATGGCCACGCCGTTGTAGGTTTTCTGGCCGAACCAGGCGGCGCGATAGCCGGCCGCTTCGATCTCGGTCAGCGGAAACACATCCTGATCCATTTTCAGTTCTTGCAGGCAGAGCACGTCCACCGGGCTGTCCGACAGCCATTGGATCACCTGCGGCAGGCGGACCTTGAGGGAATTGACGTTCCAGGTGGCAAAACGCATCGGCGGGCTCTCCAAATGTTTTTCATGCAAAGGCCGACACCATAACCGCAGCGCGCGGCACTGCCAAGCTTTGGGCGGCGACAGTCGCCGACGTCGATTATTTGATGCTTGATTAAACAAAAGTGTTTAAACAAATAAACAACAGCCGGACAACGGGAATTTGCCAAGGCTCGGAACGCCGGCCTATGATCGAAAGCGTCGTTGTAACCGGAGCAAGTTCTTGACTATCAAGCACAAGCAGCACGATGTGCAACAGGCATTATGCCCGACGCGCAATCCCAACCGCCCTCGTCTGGCGCCGTTGACCCCGCCGTTCTCGATGCGGACCCCTACCTTCCAGCACCGCCACACCCTGCAGCCGCTGACGCCGCCCGCCAAACCAGAGCGGGACGACTAAATCTTTTTAGCCGCGCGATCCGCGGCAAAAAAAAGGCGCCTCCGTCTACACGGAGGCGCGCAATAGACACTATATCAATCTACCCTGATATGCGTCTGGCTCGCTTGCTGCTCTGGAGATAACCCACTGAGCAAAAAATTAGAGCCGCGGCGCTTCACAAGAGTTCCGACAAAAGCCGGAATATTTTTCCCCCGGCATAAAACGGTCGTTTCAAACTGTTTCCACCATGCCGGAATGGCGCAGCAAGGCGTCGATCTGCGGATCGCGGCCGCGGAAAGCGCGGAAGGACTCCAGCGCCGGACGACTGCCGCCCACCGCCAGGATCTCGTCCCAGAAGCGCTTGCCGGTGTCCGCATTGGCGCCGCCGGCCTCCTCGAAAGCCGCGTAGGCGTCCGCGGACAGCACTTCCGCCCACTTGTAGCTGTAATAGCCGGCCGAATAGCCACCAGCGAAGATGTGGCTGAAGCTATTGGGGAAGCGGTTGTAGGCCGGCGGGAAATTCACCGCCACCTCGCGACGCACCTCGTCCAACAAGGCCAGCCAATCGCCCTTGTCGGCGTCGAAGACGCTGTACAGCTGCAGGTCGAACAACGCGAACTCCAGCTGGCGCACCGTAGCCATGCCGCTCTGGAAGTTCTTGGCCGCCAGCATTTTGTCGAACAGCTCGCGCGGCAAGGTCGCGCCGCTGTCCACGTGGCTAGTCATGCCCTGCACCACGTCCCATTCCCAGGCGAAATTCTCCAGGAACTGGCTGGGTAACTCCACCGCGTCCCATTCCACGCCGTTGATGCCGGCCACGCCCAGTTCGTCGACGCGGGTCAGCATATGGTGCAGACCGTGGCCGAACTCGTGGAACAAGGTGATCACTTCATCATGGGTGAACAGCGCCGGCTTGTCGCCCACCGGACGGGTGAAGTTGCAGGTCAGGTAGGCGATAGGCGTCTGCACCTGGCCGCTCTTGCTGCGGCGGCCGCGCGCGTCGTCCATCCAGGCGCCGGAACGCTTGCCGTCGCGGGCGTACAGGTCGAAATAGAAGCTGCCGACCAACTGGCCGTCCTTATGGATGTCGAAGAAGCGCACGTCCGGATGCCAGACCGGCGCGCTGCTCGGGCGCACGTCCACGCCGAACAGCGTGGACACCACGCCGAACAGGCCGGGCAGCACCTTGCTTTCCGGGAAGTACTGTTTGACCTCCTGCTCGGAGAAGGCGTAACGCGCCACGCGCAGCTTTTCCGCGGCGTAAGCCAGATCCCAGGCTTCCAGCTTGGCCAGGCCCAGTTCCGCGGCGGCGAAGGCTTCCAGTTCCTGGCGGTCCTTGACCGCGAACGGTTTGGCGCGCGCGGCCAGATCGCGCAGGAAGGCGATGACCTGTTCCGGGCTTTCCGCCATCTTGGTGAACAAGGACAGTTCGGCGAAGTTGGCGAAGCCCAGCAACTGGGCTTCCTCGCGCGCCAGTTTCAGCTTTTCACGGATGATGGGGCTGTTGTCGCGTTCGGACGGGCCGAACTCCGATGCGCGCTGTACATTGGCCTGGTACAGCTTTTCGCGCAGCGCGCGGTTGTCCGCGTACTGCAACACCGGGAAATAGAACGGGAACTGCAAGGTGATCTTGTAGCCGCTCTTGTCGTCGCCGGCCGCGGCGGCGGCGAACAGTTCCAACGAATCCTCGGGCACACCGGACAGCTCGGCCTTGTCCTCGATGTACAGGCTGAAGGCGTCGGTGGCGTCCAGCACGTTCTGCTCGAACTTGGCGGACAGCTCGGCCAAGCGCGTCTGAATGGCGGCGAAACGCTCTTTTTCCGCCTGCGGCAATTCCGCGCCGGACAGGCGGAAATCACGCAGATCGTTGGACACGATCTTCTTGCGCGCCGCGCTGTAATCCGCGTGTTCCGGGCTGGCCGCCAACGCCTTGAAGCGGGCGAACAAGTCCAGGTTCTGGCCCATCTCGGTCCAGAACTCGGAAATTCTCGGGATATTGCTGTTGTAGGCCTCGCGCAGCTCCGGCGTGTTCACCACCGCGTTCAGATGGCCCACCACGCCCCAGGCGCGGCCCAGGTGCTCGGTGGCGTCGGTCAGCGGATCGACGAAGCTTTCCCAGCTGGGCGCGCCCTGCTCCGCGGTCAGCCGCGCCACCGCGGCGCGCGCGGCGGACAGCAATTCATCGATGGCGGGGGAAATGTGCTCCGGCTTGATCTCGGCGAAACGGGTCAGTCCGGAAAAGTCCAGCAAGGGGTTCTGGCTCATATTGGCATCCTGTGGGGGTATGATGGAAACTTTACCCGATTTCAGATGAGGACAGACCGATGAAAAGCAATATCCGCCCTTATGACGGGCATCAGCCGCAAATCCACGACAGCTGCTACATCGACCCGGCGGCGGTGGTCATCGGCGAAGTCTCGTTGGCGGAAGGCGCGTCGGTCTGGCCCTACGCCGTGATCCGCGGCGACGTCAACGCCATCAGCATAGGCGAGAACTCCAACATTCAGGATTTCGCCATGCTGCACGTCAGCCACAAAAGCGCCGCGGACCCGGTTGGCGCGCCGCTGGTGATAGGCCGCAATGTCACCATCGGCCACCACGTCACCTTGCACGGCTGCACCATAGGCGACGAAGTGCTGGTCGGCATCGGCAGCATCGTGCTGGACCGCGCGGTGATAGAACCGCGGGTGCTGATCGGCGCCGGCAGCCTGGTGCCGCCGGGCAAGCGGCTGGAGTCCGGCTATCTTTACCTGGGCAACCCGGTCAAGCAGGCACGGCCGCTGACCGACAAAGAACTGGCCTACTTCCAATACTCCGCCGAACACTACCTGCGCGTGGCGGCCAAGCACAAACCCAATCTGGAGAACTGAAGATGCAAGACGGCGCGGAAGAACTGGAATACGTCGGCTTCTGGCTGCGGGTGCTGGCCAGTCTGGTCGACACCCTGCTGCTGTGCCTGGTGCTGGCGCCGGCGATCTGGCTGCTGGCCAGCGGCGGCGGCGAAAGCAGCCGCATGGCGGAAAGCGGCGACGGCTGGATGATGCAGGCCTTCATGATGCAAGGCCGCTTCGAGTTGAGCCCGCTGGCCGGCCTGATGATCAACTGGGTACTGCCCGCAGCGGCAGTGCTGGCTTTCTGGTGGTTCAAGAGCAGCACGCCGGGCAAGATGCTGCTGGGCGCTCGCATCGTGGACGCCAAAACCGGCGCGCCGATGACGCCGGGACAGGCGGCGCTGCGCTACCTCGGCTACTTCGTGTCCAGCTTCCCCTTCTTCCTGGGCCTGATCTGGGTAGGCGTGGACGCCCGCAAACAGGGTTGGCACGACAAGATCGCCGGCACCGTGGTGGTGCGGCCCAAGCGCCTGGGCAAACAGCCTGTGCGCTTTGAGCAACAAGCCTGATTTTCCCTCGCGCCGCCAGCCCCGGCGGCGCGCTTTTCTTCCCCTCCCCTCCCTAGCCCCGCGCGCAAGCCCCATCCCCTCCTTATTTCCAACTGCCATTAAGTACGGCTGAAAATAAAATCAAAGGTTATATAACTACAGGGCAGCAGCGGTTACCGCCGCAGCTTGCACATCGCCATTGGGCCTGGACGTCCCACCGGACGTTCACACTTCTCATCTGATGTTATTGATCTCAAGGAGTCCAAACATGACTATCGATCGCGATCAAAAATCCGGCCTGTTCATCGTCAGCTACAACGTCAACAAACCCGGCCAGGCGGGCGGCCTGAACCTGCGGCTGGACCTGACCGTATACACCCCGTCGCGCCACATCACCGGCCGCGCCACCATCACCCATGCCACGCTGCAGCCGCTGGTGTTCGAGCATCCGATCCAAGGCCGCTATGAAGAGCAAGGCCGCGACATCGAACTGCATCTGGTGGGCGCGCCGCGCCTACACGATCAGCACGCGCAAAACCAGGCCCACGCCGCCGGCCACGCGCTGCTGGAACAGTTCTTCTTCGACGGTCAACTGAAAGACGGCTGGCAAGCCGGCAACAACTCCAAGGCGCGCTACGCCTTCTTCCAGAACCAGCAATGGCACGAGCAGCTGGGTCAGGAAGTGCGCCTGGCGGATGAAATCAACAACGCGATCAAAGCGTTGAACCTGCGCTAAGAACAGGTTTACGATCTCGCGAGCTAAGGCGAGACAAGGTGAAAACGGCTGAGAAAGCGGAATGTACGAGTGGTACATGAGCATTTCGAAGCGGGTTTCAACGCCGTATCGCCAACGCGCAGCTGATCGTAAACAGGTTCTAAGCGCATGCGCCCGGTTCCGGGACCGGGCCATCCATCAGTACCCAAAGCCCGCCCCCAGGCGGGCTTTGGGCGTCTTGACGCTGGCTCAGGCTCGCGGCCGGTCGAACTGATCGTCCAGCGCATGACAAGCCTCGGCCAGCCGGCGCTGCACCGGCTCCAGCAAGGCCCACAGCGTACGGCCCGACAATTGCGCCTGCCCGCTCAGGCTCAACAGCTGCAGCAGCAAGGCCAGGGCCTGTTTGCATTGGATGACGTGGTCCATGACATCGTCGATTTCACCGATCGCGTGTTCCAGCCAGGCCAGTTGGGTGTCGATCAAGGCCAGGCTCTCGTGCTCCATCCGCATCTGATGCAGACGACTCAAGGTACGGGCCAGCTCCCGGCGCGGGTTCTGGGAGGGAGCGGCAAGCGGCAGCGCAGTCATGGCCGGATCTCCAAAGAACGGAAAGAAACACGACATAACCAGAAGAAAAAAGGGAAATGCGGGAGGGGGCGTAACAACGTAAACATGGCGGTCTCCAGTGCTAACGTTAACGCCTGATATCCGTCGCTAAGCGGATACGGCAGGCACGTGACAGGGTTAGCGAACCGGCGCACTGAGAACCGGCAGACCATCAAGGTCTCCCTGCCACTGCCTGCCATAAGAAACACAACTACGTTGCTTTAAATAGATGCGAGACAACCACTCTCGACAGAGGAATTAATACATTTAGGTCGCCAAATCCGGCTCCGCCAATTGAACGACACGGCCAAGATTGTACTTGCCGGTTCATCAGGGTCAAAACCATGGCGGTCGGCGTAAAAATCAACACCCCGCCTGGCGGGGTGTTGGCCTGCAATGAACGAAGGGGCGCGGGAGTCCTTTACCCTTCGCCCTCTTCCCGGCCATCCTCGACATCGTCCTGAGCCGGGAAGAACACATGCTTGAAGACGGCCAGCCGCACCGGGTCCAGCCGCCTTTCCGCGACGCTCAGCACCGCCTCGGGATCGAAGTCATCGCTGGCCTCGTAAACGAAAAACGGCTCCTCATCGTCAAGCTCGTACACCGCAATCCGCAAAACGCCGTTCGGCCGCAGTTCCAGCTTGAGTTGCGCCATGGGGATGGCGCTGCTCACCAAGTCGCGTTCTTCCATTTCAAACCCGCTTTCTCACGACGCCCATGCCTCTTTCTCAGCATAGGCCAGAGACGGCGGGCCGCCATCCAAGCGCCTCTGTCCCGCTCAGGCACGCCATCGCCGCTTGCCCGGCCCGGTATTAAGGACTGGCATGCGGCGCTTGCTGATAGCCTCGCGCTCGCCTATCTTCACAATCCAAATGACATTAAAAAACGAAAGATAATTGCCATTTGTATAAATAGGCGACATTTAAGCGCCATTTCACGACGCTAACGCCTCGCCGGCAAGGCCGCCCGCTTGCCGACGGTTCTCAACCATTATTCGAAGGAGCGCCATGCATCCCCCACTCAACTTCCTGTTCCGCCGCGTCGCGGCTTTGCTTGCCGTCAGCGCACTGTCTCTGACCGCCGGCGGCGCGCTGGCGGCCAACATCAGCGGCAGCCTGCCCAATTACAAAAACAGCGGCATCACCTTCAACTACGTGGAGCAAAAGAGCGGCGGCTCCGGCCCCGGCGCGCGCGGCATCCGCATTTACATCGCCAGCGGCCGGGACCAGAGCTACAAATTCAGCCCCAATCCCCACGACGACCCTTGGTACAACAAGAACCAGACCAAGTTCTATCGCCAGGCGGCCGAGGCGCTGGCGGACGCCTACCTCGCCAAGAAGCCGAACCCGGCCTTCCCGCGCTACGGCTTCAAGTCCACGATCAACGGCATCGAGTACAGCTACAACCAACCGTGAGCGACCGCCATGCCCCCAGCTCATCAGCCTGTTTGAGATGACAGCCATTGGTGGGTATCGCCTGCGGCTCCACCCACCCTACACGCCGCTCGCCGTAGGGTGGGTGGAGCGAAGCGATACCCACGCGGAAACGCACTCCATGCCGCCGGCCTGTTTGATTGCTGATTCTCCGCCCACCCTACACGCCACTCGCCGTAGGCTGGGTGGAGCGAAGCGGTACCCACGCGGAAACGTGCTCGACATCACTGGCCTGTTTGATTTCTGATCATTGGCGGGCATCGCCTGCGGCTCCGCCCACCCTACGCTCAGCTCGCCGTAGGGTGGGTGGAGCGAAGCGATACCCACGCGGAAACGCACTCCATGCCGCCGGCCTGTTTGATTGCTGATTCTCCGCCCACCCTATGCACCACTCGCAGTGGCGAGGATGGAGCGCAACCATACGGAAGCTGGGTCTATCTACTCACTCCTTGTGATCGAATCCCCCCGCTCCCCAAACTCGGCGCCCTCGCCATCTCCCCCGGCCCAATCTTCCGGCAACACACCATGCCTCACGTAACGATGGAAGGAAGACCATGGCCAGTCCGCAAGTGTGGAAACGTAGCCATGTTTGAGCGGGTTGTTGTGGATGTAATCGATATGGCGGGCAAAGTCTTGCTCATCCCGCAAACGGTGCTCCCAATAACGCCGCTGCCAGACATGTCGCTCGCCCTTGCCACGGCGCGAAGCGGAGATCCGCTCTAGCGCCGGCAATGATCGGGTAAACATGGTTTTGATCAAACGCCAACGCAGGGGGTAATCCACGTCAGCAGCCGGCAGAGTCCACACCGTATGCAGGTGGTCGGGCATGATCACGATGGCCTCAACCCGGAAGGGATGGCGGCGCAAGGTATAACGAAAAGCTTCACGCAGGACCTCAACATGGTCGAGCAGCAAACGCTGCCGCCTATCAGCCAAGTTGACGGTGAAGAACCAGCTGCCGCCGGCGCTGCGGTCGCGTCGATAATTGGACATGGACTCTCCTGGCAGGGCTAGGGTCTGTCCATGCTAACAAGCAAAAGCCGCCCCTAGGGGCGGCTGCGTGGTCTGGCTCAAGCCGGCTCGCCGCCGTCCACTCGGCGGCGGGTTTGCAGGATGGGCGGCGCCCATTGCTCGCCCGGCCGCTTCTTGCGGGTGGCCAGCGTCAGTTCCGACGGCGCGAAGATATTGATGTTGTGGGTGTTGGGCGTAGTGATCAGGTACTGCGCCTCGGTGGCTTTGAGGAAGCCGGCGACGCGGTCGATGTTGAAGATGTCCAGGTGGGCGAACGGCTCATCGATGAAGACGAAGCCGGACGGATTGGACTCGTCCATCATCAGGCCGATCAACAGGATTAGCGACTTCATCACCTGCTGGCCGCCGGAGGCTTCGCCGTCGTTCATGCCCATCAGGCCCTTCTGGTCGAAGTTGAACCTGAGCACCAGCCCGGCCTGGGCCAGCGTGGCGTCGTCGTTGGACAGCTGGGGCAGTTCCACTTCCACCTGGATGCCGGCCAGCTCCCCCAAGCGCTTGACGTTCTGGCCGTAGACGCGGACGGTGGCGCGCAGCTTGCCCATATAGGCGGCGCGCGCTTCGTCGGTGAGTTCGCGCGAGCGGTCCACTTCGCTCTGGCGGCGCTGGCGTTCGCGGTCCAGGCCAGTCAGGTCCTCCACCAGCTTTTCCTTCAAGGCCAGCACGGCTTCGTCTTGTTCCCAGTCTCCGCTTTGCAGCCGCTCTTCCAAGTAATTGAGCTGGTGCTTGGCGTCCGCGGCGGTGTCGAACTCGCTTTCGAGCGCGGCGACGTTATCCGCCGCCAGCGCCGCATCAGGCAAGCGCTCCGCCCATTCGCGCAGCTCGGACAGCAGGCGGCGCACCTGGCGGCGCGCCTGCTCCACTTCCTGCTGTTTTTGGCGGAAGGCGGCCAGGCTGTCCTGTTCGCGCTGACAGACGCGGTCGTGCGCCAGCCTTGCGTCGCTGTAGCGCTGATCGGCGGCTTCCTTCTCCGCGCTGACGAGGCCCAGGGCCGCGCCCAGGCGGGCGATTTCGCTTTCCAGCCCCTGCTTGCGCGTTTCCAGCGCGGCGAACTCTTCGGCGCGGCTGTCCAGCTGGCGGATGGCGTCCATGCCGCCCAGGTATTCGGCCAGGCCGGCGGCTTCGCGCGTGGCGGCCACCAAGCGTTCTTCATCGGCCAGGATGCGGGTGTTCAGCGCTTTCAATGCCTCGCGCACCGCCAGCAGCCGCGATTGGCGGGCGGCTTCGCCGAAGGCGAACTCATGCGCCGGCACGCCGATGTGGCGCGCGCCGCGGCGTTCGCGGAAATAGCCGTCGCGGGTGATCCAGTCGCCGCTAACGTCGGCGCCCTGCTCGGCACCGTCGACGCGGCTGACGCTGTTCAACTGCCGATACAGCCATTCCGGCGCGTCGGCGGAGAAGCGCACCACTTCCATCAGGCTGCCTGCGTTGGCGCGCGGCGGGCTGCTGCGCTCCGGCACCACGAAGTGGCGATAGCGCAGTTTCTCGCCGATGCGCCAGGCTTCGCGACGGTCGCTTTCGCGCTCCAGCAACACCACGTGGCGATAGCCGCGCAGTAGCGCTTCCACCGCCGCCTGCCAGTTGGGGTCCAGCACTTCCACGATGTCGGACAACATCAGGTGGCCGATGCCGGCCTCGTCCAGCGCGGCCTTGAACTGGCGCACGTCTTCCGGCGCGCGGCCGCGGCCTATTTCCAGCGCCTCCAGATGCTGGGAGCTGTCCTGGCGCTGCTTTTTCAGTTCGCGCAGGCCGTCTTTCAATTGCTCGGCTTCGCCGCGCAAGGCGGAGAGCTTGTCGGCCAGATGGGCGGCGTCGGCGCCGTATTCCTTGCTGGCCAAGGCTTGCAGCCGGTCGCGTTCCTTGAGCTGGCCGGCCACGCCGGCGTGTTCGCCCTTGGCCGCCATGAAAGTTTCCTGCGCGCCGACGCGGGCGGTTTCGGCTGCCTTGCGCGAGGCGTCGGCGGCCACTTCCGCCGCCTTGAGCTTGGCCACCAGTTGCAGGGTGTCGGCGTGCTCGCCCTGGGCCTGGTTCAGCGTGTGGAAGTTGCCGCGGTAGTTTTTCCAGACATTGCCGAGCGCGGACTTGGCGTCCAGATAGGCCAGCACCGGCAGCGCCTCGTCACGCAGCCGGGCGATGCCGGTTTGCAACTGCCGCCATTCCAGATAGCGGTTGGCGCGGGTCTTCATGGTTTCCACCCGCGTCTGCAGCGCCTCTTCCTGACGGCTCAGCGATTCCAGCTCCAGCTCGGTGGCGCGCTGCTCATCGCGGGCGCGCTGGTAGTTGTCCAGCACGTCCTTGTCGCCGAAAACCTGGAACACCAGGTCCAGCAGTTGGCGCGGGCTGTATTCGGTGAGCTTGTCGGTGTCGCCCTGTTCCAGCGCCAGCACTTCGGCCACCGCCGGGGTCAGGCCGGCCATTTCCAGCCGGCGGCGGTATTCCTGCACGCCCATCCATTGGGCCTGGCCTTCGGCCTGCTCCAGCGGCACGTCGCCGTCCAGGATGGCGTAGTGGCGCACCCAGTCCCCCCCCTGTTTCTTGACCCGGCACAGCAGGGTGACGGCGTCCGCGACGATGGGGAAGAAAGGCGTCGGGTACAGGCCGCCGCTGGGACGGCGCGGATTGTCCACCACGCCGCGCAGATAGGCGAAGGGCTCTTTATTGTTGCGAACGTAGCGCTTGTAATCGCGCTTGCCCGAGCATTTGATCGCCAGCAGGGTGCGCATCGCGTCCAGCAAGGTGGTCTTGCCGGAGCCGTTGGGGCCGATGATGGTGACGATCTGCGCGTCCAGCGGCACGGTCAGCCGCTGCCAGAAGTCCCAGTGCACCATTTCCACCGATTTCATCTGGAACATCAGCGCGTCTCCTCGTGGGCCGCGTCGTCGTCCGGCGGCAGGTCAAACAGCGGGCCGGCGGAGTCGTCGGCGTCCGCGATGGCTTCTAGCTCGTCCTCGGTCGCCTCCGCGCGCTTGTCGGCCAACGCGTCGCGGCCTTCGCGGCGCAGCAGCACATCGGCCAGCGCGCCTTCGATGATGCGCGGCGCCAGTTGGGCGTAGTCGATCATCAGGTCCAGCATCGGGCCTTCGTCCAGCCAACGGTTGCGGCGCACGATGAAACCCAGGTTGACCAGGCGGCCCAGGTTGGCATTGAAGCGGGTGCGGCCGCCCAGCGCCTTGCCGAAGTCCGCGTAGAGCGCGTCCTCGGATACGCCGGTGGACACGGCGTCGCCGGTTTCCAGCGGCTTTTGCGCGCCGAACATATCGCTCTGGTTTTCCTTGCCGGCTTCCACGCGGGCGATCTGGCGCTCGCGCTTGGGCAGGATGATCAGCGACCACAGGATGACCAGCAGCGCCACGCCGTCGCGCGGCAGACCCAGATTATTATTGAGCCAGGCGTCGCCGGAGCCGAACACCGGCTCGGTCATTTCCGGCAGCAGCGCCACGGCCACGTGCTCGGCGTAGGGGTTCTCCACCAAACGCAGGCCAACGGCAGCCAGGCTCTTGTCCAACTCCAGGCGGAAGCTGTCGTCCAGCAGCGCCTTCTTCGCCAGCGCGTCGCCGCGCGGCACCACCCGATGCGCCAGCAAACGGGCGGTCAGGGTTTTGATTTCTGTTTCCATTAAGAACCTTTTTGCGCCGCGGCCACCAGGCGCGCGTCGGACAGCGACGCCACTTCCGGGTGGTCCGGCTCGATCACGCGCTCGCCGCCTTGCAGACTGAACGGCAGCTTGGCCAGCGCGGCGACGATGCTTTGGTCGTTGCTGGTTTCCGGATCCCCGATCAGGGACAGCAGCGACAGCCGGTAGGCGGTTTCGTTGTAACTGTCGGCCAGCACCGCCTGGCTGATGTGGGCGTCGGCCGCGCCGGACATCCCCAGCTCCAGCAAGACGTCGTACATGGCCTCGGCCTCCAGCAGGCGCTCCATTTCCGGCGCGTCGGCCAGCGGCGCGGCTTCGCCACCCGGCAGCGTCATGGAGCCGGCCTTGGCGCGCTCGCGCGCCAGCAGTTCGAATTCGGCCACGTCGGCCAGCTCCGGCGTGGACAGGAAGGCGGGCTCGGGGGCGATGGACAGACAGGCGTCCAGCTTGTGCGCCAACTGGCCGGCCGCCATGCGGCGCAGCCAGTCGGCGATGTCGGTGGAGGTGAGGCCGGAGCCGCCCAGGTGCACGCGCTGCGCGGCCAATTGCGCCAGCCGGCGCTCAAACGTGCCGGCCAGCGCCAGCATGCGGCTTTGCGCCAGCGCGATGGCTTGCGCCTGGTTGAGCACCAGCAGGCTCAGCGTGTCGTCCTGGGTCAGGCTCTTGACCACTTCGGTGGATTTGGCCACCCAGCGCCACACCGCTTCCAAGCGGTGCTGAGCGGCGCGGATACGGAATTCGGATTGCGATTCCAGCGCGTCCTCGAACTCCGCGTACAGTTCGTTCAAGCGCGCCAGCAGGTGTTTGAGCGCCTCGTCGGACACCTGGCCCACCGCCTGGCCGGCGGCCACTTGACTGGTCAGATAGCCCAGTTCCACATCGTCGCCGGCGAAATCCACCATGGTGGCCAGCGCAGCCAGTGCGACGCGCGCGCCTTCGGACAGCTGGTAAACGCCGCCGTCGCTGTCGTAAACCAGCAGGCCGCCTTCGCGCAGCCGGCCCAGAATGGTGGCCAGCTTGGTGTCGTTCAGATAGGCGAAACGCTGGGCGATTTCCTGCGGCGTCCATAGCGGCGCTTCGGCGCGGCCGCCCAGTTCCCGCAACACCAGCAGCCGCATCAGCACTTCTTCGTCGCCGCCGCGGAACAGGGTGACGAAGACGGCGAGATAAGGCCAGGCGCCGGTCAGGCGCGATACCGCCTGCAAGGAGGCGGGCTCGATGCCGGGCTGGAAGAAGTCGGAGAGAGAATCCAAGGGCACTCCACCACGCGCGCGGGCGTGGAATGGCAAAAGCCATGATTGTCCGGGGGGCATGGTCGTTCGTCAACGCATGTCCGCTCGGCAGCCCTATCTTGCCCGGGCAGGTTTGGAATAAGATTCCACGACCGAGCCGCACACCGTAAGAGGAGAACCCATGTACACCCACCGCCAGCCCTTGCTGTCGCCCAGCCTGGGCAGCCAGCGCGATCTGACCAGCTTCCATTTCGGCGTGCCGCAAAGCGGCCAGAAAATCTATATCCAGGCCAGCCTGCACGCCGACGAATTGCCCGGCATGCTGACCGCCTGGCATTTGAAGCAAGGCTTGCAGCGGCTGGACGCCGCCGGCCTGCTGCGCGGCGAGGTGATCCTGGTGCCGGTGGCCAACCCCATCGGCCTGAACCAGAACCAGAGCGAGAAGCTGCTAGGGCGTTTCGATCTGCAAACCGGCCAGAACTTCAACCGCTATTACCCGGTGCTGTCCGAAACGATTTTCGAGGCGGTGAAAGGGCAGCTGGGCCGCGACGGCAAGGCCAACACCGCCCTGATCCGCGCGGAGGCGCGCCAGCAATTGGGCGCGCTGCGCGCCGACAGCGAGCTGCAGTCGCTGCGCCACACCCTGATGAAGCTGGCCTTCGACGCTGACGTGGTGCTGGATCTGCACTGCGACTGCCGCGCCGGCCTGCACCTGTACACCGGCACCCCGCTATGGGAACAGTGCGAGCCGCTATCGCGCTATCTGGGCGCTTGCGCCACCCTGCTGGCCACCGACTCCGGCGACCACCCCTTCGACGAAGCCTGCGGCCAGCTGTGGTGGCAGCTGCGCGATCTGGCGACGGCTGAAGGCCTGGACGCGCAGATCGACATGGCCTGCCTGGCGGTGACGGTGGAACTGCGCGGCGAAAGCGACGTCCATCACGATTACGCGCGCCAGGACGCGGAAGGCATCCTCAACTTCTTGCGCCACCGCGGCGTCATCGCCGAAGCCGCGCCGCCGCAGCCGGAACTGCCCTTCCCGGCCACGCCGCTGGCCGGCTCGGAAAACCTGTACGCGCCGCACGCCGGCGTGGTGGTGTATCACGCTCTCCCCGGAGAAGAGGTGGCCAGCGGCGAACTGCTGGCCGAGGTGATAGACCCGATAGGCGACCGCTGCAGCGAGATCCGCGCCAACCGCCCCGGCATGTTGTACGCCACCAGCGCCCGCACCTACACCACCACCGGCCTGTCGCTGGCCAAGGTGGCCAGCCGCGAGGCCTTCAAATCCGGCAAGCTGTTGTCGGCCTGATACTGAAAGGAAAACCGCATGAGAATCTTGATATGCGCCGCCGCGCTCTTGGGCCTGAGCGCCTGCAGCCAGACCAAGCCGCCGGAGCGCCCCGCGGTGGGCATGGCCAATCCGGCCTCCGTGTATTGCGGGGAAAAGGGCGGCAAGCTGTTGCCGCAAAAAGACGCCCAGGGCAATGAGTACGCGCTGTGCCAGCTGCCGGACGGCCGCACGGTGGAAGAGTGGACGCTGTTCCGCGCCGACCATCCCCGATAGCCCGCCAGGCTTATCCACAGCCTTTCCCATTTTCCTGATTTATCCACAAACCTGAAAACAACGAACCCGCCGGTCATGATGCGCCGGCGGGCCGTATCCCCCTTGAGCAGGGTAAGACTCAAATCACTTCAGGCTGCCGGACAAGAAAGCCTTCAGCCGCTCGCTCTTGGTGTTGCCGAACACCTCGTCCGGGCAGCCCTCCTCCTCCACCCGTCCCTGGTGCAGGAACATCACGTGATTGGACACATTGCGGGCAAAGCCCATCTCGTGGGTAACCACGATCATGGTGCGGCCCTCCTCGGCCAGCGCCTGCATCACTTTCAGCACCTCGCCCACCAGTTCCGGGTCCAGTGCCGAGGTGGGCTCGTCAAACAGCATGACTTCCGGCTCCATCGCCAACGCGCGCGCTATCGCCACCCGCTGTTGCTGGCCGCCGGACAAATGCGCCGGGTACTTGCCCTGCGCACGCTCGTCCAGGCCCACCTTGCGCAGGTATTTGACCGCGCGCTGAGTGGCTTCCTCCTTGGAAATCCCCAGCACATGCACCGGCGCTTCGATCACGTTCTCCAGCACCGTCATGTGCGCCCACAGATTGAAGTGCTGAAACACCATGGCCAGCTTGGTGCGCATGCCCTGCAGCTGCTTCTGGTCCGCCGGCGTCAGCTCGCCGTTCTTGGTGGTGGCCAGGCGGATGGGCTCGCCATTGAGGCTGATGCTGCCCTGATTCGGCTTTTCCAGGAAGTTGATGCAACGCAGAAAGGTGCTTTTGCCGGAGCCGGATGAGCCGATGATGCTGATCACGTCGCCAGCCTTGGCGGTCAGCGAAACGCCCTTGAGCACTTCGTGGCTGCCGTAGCTCTTGTAGATGTTCTGGATATTCAGCTTGTCCATCTTCTAGTCCGTTTCTCAAGTTTTCGCCGGCTGCAAATAAGCCAGCCATCTGGTCTCGGCCTTGCGGAACAGGCCCACCAGGACGAAGGTGACGCCCAGATAGATCAGGGCGGCCAGACCGAAGGCGTTGAAGGAGTCGTAGGTGGCAGCGTTGACGTCCCGCGCCACTTTCAGCACGTCCGGCACGGTGGCGGTAAAGGCCACGGTAGTGGCGTGCAGCATCAGGATCACTTCATTGCTGTACGCCGGCAGCGCGCGGCGCAGCGCGGATGGAATAATCACCCGGCGGTAGAGGGTGAACTTGCTCATGCCGTAAGCCCGCCCTGCCTCAATCTCGCCGTAAGGGGTGGCTTTGATCGCGCCGGCGAAGATCTCGGTGGTGTAAGCGCAGGTGTTGAGCGCGAACGCCAGGATGGTGCAGTTGTAACCCTCGCGGAAGAAGTGGTTGAGGAAGCCCACCTCGCGCACCGCGTCCAGGCTGTACATGCCGGTGTAGAAGAACAGCAGCTGCACATAGAGCGGCGTGCCGCGGAACACATAGGTGTAGAACCAGACGCTGCGCGCCAGCCACTTGACCTTGGACACCCGCGCCACCGCCAGCGGGATGGAAACGACGAAGCCGAAGGCGATGGACAGCACCAGCAGCCACATGGTGACAGCGAGGCCGGACAGGTGGTAGCCATCCGACCACAGGAAGGGACGCCAGTATTGTTGAATGATGTCGATCATAGCTCGGCCTCCCGCACGCCCAGGGAATAACGGCGCTCCAGCCACATCAGCACGAAGTTGGACACCGTGGTGAGCAGCAGGTAGATCGCCCCGGCCACCAAGGTGAAGAAGAACACTTTGTAAGTGCTCTTGCCGGCGTCTATCGACACTTTGACCACGTCGGTCAGGCCGATGATGGACACCAGGGCGGTGGCTTTCAGCATCACCTGCCAGTTATTGGAAATACCGGGCAAGGCGAAACGCATCATCTGCGGAAACTGGACGCGGGAAAATACCTGCCAGTGGCTCATGCCGTAGGCGGTGCCCGCCTCCAGCTGGCCCTTGGGCACCGAGATGAAGGCGCCGCGCAGCGTTTCGGTAAAGTAGGCGCCGTAGATAAAACCCAGGGTCACCACGCCGGACACAAAGGGATTGAGATCAATCCTCTCCATGCCCTGCCATTCGGTCAGATGATTAATGCCGATCTGCAGGCTGTAAAAAATCAGCAGCATCAACACCAAGTCCGGCACACCGCGGATCAAGGTGGTGTACAAGGTGGACACGCCGCTCAGCAAGGGATTGCTGGACAGCTTGGCCCCGGCCCCGATGAGGCCGATGAGAAAAGCCAGCAGCAAGGACAGCACCGCCAGCTCCAGCGTCACCAGCGTGCCTTCCCAGATAATGGAACCGAATCCATGCAAAAACATGCTCATCCCCTTCCAGGAGCGGCGACGGTGGGCGTCGGGCCGTTCCTGACTTGCGCAAAAGACGAGCCGCCGACAAAACGGATGGCCAACTCCGGCCACGGAGGCGCTGCGGGTTCCAATGCAACGGTTTTGTCGGCGGCTTACAAGAACCGGTTCAAAGCCTGCCGCACAACGGCAATACAGCTCTGAACAGGCTCTTACGGTTTACTTGCCGTAAACGTCGAAGTTGAAATATTTCTTCTCAATCTTCTTATAGGTGCCGTCTTTGAGCATGCCGGCGATGGCTTTGTCGATGTCGGCCTTCAGCTCCTTGTCTTCTTTGCGCAAGCCGATGGCGGCGCCTTCGCCCAGAGTTTGCGGGTCCACCAGTTCCTTGCCGGCAAAGCCGAAGCCCTTGCCTTCCGGCTTCTTCAGGAAGCCTTCGTCAGCCTGCACCGCGTCTTGCAGCGAGGCATCCAGACGGCCGGCCGTCAGGTCGGACAGCACTTGGGTCTGGTTTTGGTAAGGCACCACTTCCACGCCGGCCGGCGCCCAGTGTTTCTTGGCGTAGGCTTCCTGAATGGTGCCCTGCTCCACGCCCACGCGCTTGCCCTTCAGCGAAGCCGGGGTCGGCATCAGGCCGGAACCGCTCTTGGCCACCATGCGCGTCGGAGTGTTGAACAATTTGGCGGAGAAGTTGATTTCCTTCATCCGGGCTTCGGTCATCGACATAGAAGACAACACGCCGTCGAATTTCTTGGCTTTCAAGGCCGGGATCATGCCGTCGAAATCGTTTTCCACCCACACGCACTTGGCCTTTAGGCGTTTACAGATTTCATTGCCCAGGTCGATGTCGAAACCCACCAGCTGACCATTGGCCGCTTTGGATTCAAACGGCGCGTAACTGGCGTCCACCCCGAAGCGGACTTCCTTCCAATCCTTGGCCCATGCTCCAATCGACACGGTCATCAGACCCAGGGCCATCACAGCCAATGCTTTCTTCATTTGCTTCTCCTCATAGACTTCATCTACAGCCAACGGTGAAAATCCCGAGCCGACAGCCGGGCATATGCATTTCACAAGTTAAAGCGTCCGGGGCTTTTCGCCCTCTGATCCGGCATCGCCCCCGGAGGGGCTGAAGCGCTTCATGTTATATAAATAGAGCAATTTGTCTATACCGTCTCTCACACCCGGCTATCAGGGCGCGCTCAGCCAACCTTTTGTCATGCCAAGCGGCGCAATTAATGACTTTAGATTCCAGGGAGCGGCACAAACCTGCGCTTTATTGAGGAAAAAATACAACATCCAAGCGCCAACTCAAGTAACGCTTGGTATCCGCGGACGGGAGAAGGAAGGGGAAGACAGGCTCGGACAGAAACCGCATGAAAAAAGGCCAGTCGCTAGACTGGCCTTGTTGCTTGCCGTGGATGCCGACGCGCGGCAGTGGACGGACTCTTATTCTTCGGTCGTATCCTGATGCATGGCCGCATCCGGCGTAATCACCGTTTGGCGCGCGGCGGCGGCTTGCTGCTGCGCCTCGTCCGCCAGCTTGCGCTGCTCGGCGCGCACCACGTCCAGATAGGACATGATGGCGAAAGTCAGCTCGCGGGTGCCTTCGTGGTTTAGCGCGGAGATGCTGAACACGCGCGGCGCCTTGAGATCGAAGCCGAAACGGTCGTCCGGCTGCTCTTCCGGCCAGCCATAGGCTTTAAGGAAGGCGGACACCGTCAGCTCGCGCTCGTCCGGCGGCAGCATGTCCACCTTGTTCAACACCAGCCAGCGCGGCTTGCCGTGCAGTTCATCGTCGTACTTCTTCAATTCCTCGACGATGGCGCGCGCCTCGCGCACCGGATCGACGTCCGGATCGAACGGGGCCACGTCCACCACGTGCAGCAGCAAGCCGGTGCGCTGCAAATGCTTGAGGAAGCGGTGGCCCAACCCAGCGCCTTCCGCCGCGCCTTCAATCAGGCCCGGAATATCGGCGATCACAAAGCTGCGGGTATCGTCCATCCGCACCACGCCCAAGTTGGGGTGCAGCGTGGTGAACGGGTAATCCGCCACCTTGGGACGCGCCGCCGACACCGCGCGGATAAAGGTGGACTTGCCCGCGTTGGGCATGCCCAGCAAGCCCACGTCCGCCAGCACCTTCAATTCCAGCTTCAAAGTGCGCTGCACGCCCTGCTCGCCCGGCGTGCATTGGCGCGGCGCGCGGTTGGTGGAGGATTTGAAATGGATGTTGCCCAGGCCGCCCTTGCCGCCGCGCGCAATCATGATGCGCTGGCCGTGGTGGGTCAGGTCCGCCACCAGTTCGCCCGTGTCGTGGTCGGTAATCACCGTGCCCACCGGCATTTTCAGTTCGATGTCGTCGCCGCCCTTGCCGTAGCAATCAGCGCCGCGGCCGCGTTCGCCGTGTTCCGCCAGGTATTTTTTGACGAAACGGAATTCCACCAAAGTGTTGACGTTTTCATCCGCCACCGCGTACACGCTGCCGCCCTTGCCGCCGTCGCCGCCGTCCGGGCCGCCGAAGGGAACGAACTTCTCGCGACGGAAACTGGCCGCGCCGTTGCCGCCGCGACCCGCGAACACTTCAATGCGGGCTTCATCAATAAACTTCATGTTTTCAACCTCTGTCTGGCGAGGAGTCAGGGGTCAGGATTGACACGCTTCAACCCTCACGCCTTGCCCCTCGGTATAAAAAAAGCCCTATCGCAGGATAGGGCTTTCTCGGTCACTAGAAAGCGAAAAATTATTCGCCGTCTACGCCGGTGTACGGAACCACATTAACGAACTTGCGCTTCATTGCACCTTTGATGGTGAATTCAACATAGCCGTCTACCTTGGCGAACAAGGTGTGATCCTTGCCCTGGCCAACGTTTTCACCTGCGTGGAAGCGGGTGCCGCGCTGACGCACGATGATGGAACCTGCCGGAATCAGTTCGCTGCCGTAAACCTTAACGCCCAAGCGTTTGGCTTCGGAGTCACGACCGTTGCGGGAGCTACCGCCTGCTTTTTTGTGTGCCATGACTGTTTATCCTTACTTCGAAATCGCGTCGATGCGGATTTCGGTGAAGTTTTGACGATGACCCTGATGTTTCTGGTAGTGCTTGCGACGACGCATCTTGAAGATGCGGATCTTGTCGCCACGACCGTGGGAAACAACGGTGGCCTTAACAGTGGCGCCGGCAATCATCGGGGCGCCTACAACAACCTGTTCACCGTCAGCAATCATCAGCACTTCTTCAAGTACGATCTGGCTGTCGACGTCTGCAGGTATCTGTTCTACTTTGAGTTTTTCACCAACGACAACTTTGTACTGCTTGCCGCCGGTTTTTATGACCGCATACATTCGCATGAGCTCCTGAATATAAAAATCTCGCCGCCTGTTGCGGGAGAACGCGAAACTATACGGACAGCCCGTCAAGTTGTCAATGATTTCATCGACTTAGTCCTAAGGAGTACGCGCCATGGCGGCTGGAGGGGCTTTTCTGGTAACATTCTCGGCTTTGGCGTACCCATCTCAAATAACTGGTTGAAATCGTGTCCACCCCGCTTTTCCGTACACTGATAGCCGACGACATGCAGGCCGTAGACCGCGTCATCCGCGCCCGGCTGCACTCTGATGTCGTCCTGATCCGCCAGGTAGCGGAATACATCATTTCCGCCGGCGGCAAACGCCTGCGCCCGGTGTTGACGCTGCTGTCCGGCCGCGCGCTGGGCCATGGCGGCAACCAATTGCACGAGCTGGCGGCGATGATCGAATTCATCCACACCGCCACCTTGCTGCACGACGACGTGGTGGACGAATCCGACCTGCGCCGCGGCCGCGAAACCGCCAACGCGCTGTTCGGCAACGCCGCCAGCGTGCTGGTGGGCGACTTCCTCTACACCCGCGCCTTCCAGATGATGGTGACCACCCGCAATATGGACATCCTGGCGGTGATGGCGGAAGCCACCAACATCATCGCCGAGGGCGAGGTGCTGCAGCTGCTCAACATCGGCAACACCGACGTTACCGAAGACGAATACCTGCGCGTGATCAAGTACAAGACCGCCAAGCTGTTCGAAGCCTCCGCCCGCGTGGGCGCGCTCAGCGCCGGCGCCGGCGCCAGCGCCGAGCAAGTGCGGGCAATGGCCGAATACGGCATGTACCTGGGCACCGCCTTCCAGATCATCGACGACGTGCTGGACTACAGCGGCGACGCCGACACCATAGGCAAGAGCCTGGGCGACGACCTGGCCGAAGGCAAACCAACGCTGCCCTTGATCTACACCATGCGCAACGGCAATCCGGAAGCCTCCGCCACCGTGCGCGACGCGCTGGAACACGCCAGCCGCGATCGTTTCCAGGACGTGCTGGCTGCGGTACAATCCTGCGGCGCTCTGGACTACGCTAGGGCCGAAGCGGTCAAAGTGGCCGAACAGGCTGTCGCCGCGCTGGCGCCGATTCCGGAATCGGACACCCGTCAGGCCTTGGTGGAATTGGCCCGCCTATCGGTGGACCGCAGCGCCTGACCCAGCAGTTTCTCTAAACGTCTCCGTAGTTAAAGGGATTGGCTGTAGCGAATTTTTCATAAAATTCAATACATTTAAGACATCATAAAAAAATTGAGTAGCACTTTCATAGCACCGCTACCGTAGTTCAACGGATAGAACGGCCGCCTCCTAAGCGGCAGATACAGGTTCGATTCCTGTCGGGAGCGCCACTCAACTTGTTTTCCCATAACCGCCTCCGGGCGGTTTTTTGTTGCCTGGCTGACCTCCTCCCGAAAAACTGTAGCAGCTAAAAGTAGAAATTTCGGGCAAATTTAAGCCCACTCAGGCAGGAGATTTGTCATGAAAAACGAAGTTCACGGAGGAACAGATCGCCTTCGCATTGCACCAGGCAGAGTCCGGCACCACCGTCGCAGAGGTCTGTCGCAAGATGGACGTCTCCGAAGCCACCTTCTACAACTGGTGGAAGAAATACGGTGGCCTGGGCGTCAGCGAGCTACGACGTCTGAAGCAATTGGAAGAAAAAGTCCCCCGGCTCAAGCGTATGGTCGCGGACCTGAGCCTGAATAAGCAGATGCGGCAGGAAGTCATCCAAAAAAGCTGTGAAGCCGGCTAGCCAACGCGAACTGGCCCACTCTGACCGGTACGTACCGCGTCAGTATACGCCGCGCCACAGCCGTCATTCAGCTGCGGCAAGCAACGTATTTTTATCGTCCCCCTCGTAACGATCGAGCGAAGCGGCAGCGAATTCGCGAGATTGCCGCCACGCGGATTCGCAATGGGGCACGTGTAGCAGCTGCCCATCGACTTGCACAGCCGGCCATCTCTAGGTGTCAAGTCCCGGACGATTGCTGACCGGCTTTTTGAATAATCCCGGCCGCTGTTTCTGCCAACTCTTCATCGCCTGAACGGGGGTTTGGTGCTGCAAAGCCAGCTGCGGGAGATGTTGGTTGTAGAGCAGAACATAGCGCCCCAGCGTCTGGGCCAAGTCCTCCCCCGAGTCGAAACGGTGTGTCGCCAGCACATCGCTGATGCGACAGTTGAAGCGCTCAACCATCCCATTCGTTTGCGGGCTGCGCGGCTTGGTTAAGCGATGCTCGATACTCAAAGCAACGCACAGTTGGTCAAATTCGTGTTCGCCGCTGGCCTGCTTTTGGGCACCTCGAAAAACCTAGACGAGCCCACCTGCTGTTAAAATTACGTTGTTCTGAACCTTGCCGAGCTTGAGCCCGATGAAACAGCCCAACGCCATCAAGAACGACCTGTTCGCCGCCGATCATCACCGCCAGAAGATCGACCGGCTGGGCGATCCGCTCTCCGAGATCGAGCAGCACATCGACTTTGCTGCTTTAGCTGCTGAGATCGACCGGGTGGCACCGAGACCGGTCTGCCCGCAGGGCGGTCGGCCGCCGTTTCCGACTGAAACGATGGTGCGGATTCTGGTGCTCAAGCGGCTTTACAACCTGTCCGACGAGCAGATGAGTATCAACTGCTCGACCGTATGAGTTACCAGCGTTTCTGCGGTCTGAGCAACACCGTTAATATCCCCGACCGCACCACGATTTGGACCTTCGAGAACCGGGTCGGCGAGACCGGCGCTCATGTGCTGTTCGACGGTGTGTCAACCCAGTTGCTCAAGCAGGGCTATATCGCACGCGGAGGTCAGATCATTGACGCGACGCTGGTGCCGGCGCCCAAGCAGCACAACAGTCGCGGCGAGAAAGAACTGCTCGATCAGGGTGCGACGCCGGCCGATTGGAAACCGGCCAAACGGCGCCAGAAGGACCAGGATGCAAGCTGGACCAAGAAGCACAGCAAATCCTACTTGGCTACAAGCTGTCGGTGAACATCGACAATAAATACAAACTGATCCGCAAGTTCGCGACCGACACCGCCAGCACGCACGACAGCCAGCATTTCGACAACGTCTTCGATACCGGCAACACAAGCCGGGACATTTATGCCGACCGCGGCTACCCGTCTGAAGCGCGTGAAGCTCAGCTTGCGCAGGACGGATTCCGGAACCAGATTCAGCGCCGGGGGTACATCAACAAGCCGCTGTCCGACTGCCAGCAGCGACGTAACCAGCGCATTGCCAAGGTGCGTGCTCGTGTCGAGCATGTGTTCGCCGTGATCGAGCAGATGAGTGGCAAGTTAGTCCGCACGATTGGCCAAGCGCGTGCGAACTTCGCGCTGACGATGATGGCGACCTGCTACAACCTGAAGCGATTGGTATTTCTCCGCAAGGCGGAAATCCAAGCCTTCTGATGCTCGAACTCGCCTGGATCGCTGGGTTTAAGCGGAGAACCGAGCAAAAAATCACGTGACGCACCCCCAAAGATGGCAGTTCATCTCGGAAGTTACGCCGAATGTGGTCGCGGTAATCATGTTGCGGCCGGGTTCACTGAAAATATCAGGTTATTCGATGTGCCCTTGAGCGACTCCAGAAGCTTACCCAAACCTTCACGGGCCAGGATAAGCTTCCAGATACATTTACTCAGACGATCGTCCGGGATGCGACAACTAGACTACTCGGTTAGTCGGGAGGAGACCAAATTCGCCTAGGATTCTAAAATCATCTGCTACAAAAAAAAGGGAGAACGTTCTGTCAATTTAAAACAACCAGGCAACCTGGATATGTTGTCAAATATATAGCTTTCCGAATTGACCTTAAAAAACTGACCATGTGAAACATATCCAACTTCAAGTAACGGGCTAACATAGCGCATGGCTACTTCATCAGATATTTTGTCTCCAACTAGACTTGAACTGACCTCTGTTTTAAAGAAATAATATGTATCTATTTTCCAATATTGACGCATAGCAATCCGTCTAACAGGGAATACTTCAACCAAACCATCCCCTCTATCTTCTTGCAATTCCCCGATTAAACTTACCATCGCCATATTCTGATCATACGCCCCAAACACCTCCGTCATACTCGCTGTAAAAACGTGCCCTTCCTTATCAATAGTTTTTAACTCATAATGTATTGGTTTACTAGAACCAAGCAATCCACTCTTATCACCTACAGATAGAAAAATAAGCCACGGTAGAAACATGCAGATTATAACAATTATGCATTTTTGCAAAAGCGCCATTCAACCCTCCTTTTTCAGAATATAAATAGCGCATTCTGCAGAAACTTCTCCGATAGCTTTATCACACACCAGATAGCTGTAAAAATCTTTTTCCAACAATTTATTATTATTTATATAAATCAACTTATTTTTCAAATCCGCAATAGTCGTCGGAGGATATTCCTTTAACTGATCAATATAATCTAAAGCAATAGCATGCCCATCACTCGCCGTTGAAGACATAAATATTTTCGGATTCCCCTCTACCTTTTTGTAACGAATGGTTTCAAATGAATTTGTGACATTTCCCCATGTGCCCATATAAGTGAGTCTAGCGATTAACGAGCTAAAACATGTCAAACTGCACAATATAAGCAAATTTACCCATTTTATTTTTTTTATCTCTTTATATTTTTTTTTATTCTCTTCCACAGGAACGACATCCCATATGCCGGCATGGAGGGATTGTGGCTCTGGCATCAAAATATCTGAAGGTGGATAAAAATTGATAGACCCTGAGTCCAACAACTGGATAGGACATGCAATGCTATATCCAATCCTTGGTGTAGTATTGATAATATCTTCTCGAATATTTATTATCGAGAGAGCTCTTCGAATCTGCGTTATCGCTTGGCTAACACTATTTCCTGTTACGATAGATCCATACTTTTCCCATGCCTCATATAGCAGCTCTCTTTTTGTAACAATTTTCCCATTGTTTTCTATTAATACAAACAAACACCTGCTTGCTGTTGCTCCCAATGTAGTTTGGAGGCTAGCATCTAGCGAGTTAAACAATTGATGTGAAACGGAGTCAAAAATAACCTGATTAGAAATTAAGTGTTTAGACATTTTATTCTCTTTGTTATTATTTACCAAAAATCAATATCGGCACAGGACAAATAAAAAACATGAAACCTAGTCGAGCATACAACTTCGTCATCATTCATTAAAAAATATGCATAACTTCACTAATCTATTCCTGACTTAAAAACAAAGTATGGCTCCATCAACCAAATCGCTCTCCATACACAAGAAAGATTCATGATTTATTTTCTATCAAAATATAAAACCCTCCCATATTACGAGGCGAGCCTCACATCCCATTTTATTTCACACTATCCCTAACACCACAAGTAACGATTAATTAGTGTCTAGCGATTAGATTTTGTGATGAAATATTAAGGCACATCGACATAATGAGAATGAGCTTATTTCTGATTGACAGGGCGGCTCAGAGAGATTGAATCAGATAGGACAATCATGGCAGCATTGCGTAAACTTCAACCAAAGAGCAGTCTTGCTAACACCTATAGCTTTTCTATGATCTTGCTTAACCGAATTTACCCTTGAAGACCAGATACTTTCATTAACAGCTGTAAGTCAAAAGATTTTGCAGTCGTACGCAACAATATGCGTAACACATGAAACGTACTTTGCCTGAGGTGTGAAATAATATAGCATGGAGATCGTGTTTACATTCTGAAAGCCATTCATTGTTCTGCTTGCTTTGCACAAACTCCTACACTTACAACTAGCCCATTACAACATTGGGTCTAGGCTGGCTAGATATGGGTATAATTACTACTAGCGGTAGTATGCAGAGGTGCAACACAAAACAATATATGACTAGTACGAAATACACCCATAAACATCCATGTCCGATTTGAACAGAACACATTATGGCATATGATTTATTTTACAGAAATATAATGCCAACACCATTCAATTGCTTGCTTGCCATATAAAGCACGCTAAATAAGCATATCAAAACGGTGCCGTACTCAGGAAGATTTGACCTTCCCCTCGGCAGATATACCAAACATAATTTAGCATGAAGGCCAAAGGAACCCCTCATGCGGAAGTCTCGATATACCGAAGCGCAGATCATTACCATCCTCAAGGAAGCCGAGGCCGGCCCCGGTCGCTGAGCTGTGCCGTAAGCACGGTATCTCCGATGCGACGTTCTACAACTGGCGCAGCAAGTTTAGCGGTATGGCAGTGTCGGAGGCCAAGCGGCTGAAGCAGCTAGAGGAAAAGAATGCCCGGTTGAAACGCTTGGTCGCCAACCAGGCTCTCGATATCGAGATGCTCAAAGAAGTACTTGGAAAAAACTAAGTAGGCCTGCTGCTCGGTGTGAAGCGGCCAAGCAGTTGATGGCTCGCCACCGAATCTCCGAGCGGCGGGCCTGTAATCTGGTCATGGTCACGCGTAAGACTTTTCGTCGCAAGCCGGCGCCGGACCGTAATGCGGAGCTACGGCAACGCCTCTGTGAGTAGGCCGAAGAACGCCAGCGCGTTGGTTCGCTCCGGCTGCACGTCATGCCGCAAGGGGAAGGTTGGCAAGTGAACTATAAGCGTCATGTTGTCGTTAGGTTTGCTGAAAAGCTTGGGTTATTCGAGGTGTAGTGGTCTACTAAATCCGGACACCAACTTAGGTGGTATGGACTGACCCGGCTCCTGTAGGCATTCCTGCCTTATGATTTGAGCATAGGAGGATGTCCATGAGCACACCGCGTTTCACCCCAGAATTCAAAGAGGAAGCCGTCAAACAAGTCACCGAGCGTGGCTACTCCGTGGCCGAGGTTTCCGCTCGGCTTGGGGTTTCTAGCCATAGCCTGTACAAGTGGGTGAAAGCTGTCACCCCGGACAACTCAGAGAAGCAAGCTGCTGAACTGATCGAAGCCAAGAGCGAAATCCTTCGCCAGAAGGCGCAACTGCGTCGCACAGAAGAAGAGCGAGATATTCTAAAAAAAGCCGCGCGGTACTTTGCCAGGGAGTCCGAGTAAGGTACCGCTTCATGAACGAGCATCGACATACCTGGCCGCTGACGACCATGTGCCGTTTGTTGCAAGTTGCGCGTGCCGGCTTCTATCAATGGCTACACCGCCCCGAATCTGATCACGCCAAGGAAGATGCCAGATTGCTGGCGTTGATTCGCGACTCCTGGCGAGCCAGTGTGATCTTCCCCTGATCTTCCCCTGATCTGCTCCCCTTAGGCCTTACCAATCAAAAGTAGAGAGAAGTCCGTCACTGAAGGAGAATGACGGACATGAAGAAGAGCAGATTCACCGAAGAACAGATCATTGGCTTTCTCAAGCAGGCCGAA
>NZ_MUKU01000022.1 GCF_002081825.1 Chromobacterium haemolyticum | reverse complement strand
TTCGGCCTGCTTGAGAAAGCCAATGATCTGTTCTTCGGTGAATCTGCTCTTCTTCATGTCCGTCATTCTCCTTCAGTGACGGACTTCTCTCTACTTTTGATTGGTAAGGCCTAAGGGGAGCAGATCAATAAATCTCCAAAACACCAGATTCTATTTTTGTGTGATTACCCCCCCATGCAGCAGGGTCTGGATTCACATTAGGATGTTTTGCTATGTAAGCATGAACTGCAGATTTTATATCCGCCTCCACATAACCAGGCCGGTTTACGTGCTGATCAAGTACGACTGCCCTACCAAAATCAGATTTAAAATAATCAGAAACCTTGCCAACAATCTTCCCATCGGTAATTTTTAAGTTCACTACCAACCTAAGTCGTTTTATAAAATCCCGAACTTGATGCTCCAAAAAGTACTCGTGCTTAATTGCTTTTATAATTGCTGCCAGCGGGCGGGATTCTTGATTTTCTTTTTTTGAATAAGTTTTTTTGTTAAACTTACCTGAGTCACGCAACAGCTTTTTTAGCTCCTCACCTGTTAACTTGGCACCCCCAGTTAATTCCTTATCACTATAATACATCTTACGGGTGGCGGGACCGTTCCCCTCTATCGTCCAACCACAATTTTCAAAGAGAGACTTGTATAGATCCGGATGCTTCTCTTTAAAGTCAGCAACCTGCGCAGGAAATTCACCAGAGCCTTTTGGATTTATTGTTTTCTGCATTGCTCCTGCTGTTAATGTTTCACTATCATAAGCTTGAACCGTATCTAAATTCCCTTCGTTGGCAGACATTATAAAAATTATGCGTTTTTCTGACTCGGTAACTTCGCCATTCTTCACCATGCCTGCCCAGCCTGGAAACTGATCAATTGGCATTTCCCCGTCATAAACAGGCCCGTATGTCGATCCATACCTGGTGCATCTTATAATTTCACCGTAATCACAGCCACAGTCATGACACACAGGCACAACAACAGTTGATTTAGTGAGGTCTGTTTTATTTGTCTTGATATTCTCTTTAGCTAGAGCAACAGTTGCCATAATATTCAATCCCGAACAATAGCTTTAATGATCTTTAACGGCCTAGCTGTGTTAATCCGCTCCGTCTTGCCCTCAGCATCTGTAACACCCTTGAATATCCATCCATTTTCCATATGCACTTCGTAAGGTTTGCCCATTAAGGGCTTCTTGGTCACTTCATCAACAAAAGTCAGGCTTTCGTCATGCTCGGGAAAAATAGGTAAACCAACAGGGGTTGTAAGCCTAGCGGGACCACTAAACTCATGGCGCGCACCCTTGACACTGATCGTGCCCGGCGCATGTACTTCGATGTTCCCTCCCTTGAGACGGATATAAGCGCCGCCACTGGTAAGCAAGACCTCTTGATCAGCAGCAACATGAACGAAACCCTTGGCAGCGGTTATGGTCACGTCCTTGTCCGCAGTGATCTCCATCGCATCGCTCTGTGCCTGCACCTGCACCTTGCCCTTGGCGGCAATCAGCTTCACAGCAATTGTGTCTTGAACCCCAGCCACAAATAGACTGATGCTCTTGCCCACGTTGTGAATCCAACGTCTGCCCGTGGTGTGATTGGCATCTCGCTGGGCAACCAGGTTGAGATTCTGCTCCGCGCTGAGAGTTTGGCTTTGCCCTGTGACGCTGGCGATGCCTGCCTCACCAGACAGAATCAGCAGCGGCTGTTGGCCCTCTTGCTCTTTGGCAGTTTTGCCGTCTTTGTCCGTATTACTACCCGCTTCCCAAGCCGTCAGGGCATCCAGCTGATGCTGGATATGACCTTTTTCTTTCTTCCAGCTTTTGGTGTTGTCGTCGCCAATGCCGTCTGGCCCAGTTTCCATGGTATCCGCCTGCTGGCCGGTGGCGGTTTCGGCCAGCGCCTGGCTCAGCGCGACGGCGGATTGCAGTTGGCTTTGCGCATGTTCTCGTGCCAGTTGTTTGCCACCTGCGCCGTTTTGCGCTTCGGAGGATAGCAGCAAGCCATGTGCAGCACGGATAGCGCCATGGTGGTCCGTTCGCAGCTCAAAACCTTCCCCACGCGACTGGGCTTTGCCATTGCTGCGCGGGTGGGTGAGGAAGCCCTGATTCAGTTGTGTCTTGCCTAATTCGCTAGACAGCTTGACACGAACCTGCCCCGGGGTGTCGTCAAATAGCAGCTCGTTGTAGCCCTCTCCCCGGTGTTCTTTCGATTTAATACCGGACAGCGTCTTGTTGGCCGGCAGGCTACCAGCGCCGCTGAAATCGGGCGGCGAGTGGCTGCCGTTGTAGAACACTCCGGTGACCAACGGTCGGTCGATGTCGCCTTCGATAAAGCTGACCAGCACTTCTTGGCCAACACGCGGGATAAACTGATGGCCGAAACCGACACCGGCGCTGGGCATAGCCACGCGCAGCCAACACGAGGATTTATCGTCGAAGTTGGCACCAAACTGTGCGTGTTCTTCAGGCCTTTGCCAATGGAATTGCACCTTGATGCGACCTTGGTCATCGGTGTAGATTTCGTCGGTGACTTGGTCGGCTGGTTCGACTGGGCCGACTACGGTAGCAGTTTGTACACCGCGCGATTTGGGCCTTGCCAGCTCAGTACCAGCATAGGCCGGCGTCAGCGGGATGCCGCGCCGCTGGGCCTGGATGGAAGTGGTAAACGGCTCAGCCTCGCTTACGGCACCAGCATGTTGAGCCAGATCCTGCGGCAGATTGTTTCGTACCAGAAAGCTTTGACTGGTAATTACGAATTCACGGTCTTGCGGGCTATCAGTTTCATGTACCGGGTGGTCGTCCAACCTGAACCACTCACCTGGCTGCAGACCGCGCACTGTACCACTACCGCTGAACTGCTTGGCCTGAAGATCATTGGCCTGCTGGCGCAGTTGGGCGTAGCGACCAAGCTGTTCTTCGTCGCCAGCATAGTAAAGGCCCGGCGCATCGTAATGGGTCAGGCTACTCTGCAGCAATTGGCCGCTCTGGCCCTGTTCGATGCGACTACCATCTTGAATCTGCTGGGTGTAGACCAGCTTGTAATCGTAACTAGCCAGCGCTACGCAGTCGGGCACGATCTGACGGGCTGCTTGCCAGCTGGTAAGACCATCTTCTTCTTCCGTGGCATCGCTGCGGTGGAAACGCACTCGCTCCAGCGAGGCGGCCGGCAAGCTGTAAGCATCATCAAACACCACCAGACGCACCTGAGGACCATCGTCATCCTGGTGTACAAAACGCCAAGCATAGCCCTCTTCATGCAACAGACGGGCAATGAAGTCGAAGTCGCTCTCGCGGTATTGTAGGGTGTAGCTGCGCGGCTGCGCCGGCTGCACCTGAATGGCCAGAGTTTGCACTCGGACGAAGACAGGGTTGCCTTGCTGATGTTCGGTCAGGATCTGCTGCACAATGTCCGGCACCGTCATATCCTGGAACACACGTGAGGTACGGCGATGGCGCAGCAACGCGAACGGCGGCTCCACCACCAGCTCGTACTTGGCAAAGCCACCATCGGCCCCCACAGACCGGACTTCGCTCACCACACCACAGCGGATGGACTCGCCACCGTCTGCATTCTCAATGCCAATGCGCGCCGGTTGGCCCAGCAACAACTTCAGTTCAATATGGGTATCTGGTGACAAGCAAGTCAGCGTATAACGGTACGACTGGGAAATGCCCTCTTCGGCCTGCAGGCTCAGCGGCAGCAGTTGCTCAGCAGCGATTTGCCCCGTACCCAGTTTCAAGGTCAATACCCGTCGGTCTTGGCCAAAGACGGAAGCAAAACTAGCCAGCAGCGCATCCATATCCATCAGACTCCCAAATAAAAATACCCTCGAGAGAGGGTATGCCATTGAACTCAATCAGGGCAGGAAGCTTATGATGTTATGCAAGCCTCAACAAGCTAGCTTGGTCTTACGTCCGGTAAACCTGGACCAAAGTACAGGACCGTCTTTAGTATTGGTTTGGCCTTGCACATCCCAAACCTGGACAAATTGCATTTTGCGCAACGATCTTCAGCTTGGTTGAGCGTACGCTTTCGTGCCGTAACGAGGGTATAACCATGGCTCAAGGACTAGGCCTTCACCTTGAAGGATTATTTTTCGCCTGATGAAAAAATGGAATGCAACGCAGCAGCCATGCGTTCCACCTCGTCAGCGCCAGCAGCTTGCGCGCTACGCATAATCTGACTTCGCATCTCCTCCACGGAGGGGCGGCCGTCGAAATCGAAGAAATCCTTCAGTTCCAGCTTCATAGCATTGGCCAACCGCTCTAGCGTCTCAATGGCGGGGTAATGCGCGCCACGCTCTATGCGGCTCAGCGACTTGGCGTCAATGCCCACCATCTCAGCCAAAGCATCTTGGGACAGACCTTTGCGCTTTCGCAAAATCTGAACTTGCCTACCAATCTTGATTTTCGTGTCCACTTTTCTACTCTGCGTGTACTTTCTCCTCATTTAATCAACGCACACTGTTTACAATAACTACGTACAGAGTAGAATTCATTAAAAAGTAAACCTAAAACTCACAAAGAGGCATGCAATGACTCCCTTCCGCAGTCCTGCACCCCCGCCACCCTCAACCCTGGCCGCCTGCGCCCTGGCCTTGAACTGCCTCGCCACCCTGCGTCACGCGCTTGACGCTTTCCAATCCCACGCCGCACAGACACATCAGCCCCGTTTGCAGCATCTGGCCTGTGCCGCCTCCGCGGTGCTGGACGATTGCGCCAGCCAGTTGCAAAGCCTTTGCCCCGACGCCGTTCCCTGCCCGCCGAACGGCAGGTTTCCAACGCTGACTTGGAGACCGCAATGACGCCTTCCCACTTTTTCGCCACTGCAGCAAAACCAACCCCAATGGCCCCTCCTGCCCGGCGTCCGTACCCGCCAATTTCGAAGCGATCTATTTTTAACAAATTAAGTTGTATTTTTTACTGCCCTATGGTTTCATCCGTTGGCAACGCAGTGGATCGAAGCGGTGGCTTTGCTCCTGCGTCGTCAAACCAGATGTTTGTGCTCAAGGATTGTTACTGCGCAAGCAGGCAAAACCTGATGACTTGGCTGAGGCCAAGCCGTCAGGTTTTTTTGTTTTCAGGGTGTGCGCTATGAAAATCAGCAAAATCTTGAATAACAATGCTGCCCTCGTGTTGGATGAACACCAGCATGAGCTGGTGGCCATGGGTTGCGGCCTGGGGTTCCAAAAGCGCCCGGGAGACGCGCTGGACCCGGCCCGGATCGAAAAACTCTTCGCCTTGCAAAACCATGAACTCACTTCCCGCTTGAGCGAGGTCTTGAGCGGCATTCCCGCGGAGGTGATGGCAGTCTGCGCCGACATCCTCAAGCTGGCGAAAAAACAATTGGGCAGACTGCCCGAGGAGGTTTATCTGGCGCTGCTGGATCACTGCCATTTCGCGATTGAACGCCAGCGCCAGGGCATTACCCTCCACAATGCGCTGCAATGGGAAATGCGCAGGCTCTACCCGAGAGAATTCGCCATTGGCCTGCAAGCGCTGACGCTGATCCAACAGCGGCTGGGGCTGAGCCTGCCAGAGGATGAGGCGGGTTTCATTGCCTGGCATTTGGCGAATGCCCAATTGAATGGCGAAGCCTCTGAAATGCAAGCCATTACCCAGTTGATGCAACAGGTTCTGCGGATCGTCACCTACCAGCAAGGGCATCCACTTGACGAGCAAGCGTTGAACTACCACCGCTTCATTGCTCACCTAAAGTTTTTTGCGCAACGCGTGTTGTCGCAGCAGCAATTACCCGCGGGAGACCCCGCTTTGCATGCGGCGGTGAAGGCAAGCTATCCGCAGGCATGGCGCAGCGCGGAAAGCGTTGGCGGCTTTATTTGGGAGCAGTACCAGAAGGAGCTTGGGTTGGACGAGATGATGTTCCTCGCCATCCATATCAGCCGTCTATAAGCCTGATCTTTATTCATAGGCCGGTTTGACCAGCCAAGGCATCAACAGGGTTGTTACTGTCTAGAACAGGCAAAACCTGGCCACGCTTTCCCAATTGCGGGTGGGCGTGGCCGGGTTTTTTTTTGAGCATTCGCTCGCCGCAGGGAGGAAAACAATGGACAAACTCGCCAAACAAATCGTCGCGGAAGTTGGCGGCAAGGACAATATTCTGAGCCTGGTGCATTGCGCCACCCGGCTGCGCTTCAAGTTGCGCGATTCCGGGCGGGCCCATGCGGAAACCTTGAACAATCTGCCCGATATTCTGATGGTGCTGGAGAGCGGCGGGCAATTCCAGGTGGTGATTGGAAACCGGGTGGCGGAGGTCTATCAGGCCATTTGCCAAGTCATTGATCTGGACGATGAGGCTCCGCTAGCGGGCGGGACCAAGAAAGAGGGGCTGCTAAGCCGTTTCATTGACGTGGTCTCCGCTATTTTTACGCCCACCCTCGGCATCCTGGCCGCCTCCGGCATCCTGAAAGGCTTGCTGTCGCTGGCGCTGGTGAATGAATGGATGAGCGAAACCGGCGGCACCTATTTACTGTTGTTTGTGGCCAGCGATGCTTTGTTTTACTTCTTCCCACTGGCCTTGGGGTATACCGCCGGCAAGAAGTTTGGCGGCAACCCTTTCACGGCGATGGCCCTGGGCGGCGCGCTCACTCACCCGCTGTCCATCGCGGCCTTTAATGCCGCGCAGCAAACGGGTGCACCGTCCTTGGACTTTGCCGGCATTCCCATCGTCTTCATCAATTACAGTTCTTCGGTGATCCCCATCATTCTCGCCGCTTGGGCCAGCAGCCATCTTGAAGCCCGCTGCAACCGAATCCTGCCCGCCGCCATCAAAAACTTCCTGACCCCGCTGCTGTGCTTGAGCCTGATCTTACCCTTGACCTTCCTGCTGATCGGCCCGGCCGCTACATGGCTGGGACGCTTGCTGGCGGATGGTTTTCAAATCCTATATGACTTGGCTCCGATGCTGGCCGGCGCGGCGCTGGGTGGCTTGTGGCAGGTTCTGGTGATCTTTGGCCTGCATTGGGGCCTGGTGCCGCTGATGTACAACAACTTGGCTCTGCTGGGTTACGACACCATGGGCGCGCTGCTGCTTCCGGCGGTAATGGGGCAAGTGGGCGCTACGCTGGGGGTTTTCCTACGCACCCGCGATACGCGCATGAAGTCATTAGCGGGCTCAGCGCTGAGCTCCGGTTTATTCGGCATTACGGAGCCCGCCATTTATGGCGTGACCTTGCCGGCAAAACGCCCCTTCCTCTTTGGCTGCGTCAGCGGTGCCTTGGGAGGCTTGATCCTGGGTTACGCACGCAGCCGCGTCTATTCGCCCAGCCTACCCAGCATTTTTACCTTCTCCCAGCTGATTCCTTCCAGCGGAGTCGATTTCACCGTCTGGGGCGCCATTGTCGGCAGCCTGCTGGCAGCCGGCCTCGCCGCGCTGCTCACCTTCTTTTTCGGCCAACCCAAAGCTACGGCTGGCCTTGCCTCGACGGCGGCGGAAGAGGCCCCGGTTGTAGCCGGGGCGACATCGGCTTACCAAGTTCTGTCCCCTATCCACGGCCAGACTCAGGCGCTCAACACGGTGCCGGACCCCGCCTTCGCCAGCGGCGTGCTGGGCAATGGCGTGGCCATCCTGCCGCATAGCGGGCGGGTGGTGGCGCCGTTCAACGGCCACGTCAAATCCCTCTTCCAATCTTGCCACGCCCTGGCGCTCGTCGCGGACGACGGCACCGAAATGCTGATCCATGTCGGCATCAATACCGTCAAGCTCGATGGCCGCCACTTCAATGCCCATGTACGGACGGGAGACTTGATCTCAGAGGGTGATCTGCTGTTGGAGTTTGACCGCGCCGCGATTGCCGAGGCCGGCTTCGATATGACCAGCCTAGTGCTGATCTGCAACCCCGGCTGTACGCAAGTGCAGTCCATCCCCACGGCCGAGGTAGAGGAGTTGGCTCCCCTACTGACCGTCAGCCGTTAACCACAGTATCAGGAGATGAGAGATGACATTGTTTCCCGCTGATTTTTTATGGGGCGGCGCCTTGGCCGCCAATCAGGTGGAAGGCGCTTACCTGGCCGATGGCAAAGGCCTGTCCACCTCGGACGTGCTGCCGCAGGGGATTTTTGGCCCTATCGCCCAGCGCGTGGCCAGCGACAGCTGCCTCAAGGACCAAGCCATCGATTTTTACCACCGCTATCCGGAAGACATCACCCTGTTCGCCGAGATGGGCTTTAGCTGCCTGCGTGTGTCCATCGCCTGGAGCCGCATCTTTCCGCAAGGCGACGAGGACGCGCCCAACGAGGCCGGACTGGCGTTTTATGATCGCCTGTTCGACGAAATGGCCAAGCACGGCATTCAGCCGCTGGTCACGCTCTCGCATTATGAAATGCCTTACGCGCTGACTCAGCGTTACAGCGGCTGGGCAAGCCGCCAGACCATTGGCTTTTTCGAGCATTACGCCCGCACGGTGTTTGCCCGCTATCGCGACAAGGCCAAATACTGGCTGACCTTCAATGAAATCAATATGGCGCTGCACGCGCCGTTTACCGGTGTCGGCCTGCCGCCGGACAGCGGCAAGCAAGCCATCTACCAAGCCATCCATCACCAATTGGTGGCCAGCGCGCGCGCGGTGAAAGCCTGCCACGAGCTGGTGCCGGATGCCCGGATCGGCAATATGCTGCTGGGCGATATCGTCTACCCGCTAAGCTGCCGGCCGGAAGACCTGCTGGCTTGCCAGCAACGCAACCGCGACTGGCTGTTTTTGGGCGATGTGCAGGCGCGAGGCGCTTATCCGGCCTATATGCAGCGCTTCTTCCGCGAGGAAGGCATTGAGTTGGACATCCACGCGTCCGACTTAGTGGACCTGCGCACCACCGTGGACTTCATCTCCTTCAGCTACTACATGTCCGGCTGCGCCAGCGCTAACCCTGACTTTGCCCAACAGGCAGGCGGCGTGCTGGGCATGGTGCCCAACCCTCACCTGCCAAGCTCTGACTGGGGTTGGCAGATCGACCCACAAGGGCTGCGCTACCTGCTCAACCTGCTCTACGACCGCTACCAGAAGCCGCTCTTTATCGTGGAGAACGGCCTGGGCGCGCGTGATGAGGTAACGCCGGACGGCCGCATTCATGACGACTACCGCATCCAATACCTCAACGATCATCTGATCCAAGTGGCCGAGGCCCTGGACGATGGCGTCGACCTCCTCGGCTACACCAGTTGGGGGCCGATTGATCTCGTCAGCGCCTCCAAGGCGGAGATGTCCAAGCGCTACGGCTTCATTCACGTCGATCTGGACGACCAGGGCCATGGCAGCCTGGAGAGACGGCGCAAGGACAGCTTTTACTGGTATCGCGACGTGATCCGCAGCCGGGGGCAAACGCTGAAGCCGGCCGGTTAAACCCCACAGCAAGAATCCCTAGGCCTGTCAGCGGCAGGCCAAACCCACAACAGGCGCTGCCATAGGCCAGGGGCTAGTTTTGCCTGCGCCTATGCCGACGCCGGAAGCATCAGGAGACAAACATGCCTACCCTGTTCTCTACCAACCCGCGTCCCTTCCTGCTGGCCTTGGGCCTGACCTTGGGCGTTTTGCTAAGCCCGGCCATCGCGCAAGCCGATAGCGGCCGCGATGACATCCCCGCATGGAATGGCACGGTGCTAGGCTTCGAATCGCAGGCCGGCGACTTGCTCAGCCGCCGCCTTGGACTGCGCCAGGCCTTGCAGGCCTTTGGCTTTGAGTACCAATTGGCCCATATCAGCCAAACCGCCTACAACGCCAAAGGCGGTTACAACACGGACAAGAAAGCCGAATACATCGACCAGTTTTCCCTGACCTTCACCCAAAACCTGGAAATGCTGACTGGCATTCCCGATGCCGCGATTGAGGGCAATATCGTCAACCGCAACCATGACAACAACCTGACTAGCACGCGGCTGCAAGATACCCGCGTCGGCTTCAACGACCTGGCGCAGGAAAGCTGGGGCGGCCAATCCATTACCCGGCTGGGCTGGCTGAATTTCAGGAGAAGCTTTCTCGACGGCAAGTTGCAGTGGCGGATTGGGCTGATGAACAAGGTGCAAGACTTTGACCAGATCATTCCCTGCGACTTCCAGATGCTTAGCCTGTGCGGCGGCAAATCGGCGGACTCAGGCACCTGGTATAACTGGAATGTTCATTACTGGGGCAGCACTGTGCAGTATCGGCTCACGCCGGAGCTAACCCTCTTGACCGGCCTGCTGGAGCAAAACCCGCAAGCGCCGTCGCGCAGCCACGCCTGGAGCGTATCCACCGACGGCAACCGGGGCATTCTGCTGCCGCTGGAAGCCGAGTGGCGCACCCGGCGCTTCGGGCTGCCGGGCATTTACAGCCTGGGTCTGCTGTACACCAATGCCAAGCAAACCGACCTCTATCTTGGTCAGTCCGGCAGCCCCGGCCCCGTTGATCCAGCGGGCTATCGCCAGTACCGCAACACGTGGTTCTTGTATACCGGCTTCAACCAACAGCTGACCCGCCATGCCGATAACGTTAATCGTGGCCTAAGTATGTCCTGGAGCCTGGGCTTGGCGGACCAGCGCAGCAATAAGTCGCGTTATTCCAGCTCTCTGGCATTGCGTTATCGCGGCCCCTTCGACGCTCGGCCAAACGACTGGCTGGCGCTAGGCGTAGCCAAAATGCAAGGCAGCGCCAATTTTCGCCGTGGCCAAAACTTCCTGAACCAGCAAAACGAAGCCGAGGACTACAGCGATCCTCGTTACGCGCCGCTGCCGGAGTCTTCCGTGAATGCCGAATTGTATTACCGCTTCAAAGCAACCCCGTGGCTGGAGATACAGCCCCTGATCCAATATTGGGGACGCCCCGGCGGCATTGCCCAAACTTCCGACGCCTGGGTAGTGGGCCTAAAAACCGCTATCAACTTCTAATTCAAGTTGGTCAAGCCAAGGGAATACCGCGATGAATACTGCCTTGCCCGCCATGGAGCAATTAAAGCTGTTGAACCAGAAGCTGTTCGACACCCAGGATCAGGCCACATTGCCACACTTGGGCCAGCAATTGGCCCAGCAATGCGCAGAGATGGACGCCCGCCTGATGCAAGGCTTGATCGACATCCGCGCAGCCCATATCAGTCTGCAAGCCATCCTGACTCTGCTGCAACGCCGAGACGAACCCTTGCTGTTGAGCAGCGAGGACGCCGCGGCGCTGTTGGAGCCGGTGCTGCAACGCCTGTGTCAGGGCTTAAGTTGCATTAACCACTTGGTGTAGGCTGAGGCCCCAAGAAGCGCCCGTGTTCCTTGGGGCGCTGTACGTCAAGAACCGGCGCCGCGCAAACGCGGCCGCCTTAACGACTGCCGGCCTTTTTAAGCCCTTCGGCAATCATTCCCGGTTCATAAATGGACTTCACCGCTTTCATGAAGGGCATGCCCCACGCATTGGCATGCGCGGCGCCATCGAATGGCTGCGCAAACACATGCTCCTCTTGCATCATTACATTCCACACAATCCCGCCAAACCATGCGCAGTTATGAATCGGCGTATAGACACCATGCTTCAAGAGTTCGATTGCGCCGCCCCGGCGCCAGCGGACATCCCTTCAAAACACACCTGCAGCATGTGCGTGATGATGTCTTCATCTTGGTATTTCCCATACACGCGCAGATACTCCACCGCGGGATCACAGGTTCGAGAGTAGTAGCTGAAAAGAATCACATCCGTTGGCATCTCCGCCTTCAGTTCGCCTTGCTTCTTGGCCTGCTCAACAATGCCTTGCAAGGTCTTATGCAACTTAATGACCCGGCCAACGTAAGTCATGCTGCGCGTCAACATGCCGCGTACTTGCGGGCTGGCTGACGGCAAGAAAGGCAACCCGCCAGCAAGCCGAACCCTTAACGCCCAGGCCAAGAGATCACGCAGGCGGGCCAGCGGGCTCAGCCTTGCGTCTTGTTGCGCCAAATAGTGCAGAGCATCGTCCAGTAAACGGATCATCACCTCGGTGGCCAGTTCATCCTTGGATTTGAAATGCTTGTACAGGCTGGGTTTGGAAATGCCCGCTTCGTTTGCCACATCGTCCATGGTCATCAGGTCGAAGCCCTTGCTCGCCAGCATGCGCGTCGTCGCGTCCAACACCGCCTGTTCGCGCAGCTTGAAAGCCTGATCTTTGAAGCTGAGCCTGCCTAAAATACCCATTGGTAACACCTTTTACTGATTGGTAGCATTTTTTCCAAACCGGTTATATCCTGAATATAAAGCACCGCCCAGCGGCTGCCAAGTTAACCCGCTCAACCCATACGCCCATAGGACGCATCGGTGAATACTCAGCAGCGACAACACATCGCCGTCATTGGCGCCGGCATCTCCGGTTTGGCCTGCGCGCACTTTTTGGCCCGCGGTCACAACATCACCCTATTCGAGGCTGGCGATTACCTGGGAGGCCACGCCCATACCGTGGACATCACGGTAGGTGGCGTCCGCTTTGCCGTGGACACGGGCTTTCTGGTGTACAACGATCGCACCTACCCTAAGCTGATCGCGCTGTTTGCCGAGCTGGGCATCGTCAGCCACCCCAGCGACATGTCATTCAGCGTTTCACTGGACCAAGGCAAGCTGGAATGGGCGGGCAGTAATCTGGACACGGTGTTCGCCCAACGCCGCAATCTGTTGTCGCCTGGATTTTGGGGCATGCTGGCCGACATTGTCCGGTTCAACCGCGCCGCGCCGCGCAACCTGAAACGGGCCGTCGAATCACCGCTCACGTTGGGCCAGTTGCTTGAAACGGACCGCTATGGCGCACGCTTCCGCGATCACTATCTGCTGCCGATGGCCGCGGCCATCTGGTCCAGCCCCTGCCGCGATATCCTGTCTTTCCCCGCGGAAACCTTTCTGCGTTTCAGCCTCAATCACGGCCTCTTGCAGTTGAGCGACCGGCCTCAGTGGCGGACGGTGCGAGATGGCGCGCGCCAGTATGTGGAAAAAATCGCGGCCGGCTTGAATGATATTCGGCTGTCCACCCCGGTACTGCGCGTCAGTCGGGAAAATGGCCGAGTGCGCGTGCAGACCGCGCATGGCGAGGCATGCTTCGACAGCGTGGTATTCGCCACCCACGCCCCTCAAACGCTGGCGCTGCTGGCCGATGCCGACGAGCGCGAACGGTCGCTGCTATCCGCGGTGCGCTACCAAGCCAATGAGGCCGTGCTGCACTCCGATGTCTCCTTGCTGCCGCGCAGCCCTCGCGCCTGGGCGGCCTGGAACTTCTTGGCCGACGGGAAAGACGATGGACGCGCCGTGGGCGTGAGCTATCTGTTGAACCGATTACAGCCGCTGCCGGTGGACACCCCGGTGATGGTCACGCTTAATCCAACACAAGAGCCGGATCCGGCCAAGGTGCTGGGCCGCTACCATTACGAACACCCGCTGTTGGACAACGCCGCCATCGCCGCGCAAAAAGCGCTATCCGAAATCCAGGGGCGACGCGGCTGCTGGTTCACTGGCGCCTGGACTGGCTACGGCTTTCATGAGGATGGCCTGAAATCGGCTTTGCGCGTGGCACAGGATTTTGGCCTGGCACCCGCCTGGGCGAGGCTGCCGACATGAGCACAGCCTATCTGCTGACCGGACACGTGATGCACCATCGCTTACGCCCGGCCGCCAATCGCTTCGTCTACCCGGTGTTTTGCTTGCGGCTCAAGCTGTCCGCGCTGGAAAACATGCGCGGGCCATGGTTTGGCGTGGACTGCCGCCGGCCGCTGTCGCTGCGCACACGCGACTACGGCCCGCGCGACGGCTCGCCGCTATTGCCCTGGATACGCGCGCGCCTGGACGAAGCCGGCCTTCCCTGCGACGGCGAGGTCTGGCTGCAAACCTTCCCGCGCGTGTTCGGCTACGTTTTCAATCCGGTTAATTTCTGGCACTGCCACAACGCCTCTGGCCAGTTGATCGCCGTGCTGACCGAGGTGAACAACACCTTTGGCGAAAGGCATAGCTATCTGCTCAGCCAAACCGACGGGGGGCCCATTAGCGCCTCCAGCCAGTTGGTCTGCCGCAAACTGCTGCATGTCTCCCCGTTTTGCCAAGTGGAAGGCCATTATCGATTCCGCTTCGTGGAACAAGCGGGCCGCGCGCTGACGCGGATCGATTATCACGACGCCAACGGCGCTCTGCTTCACACCTCGATATCCGGCCGCTTGCGCGCCTTGAGCTCGGCCACAGCGGCGGCCGCCTTGCTGCGCCAGCCTCTGCTCACCCTGGGCGTCATCGCCCGCATTCACTGGCAGGCGCTGAAGCTTTGGCTAAAGCGCGTACCCTTTTCCCGCAAACCCCATCCCCCCGCCACCGCCCTCAGCCGTGGCCAGGAGCTGAAACCATGAGCGCGAGCCAACCCCTCTCCTTGTCCCACCCCAAGTTTCCGGCGGCGGGGCGCGCGCTGCTCGCCATACTGGCTCAATTGCGCCACGGCAGCCTTAAAGTGGTCACGCCAGATGGCGAGACCTTATGGTTTGGCGCGGCCCAAACGCACGTCAGCGCGGAGTTGACGCTGCGGGACTGGCGCGCCTGCGCCCGCATCCTGTCCGGCGGCGACATCGGCTTTGCCGAGGCCTACCGCGACGGCTGGTTGGACTGCCAGGACCTGACAGGGCTGCTGCAACTGATGCTGCGCAATGAAGACGCCTTGCAATTGGGGGCGCTGGGCCGTTGGGCCGCGCGTTTGTGGCACAGGCTGCGCCATCTCCTGCGCGTCAACAGCCGCCGCGGCAGCCGCCGCGGCAGCCGCCGCAACATCCATGCCCATTACGATATCGGCAACGATTTTTACAAGCTGTGGCTGGACCCCAGCTGGACTTACTCCAGCGCATGGTTCGACGGCGACTACAGCCAGCCCTTGGCCCAAGCGCAGGCGCGCAAGTACCAACGCATCTGCGAACAGCTGCAACTACGCCCCGGCATGCGGGTGCTGGAAATCGGCTGCGGCTGGGGGGGCTTCGCCGAACACGCAGCCCGTCTCGGCGTCTCCGTGCACGGGATCACCATCTCGGACGCGCAACTGAGCTTCGCGCGCCGCCGCCTGGCCAAGGAGCCGCGGGTCACACTGGAACACCGCGACTACCGCGATCTGAGCGGCCAATACGACGCCATCGTGTCGATCGAAATGTTCGAGGCGGTGGGCGAGCGTTACTGGCGCGGCTATTTCGACACCCTGCGCCGCTGCCTGAAGCCGGGCGGCCAAGCGCTGGCGCAAAGCATCACCATTGATGAATCGCGTTTCGAGGCCTACCGCGCCAGCACCGATTTCATCCAGGCCTTTATCTTCCCCGGCGGCATGCTTCCCAGCCGCGAGCGTTTTGAGCGCGCGGCGCATCAAAGCGGGCTGACCAGCCACAAGCGCCTCGATTTCGGCGCGGACTACGCGGAAACGCTGCGCCGCTGGCGCGAGGCTTTCGAGACCCAACTGGACGCCATTCGCGGCCAGGGTTTCGACGAGGCCTTCATTCGGCTGTGGCGGCTTTACCTGTGCTACTGCGAAGCGGGTTTCGATGCGGGACGCATCGGCGTGTCGCAGTTTCTGCTGCAAAGGACGTAACCATGCGCGCCCCCCTCTGGCTCGCCGCCCTGCTCCTGCTGGCAGGCTGTGCCGCTCCAACGGTTGGAGATTACGCCGCCAACCGCCCGCTGCTAGACCCCGGCCGGTTTTTCCTTGGCCACACCAAGGCCTGGGGCATATACCAGGACCGGCAAGGCCGCCTGCTCAAGCGCTTCACCATCGACATGGACGGCGAACGCCACGGCGACGAGTTGGTGTTGACCGAGCGCTTTCTTTACAGCGACGGCAACCGTCAGCAGCGCGTGTGGCGGCTCAAGTCCATCGGCCAGGGCCGCTGGCGCGGCCTGGCGGACGATGTGGAGGGGGAAGCCATTGGCGAGACGGCCGGCAACGCGCTGCGCTGGCGCTACACACTGAAGTTGCCGGTGGAGGGCGAGGAATACTTGGTCCAGTTCGATGACTGGATGTTCCTGCAAGATGAGCGCAGCCTGCTCAACCGCGCGGTCATGAGCAAGTTTGGTTTCCGCTTGGGCGAGGTCACGCTGTTTTTCCACAAACCGGAGTCAGGGCCATGACACTGCGCCTTAACCCTCGCATCGCTGATTGGCGCGCGCGCCGGGTATGGGTGATCGGCGCGTCCAGCGGCATCGGCGCGGCATTGGCCGACGAGCTGCTCTTGGCCGGCGCCCAGGTCATCCTATCCGCCCGACGCGCCGAGCCGATGCGCATGCTGGCGGCAGAGCGCCCGGGCGCGCAAGTGGAAACGCTGGACGTGACCGATCCGGCCGCCTGGCGGGCCGCTTGGTCGCGCCTGGAAGCCGCCGGCGCGCTGCCGGACCTCGTGGTGTTCTGCGCGGCGGACTACCGTCCGCAAACCTGCCTGGATCTGCACGCCGATGAAACCCGCGGCCTGCTCGACACCAACCTGCTGGGCGTCTACCACGGCCTGGAAGTGGTGTTGCCGGCGCTGGCGCGGCAAGGCCGCGGCGGCGTGGCGCTGATCGCCAGCGTGGCGGGTTATGTCGGCCTGCCGGGCGCCGCGGTGTACGGCCCCGGCAAGGCGGCGCTGATCAATCTGGCGGAAATCCTCTATGCGGAACTCAAGCCGCATGGCGTGGCGGTTTATCTGATCAACCCCGGCTTCGTGGCCACGCCCCTCACCGCCAAGAACAATTTTTCCATGCCGGCCCTGCTCACGCCGCGCCGGGCGGCTCGCGACATCATGCGCGGGCTGGCCCGCGGCGCGTTTGAAATTCACTTTCCGCTGCGCTTCACCTTATGGCTCAAACTACTGCGGCTGCTGCCTTACCGGCTGCGGCTGCCTTTGCTCGCGAGGTTGGCTCGACCATGAAACGCATCCCCACTCAAGCCGATTGGCAAGCTTTGCTCGACTGGTATCAAACGCTGACACCGCAAACCTTGCCGGACATCGCTCGCTTTTACACTGAAAACGCGCGCTTCAAGGACCCCTTCAACGACGTGCGCGGCGTGGCCAAAATCCAGGCGGTGTTTCACCACATGTTCAAGACGCTGGAACAGCCCCGCTTCACTGTCATCCACGCGCTACGGGATGGCGACCAGGCATTCATCACCTGGGATTTCGATTTTGCCTATGCCGGGCGCAAGGTCAGCATTCACGGCGGCAGCCATTTCCAGTTCGATGCCCACGGCAAAATCACGCTGCACCGCGATTACTGGGACGCCGCCGAAGAATTGTTCGAGAAAATCCCCCTGCTTGGACTGCCGGTGGCCTGGCTGCGCAAAAAACTGAAGGTAGCGTGATGGCGCGGATATTCAAGGGCAATAAGGCGGCACTGCCATCCAAGCGCTGCGCCGCCTGCGGCCACCCCATGAGCTGGCGCAAAAAATGGCGCAATAATTGGGATGCCGTCCAATACTGCTCAGAACGCTGCCGCCGTCAGAAGGACATGGCCCAATGACCCTCTTGCGGCTGATTCTGGGCGACCAGCTCAACCCCAACCATAGTTGGTTCACCGCCCCCGACCCCGAGGTGGTGCATGTGATGATGGAAATCCGCCAGGAGACGGATTACGTACGCCACCACGCGCAGAAAATCCTGGCCATCTTCGCCGCGATGCGTGATTTTGCAAGCCAACTGAAGGCCTTGGGGCATCGAGTGCGCTACATCGCCATCGACGACGGAAGCAACCGCCAATCGTTAATCGGCAATTTGGATGCGCTGATCCGCCACTACGGCGCGACGAGGGTGGAATACCAGGCTCCGGACGAATGGCGGCTGGACCATCAACTCGCCCGCTGGGGCGCGGGCTTATCCATTCCATGCCACATGGCGGACAGCGAGCACTTCTACACCGCTCGCGGCGACGCCGCCGCGTTCTTCGGCGCGCGGCGGCAATGGCGGCAGGAGACCCTATATCGTCACCTGCGGCGCCAGCACGGCATTTTGGTGGACGAGAACGGCGAACCCGCCGACGGGCGCTGGAATTTCGATGCCGAAAACCGTCAGCGCTGGTCCGGCAGCCCGCCAGAACCCAATGACCCTCGCCCTGAGCATGACCACCGCGGGCTGTGGCAAACCATAAACGACGCCGGCGTGAACAGTTTCGGTCAGCCTCAGGCCGAAGCGCTGCGCTGGCCGCTCAAGCGCGCCGAGGCGCAGGCCCTGCTGTGCGACTTTATCGAGCGGACGCTGCCGCACTTTGGCGCTTATCAGGACGCAATGAGCCGGCATGCGCGGCGCTTGTTTCATTCCCAGCCTTCCTTCGCCCTCAATGTGAAAATGCTCAATCCGCGCGAGGTGGTGGACGCCGCCATCGCCGCCTGGCTCGCAGGCCGCGCGCCACTGGCCGCGGTAGAGGGCTTTGTGCGGCAGATACTGGGCTGGCGCGAATATGTGCGAGGCGTCTATTGGGCCAAGATGCCCAGCTACCGCAACAATAACGCCCTGTCTCACGATCTGCCGCTGCCGCGCTGGTTCTGGGATGGCGAAACGGGCATGCGGTGTCTTGCGCACGCCATCGGCCAATCGCTGGAAGACGCCTACGCCCACCACATCCAGCGGCTAATGGTGATCGGTAATTTCGGACTGATCGCCGGGCTGTCGCCGCAGGCGCTGCATGAATGGTATTTGGGCGTCTACATCGACGCCTTCGAATGGGTGGAGTTGCCCAACACTCTGGGCATGAGCCAGTTCGCCGACGGCGGGCTGCTCGGCAGCAAGCCCTACGCCGGCAGCGCCGCTTATATCGGCCGCATGAGCGATTACTGCGCCGGCTGCCGCTACCAGCCCAAGCTGCGCATTGGCCGGGACGCCTGTCCCTTCAATGCCCTGTACTGGAACTTTTTCCAGCGCCACCGCGCGCGGCTAGCGGCCAATCCGCGACTCAGCCTGGTCTATCGCCAGCTGGACAAGCTGCCGGATGCCGAACAAGCCGCTATCGCCGCTCACGCGGCGGCGCTGCAAACCAATCTCGACACACTGTGAGCCCGATATGTTGAAAATACCCCTCGGTCTGTTGGCTATTGCCCTATTGCCGCTTACCGGCTGCAACACCCTGCCGCCGCCGGACGTCATCCCAGTGCAAGGCTTCCAGCTGGAACGCTATCAGGGGCGATGGTATGAAATCGCCCGCCTGGACCACCGCTTCGAACGGGGCCTGCAGGCGGTGAGCGCCGATTACAGTCGCAATGCCGACGGCAGCATCCGCGTGGTCAACCGCGGCTTTGACACCGCCGCCGCCAGTTGGCGCGAAGCCGTGGGCAAGGCCTGGTTCAACGGCCGCGCCGATGTCGCCTCGCTGAAAGTGTCGTTCTTTGGCCCGTTCTATGGCGGCTACCACGTGGCGGCGCTGGACCCCGACTATCGCTGGGCGGTGGTGGTGGGACCCGACAAGAACTACTTGTGGCTGCTGTCGCGCGACAAGCAGCCCGCCCCGGATGCCAAGACCGCTCTGCTGGCGGTGGCGGCCAAGTTGGGCATACCCGCGGAGAAGTTGATTTGGGTGAGTCAGGACCGTGGCGACAACTAGGCGGCTCAACCCGGAAAAATTGCTGCTGAGCAAGTGGACCGCCGCGGCGCCGCGCGACAAGGAGAAACACTTCCTGGTGGTGGCGCTGGGACGGCCCGCGCCCGACGGCCCGGTAGAAACGGTAACGCTGGAGGCGGTGTACACCCGGCGCCAGCGAACCGTGCCGTGGCAGGCTCTGCGCGACGACGAGCAATGGCGGCAAGGATGGAAATAAGCGCCCAGCCATATTCACAAGGTTGCCGCTTGCCTCGTGCCGGCAATCTTTTTATCGTTAAGGCATGTCTTCGCGTCCATTGTCATGGAGTGTTGCCGTGGAGTTGTTCGATACCTTGTCCGCTCAAATCCGCCATATGCGTCTGCCGCTATTCGCGGTCAGTCTCAGCGCGGTCCCCTTTCCCGATACGCCCTTGCTGTTGATGCTGCATTGGCATGGTTTCCGCCGCCCTGAGCCCGCCCGCGGCCAAAATGGCGAGCCCTTGCTTCGGCAAGTGCCGGCGTCGGCCTTGCAACTGACGCGCAGATGGGGGGCGCTCTCCCTGATAGAAGAAGATATTCTGGACGCGGCCTGGCAGCTGGGCGCCTGGAACCTGCTGCGCGACGAGCGGCGCGGCTGCAACACCATAGGCGCGGCCGCTGGGGAAGAGCTGGCCTGCCGCCAGGCTTTCGGCGATCTGCCCCCTATCGCTGGGCAGGAAAGTGTCTTGGCGGAAGCGCCCGACGGCCCGGACCTGATGCGGCTGGCCTCCCGCCGAGGCTATGTTTCCTGGCAGTTCCGCCCCGTACACGGCGGACTATGGCGCGACCTGGCCGAAGACGACACCCTGGGCGAGGAAGGCCTGCGCAAACCACCCTGCCCCCTTAGGCCGCGCGCCTGCCATGGCGGCAAGGCGACCAGAACGGAGTACCGTTTTGGCCGTGTCGAGCGCATCATTTTGTAGTTTCATTTTTTCTGCAAAAAACCTCTTGAAAAGTTTTTGACCCGCCCTTACTTCGTCTTTCGTCAGTCTTTCCGGCTGACTTTGACCGGTAAGAGCAGGCCTTTTCGCGCCTGCCACTCGGTCTTACCTACTGTTTCCAATGATCTGAATCGCACAGGAGATTGATATGCAAATCCGTCCTCTGCACGACCGGATTATCGTCAAGCGGATCGAGAAGGTCCGCCAGACTGCTTCCGGCATCGTCATCCCCGATAGCGCCGCTGAAAAACCGGAGCAAGGCGAAGTTCTCGCCGTTGGCCCTGGCAAGCGCCTGCAAGACGGCACACTGTTGCCGATGCAGGTGCAGGTGGGCGATCTGGTTCTGTTCGGCAAATACGGCGGCCAGACCGTCAAGCTAAACGATCAGGAGTACTTGGTGCTACGCGAAGAAGACGTCTTCGGAGTCGTTGAAGACACCTCTCAATCCGGCCGTAAGGCTGCCTGATTCCCCACAATCATCACAGGAGTTAAACCATGGCTGCGAAAGAAGTCCGCTTCCACGACAACGCCCGTGAGCGCATCGTCAACGGCGTCAATGTGCTGGCTAATGCCGTCAAAGTCACCCTGGGTCCGAAAGGCCGCAACGTACTGTTGGCGCGCAGTTTCGGCGCGCCGCACATCACTAAGGATGGTGTGTCGGTTGCCAAAGAAATCGAACTGAAGGACCCATTCGAGAACATGGGCGCCCAGATGGTAAAAGAAGTGGCGTCCAAGACCGCCGACGTGGCGGGCGACGGCACCACCACCGCCACCGTGCTGGCCCAAGCCATCGTGCAGGAAGGCATGAAGTACGTCGCTTCCGGCATGAATCCGATGGACCTGAAACGCGGCATTGATAAAGCCGTGCATACCGTAGTGAAAGAGCTGCAAACCCTGTCCAAGCCGGTGACCAACAGCAAGGAAACCGCCCAAGTCGCCGCGCTGTCGGCTAACTCCGACGAGGCCATCGGCAAGATCATCGCCGACGCCATGGAGAAAGTAGGCAAGGAAGGCGTGATCACTGTCGAGGACGGCAAATCCTTGGACAACGAGTTGGCCATCGTCGAGGGCATGCAGTTCGATCGCGGCTATCTGTCGCCCTACTTCATCACCGATCCGGAAAAGCAGACCGCTGTGCTGGAAGACCCGCTGGTGCTGCTCTACGACAAGAAGATCAGCAATATCCGCGATCTGCTGCCGGTGCTGGAGCAAGTGGCCAAGGCAGGCAAGCCGCTGCTGATCGTAGCCGAAGACGTGGAAGGCGAAGCGCTGGCCACCCTGGTGGTGAACAGCATGCGCGGCATCCTCAAGGTGGCCGCCGTGAAGGCTCCAGGCTTTGGCGACCGCCGCAAGGCCATGCTGGAAGACATCGCCATCCTCACCGGCGGCACTGTCATTTCCGAGGAAACCGGGCTCACGCTGGAAAAAGCCGGCCTGCCGGAGTTGGGCAGCGCCAAACGCGTGGAAATCGGCAAGGAGAACACCACCATCATCGACGGCGCGGGAGACAAGGCCAAGATCGATGCTCGCGTTCAGACCATACGTGCCCAGATCGATGCGGCCACTAGCGACTATGACCGCGAGAAACTGCAAGAGCGCGTGGCCAAGCTATCTGGCGGCGTGGCGGTCATCCGCATTGGCGCGGCTACCGAAGTGGAAATGAAAGAGAAGAAAGACCGCGTGGACGACGCACTGCACGCTACCCGCGCCGCAGTGGAAGAAGGCATCGTTGCCGGCGGCGGCGTCTCCCTACTGCGCGCGCGAGCCCACATCAGCGGCTTGAAGGGCGACAACGCCGATCAGGATGCCGGCATCCAGATCGTGCTGCGCGCGCTGGAGGCGCCTCTGCGCGCTATCGCCGCCAATGCCGGCGACGAGCCGTCGGTGATCGTCAACAAGGTTCTGGAGGGCAAGGGCAGCCACGGCTACAACGCTGCCAGCGGCCAGTTTGGCGACTTGGTGGAAATGGGTGTGATCGATCCGACCAAGGTGACGCGCACCGCGCTACAAAACGCCGCTTCCATCGCCAGCCTGATCCTGACCACGGACGCCACCGTGGCCGAAGCGCCGAAGGACAGCAAGGAGAAAGTCCCGACCGAGTTGGATTACTAATCCGCTGACCTGGTCCTCTTCCATTATTTGCCCGCGCTCACGCGCGGGCTTTTTTATCCCCAAAATCTCCGTGTTCTGATGACCACGGCGACCTCGGCCTCTTTCCGTTTTACCTTATATGCCTACCCGCAGTCTCCCGACACTATGGCGCCCGGAAAGAGCTAGTCCAGGCGGCAAACTCCTCTGCCGGCATTGGCGAGGCGATGAAAAACCCCTGCGCATAATCACATCCCATCTCTCGCAAGCTTTGCCAATCCGCAGCGGACTCAACGCCCTCCGCCACCACCAGCCGTCCCAGATGGTGCACAAGTTCGATGGTGGATTTCACGATCATGGCGGAGTCTTTGTCCTGGGACATATTCATTACAAAAGACTGATCAATCTTGATGTAATCCACCGGTAATTTTTGTAAATAGCTCAGCGATGAATAGCCTGTGCCAAAATCATCCACGTACAATGCGGAGCCAGCGCATCGTAGTTCATTCAGCAAGGCCAGCGCCAATTCCGGATCCAACATCATGGAGCTTTCCGTGATTTCCAGCTCTAACAAACCGGTGCGAATCGAACGCTGCTCCTGCCAAAGTCGCAGCTTGTCCGGCAAGGTGTCGTCCTGCAGATTGCGCACCGATAGGTTCACCGCGATGGGCAGCATGAGCTGCTGCCCCTGCCAAGCTTGTAGTAAATCCAGCGTTGCCGTCACAACCCACTCGGTCAATGGGTGGATTAGCCCGGACCGTTCCGCGATATCGATGAAGGCGCTGGGCGCCAACAAGCCGTGCTGTGGATGCAGCCAGCGCACCAAGGCCTCGGCGCCGCAGACCTTGCCATCGGCCAGGCTGACCTTGGGCTGCAGGTATAGCCGCAGCTCGCCCTGCGCTATGGCATGGCGTAGCTCTCTGGCCAGCACCAGCCGCTCGGCTTGCGTCTCGGCTTTGCCCGGCTCGTACAAGTAATACGCCACCCCTCGCTGCTTGGCCTGCTGTGTAGCCTTGTCCAAGTGGCGCAACAAATCGTGTATGTTCCTCCCATGTTGGGGGAACAGCACCATGCCCACTCTTACGGCGACATCCAGCGTCAGCCCCGCCACTTCAAAAGCGGTAGTCATCGCCCAATTGACCGCAGTGACCAGCACCAATGCTTCCTGTCCGTCCGCACCGGGAAGCAGTACCGCAAATTCGTCGCCTCGCACGCGCGCGGCCAATGCGGCAGTCGGCAGGCAGGCCCTCAGGCGAGCGCCAAACTCACGCAATACTTGATCTCCCTGCGCAAAGCCAAGTACCTCGTTGATTTCTCCCAGACGCTCGATATTGAACTGCAGCACGGCCAGCGTGCGGTCCTCCTGGCTTGCGTGCACTAGCTCCAACGTCAGCGCCTCTTCAAACTGCAACATATTGGGCAGGCCAGTCAGTTGATCATGGCGCAGCATTTGCTGCATGGCGACGCGGGCCTGCTCTCGTTCCCTCTGTGCCCGCAAGGAGCCGATGCCGAATGCCAGGTCGGCACTGGCCTCGATCAGCAAATCAATCTCATCATCGTCAAAGGTATCCGCCTGCCTGTCGTAAATGGTCAATGCGCCGATAACGCGGCCATCCACCTGCAACGGGCAGGCCAAGCCGGATGCCGCCCCATGCAGCATGGCCCGCAGCGCCTCATACCGGCTGTCGCTTTGCATATCGCGCGCCAGTTGCACCTTGCCGGTACGCACGGCAGTGGGCGTGATGCTGATGCCGCCGGCGGCGTCCGCCCTGCCCAGAACGATACCTGCCAGCTCGCTCAGCCCACCGGCAAAGCCGCATTGAGCCATCGGCTTTAGTTCTTGCGCATCCCCGTCGCCATACCAAATCACCGCCGTGCTATAACCGCCGGCCTCAACAATGGCCCGGCAGCTGCTATCCAGCAATTGCCGCTCATCCCTTGCGCGCAACATGGCGCGATTCCCGGCGCTCAGGGTACGCAGAGCGCGGGAAACATGCTCTAGCTCACGCACTTGCTGAGACAGTTCGCTGTTGAGCAACTGGATATGCTCTTCCGCCGCCTTGCGCTCGGTGACGTCGATGCCCAGCACGTAATAACCGATCACCTCCTCCAGTTCGTTGCGCTTGGGCACATAGCGGATGTTCTGCCAAACCCCGGGGAAAGGCTGCCAATCATAATTCAGCGGCTCACCGGCCAGTACTTTGTCAATGTGCGGACAGGCTATGGCGTAGCGCTCCGCCCCTAGTATCTCGCTCACGGCGTAGCCGGTGATGTTCGCATGATCAGGCGCAAAGCGTAGCCGATACTGCTCATTGACATACACGTAAAGGCGATCAACATTGACATAGGCAATCAGCACCGGCACTGCGCTGAGAATGGCGTCCAAATGCGCCTCGCTTTCCAGCAAACGCAAGGACCGGTCCTGGACTCTTTCGGTAAGCAGGGCATTTTGCGCAAGGATGGTCAGTCGGACGTCCCGCTCGGCAGTGGAATCGCGGAAGACAACCACCACGCCGTTCAGCAAGTCGCTACCGGCGATAATCGGCGCTACGGTGTAGCTGATCGGACATTGTTGGCCATCCAGCGCCACCAGTTCCCCATGCAAGGACTCCGGCATGTACTGGGCCTGCGCTCCCATTCTTGTACCGCATGTAAACAAATCGATAGGCTGATCGTCTTTATCCCGCCTCACGGTCAATATCTGTGATAATGGCAAGCCGACAGCCTCGGCGGCAGGCCAACCGGTGAGGAATTCGGCTACCCGGTTGCAACGAGTAATCAAGCCATTGGCGTTGACGGAGACTACCGCATCCCCAATCGAATGCAGCGTGGCGGCCAGATTTTCCTCGCTGGACACAAGGGCCCCTTGGCTGACGCTCAGCGCCCGCCATTGCCGCCGCACCATGAAATAAGTCCCGCCCAGCAGCAAGAAGAGCGTGATACCGCTCAGGCTGTTCCACCATATTTGCCACTGCTGCGAATGCTCGTAATCGACCAGCCGCCCCTCAAGCACGCGATGCTCTTCATGGTCCATTTCGTCCAGTAAGCTATACACCTGCGTGCGGGTGGCGCGTAGCGGTGCGCTCGTGACGTAGGCGCTGGCCGCGGCTCCACCATACTGACGGTACAAGCGCTCCACCTCGCGAGAGATTGCCACCCGCTGAGTGACGACCCGGCGCAGGGCCATCCAGCGATCAAGCTGCCTGGGGTTGTCGCCGATTCGTGTGCGGATCTGCGTCAGCAATGCCTCGCGTGCCTCAATTGCCCTATCGCGTTCCTTCAGATTGGCTTCATCACCCGTCAGACGAAAGTTCTGGGTGCTGATTTCCGCATGCACGGTAAAACCGCGGATGTGCGCCAACTGGTCCGCGACCATCACGCTGTTCGTCAGCCAGTGTGCTGCTTGCTTAGCGCTGTCAACAACCTTCCAGATGGAAAGCGACAGCACGGCTACAAACACCATGGAAACGGCAATGGCAACTCGCAACTTGGCTTCAAATCGGTCTGGCAAGATATCCACCCCGGCATGCGTACACCCATCGATATCTTCTATAGATAGTAAAGTCCGCCCCGGTAAAACAAGACTTCGGGTAGAGGTTTTGGACTGCTCCGGCTTCCGTAGGCACCTCAGATATCGGTCTTGGCGATATTCACTCTCCGCGGGCAAAATCTAGTCGCTGCTGTTGCCAAGGCAGCGCTAGATTCCCGCATTGCGCGGGGTGGCGGCTGGAATAACCTTCCTGCACAACGCTGGCGCGACAATGTCTCCATTGTCTATACCGGAGGAAAGCCCCTGCGGCTAATTGGCACAGCGTGAAGAAGCTATTGAAAATGGGGAGGTCATGCTCAGCTCGTTTTTCATTGACGCTTACCAGTCCTATTTGTTTTTGCCAACCAGATACAACTTGTGGCTGGTGGCGCTCTCCTTTCTGGTGGCCATTTTTACCTCTTGTTTGGCGCTGCAAATAGCCGGCCTGGCCCGCGAGGCTAGTGAGCGCTGGCTGCGCTGGATCGCGCTTGCCACCGGTTCTTGCGCGATGGGCGGCGGCATCTGGGCCATGCACTTTGTCGGCATGCTGGCCTTCAGCATTTGCAGCACAATCCAATACGCGCTGCTTCCCACTCTCCTGTCCATGCTGCCCGCCGTCGCCGCCTCGCTGATTGCCCTTCACTTGCTGTCTCAGCCCAAAATCGACGGAAAACAGCTTTTGATCAGCGGGGTGCTGGTGGGGAGCGGCATCGGCACCATGCACTACTCCGGCATGGCGGCCATACGCATGACGCCGCTGCTGCGCTACGATCCCTCGTGGTTCGCCGTTTCCATCCTGCTCGCCGTGCTGCTAAGCACCTTGTCGCTATGGATACGTTTTGGTCTGGACAATAAGAAAATGAGCAAGGGAGGGATGACGCTGCTCAGCGGCGGGGTCATGGGGGTCGCCATTGCGGGCATGCATTACTTCGGCATGGAGGCCGCCCGTTTCATCGGCACGCCGGACCCGGCTTTCCGCAGCGCCTTTGAAGACAATGAAAACCTGGCCGTCGCCATCGCCATCACGGTGCTCCTGCTTGGCAATATCGTTTTCGTGGGCAATGTGTTGTTGCGCTACCGCCCCTTGTATCAAAGAACGCTGAGCAACGAGCTGAAGCTGCAAGCCACGTTCAACACTTCGCTGGACGGCATCATCACCATTGATGAGAAGGGCCGCATTTTGAGCGCCAACCCCGCGGTGGAGCGGCTGTTTGGCTGGAAGATGGAGGAGTTGCTGGGCAAGAACATCAATTTGTTGATGCCGGAGCCGCACCACGCCAAACACGATCGCTTTCTTGCCGATTATATGGAAACCCAGATCGAGAAATTGATAGGCAGGGAACGCGAGGAGGTGGCGCTCAAAAAGGACGGCAGCCAGTTTCCCATCCGCCTATCGATAGGCAAGGTGCTGCTGCCCGAGCAAGTGATTTATGTCGGCTTCATCGGCGACATCAGCGCGCGCCACCGCATCCAAAAGGAGCTGGAAGAGCGTGAAAGCCAGTTTCGCACCTTGATCGACAACATCCCCGGCGTCGCCTTTCGCAGCCATTCCCAGGAACCGTGGAAAACCATCTTCATCAGCGAAGACATAGAAAAACTATGCGGCTGGCCCGCCAAATCTTTCCTGGACGGCCGTATTCAGCTACTGGACATCATTCATCCGGAAGACAAGGAAAGGGTGCGCGAAACCATCCGCTACGCTTTGGAGCAGCATCAGCTTTATGTCGTCGAATACCGCCTGCTCTGCCTGAATCAGGAAGAATGCTGGGTATTGGAAAGCGCCCGCGGCGTATACAACGACAACGGCGCGCTGCGCTTGATAGACGGGGTGATCCTGGATATTTCGGAGAAAAAAGCGGCGGAGTTCGCTTTGATTGAAGCCAAAAACCGCGCGCTTTCGGCCGTTAAATCCAAAAGCGCCTTCCTGGCCAATATGAGCCATGAAATCAGAACGCCGATGAACTCCATCATCGGCTACACCGATTTGCTGCAAGACACGGAGCTGGACGACAAGCAAAAAAGCATGCTCAAAACCGTCAACCACTCCGCCAAAAGCTTGCTGGGCCTGCTCAACGATGTCCTCGACACCGCGAAGCTCGAACAAAACGCCTTGGAACTGGAGGAAGCGCCCTTTTCATTGCGCGAGGTGGCGGAGCACGTGATCGACATCCTGCGGTTGAGCGCCAGTAAAAAAGGCATCACCTTGCAGCTGAAATACCCGGCCATTATCCAGCAGGCCTTTATCGGCGACGCTTTCCGGGTGCGGCAGATCTTGATGAACCTGGTGGGCAACGCCATCAAGTTCACCGCCCAGGGCGGGGTCTGGCTGACGGTGCTGTCCGCGGAAGAATACGTGGTCGTCATTATCCGGGACAGCGGCATTGGCATGAGCCAGGACACCCTGGCCAAATTGTTCGAACCCTTTTCCCAAGCGGACGCCTCAACCACCCGCCGCTTTGGCGGTACCGGCCTGGGCACCACCATCGCCTTGCAACTGACCCAGAAAATGGGCGGCCGGATCGAGGTGCAAAGCACCCTCAACAAAGGCTCCGTCTTTCAGGTTTACCTTCCCTTGCGCCCTGCGCCGCTTGACGCCTTGCCCTGCCTGGAGCCGCCCGATGCGGAACTCACGTCCGCCCCCCTGTCTCCCTTGAACATCCTGGTGGCCGATGACGATTTAATCAATTTGGACATCGTCACCATTCTGCTCAAAAAACACGGGCACCGGATCTACACCGCTTCCAACGGGAAAGAAGTGATCAACGCGTGGCAGCACCATGATATAGACCTCATCTTGATGGATATTCAGATGCCGGTAATGGACGGCATCACCGCCTGCAAATTCATCCGTCAGGTGGACCCCGACAGCGACAAGCGCGCCACGCCCATCATCGCTTTGACGGCCGGAGCGTTTCAGGAGGATCGCGAAGCGGCCATGGCCGCCGGCATGGATGGGTTCATGACCAAACCCATAGACGTTGTCCGGCTGCAGGATGAAATCGAACGCGTGATGAAGCGCATGGCGGGCTAGCCGTCGGCATTGCACGATGAGCCCCTCTTGTGCCGCATGCGCTTTCCGTTCCCCCAGGGCTTTACATCCTTCCTCGCACCGGCTCGCCGGACTTTGAACCGCTTGCAGGATGAGAGCCGTCGGCCCCTTTCGTTTTTGCTGGTTCCACCTCGCCATAGTTCATTTATTGCGATAAAACCATATTTATTTAATGACATATTCATTTTGTATTGATATGCTTCTCAGATATTTCTGCACTTTGATGCAGACAAATCTCATAAGACAGTCACAGGGAGAAGTGTCATGGCGAACCCGTTCGACAATAAGGAAGGCGTTTTTTTCGCCCTGATCAACGATGAGGGCCAGTACTCGCTCTGGCCCGAGTTCGCTCCTGTTCCGGAGGGTTGGCAAGCCTGTTTCGGCCCCTCCGACCGCCAGTCCTGCCTTGAGCATATCGAACAAAACTGGATAGACATGCGGCCCGCCAGTCTGGCTCGCGCTCAGGACGCCTTGCTCTCTACCGGCTGATTCCCGCCCCGGCTCAAGGGGGCCATGCTGGGACGCGCCCGCTTTGAAGACAAAGCGCGGCGCTTCTCTTCCCGTATTGCGGCGGCGCGCTCGCCGCGGCTCCTCTTATGCCATCCCGCTCCACATCGAAAAAAAATCGCCGGCCGGCCGCGCATGCGCGGAAGGTTGCGGCCTCACGCCTGTACCGCAAGCCATCCAAGGTGCGACATGAACGACAACGCCGTTTTCCCCTCCCGCAATCCGCACACCGCGGCCGCTCCCGCCGAAACCTTCGCCGCCCTGTTCGCCCGAAGCGCGACGGACCATCCCGACGCCATCGCGCTGCGACACGGCGCGCGCGCGCTCAGCTACCGCGAGCTGGACGGCCAGGCCAATCGTCTGGCCCATTATCTGCGGGAACTGGGTATAGACCGCGAAACGCCGGTGGGACTGTGCCTGGACCGCTCGCCCGAACAAATCATCGCCATGCTGGCCATTTTCAAGGCCGGCGGCGCCTATTTGCCGCTGGACCCCGACTACCCGCGGGAAAGGCTGGCCTACATTCTCAACGACGCCATGCCGGCCGCGCTGCTGACGCGGGCCGCGCTGACCGAGCAACTGCCGGTCCACTGGGCGCGGGTGGTGGAACTGGATACCGAACAGCCGATGTGGCAGGCGCAGCCGGAACAGGCGCTTCCGCTTCTCGATTCCCCGGACCAGCTGGCTTATCTGATCTACACCTCGGGCTCCACCGGCCAGCCCAAGGGCGTGGCGGTGACTCACCGCGGCATAGGCGCTCTGGCGCGCGCCCAGAGCCGGCGCTTCGGCATCCGCCCCGGCGCCCGCGTACTGCAATTCGCGTCCTCCAGTTTTGACGCGGCCTTCTCCGAAATCGCCATGACCCTGCTTTCCGGCGCCTGCCTGGTCACCGCGCCAGCGGAGGAATTGACGCCGGGCGCGGCGCTGGCGGACTTGCTCGCCCGCCAGAAAATCAGCCATCTGACCCTGCCTCCCAGCGCGCTGGCCCTCATGCCGGACGGCGGCATCCCGCAGGATTGCGGCCTGATCGTCGCCGGCGAGGCCTGCCCGGCGGCCCAGGCGCGGCGCTGGTCCGCCGGCCGGACCATGCTGAACGCCTACGGCCCCACCGAGGCCACCGTGTGCGCGACGATGAGCGGCCAGATGCGGGACGACGAGCCCGCCGATATCGGCGCGCCGCTGCCCGGCGTCCAGGCTTACGTGCTGAACGATGCCCTGCAACCGCTGCCGCCGGGCGTCGAGGGCGAGCTGTATCTCGCCGGCGACGGGCTGGCCCGCGGCTATCTGGGCCGGCCGGCGCTGAGCGCCGAGCGCTTCGTCGCCAATCCCTTCGGCCCCGCCTGCAGCCGCCTGTACCGCAGCGGCGACCTGGCGCGGCTGCGCGCCGACGGCTCGCTGGATTACCTGGGGCGGGCGGACGAACAGCTCAAGCTGCGCGGCTACCGCATCGAGCCCGGCGAGATCGAGCATCTGCTGACCCAGCAAGCCGGCGTGAGCCAGGCCGTGGTCCGCCTGCGCGAAGACCTGCCCGGCATCAAGCAGCTGATCGCCTACGTCGTTTCCCGCGCCGGCCTGCAAGCCGACGGCGCGGCCTTGCGCACGGCGCTGGCCGAGCAACTGCCGGATTACATGGTGCCGGCGGCGGTGGTGCCGCTGGAGCGCCTGCCGCTGACCCCCAACGGCAAGGTGGACAAACAGGCGCTGCCCGCGCCGGATTTCGAAAACGCCGACGCCGGCGAGGCGCGGGACTGGCTGGAGAAAACGCTGGCCAAGCTGTACGCGGAAGTGCTGGGGCTGTCCAGGGTGGGTCTGGGCCAGGGCTTCTTCGACCTGGGCGGCGACAGCATCAGCGCCATTCTGCTGGTCAGCCGCGCCCGCGCCCACGGCCTGCAATTCAGCCCGCAGGATGTTTTCGACCATCCCAGCATCGAGCGTCTGGCGCTCCGGGTCCGCCCGGCGGAGCCCGACGCGGCGGCGGGCGAATTGCCGCCGGCCAGCGCCGCGGACCTGGAAAGCATCCGCGCCCGCTATCCGGCGGTCAGCGCGGTGCTGCCCTTGTCGCCGCTGCAGCGGGGCCTGCTGTTCCATCTGTTGTACGACGAGGGTCAAAGCGACGTCTACCTGATACAGATGGGCTTCCAGCTGGACGGCCAGCTGGACGCGGACAAGCTGCGGGCGGCCGCCGAAGGCTTGCTACAACGCCATCACCATCTGCGCGCCGCCTTCGCCGCGGACGGGCTGGAACAGCCGGCTCAAATCGTACTGGAGCGCGTGGAGACGCCTTGGAGCGAACTGGACCTATCCGCGCATCAGGCCGATGAACAGTTGCGAGTCCTGGAGCGGCTGCGCGAGGACGACTACGCCGCTGGCGTGGACCCGGCGCGCGCGCCGCTGCTGCGTTTTACCCTGGTCAAGCTGGACGCGGAGCGCCACCAGCTGCTGTGGAGCTTCCACCACCTGTTGTTCGACGGCTGGTCGGTGCCGGTGCTGCTGCGCGAACTGTTCGCCCTCTACCGCGGCGACGCGCTGCCGCCCGCCATTCCCTACCGCGACTACCTGGCCTGGCTGCACAACCGCGACCGCGACGCCGCCAAACGCCAATGGATCAAGCATCTGGCCGGGCTGGAGCAGCCGGCGCGCTTGGCGCCCAGCGCGCAAAAAAGCCAGCAGCTGCCGCGCAACCACAATGTGACGGCAGAGCCCGCCGTCTACGCCGCGCTGGAGCGGCTGGCCCGCCGGCAAGGCCTCACCCTCAACACCCTGCTGCAAGCGGCCTGGGCCATCCTGCTCGCCCGCCTCTCCGCCGCCGACGACGTCGTCTTCGGCGTTACCGTCTCCGGACGCCCGCCGGAGCTCCCCGGCGTCGAACGCATGGTCGGCCTGCTGATCAACACCGTCCCGCTGCGCCTGAGGCTGCAGCCCGAGGAAACCCTGGCCGCCCTGCTGCAACGCCTGCAAACCCAGCAGGCCGCGTTGATCGAGCATCAGCACCTCAGCCTCGCCGAGATCCAGCAGGCCGCCGGCCTTGGCGACTTGTTCGACACCCTGCTGGTCTTTGAAAACTACCCGATCGCCGATGACGATCGCCGCGTGGACGACACACTGTCCATCGGCTACCTGGGCGGCCAGGGCGTGGACACCTCGCACTATCCGCTCAACCTGTGCGCCGTCCCCGGACCCGCGCTCGAGCTGCGCTTCGGCTATCGGCCCGATCTCTTCTCCGCCGACGCCGTCGACGGCATCGCCCGGCAGTTGTTGGAACTGCTGCGCCTGATCGCCGAACAGCCCGAGCTGCCGCTCGCCCGCATCCCGCCGGCCTCCCCGGCCCAGCAAGACGCGCTCGCCGCCTGGAACCGCACCGACGCCCCGCTGCCCGCCGCCACCCTGACCCAGTTGCTGGAACGCCAGGCGGAACTCAGCCCCGACGCCGAGGCGCTGCGCTTCGACGATGTCGCCCTCAGCTACCGCCAGTTGCACCAACGCGCCAACCGCCTCGCCCGCCGACTGCGCGCCGACGGCGTCGGCCCCGAGACCCTGGTCGCCGTCGCGCTGCCCCGTTCCATCGATCTGGTGGTGGCCCTGCTCGCCGTGCTCAAGGCCGGCGGCGCTTATCTGCCGCTCGATCTCGACTACCCGCCCGAACGCATCGCCTTCATGCTGGCCGACGCCCAGCCCGCCATCGTCCTGTCCCGTTCCGAGCTGCTGGCCGGCCTGCCCATCGAACGCGCTTTGTGCCTGGACCAGCTCCACGATGCGCTCGAGATCCTGTCCGATGCGCCGCTGGACCTCCCCGGCGACGACAGGCATCCGGCCTACGTCATCTACACCTCCGGCTCCACCGGCCGCCCCAAAGGCGCCGTCAACAGCCACCGCGCCATCGTCAACCGCCTGCTGTGGATGCAGCACGCCTACCCGCTGGCCGACGACGACGTGGTGCTGCAAAAAACCCCGTCCAGCTTCGACGTCTCGGTCTGGGAGTTCTTCTGGCCGCTGATGGCCGGCGCCTCGCTGCTGCTGGCCCGACCCGACGGCCATCGTGATCCCGTCTATTTGGCCGAGCTGATCCGCCGCCGCGGCGTCACCACCCTGCATTTCGTCCCCTCCATGCTGGACGCCTTCCTGCAGGAGCCCGCCAGCGCCGGCTGCGCCAGCCTGCGCCGCGTGCTGTGCAGCGGCGAAGCCTTGCCCGCGCCGCTGCTGGCCCGCGCCGCCCAGACGCTGCCCTGCCCGCTGCATAATCTCTACGGCCCCACCGAAGCCGCCGTCGACGTCACCGCCTGGACCTGCGATCCGGCAAGCGACAGCCGCTCGGTGCCCATCGGCCACCCAATCTGGAACACCCAGCTCTTCGTGCTCGATTCCATGCTGCGGCCCTTACCGCCCGGCATCCCCGGCGAGCTCTATCTGGGCGGCGTCGGCCTGGCCCGCGGCTATCTGCGCCGTCCGGCTCTGACTGCCGAACGCTTCGTCGCCCATCCCTTCGCCGCCGGCCAGCGGCTGTACCGCACCGGCGACCGCGTCGTCCGCCGCGAGGACGGCGCGCTGGACTACCTGGGCCGCCTAGACCATCAGGTCAAGCTGCGCGGACTGCGCATCGAGCTGGGCGAGATCGAAGCCGCGCTGCTGGACCAGCCCGGCGTCGCCCAGGCCGTGGTGCTGATCCGCGAGGACGCGCCCGGGCAGCGCCGGCTGGTCGCCTACGCGGTGCCCGCCGCCGGCGCCCAAGCCGATGTCGCGCGCTGGCGCGACGCGCTGGCCACCCGCCTGCCCGACTACATGGTGCCCGCCGCCTGGGTGGCACTGGACGCGCTGCCGCTCACCCCCAACGGCAAGCTGGACCGTCGCGCCTTGCCGGCGCCGGAGCTGGCGCTGGCCGAGCACCGCGAGCCGGTCACCGAGAAAGAAAAACTGCTGGCCGAGGCCTTCGCCCAAACCCTGGGCCTGGAGCGCGTCGGCCTGGACGACAGCTTCTTCCATCTCGGCGGAGACAGCATCAGCTCCATCCAACTGGTGAGCCTGGCCCGCAAACGGGGGCTGAGCCTGACGCCGCGCCAAGTATTCGAACACCCCAGCGTCCGCGGCCTCGTCCAAGTTGCGACCGAGGCCTCGGCCCGACCCGTTGAAGCGCGCGCCGACGCGCCGCTGCTGCGGCTGGAGCCGGCCGAAATCGAGCGCCTGAGCCGCCGCCGTCCCGGCCTCGCCGAGCTGCTGCCGCTGACGCCGCTACAGCAAGGCCTGCTGTTCCACGCGCTGTACGACCACTCCGCCGCCAACCCCTATGTGGTACAGATGCGCATCGAGCTGGACGGCGCGCTTGACGGGACAGCGCTGCGCCACGCCGTCGAACGTCTGCTGAGCCGCCACCCGCATCTGCTGTCCTCCTTCATTCACGAGGACACCCTGCAACCGATGCAGGCGCTGAGCCTGGACAGCGCCGCGCCGTGGCGGGAAGCCGATCTGTCGGCGCTCAGCGACGACGAGGCGCGCGCGCGGCTGGAAGACATGCAGGCGGCCGATCATGGGGAGAGCATGCCGCCGGACCGCGGGCCGCTGCTGCGCTTCACCCTGATCCGGCTGGCGCCGGAGCGCCATCGCCTGCTCTGGACTTTCCATCATCTGCTGCTAGACGGCTGGTCCCTTCCCGTGCTGCTGGAAGAACTGTTCGCGCTCTACCGCCAGGGAGAATCGGCCGCGCTGCCGCCCGCGCCGGCCTATCGCGATTACCTGCAATGGCTGTCCAGCCGCGATCAGGCCGCCGCCCGCCAGGCCTGGGGCGACTACCTGCGCGGCGTGGACGAGCCCACCCTGGTCGCGCCCGGTCTCCCCGCCGCCGAACGGCGGCCGGATCTGCACACCGTCGCGCTGACGGCGGAGCTCAGCGCCGCGCTGGCCGCCCAGGCGCGGTGCCGGGGGCTGACCCTCAACACCCTGACCCAGGCCGCGTGGGGCCTGCTGTTGGCGCGCCTGACCGGCCGCGACGATCTGCTGTTCGGCATCACCGTGTCCGGGCGGACCGCGCCCTTGGAAGACATCGAGCGGCTGCCCGGCCTGCTGATCAACACCGTGCCGCTGCGCCTGAAACTGGAGCCGTCGGCCACGCTGGCCGGCTTCTTGGACGACCTGCAATCGCGCCAGGCCGCGATGATGGAGCATCAGCATCTCGGACTCGGCGACATCCAACAGCTGACGGACATGGAGGCATTGTTCGACACGCTGATGGTGTTCGAAAACTATCCGCAGCTCGACGCGCTGCGGCAAAACCGCGCCGACGACGGCCTGAGCGTACGTCCCGTCGACGGCTTGGGCGGCGACGTGTCGCATTACCCGCTGGGCCTCTGCGTGGTGCCGGGGGAAAGGCTGGAACTCCGGCTGGGCTGCCGCGCCGACGCCTTCCCGCCGGCCGCGGCGGAGTGCCTCCTCGCCAGCCTGACGCGCCTGTTCCAGGCGTTGGCCGGCGATCTCGACCTGCCGTTGGCCAGCCTGCGCTGGCTGGACGAGGCCGAAAACCGCCAGCTGGACGGCTGGAACGCCACCGCGCGTCCCGCCGCGCCGGCGACGCTGCCCGAGCTGTTCCGCCGGCAGGCCCAGCTGACGCCGAACGCCGTCGCGGTCTGCGCCGGCGAGGTTCGCCTGAGCTACCAGCAGCTGGACCAGCAATCCAACGCGCTGGCCCACCGCTTGCGCGCGGCCGGCGTGACCTTGGAAACACCGGTGGCACTGTGGCTGCAACGCGGCCCGCTGTTGCCAGTGGCCATCCTCGGCGTGCTCAAGGCCGGCGGCTGCTATATCCCGCTACACACCGCTCAGCCGGAAGAGCGGCGAGCCTGGACCCTGACCCAGTCGCGCGCCGCGCTGCTGCTGGCCGACGAGGCCCCGGCGTCGGCCATGCTGCCGCCGGGCCTGCCGGTGCTGCGGATAGACGGCCCGTCCGACAGCGCCGAGCACCCGCCCCGCCTGGAGCTGACCCCCGACGCGCTGGCCTATGTGATGTACACCTCCGGCTCCACCGGCGTGCCCAAGGGCATAGGCATCAGCCACGCCAACGTCAGGGATCTGGCGCTGGACCGCCGCTGGGAGGGCGCGTCCCAGAGCAAGGTGCTGCTGCACTCTCCGCATGCCTTCGACGCCTCCACCTACGAGCTGTGGGCGCCCTTGCTGCACGGCGGCCAGACGACGCTGGCGCCGCCGGGAGACAACGACATCGACTCGCTGGCGGACGTCCTGCAGCGGGAAAGCGTCACCGCGGCCTTCCTGACCACCGCGCTGTTCAACCTGCTGGCCGAGGAGCGGCCAGAATGCTTCGCCAGCTTGCGCACGCTGTGGACCGGCGGCGAAGCCGCCTCGCTCCGCGCCTTCCAGCGGGTGAGGGAACGCTATCCGCAACTGGAGCTGGTCCACGTCTACGGCCCCACCGAGACCACCACCTTCGCCACCTGCTACCCGCTGCCGCGCGATCAGACGCTGACTGCGCCGCTGCCGATAGGCGCGCCGATGGACAATACCCGCGCCTATGTGCTCGATTCCGCGCTGCGCCCGCTGCCAGCAGGCGCGCCCGGCGAACTCTACCTGGCCGGCAGCGGCCTCGCGCGCGGCTATCTGGATCAGCCGGCGCTCAGCGCCGAGCGTTTCGTGGCCAACCCCTTCGGCCCCGCCGGCAGCCGCTTGTACCGCAGCGGCGACCGGGCGCGCTGGCGCGCCGACGGCCAGCTGGAATTCCTCGGCCGCGCCGATCAACAAATCAAGCTGCGCGGCTTCCGCATCGAACTCGGCGAAATCGAGGCCAGGCTGTGCGAACACCCGGCCGTGTCCCAGGCGCGGTCGGTGCTGCGCGAGACGGACGGCGCGCCGCGCCAGCTGCTCGCCTATGTCGCGCTCCACCCCGGCGCCGACATCGACCCGTCCACGCTCAGACAAGCCTTGGCGGCGCAACTGCCGGACTATATGGTGCCGGCCGCCGTCGTCGCGCTGGACGCGCTGCCGCTGACCCCCAACGGCAAGCTGGACCACCGCGCGCTGCCCGCGCCCGATTTCCAGGCCGGCAAGCAACGGCCTCCGCGCAGCGACGCCGAACGCATCCTGGCCGGGCTGTACGCCGAGCTGCTGGGCCTGGACGAAGTCGGTCTGGACGACGGCTTCTTCGATCTCGGCGGCGACAGCATCGCCTCCATCCTGCTGGTCAGCCGCGCGCGGCGGCAAGGCTTGCTGCTCAGCCCGCGCGAGGTCTTCCTCCATCCTCGGGTGGAGGCGCTGGCCGCTGTCGCCCGGCCGGTCGTCGCCGTCGCGGCCGAGGACACCGCGGAGGGCCCGCTGCCGGCGACGCCCATCATCCGCTGGTGGCTGGAGCGCGGCGGCCCGCAAAGCGGCTTCTACCAATCCATGCTGTTGCAAACCCCCGCCGGATTGGAACAAGCCCATCTGCTGCAGGCGCTGCAAGCACTGCTGGACAAACACGATGCATTGCGCATGCGGCTGGATGCCGACAACGGCCTGAGCGTGCCGCCGGTCGGCTCGACCTCGGCGCAGGATTGCCTGCGCCGCATCCCGGCGGACGCGCATCTGGAGATCCCGCCGGCCGACATCGCCGCCGCGGCGCGGCAGCTGGACCCTGCCTCCGGCGCCATGCTGCGGGCGCTGTGGCTGGACGCCGGCCCGGACGCGCCGGGCCGGCTGTGGCTGGGCATCCATCACTTGGCGGTGGACGGCGTTTCCTGGCGCATTCTGCTGCCCGACCTGGCCTCCGCCTGGCGCGATACCCGCGCCGGCCAGCCCATCCGGCTCGATCCGGTGGCCACCTCCTTCCGCCGCTGGGCGCTGCTGCTGAACGAGGACGCCGTCCGCCCCGCCCGCGCGGCCGAAGTACCAATGTGGGCAAGTATCCAGAACCAGCCCGATCCGCTGCTGTCGCCCTGCCCGCTGGACCCTGCGCTGGACACGGCCGGCGCCAGCCGGCGTCTGAGCGTGGCGCTGCCTTCCGCCGTGACCGCCGATCTGCTGACCCGGGTGCCGGCGCTGTTCCATGCCGGCATCAACGACGTGCTGCTCACCGGCTTCGCGCTAGCGGCGGCGCGCTGGCGGCAAGGCCGGGGGCAGGACGGCGGCACGGCGGTTCGTCTGGAGTTGGAAGGCCACGGCCGCGAGGAGCTGGGCGAGCATTGCGATCTCTCCCGCACCGTGGGCTGGTTCACCAGCCTGTTCCCCGTCTGCCTCGATCCCGGCGCGTCGGCCTTGGACGACGACGCCGTGCTGGGCGCGGCGCTGAAGCGGGTCAAGGAGCAGCTGCGCGCGCTGCCGGACCGGGGCCTGGGGTACGGTCTGCTGCGCTATCTCAATCCGGAGACCGCCGCCCAACTGAGCGGCGCCGCGCCGGCGCAACTCGGCTTCAACTATCTGGGACGTTTCTCCACGCCGGCCCGCGGCGACTGGATGCCGGCGCCGGAAGCGGCCGGGCTGGACGGAAACAGCGATCCTTCGGTGCCTTTATCCCACGCGATCGAGCTCAACGCCGCCACCCACGATGGCCCTGACGGGCCGGAACTGGTGGCCACCTGGCTGTGGGCCGGCCGCCTGTTCGACCGGCAGGAGATTGAAAAGCTGGCGGAAGACTGGTTCGACGCGCTGCGCGCCTTGGCCAGGCTGGGCCGCGCGCCGGACGCCGGCGGCAGCACCCCGTCCGATCATCCCCTGGCCGGCGGGCTGTCGCAGGAGGAGATAGACCTGATCGAAGCCGGCTTCTAAGAACCTTTTTACGACCTGTTGCGCGCCAGCGATACAGCGTTAAAAACAAGCTCAAAATGCTCATGTACCCCTTTGTACACTCCGCTTTTTCGCTCGTTTTCGCCTTGTCTCGCTCTTGTTCGCTAGATCGTAACCACTCTCTTAAGAACCGGTTCCAAATACTTTCCGGGCGGCCGCCGACGGCGACCGCCCATTGCGAGGTTAACAATGTCGAAGATCGCCGAAATCCTGCCGCTGTCTCCATTGCAGCAAGGATTGCTGTTTCACGCGCTGTACGACGAACGCGAGGCGGACGCCTACCATGTCCGCAACCGCTTCGAGCTGCGCGGCGTCCTGGACGCCGGCCGGCTCAAGCGCGCGGCGGAGGCGCTGCTGCAACGCCATCCCAATCTGCGCGCCGCCTTCGTCTACAAGGGGCTGGCGCAGCCGCGTCAGGTGGTGCCCCGCGAATTCGAACTGGATTGGCGTGAGGAAGATCTGTCCGGCCGGGACGCCGCCGCGCTGGACGCGCTGCTGGAGGCGGACCTGCGCCGCCGCTTCGATCCGGGCAAGCCGCCGCTGCTGCGCTTCATCCTGGTCAAGCTCGACGCGGAGCGCCATCAGCTACTGTGGAGCTTCCACCACCTGCTGTTCGACGGCTGGTCCATGCCCATCCTGATGGACGAGCTGTTCGCGCTCTACCGCCAGGGAGAATCGGCCGCGCTGCCGCCCGCCGCGCCCTACCGCGATTATCTGGCCTGGCTGCAACAACAGGACAAGGCCGCCGCCGCCCGCGCCTGGGCCGCCAGCCTGGAAGCCCTGGACGAACCGGCCAAACTGGCCTCCGCCGCCGCGGGGGAGCGCCAGTTGATCCTGTCCCGGCAAACCGAAACCGCCCCTCTGCAGGCGCGGGCCCGCCAGTTGGGCGTCACCCTCAACACCTTGCTGCAAGCGGCTTGGGCCATCCTGCTCGCCCGCCTCTCCGCCGCCGACGACGTCGTCTTCGGCGTCACCGTCTCCGGACGCCCGCCGGAGCTGCCCGGCGTCGAACGCATGGTCGGCCTGCTGATCAACACCGTCCCCCTGCGCCTGCGCCTGCAGCCCGAGGAAACCCTCGCCGCCCTGCTGCAACGCCTGCAAACCCAGCAGGCCGCGTTGATCGAGCACCAGCACCTCAGCCTCGCCGAAATCCAGCAAGCGGCGGGAAGAACGGAGCTGTTCGACACCTTGCTGGTTTTCGAAAGCTATCCGGCTCTACCCGGCGCGGCCGACGGCAAGGTAGCCGACGGTCTGGCCTTGATTCCGCTCGGCGGCGACGGCGCCGACACCTCGCACTATCCGCTCAGCCTGTGCGCCGTCCCCGGACCCGCGCTCGAGCTACGCTTCGGCTATCGGCCCGATCTCTTCTCCGCCGACGCCGTCGACGGCATCGCCCGGCAATTGCTGGAACTGCTGCGCCTGATCGCCGAACAGCCCGAGCTGCCGCTCGCCCGCATCCCGCCGGCCACGCCGGCCCAACAAGACGCGCTCGCCGCCTGGAACCGCACCGACGCCCCGCTGCCCGCCGCCACCCTGACCCAGTTGCTGGAACGCCAGGCGGAACTCAGCCCCGACGCCGAGGCGCTGCGCTTCGACGATGTCGCCCTCAGCTACCGCCAGTTGCACCAACGCGCCAACCGCCTCGCCCGCCGACTGCGCGCCGACGGCGTCGGCCCCGAGACCCTGGTCGCCGTCGCGCTGCCCCGTTCCATCGATCTGGTGGTGGCCCTGCTCGCCGTGCTCAAGGCCGGCGGCGCTTATCTGCCGCTCGATCTCGACTACCCGCCCGAACGCATCGCCTTCATGCTGGCCGACGCCCAGCCCGCCATCGTCCTGTCCCGTTCCGAGCTGCTGGCCGGCCTGCCCATCGAACGCGCTTTGTGCCTGGACCAGCTCCACGATGCGCTCGAGATCCTGTCCGATGCGCCGCTGGACCTCCCCGGCGACGACAGGCATCCGGCCTACGTCATCTACACCTCCGGCTCCACCGGCCGCCCCAAAGGCGCCGTCAACAGCCACCGCGCCATCGTCAACCGCCTGCTGTGGATGCAGCACGCCTACCCGCTGGCCGACGACGACGTGGTGCTGCAAAAAACCCCGTCCAGCTTCGACGTCTCGGTCTGGGAGTTCTTCTGGCCGCTGATGGCCGGCGCCTCGCTGCTGCTGGCCCGACCCGACGGCCATCGTGATCCCGTCTATTTGGCCGAGCTGATCCGCCGCCGCGGCGTCACCACCCTGCATTTCGTCCCCTCCATGCTGGACGCCTTCCTGCAGGAGCCCGCCAGCGCCGGCTGCGCCAGCCTGCGCCGCGTGCTGTGCAGCGGCGAAGCCTTGCCCGCGCCGCTGCTGGCCCGCGCCGCCCAGACGCTGCCCTGCCCGCTGCATAATCTCTACGGCCCCACCGAAGCCGCCGTCGACGTCACCGCCTGGACCTGCGATCCGGCAAGCGACAGCCGCTCGGTGCCCATCGGCCACCCAATCTGGAACACCCAGCTCTTCGTGCTCGATTCCATGCTGCGGCCCTTACCGCCCGGCATCCCCGGCGAGCTCTATCTGGGCGGCGTCGGCCTGGCCCGCGGCTATCTGCGCCGTCCGGCTCTGACTGCCGAACGCTTCGTCGCCCATCCCTTCGCCGCCGGCCAGCGGCTGTACCGCACCGGCGACCGCGTCGTCCGCCGCGAGGACGGCGCGCTGGACTACCTGGGCCGCCTAGACCATCAGGTCAAGCTGCGCGGACTGCGCATCGAGCTGGGCGAGATCGAAGCCGCGCTGCTGGACCAGCCCGGCGTCGCCCAGGCCGTGCTCCTGATCCGCGAGGACGCGCCCGGGCAGCGCCGGCTGGTCGCCTACGCGGTGCCCGCCGCCGGCGTCCAGGCCGACGTCGCGCGCTGGCGCGACGCGCTGGCCACCCGCCTGCCCGACTACATGGTGCCTGCCGCCTGGGTGGTGCTGGATGCGCTGCCGCTCACCCCCAACGGCAAGCTGGACCGCCGCGCCTTGCCGGCGCCGGAGCTGGCGCTGGCCGAGCACCGCGAGCCGGTTACAGAGAAAGAGAAGCTGCTGGCCGAGGCCTTCGCCCAAACCCTGGGTCTAGAGCGCGTCGGCCTGGACGACAGCTTCTTCAACCTCGGCGGCGATTCGCTGCTAGCGCTGCGGCTGAAGGGGCTGGCGCTCAAAGCCGGCGTCTCCTTCGAGCTTGCCAACCTGTTCGAACACCACAGCGTGGCGCTGCTGGCCGCCCATGCCGAACAGGCGACCGCCGCCGCCGCGCCGGCGGAGCCCTTTTCCCTGCTGGACCCCGCCGACCGCCGGCGGTTGCCGCCGGACGTGGTGGACGCCTACCCGCTCAGCCAATTGCAGCAGGGCATGCTGTTCCACAGCGCCTTCCGCGATGGCTCGACGCTGTACCACAACATCGTTGGACTGGCGGTGTCCCAGCCTTACGACGCCGCCGCGCTGCGCCGCGCGCTGGACGCGCTGTGCCGGCGGCACGAGTTGCTGCGCACCCGCTTCGCGCTGGATGGCTATCTCGAACCCTTGCAACTGGTATTGGCGACGGCCGCCATTCCACTGGGAGAAGATGATCTCGGCCACTTGCCGCCCGCCGCCCAGCAAGACACCCTTGCCGCCTTCATCGCCGCCTGGTCGAAACAAGCTTTCGATCCCGGCGCCGCGCCGCTGCTGCACGCCCACGCCCACCGGCTGGACGAGCGGCGCTTCCATCTGACACTGCGCATCCACCACGCCATCCTCGACGGCTGGAGCGACTCGGTCTTCATCGTCGAACTCGCCCAGCTCTACCAGGCCGAATTGGCCGACCAGCCCTGCCGGCTGCCCGCGCTGTCCAGCCGCTACCGCGACTACATCGCGCTGGAGCGTCAGGCAATGGCCTCGCCGGCCAGCCGGGATTTCTGGCGGGAACAGCTGCGCGGTTACGAAGCCGCCCCCGCGCTGCTCGCGCGGGAGGAAAACACCGCCGTGGCGGCCGACGGCCCGCTGCAGATCCACGCCGACATCGCCATAGACGAGCCAGTTTCGACGGCGCTGACCGCGCTGGCGCGCCGCTTGAACGCGCCGCTGAAATCGGTGCTGCTGGCCGCCCACCTGGCGGCGTTGGCCATGCTGACCGGCAAGGGCGGCGCCTGCACCGCGCTGGTCACCAACGGCCGGCCGGAAACCGCGGACGCGGAGCATATGGTGGGCCTGTTCCTGAACTCGGTGCCGCTGCGCATGGACATCCAGCGCGAATCCTGGACCCGGCTGATAGGCCGCGTGATAGACGCGGAACGGGCGTTGCTGCCGCACCGGCGCTATCCGCTGGCCACCATGTTGCGCGACGCCGGCCTGCGCGACGCTGGCGAGGCCATCTTCAACTACACGCATTTCCAGGCGCTGGAAGCGCTGGCCGACTGGCGCCAGCAGGATAGTGCAATGGACAACAGCTTCACGCTGCAGATCAATTTCCGCCCCGACGGCGCGCGCATCGTCGGCAGCCTGACCGCCCACCGCGACGCCCATGACGCCGACGCGTTGCGGCGCTACGCCCGCTGCTACGCCGCCGTGCTCGCGCAGCTGGCCGGCGATCCCGACGGCCCAGTACGCCGCCTGAACCTGCTGGACGAGGACGAGCGCCGCCTGCTGCTGGATGGCCGGGCCAGCGCCCGCGACATCGCGCCGCTGCCGCTGTGCGAGCTGTTCGAGCGGCAAGTCCGCCGCGCGCCGGACGCGCCGGCGCTGGACTGCGACGGCGAAACCTTGAGCTACGCCGAGCTCAACCGCCGGGCCAACCGGCTGGGCCGGCGGCTGATCGCCGCGGGCATCGGCCCCGGCCGGCTGGTGGCGGTCGCGCTGCCCAAATCGGCGGCGCTGCTCGTCTCGCAATTGGCAGTGCTGAAAGCCGGAGCCGCCTATCTGCCGCTGGACCTCAACTACCCAGCCGAGCGGTTGGCGCTGATGCTGGACGACGCCCGCCCCGCCCTGGTGCTGAGCGACGCGGGCTCCGCCGCCCGCCTGCCGCAAACCGCCGGGCCGATGCTGGCGCCGGAGGCCGACGACGAGCTGTTCGCGGACGGCGACATCGCCCAGCAAGAAAGGCTGCGGCCGCTGACGGCGGACGATCTGGCCTACGTGATCTACACCTCCGGCTCCACCGGCCGGCCCAAAGGCGTCGCGGTCGGCCACGCCGGACTGGCCAGCCTGGCGCAGGACCTGAAAGAGCGCTGCGCGCTGGACGCGTCCGCGCGCGTGCTGCAGTTCTCCTCGCCGGGCTTCGACGCCTCGGTGCTGGAAATGCTGATGGCCTTCGCCGGCGGCGCCTGCCTGGTGCCCGCCAACGCCAGACAGCTGGACGCCGACAGCCTGGTGGGCACGTTGCGCGCCGCCCGCGTCAGCCACGCGCTGCTGCCCCCGGCGCTGCTGGCCATGCTGGAACCGGCGCCGGACCTGCTGCCCGGCGCGCTGCTGGTCGGCGCCGACGCCTGCCCCGCCGAGGTAGTGGCCAAATGGGCGCGCGGCCGCCGAATGATCAACGCCTACGGCCCCACCGAATCCACTATCTGCGCCACCTTGAGCGACCACCTGACCAACGGCGCGCCGCCCATAGGCCGGCCAGTGCTCAACAGCCAGGTCTATCTGCTGGACGAGGCCTTGCAAGCGGTGCCCGTCGGCGTCGCCGGCGAGCTGTACGTGGCCGGCGCCGGCCTGGCGCGCGGCTATCTTAACCGCCCCGCGCTCAGCGCCGAGCGCTTCGTCGCCAATCCCTACGGCCCGCCCGGCAGCCGCTTGTACCGCAGCGGCGACAAGGCGCGCCGCCTGGCCGACGGCCAGCTGGAATTCCTCGGCCGCCTCGATCAGCAGATCAAGCTGCGCGGCTATCGCATCGAGCCGGGCGAGATCGAGGCCGCGCTGCTCGCGCAAACCGGCGTGGCCCAGGCCGTGGTCTTGCCTGTCGACGACGATGGCCGCAAGCGCCTGGTCGCCTATGCCGTCCCGCGCGCCGGCGCCAGCCTGGACGGCGCGCGGCTGCGCGCCGAGCTGGCCGCCGGCCTGCCCGACTACATGGTGCCCGCCACGGTGACGGTCTTGCCCGCGCTGCCTTTGAACGCCCACGGCAAGCTGGACCGCGGCGCGCTGCCGGCGCCGGTCTTCGCGGCCGCGCCGCAGCGCTTGCCGGCCACGCCGCTTGAACAGACGCTGGCGGAGCTGTTCGCGGAAACGCTGCGCTTGCCGGCCGTGGATCTGGACGCCGGCTTCTTCGAACTGGGCGGCGACTCCTTGCTGGCAATGCGGCTGGCCGCCCGCATCCGCGGCAAGCTGGGCGTCAGACTGTCGATGGAACAGCTCTTCCTCGCCCCCAGCGTCGCCGAATTGGCGCGACGCCCGGCGTTTGGCCGCCCGGACGAATCCTCGTCGGCGGCCGGCGGCCGCTCGTTCTGGCTGACCGTCAGCCAGCAAGACGGCGCGCCGGTCTCGCTGCGCTGCGACGGGGAGCTGGAGCTGCCGGCCTTGCGCCAGGCCTTGCGCGAGCTGGGCCGCCGTCACGCCGCCCTGAACGCGCCGGCCGAAACAGGGGCAACGATCAACACCGCCAACGGCCAGGCCTTGCCCGCCGCGCTGCGCCAGGCCGCGGACAGCGGCGCCGGCGCGCCGATCGCGCCGCTGCTGCGGGAGCTGGCCCAGGCTTACGCCGCTCGCGCCGACGGCGGCGCCCCCGATTGGACGCCGCTGCCGCGGCCATACGCCGACTACGCGGACTACGCCGCGTCGCGCGCAGAACTCAGCCAGGCGACGGCCCCGTCCGACACGCCGGCTTCGCGCCATTCCACCCCCTCTTCCACGACATTGGAGCAAGCATGAACACTCCCCATCCCGACGCGGCCGTCCACCTGAAAAGCGGCGTCAAACTGGAACCGCTGTTCCACCGCTGGTACGCCTGGAGTCATCTGGTGTCGCCGGTCCAGCAGGCGATCAATCTGGCCTTCCGCCAGATTCCGCTGCTGCGCTCCTTCATCGCCAACCCCAATGTGCACATCGCCGCCTCCAAAAACCCCCAGATGCTGGGCGGCCCCTTCCTGGAACTGCCGGCCAGCGATCTGCCCGCGGTGCGCCGCCTGCTGCAGGACACGCTGAAGGACGCGGCGCCGCTGCTCCGCTTCGCCGAAGACCTGCAAAAGCTCAACCGCCAGCTGCAGCAAACCGCCAGCGGCCACAGCCTGGACGCGGTCTACGCCGAGTTGCCGCCCACGCTGGCCGGCCTGATCGAAGTCAGCTACGACCTCAACCATCACCCCGGCCTCCGCGTGCTGGACCCATTGCTGAGCTATCCGGACGCCGCGGACGCGGACCGGCAGGCGCTGGCTTTCAGCACCGAACGCGACGAGCAGCGCCATTTCTTTCTGAACACGCCCCGGCTGGACGGCGACGCCAGGCTGGTGCTCCCGCTGCCCTTCGCCGCGCCTCATCACGAAGCGCTCGCCGCCAGCCGGATACGCGCCGTCCCTTACGCGGAACTGAAGCAGGCGCTGAAGGTGCCTGAGGAACAGGAAGCCCGCTTCCGCGGCTTCTTCGACACCGAAGCGCCGCAGCGCAACCAGCCCGAGTATCACGGCGGCGATGTCCGCATCCGTTACTTCGGCCACGCTTGCGTCTTGCTGCAAACGGCGTCCACCTCGGTCCTGATCGACCCCTTCGTCACCTGGGACCGGGACGGAGAACCGCAGCGGCTGACCTTCGACGATCTGCCCGACCATATCGACTACGTGTTCATCACCCATAACCATCAGGACCACTTCAGCCCGGAACTGCTGCTGCAATTGCGCGGCCGCATCGGCCGCCTCCTGGTGCCGCGCCACAACAGCCGCAGCCTGGCCGATCCATCGATGAAGCTCACGCTGCGCGCGCTCGGCTTCCGCAACGTGTCCGAACTCGAGCCGATGGAAAGCGTGCGCTTCGACGACGGCGAAATCGTCAGCCTGCCGTTTTACGGCGAGCACGCCGACCTGGACATCGAAAGCAAGCATGGCATGTTCCTGCGGCTGAAAAACCGCCGCTTCCTGTTCCTGGCGGACTCGGACTGCAAGGACCGCGCCCTGTACCGCCGCATCGTGGAGCGCCTGGGCAAGGCGGACACGCTGTTCATCGGCATGGAGTGCGACGGCGCGCCGCTCAGCTGGCTGTACGGCCCGTACACCGGCAGCCCGCTCAGCCGGCGCGACGACGAATCCCGCACCTTGTCCGGCTCGGACTGCGAACACGCCTGGAGCATCGTCGAGGAGTTCGACTGTAAGAAGATCTACGTCTACGCGATGGGGCAAGAACCCTGGATGCGCTTCGTCACCGGCCTGGAGTATTCGGCCGACAGCAAGCAGATCGTCGAGTCGAACAAGTTTCTCGAGCGCTGCCGCGCCGCGGGCCTGAGCGCGGAACGGCTGTACGGCTGCAGCAGCTTCAGCTGCTGAGAGCCTGTTCAATCTCTGCCGCGCGCCGTAAAAGCTGCCAGGAAGCCGTCGCCGGCTTGGGGCGCGGGGCTGAATAAAGGCTTTCTCTTGTCGACAGATTGCCAACCCAAGGTATTCGCTTATGAAATTTTCACTCGATGCCGGCTACGGCTGGCTTGCGTCCTCGCATCAGGAACAGCTTTTCTACCTTGACCAGTTGGCGCCGGACGCCGCCTCATGCTCGTTTCCCGTCGTGCTGCGGATAAGCGGCGCGCTGGACGCCGCGGCATTGGAGACGGCCCTGGCCGCGGTCGTGGCCAAACACGAGGCATTGCGCACGACAATGGCCTTCGACGGCGACGAGCTGCGTTGCTCGACGCGGCATGCCTGGCCCGGCCCCTTGCTCCAGCTGAAGCCCCTAGAAGCGGCGAGCGGAGACAGCGCCGGCCTGGCCGCTGCCGTCCGGGAAATCATCCGCCGCCCCTTCGATCTGGCAACGGGGCCCTTGTTCCGCTTTGTTCTCCTTCAGCCGGCGGATGAAGACGCGCGCCTGATCATGACGTTCCATCAGGCCGTTTTCGACGCCTGGTCGGCCGGCATTCTGGCGACGGACCTGGAAACGGCTTACGCCGCGGCCTTGAACGGCGGCAACGTCGAGCTCGCGCCCAATGCGCTCGATTACGCGGACTTCGCTCATTGGCAGCGCGAACAATGGCGTGCCGGCGCGCCCCGGCTTTCACTATTGAGCGCGGGCGGCCCGTTTCCGGCCAAGGTATTGACGGACGGCGCGGAGTTGACGCTCAAGCTCCCCGCCGCTCAGGAGCAACAGCTGCGCCGGCTTCAACAGGAAACGGGAGACGCCTTGCTGCTTGTTTTCTCATCCTTGCTCGGTCTTTTCCTGGGCGCGGAAAGCGGCCGGGATGAAATCCTCATCGGCGCGTCCGTTCCGGGACGACGCCACGCGGAAACCAATGACATCATCGGCCTGTTCGAAACCCCGCTCCCGCTGCGCTTGAGGCTGGACGCCAAGCCTAATCTGCGGGAAATGCTGGACCAGGTCCGCTCGCTGGCCGTGCAAGGACTCGAGAACCGGGACATGGCGCTTGAATCCTCCGCCGCCTTGGCGCCGCCAGGGTTTCAAGTCGCCGCGCGGGTGCAAAAACGCCCGCTCTGGCGTCTCTCCGGCCTGCGGCTGGCCGAGCAGGCGGCGCATGCCGGAGGCGCGAAGCACAATTTGAGCTTTGTCCTGGACGAACGCGACGACGGCCTCTGGCTGGCGCTCGAGTACGCCGGCACCTTGTTCGAAGCCTCGGCCGCCCAGCGGCTCTTGAACGGGCTGGTCCGCTTCGCCGCGCATTGCCTGGCTGATCCTTCCCGCCGGCTGGACGCCTTGTCGGCGGCTGATGGGCAAGAACTCTCCAGCAGCGGGCAAGAGCGGGACACCGGCGCGTCCGCGGCATTGGCGCGGCCCCAGGCCGACGACCGGCTCGGCCTGCTGTCCAGCAATCAGCAAAGCCTGTATTTCTTCGAGAAACTGGCCCCGGACCGCGCCTTGTACAATGTCCCGCTGCATCTGGAGATGCGTGGCCAACTGGACCCCGCCCGCCTGGAGGCGGCGCTGGAGCAGTTGCTGAAGCGTCATGAAGCCCTGTGCACGCGCTTTGTGGAAACGCCGTCCGGCCTGCGTCAGGACATCGGCGCGCCGCCCTCCCGCGTGCTCGACACCGCGGATCTCAGCCAACAGCCGCAGGATAGCCGCGACGCCGGCTTCGCCAGCCTGGAACGGGATTTCAGCTCCACCGCCTTCGACCTCGCCGCCGGCCGGCTCTTCCGCTTTTGCCTAGTACGCCGCGACCGCGAACACTGGGTATTGTTGATGGTGTTTCACCACATGGCGTTTGACGGCCATTCCGCGCAGATATGGCTGCGCGATCTGCGAGCCCTGCTGCGAGGCGGCGCCTTGCCCGCCGTGGGGCCGGCGACGACGGTGAGGGAGGCCGCCGCCGAGGAGCGGGCCTGGCAGCGCAGCCGCGACTATCAAAAGGAATTGAGCCGCTGGCTAGACCGCCTGGCGGGAACCGCGACCCCGCTCAATCTCAGGCCGGACCGCCCGCGCCCGCTGAGACGCGACTACGCCGGGGCCTTCCTGGAGTGCGCCTTGCCCCAGGCGCTGCTGGGCGAGCACATCCAGCGCGCCGCCCAGCTTGGCGCCTCGCCGTTCATGGCCGTCGCCGCCCTGCTCGCCGCCTATCTGTCCGCGCGCGGCCATCAGGCCGACGTCTGCATGGGCTTCCCCCATGGCGGACGCGGCGAAGGCGCGATTGAAGACACCATAGGCAATTTCGTCAATTTGCTGGCCATGCCGGTGCGGATAGAGACAGCCGACACCCCGCGCAACATCATCGAAAAAATCCGCCAAACCGCCCAGGCGAGTTACGCCGGCTACCGGGTGCCGTTCTCCTCCCTCGTCGATCAGCTTGGCGTGGAGCGCGTTCCCGGCCAACACCCGGTCTTCCAGGTGGTGGTCACCGCCGATCAAGACTTCGACGGCTGGACGCAAGACGGCCTGTCCGTGACCTTGCTGCCGGGCAGCAACCCTATCGCCAAGTTCGACCTGGCCTTCGGCTTCAACCTCGCGCGCAGTTGCGTCCGCATAGAGTACGCGACCGATATGTTCGATCCAGCGTCGATTGAAACCATGGGCGCGGAACTATCGGCCTTGCTGTCCCAGTGCGTGTGGGGCTTCGACGCGCCGCTGCGGCAAGCCGCCGGCGCGAACGTCGCCGGGGAAGTGCCGCGCGCCGCGCCCAAGCTGCTGAGAAAACCCAAGCCGGCCGGCGCCGGGAACGCTGGCTTGGCGGCGGACGCGACTTGACCCCATGTCAAGCGCCGACAACAGACCAACCGCCGGAGGGTGCAAAGCGCCCTTGCCGACAGGACATGAAAAACCAATGACTCATCCAACAGAACTCAGCGCCTGCCAAACGCTTGCCGAGGCTTTCTCCCGCTCGGTCCAGCGCTTTCCCGACCGCATCGCCGTGCAATGCGCGGCGGCTTCGCTCAGCTACCAACAGCTGGACCAACGGGCGGACGCCCTGGCCCGCCGGCTCCGCGTCATGGGCGTGGGCGCCGAAACCCTGGTGGGCTTGTCCGTGCGCCGATCGTCCAATCTGATCGTCGCCATGCTGGCCATCCTGAAAGCCGGCGGCGCCTACCTTCCGCTGGACCCGGAGTATCCGGCCGAGCGGCTGGACTATCTCATCGGCGACGCCCGGCCCAAGCTCATCGTCTTGGATGAGGCATCGCGGGAAAGGCTGGCCGCCGCCGCGTCCGCCAAGGGCATCCCGCAGCTTGATCTGGACGCCTTTGCCCCATCGCGCGACGATCACGCAGAGACGCCCGCAGACGGCGCGCCGAATCGCGACAAGCTGGCTTACGTCATCTATACCTCGGGCTCGACCGGAGGCCCGAAAGGCAGCCTGATCACCCACCGCAATGTGCTGCGGCTGTTTACCGAGTCCCAGCCCTATTACGACTTTGGGCCGGAGGACGTCTGGCCCTTGCTGCATTCCTACGCCTTCGATTTTTCGGTCTGGGAAATTTTCGGCGCGCTCTTGCATGGCGGAACCTTGCTGGTCCCGGACCTGGCCATCATTCGAGACCCCTCCGCGCTGCTGGCGTATTTGCGGCGGCATGGCGCCACGGTGCTCAATCAGACGCCGTCCTTCTTCTATCAGCTGGCCTTGTATTTGAGCGAACATCCGGAACAGCGCGAGGCCCTGGCGTCGCTGGCCTTCGTGGTGTTTGGCGGCGAGCGGCTGGACCTGATCCAGCTCAAACCCTGGTTCAAAACCATGGGCAACGAGGGCCCGGTGCTGGTCAATATGTACGGCATTACCGAAACCACCGTGCACGTCACCCTGCATGTGGTCGACGCCGACGAGACGAAACACCGGAAGTCCGCCGGCATCGGCTCGGCCTTGCCGGACTTGTCGCTGTTCCTTCTCGACGAGGACTTGAAGCCGGTGGCGGCCGGCGATGTCGGCGAGCTGTATGTCGCCGGCCCAGGGCTGGCGCGCGGCTATCACGGCCGGCCCGGCCTCACCGCCGAGGCCTTTATTCCCTGCCCCTTCCCCGGCCACGAAGGCGCGCGAATGTACAAAACCCAGGATCTGGCGAAGATCGATCCGCACGGCGAGCTGGTTTACGAAGCGCGCAAGGGCGGCTACCTGAAGATCCGCGGTTTCCGGGTTTCGCTGGCGGAGATCGAGTCCGCGCTCTGCGAGCTGGACGGCGTCGCCAACGCGGTAGTCCAGGCCTCGTCCGAGGACGGGCGCGATCTGCTGTCGGCCTATCTCCGCTTCGCGTCCGCGCCGCTGAGCTTGCGGGAACTCCGCCAGGCGCTGGCGGAAAAACTGCCCGGTTTCATGATGCCGCACCACTTTCATTGCATCGACAGCCTGCCGCTGACCGCTCACGGCAAGATCGATCGCAGCCGGTTGCCGCAAATGGCGCGGGCCCTGAGCGACGAACGCCCGCCGGACGCGCCGGCCTCGGCCGATGAAGCCGACATGACGGCGATCTGGAGCCGGGTGCTCGGCGTGGAGCGTCTTGGTCCTAACGATGACTTCTTCGCCTTGGGCGGGGACTCGATCCGCGCCGTGGAACTGATCATGGCGCTGAATCGCGCCGGCTGGGCCGCCACGGTGGAAGACGTGTTTCATTCGCCGAATGTCCGGGATCTGAACGACCGCAGCCTGCGGGGCGAAACCGGTTTGCCGCCGACGCCGGCGAAACGGGCAAACGCCGTGTCCGATATGCAGCGCGTCATGCTGGAGCAGTATCAGGCGGCCCCTGCGGGACTTGGCGTCTATCATGTGCAGCAGTGGTTTGACTGCGAAAACCGGACGCTCGACATCGCGCGGCTCATGGAAGCCTTCCGCTTGGAGTTCTCCCGGCATCCCGTCTTCCGCACCCTCTTCGTCCGCGACGGCGACGCGATTCTCCGCATCGACGCGGGGAGGGAACGGGTGCGTCTGGACGCCGTCGACATCCGGCGCGACGCCCCATCGCGGCGGCAGGCGCGGATTGCCGAGTACGCGCGCGCCGACCTGCATGCGCCGTTCAAGCCGTTTGAAGCGGCCAGCGAAATGGCGCGGCTGCGTTTCTTCCAAACCACGGACAGCCGCTGCGTCGTTTTCCTAAGCATCCACCACGCGATAGACGACGGCTGGGGCCAGCAACGCTTTTTCGACGCGGTATTCCAGCGCTATCGGCGCCATGACGCCGTCGCGCCGATGGCCTGCGCGGATGTGTTTTCCGAATATGTCGCCCTCCAGCAGCAAATGACCATGGACCCGGCGGCGATTGAATACTGGCGGCGAGCGCCGTTTGCCGGAAAACAGACGGTTGAGCGAAGGAGAGCGCCTCCAACCGGGATGATGGAACACAAAAAACGCATCGCGCCCCGGCTGGTGGCCCGCGTCGGCCACTGCGCGCGCGCGCGGCGCATCCAGACGCGATCCTTGTATTTGGCCGCCGCCGGGCAGGCGATCGCGCGCGCGACCCGGGACCCTCAGGTCCTGATCGGAATGGTGGTCAACGGCCGGGTGCCGGAACTGAGCGATCCTCTGGAGGCGGTGGGCCTGTTCTGGAATTTGCAGCCGCTGTCGTTTCAGGCCCTGGAGTGCCCTCTGGAGACGGCTGACGCGATCCACCAGCGCCTGCTGCTACAGGAAAAATACGCGCTCTACCCGCACAGCGCGATTTTCGATGCGCGCGGCCCCGGCCGGGAGTTTTATTACACCTTCAACTTCACGAATTTCCGGGCGCGGGATTCGAAAGAAGCGGATTTGCGGGACTGGGACGGCGTGGATCTCTTCCACTACCCCGTCAATATCGCCGTCCATCTGGACGACGGCTCGGACATCGCCGAATTCCGGCTAAGCTGCGACCCCGCCTATTGCCGCGAGGCCGCGGCGGACGCGCTGTTCCAGGCTTTCGAAGAGGCGCTGGGCGTCGCCGTCGGGGCGCTGGCCGACATAGGCGCATGACGCGACCGGGCATGCCGAACGCCGTCTCTCCCCCCATGGCGAGACGGCAAGCGGTCCACGCCGCGCCCTTGACGGCGCGGTCAAGCGCGAGGCGGGGCAGCCGCCGGCGCTCCCCGGCCTCAGCGCTATCGACGCTGGGCGGCTCAAACGCCTTGAAGCGCGGTCAGAAAGCGCGTCAGCGCCGGATTGACCGCGTCCTGGCGGCTGACGAAGGTCAGCGGCATCGGCAAGGACAGGTCCCGCAGCCGGAAGAAGCGAGCCTGAGCCGGAGGCCGGCCCAGATTGGCCGAGTTGACGATGGCGGCGCCGATGCCGGAGCAGACCAAGGACAGGATCGCTGTCTCGGTGCCCGCCTCCTGCGCCACCTTGAGATGCACGCCTTGTTGCTGGCACGCGCCGATCAAGCGATCGTAATAGCCGGGATACGCTTCTCGCGGCAGCGTGACGAAGGGCCGATCCGCCAGGCTGCTCAGCGCAACGGGGAGGTTTTCGTCGTGGCCGGTGTCCCAGCAACGCGGCAGCGCCAACACCACGTCGTGCTCCAGCAAGGGGATGCCGGCGACGCCTTCCGGCAGGGGCTCGTATTGGTAGATGAAGCCGCCGTCCAGCGCGCCCTCCGCCAAGGCGCCCAATTGCTGCGGCGTGTTCAACACGCTCAGTTCCAGCGCCACCTCCGGCGCCTCCGCCTGGAAGCGGCTGAACGCCTGGGGCACCAGTCCGTCCCAGCCGGCGTTCTCCACGCAGCCCAGCCGCAGCCGGCCCAACAGCCCGGCGGCCACGCGCCGCGCGCCCTCGGCCGCGTCGTCCAGCGCGGCCATCGCTTTGCGCACATCGCGCAGATAACTTGCGCCGGCGGCGGTCAGCTTGAGGCCGCGCGACGAACGTTCAAACAAGGGCAAGCCCAATTCTTGTTCCAGGTCCTGGATTTGCCGCGACACCGCCGGCTGAGTGATGTGCAGGCGCTCTGAGGCCAGGCGCACGCTTTGGTGCTCGGCCACGGCGACGAAGTAACGAAGATGACGCAATTCCATGCGGGGTCTTTCGGCTTGACTATGCCTTTAAGTTATCACGAATTAATAATTCGGCATTGGAAAGCATGGATAATTTCCGCGATAGTGACGGTCAAGCCGCCGGCCGCACCGGCGCCCCCCCTAGCCGCAGAGAACCAAATGGACACCATCAGCCCCACTTATCAACTTGGCGACGCCAAGATCACCCGCGTGACGGACACCCTGCTGCACGGCCTGGCCCCGTCCTTCCTCTATCGCGATTGGGACGAGACGCTGCTGGCGCAAGAGCCGGGCTTGCGCGGCCTGCTGGACGCCGACGGCGCACGCCTCACCCTGAGCGTGCACAGCTGGGTGGTGGAATGGGCCGGCCAGGTTTTCCTGATCGACACCGGCGTCGGCAATGACAAGGAGCGCGCGTTCAACCCGCTGTTCCACCGGCTGCAAACGCCCTTTCTGGAACGCCTGGCCCACGCGGGCATCCAGCCCGCGGACGTCGACCACGTGTTGCTGACCCATTTGCACGCGGACCATGTGGGCTGGAACACGCGGCTGATCAAGGGCCAATGGACGCCCACCTTTCCCAAGGCCCTCTATGCTTTGCCGCAAGGCGATCTGGATTTCTTCGCCACGCCGGTAGCGGACAGCCGGCGAATGGTGTTCGACGACAGCGTGGCGCCGGTGATCGCCTCCGGTCAGGCCCGCGTCATCGGCCGGGATGGCGGCGACTACCAGGACGGTTTCCGCTTCCACCCCACGCCCGGCCATTGCGCCGGACATATGTCCATTTCGCTGAGTTCCCGCGGCGAGACGGCGCTGTTCTGCGGCGATGTGATGCACACGCCGATGCAGGTCTACCGTCCGGAGTGGAATTCCGTCTTCTGCCGGGAGCAGGACGAGGCGCGGAAATCGAGGCACTGGCTGCTGGACTTCGCCGCCGAGCGCAGCGCCCTGGTGTTCAGCGCACATTTCTCGGGCTCCTCGGCCGGCCGGGTCACGCGCCGGGACGGCGGAGATTTTGACTGGCAATTCCTTTGAGAAGGTGTTTACGATCTCGCGAGCTAAGTGGAGCGCCCTAGCCCGCGCAACTTTAATCCGTTGCCGACAAGCTACTCTATAGAGCCTGTTCAAAGTCTCGCGAGCAAGAGCGAGACAAGGCGGAAACAGCTGAAGAAGCGGAATGTACAAGTGGTACATGAGCATGCTGAAGCTGTACTCACCGCGCCACGTCTCACGGCGCGCAGCAGACATAGAACAGGCTCTAATGCCTGCTGTGCAGTGTGAAACCTTGCACAGACCCCAACCCCAGGAGCTTCCCATGCCCCTTCCCATCCTCACGCCACAGGCCGTGGCCGCCCAGGCCCAGGCCGCCGGCCTCAGCCTTGATCCCGAGCGCCTGGAGGCCGTTGCCGCCACCCTGGCCTTCATCCGCGCGGAAATCGCCAAGCTGGACCAGCCCGGCCTCGCCGACGCGCGCTTTGTCCAACCCTTCGATCCTGACTGGAGGTCAACGCCGTGCAAGCTTATCAATTGAACATCATGGACGCCGCCCGGCTGATTGAGAGCGGCCAGTTGTCGCCGGTGGAGCTGACCCGTTCGGTGCTGGAACGGGCGCAAGAGAAAGAAGACCAACTGTCCGCCTATGTCGCGCTCGTCGCGGAGCAGGCGATGGCCGACGCGCGGCAGGCCGAGCTGGAGATACGCCGCGGCGACTATCGCGGCGTTTTGCACGGCATCCCCTATACGCTGAAAGATTTGATAGACGCGGCCGGCCTGCCCACCACCGCCAGTTCGCGCGTGCGCCGGCATCACCTCGCCGCAGCCGACAGCGTGGTGGCGGCCCGGCTCAGGCAAGCCGGCATGATTTTGACCGGCAAGACGCACACCCATGAGTTCGCGTTTGGCCTGACCACGCCGCAAAGCAACAACCCCTGGGCGCCGGAGCGCTCCCCGGGCGGCTCCAGCGGCGGTTCCGCCTCCGCGGTCGCCTACGGCGGCGCGCTGGCGGCGCTGGGCACCGACACCGGCGGCTCGATCCGGGTACCGGCCGCGCTGTGCGGGCTGGTGGGCCTCAAGCCCACTTACGATCTGGTGCCCCGCCAAGGCGTGGTGCCGTTGTCCGGCTCGCTGGACCATGTCGGCCCCATCACCCGCACCGTGGCGGACGCCGCGGCGCTTTTGGACGCCATCGCCACCCGGCGGCCCGCGTCGGCCGACAGTTACCGCCAGGGTCTGGACCAAGGGGGGGACGGCCTGCGCGTCGGCGTGCCCGGCAATTATTTCTACGATCGCATCGCGCCGGAGATCCAAGCCTCGCTGCGGGAGCAGCAGGCCGAGTTGCTTGCGGCCGGCGCGGTGCTGGTGGATGTCGACATCCCGCTGGCCGAACTCATCCTGCCCATCCAATGGGGCCTGATAGCGCCGGAAGCCGCCGCCTATCACCGGGACGCGCTACGTCGCGCGCCGCAGCTGTACGGCGAGGAGGTGAGGACGCTGCTGGAAGCCTGTATGCTGGTACCGGACAGCGATTACGTCCAGGCCCGACGCGCACGGATCGCGCTGCAGACCGCTTGGCGGCGAATGTTCGCCGACATCGACCTGCTGCTGGCCCCCACGGTGCCGCACACCGCGCCGCTGCATGGACAGGACAACTTCGTCTGGCCGGACGGCGTCGAGGAAAGCGTGGTTTCCGCCTATATCCGGCTGAGCACGCCCGCCAATGTGCTGGGCCTGCCGGCGCTGACGGTGCCGGTGGGGCTGGACCGGGCCGGACTGCCGTTTGGCGCGCAACTGATAGGCCGGCCTTTTGACGAACGCACCGTGCTGCGCGCCGGCCAGGTGTTGGAGAAGCGCTGCCACATCCGCTTTGACCTGCCCCGGGCCTAAAAGCCTGTTCACAATCTGCCGCGCGACGGCGATACGACGTTGAAAGCCTGTTCTCGCTCTGCCTCGCACCGGCTCACAAACCGCCCAGCGAACCGTCGCGCAGGCTCTTGGCCATGGTTTTAGACGTGTGCAGAAAAGCCGCCACCGCCGGGCTGACGTGCTTCAGGCTGGGCACCGCCAGGCCCACCGCGCGCCTCACCTTCGGCGCCAGCGGCTTTTTCACTACCCCGGGACACAAGGCCAGCAAGGGCGCCGGCACCGCGAGATCGGCGACGATGGACACCCCGGCCCCGTTTTCCACCATTTTGACGATGGTGAGTATCTGGGCGTAGCGGTGCTTGACCCTGGGCCGCAAGCCGGCGTTTTCAAACAGTCTCTCAATCAGCGTGGTGTTGCCCGCCAAAGTCATGATGAAAGGCATGTCGCACAAATCCGCCAGCTCCACCGCCGGCTGACCGGCCAGCGGATGGCCGGCCGGAATCAGGGCCACGAACTGGTCCTCCACCAGCGGCAAGGTGTCGAAGCGCTCGTCCGGCAGCACCACAAAGCCCACGTCCACCCGGCGCTCGCTAACCCACTGCGCCACTTCGTCGTCCTCGCCCTCTTCCACGAACACGTCGATTTCCGGATAAGCGGCGCGGAACTGTTCGAGAATGCGCGGCAACAGCAGCAGCGACGACGTCGTGCCGAAGGAGCCGATGCGCAGCACGCCGTGGTTCAAGCCGCGCGCCGCCGACGCCTCCTGGCGGATCGCCTCGGCCACGCCCAGCAGCTCGCGCACGCGCAACAACAGGCTATTTCCGGCTTCGGTGGCTTCTATGCCGGCCTGGCCGCGCGTCAGCAGCGTCAGCCCCCACTCCTTCTCCAATTGCCTGATCGCGTGCGACACCGCGGATTGGCTAATGCCCAATTTGTCCGCCGCCGCGGTGAAGCCGCCCAGCTCCGCCACCAGCGCAAAAATTTCCAACTGCGTAAAGGTCATGACCGCCTCGCCCGCTCATGAGCAAAAGCTCATTTTCACATGAATTCAAACAATCAATAGTATATGCCCACCCACACAGCATCAGGAGGCCGGACCTCTTGCCCGGCGCCCACCATGACTCACCCAAGCTCCATCGCCATCGCCGCGCAGCCGGCGCGCGCCCAAGCCGCTCTCAGACCGGCCCTGACTTTCAAACTGACGCTGACCGCGCTGTTCTGGGGCGGCACCTTCATCGCCGGCAGAGTGCTGGCGCAGTCCATGCCCTTGATGACCGCCGCCTTCGGACGCTTTCTGGTGGCCGCTCTGCTGCTGGTGCTGGTGGCCTGTCGGCTGGAAGGCGGGCTGCCGCGGCTGAACCGCTCGCAGATCGCCGTCACCGCGTTTCTGGGCTTCACCGGCATCTTTCTCTACAACGTCTGTTTCTTCGGCGCGCTGGCGCGCCTACCCGCCGGCCGCACCGCCTTGTTCGTCAGCCTCAACCCCATCATGACCGCGCTGGCCGCCAGCCTGATTTTCCGGGAGAGTTTGGGCCTGCGCCGCTGGGCCGGCATCGGCGTGGCCTTGCTGGGCGCCATGGTGGTCGTCACCCGCGGCGATCTTGCCGGCACAGTCCACGATTTCAGCCAATCCTTCGGCGCCGGAGAAGCCCTGATGAGCCTGGCGGTGCTGAGCTGGGCGGCCTACACGCTGGGCTCTCGCAAGGCGATGGAAACCCTGAGCCCGATAGCGGCCACCACCTACGCCACCCTATGGGGGCTGGCCTTCCTGTCCCTGGGCGCGGTCGGCGAGATCGGCTCCGTTCCATGGGCCTCCTTTGGCTGGCGGATCTGGCTGTCCCTGCTCTACATGGGAGCCATAGGCACCGTGGTGGGTTTCATCTGGTATTACCAGGGCATCCGGGAAATCGGCCCGTCGCGCGCCGCCGTGTTCACCAATCTGGTGCCCGCCTTCGGCGTGATCTTGTCCGTGGGGCTGCTGGGGGAGCCCATCTTGGCGTCCATGCTGGCGGGCGGCGCGCTGGCGGCGGCGGGCGTGTCCTTGACCAACCGGAAATGAGCATCCGGCCGCCTCCGTTCATGCCGGACGCGGCCATCGGGCAAACCATTAGTACGAATACCTAAATCAAGGCATTTGATTTGCAAAACGAATAAAATCGTATTGACAGTCAAAGTCGCGCTGCTAGGCTTCAATTCCCAAACCCCTTAGGGAGAAGCTTCATGGCCAGCCCGCTCACCCTGCTGATGCCGGTCGTCCCCGGCACCAGCTTGCAAGCCATCGCCGCCACCTTGGCGGAATACCAGCCGAAACTGCATGAGGCGCTGACCTCCATCGGCACAGTCCATTACGCACGCACTCTGCTGCTGGACCGCTCCGCCGCCAATTTGCAGCCCACCGGCCAAGCCGGCGATAACTACGTCATCGCGGTGATCACCGAATACGACGGCAGCTTCAACGCCTACATCAACGACTTCGTCGCTCAGGTGGGCACCGTCTTCGACGCCTTGCTGCAATTCGTGGTGGGCGGCAAAGCGCTGATTCCGGTGGCCAACAATGTGGCGGCCTTCCAGGCCTTCGTCACCAAGAACGACGCCTCCCAGCAACCGCCCAACAACGGCGACGGCACTCAGAACGACAACGGTTTGTACCAGGCCTACCCGTACACCGTGCAGACCATACTCGCCGCGCTCGGATAACCCACCTTCGCCAGGCGCGGGCGGCCCGGTCCACGCCCGCCCTTGCTGAAAGGCCCGCCATGAACAGCCCCGTTCTCCAATACGACGATATCCAAGGCACGATTTTGCGCGGCTACCGCGTGGACCTGGCCCGGCACTTCGTCCTGAGCATCCGCGATCCGGCCGCCGCCGGCCGCTTCATCCGCAAACTCGTGACCGGACAAGACGGCCTGCCGCGCGTCACCACTGCGGAACGCTGGCTGAAAAAACCCAGCGGCTTTCTGAACATCGGCTTCACCTGTCCCGGGCTGGCCGCGCTGGGCGTCGGCGCGGAACAGCTGGCCAGCTTCGATCCTGCCTTCCAGTTGGGCGCCACCAATGCGGCCTCCGCCAGCGCCGTCGGCGACGTGGGCGACAGCTCGCCGGCACAGTGGATAGGAGGCCTGGCCGACGGCGGCCGGGTGCACGTTTTGCTAAGTCTGTGGGTGGCCAAGGACCCGGCGTTGCTGGAAAGCCTCAGCGCGCGCCTGCGCCGGGGCTTCGCCGACGGTTTCAGCGAGCTGTCCGCCCACGACGCGCAAGCGCTGCCGGACAACCAGATTCACTTCGGTTATCGCGACAGCATCGCCCAGCCCACCATCGCCGGCGCGCCGGCGCGCAAACGCCAAGCGCCGGATGATCAGGAAGTCGTCGCCACCGGGGAGTTTCTGCTGGGCTACCTCAACCAAAGCGGCGGCGTGTACACGGTCAAGCCCGAACAGCTCAGCCGCAACGGCAGCTACGCCGCCTTCCGCATCCTGGAACAGGACGTGGCCGGCTTCGACGCGTTTCTGAACGAGTACGCGGCCAAGGCGGGCATAGACCCCGAGCTGCTGGCGGCCAAGGTCTGCGGACGCTGGCGCAACGGCAACCCGCTGACGCTGCGGCCGGATGAGGCCGGCGCCACCTTGCCCGCAGATCAATTAAACGACTTCAACTACGTCAACAGCCAACCGTCCCAGGATGACACCCTGGGCCTGAAATGCCCGATAGGCTCGCATATCCGCCGCAACAATCCGCGCAACGGCGCGGTGGTGGGCACCGACAGCGCGCATCACCGCATCGTGCGTCGGGCCATGCCTTACGGCCCGGCTTACGACCCGCTCCGCCCCACCCAGGCGGCGCGCGGGCTGATCGGCTATTTCATCAACGCCAGCCTGAGGAATCAGTTCGAATTTCTCAGCGGCCAGTGGAATTTGCTCAGCGACTTCGTCAAATCCGCAACCGAACCGGGCAACCCGGACGCCGGCAACGCCGTGTTCAACATCAGCGGGGAAGACGTGTTCCTAGGCGTCAACAACGCCGCGGACAGCAGCTTCACGCTGGCCGCGCCCGGCCGCATGGGCAAGAACAACACCGTGCTGAAGGGCTTCTCGCGGATGATCACCACCCGCGGCGGCGCGTATTGCTTCTTCCCTGGCATCGGCGGCCTGCGCTACTTGGCGGACCTGGCCGCGCCTTAAGGCTAGGCCGGCCTGCCGTATTGCTCGCGGATAAAGTCCGTCATGTGCGCGGCCAGGATCTGGTGCACCTCCTGGCTGGGGTGCACCTCGTCGTGGAACAGGTGGCGGTGCGAACTGTCCAGCGGCCGTGTGTCGCCGGCAAAGCCGAACACGCGCGGCAGGTCGATATAGCCCTCGTGCTTATTGTGCATGGTGTCGTAATCCACTGTTTCCGCCAACGACATCAGATAGTCCAGCTTGGCGCCGATATCGAAGAAACGGATGGTCACCCCGGCGTCGCGGTAGCGGGCTTGCAGCGCCTCCACCGCCTGGCTCAGTTGCCGGTTATGCCGCTGCGACAAGTCTTTCAGCTTGGCGGCCTCCTCCGGCGGCTGCTTGCGCGCGTTCACGGTTTTCGACAAATCCGGTGCGCCGGCCACCAGAATGTCCTTCACCCCCTTGGCCACCAGCTTGTCGATCTGCCGTTCATAGGTCCGGATCACCTTGTCCACGTCGGTCTTGCCGAAAGTCATGTAGTCGTTGGAGCCCAGGGCCAGCACCGCCATATCGCCCGGCTGGAAGTGGTGCTTATTGATCTGGCGCTCCATATGGGAGATGAACATGAAGGCCGGGTTCCACTTGGAGTACTTGCCGGCCACCGCGCCGCCCTCGGCGTAATTGACCACCTGCTTGCCCAGAAAAGCCTTGGACGCCAGGAAGTCCGGCCAGGCGAAGCCATTGGTGAAACGCCCTTCGTAGTACTGACGAGAGGACGGCATCACCCCCAGACTCTTGCTGAGCATGCGTCCTTCGGAATCCGACAGGCTGTCGCCTATCACCACAAGGCGCTGGATATGGTTCAGGCTCTTACCCTCCCCGGCTGACGCGGCCGGCGTCTTGGCCTGCACCGCCTGGTTTTTCAGCGCCAGCGCGAACAGCGCCTTCTTGTCGAAGCTAAGCGAATCCACGGAGCCCGCCCGCGACAAGGTGGCGGGATCATGCCGCAACTGCCGCAACCTCATGATCAACCTGGATGCCTCCGCCAGACGGGCCTCCTCGCGCTGGACGCAGTGCCTGGGCACTAGCAGTTTTCCGGGTACCAGTTTGCAAGTCATCGGCATGGCGTGAGCTCCTGTGCGTGATCCGTGGCGCGATCGATTGGTTTTCAATGAGCCGCAGCATGCCTAAACGCATGAACGCAAGCTTGCTTAAAACGATCACGCCGCCGGCCACGCGCGCAAAAAAGCCCTGACCTCGCAGGGCTATTTCTGGACTCGAACCGTTCCCGGCCCGCTCAGCGGCTCTTATCCCGTTGAAACGCCAGATGTTCGCTGGCGTAACGCCGCTGCTCCCTCAAGAACCCCTGAATGCCCTGCCGCATCGCCACCGCCATGTCCGGCCGTTTTTCCGGTTTGCAGATATAGGTCCACAGAAAATCCTCCTGCGTGTCCGGCTGGATGTCCTCCATCTTGGCATGCTCAAACTCGGTTTCGCGCGGTTCGCCCTTCACATCGAAAACCACGGTCATCGGCATCACGATCAGGCGCTGCCGACAATGAATCTCATACAAAGACTGGCTGTAGGCATAGCCCGCCATCGGTTTGTCCGCCTCGAATCTGGGCGCGCACAGTGTCCAGAACTTGGTGGTGCCGTGAGGCGATTGCGCGATGCTGTCGGTATCGATCAACAGCCCGCCCTCGCTGGGGTTGAAATAAGTGAAATCCCAGCTGGAGGCGCTGGCCATGGCGGAACACAAGACAAAAACGCAGACGATGACTTTCAACATTCTGATTCCCAATATTTTTCCAATCAATACGCGCAATGCAGCGACGGCGGGCATGATAACAGCCCTGGTTTTTTCGTGTGGATGGCCGGGCGCGCGCCCTCGCGCTCTGAATCAAGCGCGCGGAGTCGAAACAAGACAAGGCGAATCGGTGCCGCGCTGGGCCAAGGCTGGTAAATGGGTCGCGGACCAAGGGCGTTTTCTTACACTTGAGCCAGCCGTCCATCGGCCCGTGGCCGGAATCGTTTTCTGAAAGCCTTTCCCGCAGCTCAGCCTTCACACTGCGCCCACCAAAATAACCATGCGGCAATCCTGGGTTCGCTCCCCAGGGCGGCCGGCGCCATCCCTTTCCGATTGCGCGCCGAGTCGCCGCCGCGCTAAACCAGCACCTCGCCGGAAGAAAAACGTCATGAGCACCATTCAAACCGCTATCCAGTTGCGGGCGCCGCAGTACGACCTCTCCAGCCTCCAGAATATCAACGAATCCACCCGCATCGGCATGCGCAAGGACGGCATGCTGGTGCTATACACCGGCCGCAGCTATCTGCTGCACCCGGACCAGACCCGCCGCGCCAGGGACTTTCTCCGCGACCGGGGAGCACTCCCCGCCTCGCGCCCGCTCACCTTGTCCACGCTGTTGCGCCTGCGCCAGCCAGCCCCCTCACCATTCGTCTCACCGCCGCCGGCCGGCGACAGGGCCTCCTGTTTGCTGCTGCGCAGCCTGCTGCGGCAGCAAAACCTCGTGATTCGGGAAGAGCTGAGCATGCTGCAAAACGCAGGCCTGGTGACTCGAGCCAAACAAGGCATCGCTCAGCCGCCCGAGGTCAAGACAGACGCCCCCTTCCCTCAAACGATGCCGCCAGCGCTGTTGCGCCGCTTCAATATGGTGGGAGTGGTTTTCGAGCGCCCGCCAGCCAACTACGCCGAATTGCTGTCCGGCATTCAAGCCTCCGGCCGGCCCGAACAGATCACCGTCGCAGAAAGAAAGCTGCGCAAGACCGATCTGGCCGCCCCGCCCAAGCCCGGCAAGGTCAAAAGCCTGCTTGCCGCGCTGGCGCGCCAATCGAACGACGCCTGGGCCCAGTGCGCGCGGGCTCACGGCGGCGCGCAAGCCCGCGCCTTCCGGCAGGCGGAGTTCATCCAGGGGTCAACGATAGGCGAGCAAGGCGTGTGCTTCCCGCTGGCCGTGAAGTGGCTGGCCAGCCAGCGCAGTTGGCCCGGCGATGCCGAAGCCTTTTTCCGCGACATCGAAACCGCCGGCGGACGGGAGGAAGTGATGGAACTGGCGGTCAACAGCTATGTGTGGCAAAACGCCGACGCCGTCGCAGACTACTTCGCCGCCTATGGTTTGATTCCTCGCAGCCACAGCGAAAGCCCGGGTTTCAAGTTCGCGCTGGAGCGCGACGGCCTGTACAACATCGGCATCCAGCCCGCCCAAGGCGTCGGCCACGCCGTGGCGGCCAGGGTTGATCATGCCGCGCGCGCCTTCCGGTTTTTCGACCCCAACAGCGGAGAATACGCGCTGCCGTCCGCCGAGGCGCTGGCCGGCTTCGCGCAAGACTATCTGGCGCTGGCCTATCCCTCGTTGGACAAGGACAGCAGTGTGATGCGGCTGGCCTAGCGGCCGCTCCTAACCTAAGAACCTGAATTTCCCGCGCTCAGAGCCGCATAAAGTGACTCGGCTTAGGCGGCTTGTTGCGCGCGGCGCCACGCTATTCGCCGGAAACACCGACAGGAAGCCCATCTACTTACACACGTCCACACCGACAGTCCCATTTGCCAGTATCCGCCTCTTTCGCCAATAAAATCCCTATGGCATTTTGTGCGTTTTCCCGACTATCGCCGCTTCTTTCCCTGTCTACTGGAGACCGCTTTGAAACGCACACTCTCGATACTGGCACTGGCCGGCGCCGGCTGGCTGGCCTGCGCCGGCACCTCCTGGGCGCAGGCCTCGCCCGCCGGCAGCGCCCCCCGGTTGGCGGCGCGGCTTGCGGTCTGCGCCGCGCCGTGGAAGGCCGCCACGCCTTACCCGGCCGGCAGCATGGCCAGTCATCACGGCGTCAACTTCACCGCGGTTTATTGGACCCAGGGCAATACGCCGGACGCCAGCAGCGGCGCGGCGGAAATCGGCCAGCCCTGGACCGTAGGAGCGCGTTGCGCGCCGGCAGGCAGGAGCAAGGCGGCCAATCCGGACGCCAACTTCTCCCCCAGCACGCTGAAGTTCCTGAAAGCCAACACCGGCTTGGACGGAGAGCAGTGGAACAACATCATGAAACTGGTGAACAAGCCGGAGCAGGACTCTCTGGACTGGCCCAAGTTTTACGGCTATTGCGAGGACATCGACGACGAGCGCGGCTTCACCATCGGCATTTTCGGCGCTACCACCGGCGGCCCCCGCGACCAGGGGCCGGACGGCCCGACGCTGTTCAAGGAGTTCGACGCCGCCAGCGGCGCCGGCAACCCCTCCATCGCCGGCGGGCTGGCGCGCGCCGGGGTGCGCGGCGGCATGCAAGGGCCGGTGCTCAAGATCAGCGACAGCGAGAAGGTGTTCTGCGGCAAGATAGCCGCGCTGCAAAACAACGCGGCCTGGCGCGAAGCGATGTGGCAAACCTTTTACAAGGTCTACATCCAGTACAGCGTGCAACAGGCGCGCCAGCGCGGCTTCGGCAGCGCGCTGACGATAGGCTCCTTCGTGGACACCGCGCTGAACCAGGGCGCCAGCGGCGGCTCCGACACGCTGCAGGGGCTGCTGTCCCGCTCCGGCGGCGGCGACGAGAAAACCTTCATGACCCGTTTCCACGCCGAGCGCAGCAAGGTGGTGGACACCAATGAATACAATCAGCCGCCCAACGGCAAGAACCGGGTCAAACAGTGGAGCGGCCTGCTGAGCCAGGGAGAAACCGACCTGAAAGACGCAGACGTCGCGGTATTGAAAGCCACCAACTGGAAAATGAAGTAGCCGGCTGCCGCGCGCCTCAGGCCTCGTCCGCTGGCGCTGAAGTCTCCGGCGCGCGGCGCAGCCAGCCCAGCACCCGCGTATGGTCCACCCGCGGCGCGCCCTGCTCCATGAGCAAAGGCAGCCGCTCGCGCGCATCGCCGAACGGGCCGGGATTCTGCTGCACAATCTCGATGAAATCCGGCCCGATCCGGCTGACGATGGCGACATGCCCATAACGATTGAAAACCCAGGGCGCGAACACGATAAGATCCTCTTCCCTCGGCGCGTCGCCGCCGCCGTTGCGGTACTGCAGCAGGCCGCGCTCGGGATTAAGCGCGCCGTTGTCCAGCCGGGACTGGAAGAAATCCCGGGCATGGCCTTTGTCCACCGGCATTTTGTGGCCAAAGCGCTGGTAGTAATAGCGTTTGACGAACTCCACGCACTGATAGCGCAAGCCCAGGTTGTAGCCGTCCGGCGTCAGGTTGCGCCCTTCCACGTTCTGCACGCCGCCGTTGTAATACACAGCGACGCCGTTGAACGCGTCCACCGGCTCGCCCACCACGCGGTTCCAATTGCTGTTCAGATGAGTGACCGCCCAGTAAACGCCGCCCAGCAACGCCAACAGCGTCAGCGCCGCCTTGCCCTTGCTCAGTTTCACCGCGGCTCCGCCCCTGGCGCGGCTTGCTCGTCCAGCCAATCGTCAAGATGACAGGACTCGCCGGAGCGGATCGCGTCGATTCCCTCCACCCGCAAGGCCGGCTTGCCGTCCCGCTCCTCAAACTCGCCCAAGATCCGGGCCGAGGTTCTGGCCTTTTCATCCAATGCCTGCGGCGACACCCCCGGCCATTCCACCAACGGCCGGCCTTCCGGGCTCAGCAGCAGATAGGTCGGCTTGCCGATGCTGCAGCGAGTCAAGCGCATGGCTCCCTCGTTCATGCTCAACATGCCGATATAGATATCCGCCGCCATCGCGGCAGACGGCGTCAACGCGCCCAAAACCGTCAGCATCAATTTTCGCGAAAACATGCTTGCCTCCTTGCGGCCGCCATCGGGATCGACGGCCAAAAAATCGATCGGCATGTTAACAGTTGCCTCGCGAATGGACCAGCCTCACCTGGAGCGCGGCTAGCCGTCGCCGGCCGCTCTTGCTATATTGGCGGCCTTCCGACCTAAGCCCAAACGCCGCCCATGACCCTCCCTGCCCGTTTCCTCTTCGCCAGCTTGGCGCTGGCCCTGACGGCCGGCTGCAAGCCGCAAGCGATGCAGGCCAGCTACCACTGCGCAGACGCCACCCGCTTTCACTTCAGCCGCCAGAGCCAAACGGTGGAGTTGATCCGCGGCGGACAGCGCTTCCAGGGTTATATGGATGAGCGCGGACTACTGACCTGGCCACGCGGCAACACCGGCTTGCCGCTGCCGGACAGCTTCTTCATCACCCGCAAACAGCCTGACCAAATGAAACTTTACGGCGGCTTCGCCGGCACCGGCCTGGCCTGCGAACTGGATAAAGGCCGCTGAGCTCCGGCAAGCTATCAGAAGTTCCCAGCCCCGGCCTCGCCGAAAGATCAGCGGCTAAAACCCCCATCGCCAACTTTAATGAAATAAGCATATTCCTCGCGCCGTCGGCGCGACGTCGAATCTGCTTTCTCTCACTTTCATTTTGGAGATTCACCATGGCTTGGACCGGTACTGTCGCTGCGAACAATCCCAACGGGGAACCCACCACCATCACTTACAATCCCGGCGATGTGATCACCATTGTCGCGTCGGGTTGGGCAGGCTACGGCCCGCAGCCCAACTGGGGCCCTCAGGGCGACAAGAGCCACCCCAATCAGGGCCTGATCTGCGGCGACGCCTACTGCGGCGCGCTGGTGATGAAGATCGGCGCCAGCGGCTTCATCCCGGTGAACACCGGCCTGTTCCGCTGGAAAGCGCCGGCCAACGCCCAAGGCCAGATCACGCTGTACTACAACGATGTGCCCAACACCTACGGCAACAACTCCGGTTCCTTCCAGGTAAGCATCGGCAAAGACGCGGTCTGATCCCGCTCTTCCGCTCGCAAGCAGCCCCGCAAGGGGCTGCTCCGCGTCCCTTCCCCGTCTTCACTGTCCGAGCCGCTACGCTCTCAATACTGCGCCGCCAGCCAGACCAGAGCCGCCTCCCTATCGTCGAACACGCGAAACTGCCGGCCTCGGCGCGCTTCGTTCAGGTATTCGCGAAATCTCTCGCCATAGGCGGCGCTGTCCGCGAACACGCCGGCCACGGCTAGGCGGTAGTTGATCAGCTTCTGGATAAACTCCCCGGCAAAACGGCTGCTCAAGTCAAAAAAGGCCGGCGGCAAAGCTTCCTCCGCCAGCAACACGCACGGCGCGTCGTGCTCCGCGCACAGCGCCACCAGTTCCAAGGCCTGATCCAGGCTTTCCACGCCGGCGCAGCATTCAATCAACCTTGCCTGTTTGACAGTCATCACTTGAGTTTGCATTTTCGCTGCCTCGCTTGCGGGAAAAGATAAATCATGCCAAATCAATGACTCGTGCGACAAGAGCCGTTAGCTCATTCATGCGGATTTTCAATATCGTGGTAGTACCTATAGCGGCAGTCTGATCCTTAAACCATATTGATTTCTGCCCGACCGAAAAAAGGAACGGGCCGGCGGCCTCCCCGCCCGGCCCGTCGTGGCGCGCACTCAATGCAAGCAAGGGGTCCTGCTCATGAATCATCTCAGCCATATCATCATGCCGGTATTGCGGGATTTGCCCGCCTCCCACCTCAAACGCGAACTGCTGCAAGCCTTTGAACGACACGGCTGCCACTTTGAAACAATCGAAGCCGGCTTTGCGCGCCTGACCGCGCGGCGACAGAGCACTGAAACCTTGCGCCGTTTTTTTCAAAGCTGGAGCCAGACCAACAATAGCGCGATGACGGTGGCCGGCATCAGCAACCGGATGACCCTGCTGATTCACACCGACCGGCCGGTGGCGGACCGCGAAGCTTTATTTGCCTCCATGGTCTGCTTGAACCGCATCGTGGACGAGGATTTGGCGGTCACGCACAAGATTCTGCACGCCCAGATGTACTACAACATGGCCACGGGCATTGTCGGAGATGACCAGTGGCTGTCCCATGCCTACCTCCACCCCAGCGCCAAGGCCTTCAAGAGCTGGAAGGACCATCAGTCGCTGCGCGAGCCGGACCTGGCCATTGCGCTGCTGACCACGCTGACGCATGAGATCTACACTCACGGCGAAGTGGAGTTCATCCTGCCTTTGTTCCGCCGCTGGCTGACGCAAACCCTGGGCTTCGCCGAGCGCGACGCCACCCGCACCTTGGGCTGGATCAGCGTGCACTGCGGCCCCACCGAGAAAAACCACTTCTTTCACGCCATAAACGCTATCCGCCACTATTCGCGGGCCATGGCGCTGGACTTGGAACGCTACAGCCTGGACGGCATCGTCGGCGCTTACCTGGAACAAAAGGCGGCAGTACTGGAAACGGTGGCGCAGGACGTCCCGGCGGAAGTGTTGTGAGCGGAAGCGAACCGCCGCTCTTGCGGCTGGCGGACCAGGCCGACGCCGCGCCGCCCTCCTGGCCGCCGGACACGCCACCGCTGTTCGCCCCGGAGCAGCTGGCGCGCGCCCGCGTGGAGGTGTCCGCCGGCTATCTGAGCCGCCTGCGCCGTCTGAGCGCGCTGCTGGACGCCGCGTTCCGGGCCATCGTCGGCCGCTATTTCCTGGACCCGCGCATCCGAGCGCTTTATCAGTTGCCCAAAGCAATGGAGGCGCTGCTGCTGCACGCTCACGGCCGGCCTTACCGCGTGGGTTTTTACCGTCCGGACTTCATTTACGACCGCCGCGGCCTGCCGCGCATCTGCGAGGTGGGCGCGCGCTATCCAATGAACGGTTGGATGATCAGCCACTGGCTGGGCCAGGCGGCCGGAGACGACGCCTTCTTGCAAACACTGCGTCAATGGCACCCGCCCGGCTGCGTGGTGGCCCTTGTACACGCCCGCGAGCCCGGCACCGAGATTTTTCTACTGGCGGAAACGCTGCGGCGCGACGGCGTTCACTTTCTGTCCGCCCGGCCGGAAGCGCTCAGCGTCCGCAACGGCAAGCTGTGGCTGGACGGCCGCGCAGTGGACCGCTGCATTCTGGAAATGGACCGTAGCGAACTGCCGCTGTTGCCGGACGCGGTGCTGGACCAGTTGCTGGACGGCGGCGCTTATTTCAACGACATCCGCACGCTGATCCTGGTGCACGACAAGCGCTCTCTGGCGGTCCTGAACCGCGAGGACATCATGCGGGACTGCCTGGACGCCGACGATTACGCCTCCCTTCGCCCCTTTCTGATTCCCTCCTTCGCGCCGGCTTCGCGGGAAGAGGCCGAAGCCCTGTTGGCGCTCCCCGGCGACTTCATCGCCAAGCCCAGCAGCGGCGGCCGCGGTCTGGGCTCGATGGTGCGCTCCGCCTGCGGCGAAGCCGCCTGGCGCGAACTGGTGCTGGGGCAATGGCCACAGTACATGTTTCAAAACTACATTGAACAAAGCGAGTTCGAAGACCCAGAAAGCCGGCAGCTCATCCGGCTGGTGGGCATGCAGCTGTGCCGCGATGCGGAAAGCTACGGCCCCGGAGTGTTTCGCGGCTCGGACGAGTTGATCATCAATCTGCACCAACGTCGCGGCAAGCTGTACTCCGCCGCCGCGGCGGCCTGAACCGGTTTCGCGCACAGGGGGCTTCATGCGGCATTCCGTCATTATTCCGCTGTACAACAAACGCGCCTATATCGGCGAAACCATCGCCTCGCTGGCGGCGCAGGAGAAAGCACCGGACGAGATCATCATCGTCGACGACGCCAGCACCGACAACGGCATGGAGGCGGCGGAGCAGGCCTTGCGCCACCACGCTCAGGATTTATCTCATACCCGCAGCGTGCTGCTGAGGCTGCCGCGCAACAGCGGCCCCGGCGCGGCGCGCAACGCCGGGCTGGCGCGGGCCGGCGGCGAACTAGTGAGCTTTCTGGACGCCGACGACTGCTACCGTCCGGATTGCCTGCGCTTGCTGGAGCAAAAAATGAACGAGCACCGGCTGGACCTGGCGGTGCTGGGCTATGACAGCTCGCCGCAGGAAGAGCGCTTCCCGCAAGCGGACGCGCTGCGCGCCGAGTGGGAGCCCCTGGAGGACGAAGTCTTCCTGCTTCCGCGCCCGCTGCGCACCGCCGGCCACCCTGATTTCTTCATGGGCCGGGCCAGCAATGTGGCCGCGCGGCGGCAGTGGCTGCTGACGCAGCGCTACGTGGCCGGCGCGCGCTTGAACGAGGGCATCGATTTCTGGTATCGGGTGCTGAAGGAGATCGTCGCGCACGGCGGACGCGCCGGGGTGCTGTCCGCTCCGCTGATTCGCTTCCGCATTCTGGCGGACAGCCTGTCCCACCGGCCATGCCGGGATTGGCGGCTGCTGGCCACCCCACCCACCGTGCTGCGTTATGCCGGCAGCCAGGACGCGGACGAGCTGCGCCTGGCTCGCATGCTGGCGCAGCGCTGGCTGGATTATGCGCAGGAATCGCTGCCGGACGCGGCGCAGCGGCGCGCCTTCCTGGCCCGCCATCGCCCGCTGCTGATCCAGCTGGGGCTAGCGCAAACGGATGCGGCGAGGTTGCCGGCATGAACGCGCCTCTGACCCAGCCTTCCGCGTCGGCTCGTCAGCAAGCCTTGTTGCGAGAGTGTTTCGAGCTGGCCCGCGCCCACCCCTTCTACCAAGCGCTTTACCGCGGCGTAGACTGCGTCGACGCCGCGCAGCCGCTGGAAAAAGCGGCTCTGCAAGCCGCGTTGGCGTCGTTTGCGCCGGAACGGGAGGCTTCCGGGCTCTATCTGGTGCGCTCCGGCGGCAGCACCCAGGCGGCGCTGACCTTCCCGGTGGATATCGCGGAAAACCTGGCCCAGCGGCAGGCGCTGGCGGACCGGTTGCGCGCCGACGGGGTGTTCGGCCCCGCCAGCATCGCCCTGAACCTGTTTGGCTACGCCAACCTCTACCGCACCGCCGCCATTGTCGACGATGTGCTGGAGCGCTGCCAGGCCACCACCCTGCCGATGAGCGCCCACGCCGCCGACGCCGACATCCTGGCCGCAGCGCGGCAGTTCCGCCCCAGCCATGTATTGGGCACCCCGTCGCGGCTGGCGCTGTTCGCCGCCCACCTGGAGGCCGCGGGCCAGCGCTTGGAGATTCCGCAACTGCTGTACGCCGGCGAAACCCTGCACGCCTCCACTATGGTCCGGCTGCGCGCCGCCTTGGGTGCGGGCCAGGTCTGGTCTCTGTACGGCGGCGCGGAAACCGGCATCTGGGCCTGGAGCGACGCCAGCCGTCGCCCCGGCCTGTTTCGGGTGCTGCCGCGGGTGGCGGCGGAGATCCTGCAGCCGGACGCCGCCGGTTACGGCCGCATTGCGGTCAGCAACGCCTGGCGACGGCGCTTTCCGGTGTTTCGCTACTGCGTGGGCGACATCGGCCGCTGGGTGGAGCGCGACGGAGAACGCTGGCTGGAATTGCGCGGTCGCGACGGCCGCTCCTTCCGCCTCAATGAAACCACTTACGAACTGGACGATTTCGCGAGGCTGGCCGGCGCGGAGGAAGGCTTCCAGATCCAACTGGACCGCGACCCAGCCGGCCGCGAGCGGCTGACCCTGCTGCTGGCCGCACCGCTGGACGCCGCAGCGGAGGCCACCTTGCGCTCGCGCCTGACGGCCTTGCTGGGCCTGGCGACGGACTCCTGCTCCTTCGCGCTCAGACCGGCGGCGCGGGAGCAATGGCGGCTGGACCCCATCACCAGCAAAACGCCGCCCATCGTGGACCTGCGAGCCTGAGAACGTGTTTACGATCTCGCGAGCTAAGAACCTGTTCAACATCCACGGGCTTCGAACAAGTTGGCCCCCCGGCGGACCGCCATCCCGGCCGTCCGCCGCCCTTGCCCGCTCCGCTCACAAGGTCTGGAAATAGAAGCGGTAATCGCCCTGGCCGAACAACATCGACATGCTGGTCAGATTGCTGTTGGCCGGCGTGCCCACCAGGGTCAGGATGGGAATGGAATCGTGACCGTATTGATACGCCTGGGTCTGCGGGTTGTAGCCGAACTGGTAGAAGGTGTCCACGCTGCCCACCTTGAAGGCGTATAAGCGATAGGTGCTGCCGTCGAACAACATCGACCAACGGTGGAAATCCGTATCCCCGGGCGCACCGGTGACGTTCAAGGTGGGAATGGAGTTGTAACCGTACTCATAGTGGTTGGTGGAGCGGTTGAAGCCAAACTGGTACAGCACCGTGGGCGCGCCCAAACGCCGCAAATACAGCCGATACGTGCTGGTGCTGCCGTCGTAGAGCATGGATACGCTGCTGGCGTCCGCGTCCGGCGGTGCGCCGGTGATCTTCAACTCCGGGATGGAGTGGAAGCCGAACTCGTACTTGGACGTGGCCGGATTGAACGCGGCCTGATACAGGGTATCCGCGCTGCTGCCCTTGAAGAAATACATCCGGTAGTACTCGCCGTCGTTGAGCATGGTCCAACGCGCCCAATTGGTGTCGTTGGGCATATTGGCGATCGCCATATTGGGAATGGACCCGCCATAGGCGAATTTGTAGGTGCTGGTATTGGGCACATAAGCAAACTGATTGACTGATGGCATGACGCTTTCCTCCGAAAGGTAAGTCAGCTGCCCCAACGCCGACGCGAAGCCGGCGTCTTCCATACGGCAACAGCAGCTGGCAAAACCTGCGCAAACGACAACGCTCCGCGCCGCAGCGGGGCTGCAGGCTTGGACGTTCAAGCGGGTTTTGCCAGCGGTTCTACCCCTTGTTCAACATGATGGTCGCGTGACGGCGCATGAATCTCTCCTCCCCCGCGCAGCGGCGCGGGCGAAGCGGATGAATAAACAGCCACTAAGTCGTCAATCAGGGGCGGGCGCCTTGGCGCGGACGAGGCGGGGCCGATAATGGCGGCGATAGGGACTTCAACTAGCCATTGATAGCACCTCAAAAACCGAACACGCCTGTACTTTGGGACTAGGCCGGCTTAATCAGTTACAGCCGTTACAGATTGCGCGCTATGCCGGCGGCCTCCGCCGCCCATAGAATGCATGCCATCGACAGCGCCGACGATGCGCAGCCTCACCCAAGGGAAGCATTATCAATGAGAACAAAGGGATTCCTCAGCCTGGCCCTGGCCGCCCTGCCGGCCGCGAGCCAGGCCGCTATGCCCATCGCCCAACTTAATCAGCACGCCGAGCGCATCTTCAAAGACAGCCAGGCGGTGGGCATGGTGATGGTGGTGATAGACAAACAAGGCAGCCTGCAACGTTTTTACGGAGAAACCCGCCCCGGCAGCCGTCAGACGCCGGATGCCAACTCCCTGCTGCGCATCGCCAGCCTCAGCAAACTGATGACCAGCGAAGTGCTGGCGGCCATGGTGCTGGATCAGCGGCTCAAGCTGGACGATCCACTGCAAAAGTTCGCCCCGGCCGGCGCCCGGCCGGCCAAGGCCTTGGGCGGCCAGCCCATCACCTTGCTGCACCTGGCCACCCACACCAGCGGCTTTCCTCGCGAGCTGCCGGGCGTCAAACCGCGCGACACGCCGGTGTTCGCCTGGCCCAATCAACAACAGCGCTGGCGCTGGCTGGCCAAGACCAAGAGCCGATTTGCGCCGGGGCAGAGCGCCCAATACTCCAACCTGGCTTACGATTATCTAGCCGACGCGCTGGCAGTCGCCGCCGGCAAACCCTATCCGACCTTGCTGCGCGACACCGTCACCGGGCCGCTGGCCATGCGCGACACCACCTTCAGCCCCAGCCCCGCGCAGTGCGCGCGTCTGCTGCGCGGCGTGGAAACCAGCCCCTGCGTCAATACCAGCGCGGCCATAGGCAGCGGCGGCGTCTACTCCACCGCCGCCGACATGCAACGCTGGCTGCAAGACCTGATGCGGCCCCAGAACGAGCAACGCAAACGCCTGTATCAGCAAACCTTCCAGATGCGCTATCAGCGCGCCGATCTGCGCAGCCTTACCGGCATGGACGTGCCCGGCAAAGCCGACGCGTTGGGCCTGGGCTGGGTGGCCTTGCGCGAACAGCCTAAGGCCCAACCCTTCCTGCAAAAAACCGCCGGCGGCGGCGGTTTTTTCAGCTATGTCGCCATCGATCCACAACGGCAGACGGCGGTATGGGTGGCGCTGACCCGCGGCAAACAGACGCGCTACCAGGCCATGAGCGACGGCGTCAATCAATTGCTGCTGGCGCTGAACCGCTCCTAATAAGCGGTTTACGATCCGCCGCGCGTCGGCGAACGCCTTATCTCGCCCTTGCTCGCTAGCGCGTAAACAAACTCCACGCCCCAGCCCAGGCGAGCCGGAACGGTAGAGGCGGCGACAGCAGCCCGACCTCCGCCGCGCCCGGCGCGCCGCCCTTTCTCTTCCACATCCTCATCGACAAGGAGGCATCGCCATGCCCTTAATGAATCGCCGCGTCCTGCCGCTGCTCTGCGCCGCGCTATCCGCCCACGCTCTGGCCGCCGCGCCTTCGCCCCGGGCCGCCGTGGACGCGGAGATCCCCGCGCTGATGCATAAAAACGGCATACCCGGCATGGCGGTGGGCCTCGCCGTCGACGGCGGCGTCCAGGTCTACAACTACGGCGTCGCATCCAAAGTCGGCCATAGGCCGGTGACGCGCGCCACACTGTTCGAGATCGGCTCGCTCAGCAAAACCTTCACCGCCGCGCTGGCCAGCTACGCCCAGACCGAAGGCAGGCTCTCGCTGGCCGACCCCGTGACCCAGCACCTGCCGGCGCTGGCCGGCGGCGGCCTGGAGCGCGTCACGCTGCTGAACCTGGGCACACAGACCTCCGGCCTGCCCTTGTTCGTGCCGGACGACGTCGACAACGCCGGCCAGTTGCGGCGATTCCTGCGGCGCTGGCGTCCCAAACATCCGGTGGGCAGCCAGCGGGTCTATTCCAATATCGGCATCGGGGTCCTGGGCCAGATCGCCGCCGCCAGCATGCGCATGCCCTACGCGGCGGCGGTGGAAGGCAGGCTTTTCGCCAAGCTGGGCATGGACAGCAGCTTCGTCAACGTTCCCTCCCAGAGAATGCGCGACTACGCTCAGGGCTACGACAAGAACGACCGGCCCGCGCGGCTGACTCCGGCCGTGTTGGCGGACGAAGCCTACGGCGTCAAGTCCAGCGCGGCAGACCTGGCCCGCTTCCTCAACGCCAATATGGGCCTGTTGCCCATGGCGCCCAAGTTGCAGGCCGCGCTAGAGGACACTCATATCGGCTACTACCGCGCCGGGGAATTGACCCAAAGCCTGATCTGGGAACAATACCCGTATCCGGTGGCCCTGCCCCGGTTGCTGAGCGGTAATTCCCCCGCCTACATCTATCAAGGCATGCCGGCGCAGCGCCTGGATCCGCCGCTGCCGCCGCAAGCGCGGGCCTTCATCAACAAGACCGGGTCCACCAATGGCTTTTCGGCTTACGTCGCCTATATCCCGGAAAAGCGGCTGGGCATCGTGCTATTGGCAAACAAGTCCTATCCGCTGGCCGAACGGGTGAGCGCAGCCTACCGCATTCTGGCTCGTCTGGACGACGGGCTGACGCCGGGCCCCAACCATGAGCGTGCGCTAGCCGGCGGTCTTGAGCACGACGATGGACGCGACTAGCAGCGACAGATAGGCAAGCTTCTTGTAGCTCTTTTTGTCGCCCCAAAACAAGATGCCGGTCACCACCGTGCCCACCACGCCAATCCCGGTATACGCGGCATAGGCAATCGACATATCTATGGTTTTCATCGCCAGATAGAGAAGAAACAGGGAGCTGCTCAAGCCCAGCGCATACAGCGCGCAGCCCCTGGCATAGCGCTTCAACGCAATGTCCCGGATACCCACCACCACCAGGATTTCAAGCACGCCCGCCGCCAACAGATAAAACCCATCCATATCAATCTTTCACTTGCTTGAGCTGCACCACTGAGAACAAGATCGCCGCGATCGCCAGCATCGCGGCCAGGCTAAGCGGCTTGCCGAACAGGGCGACATCCAGCAAATAAGTGCCCACGGTGCCAAAGATCACGAAAAACACATAAGCGGTCGACGCGCCCATTCTTTTGGTAGCCAGCACCAGGAGGGCAAAGCTGCCGACGATGCAAACGATGGTCGCCAACCACTCCAATACGCTGTCCGAACGCTTCAAGCCCGCGGCCCACAACACCTCAAGTCCGCTGGCAAGCAACAACAACACCCAACTAAGCATCTTTAAACCGCCCTTCACCATTTCAACCGTGAAACTCCGCAAACCGTCTCGGCGCGTGTCTAAAGTCTCGCAAACAGGGCGAGACTGCGAGCAAGCGCTCAGCTCCCCGCCCATTGCTCAATGTCATGGAACGCGTCTTGCCACTCCTGCTCGCTCATATCCGCCAGGCCGAAATAACGCAGCATGAAAGCCCCTTCCACAGCCAGGTAGGCCATACGCGCGCGGCGGCCCTCCTCGGTGGAGACGTCCAGCTTGCCCAGGCGTTCGGCATGCCAGGCCCGCACCCAATCCTTCTGGTCCTTGGACTCCAGCATGGCGCTCAGATGGCAGGCGGCGCGGGCGATCAAGGCCTCTTCCGTCGCGGTGATGCGGACATGGGTTTTAACTTGCTCGACGCTGGACAGCTGTTCGGCAGCGACGCCCGCCATTTTCTCGAAGCACGCGTCATAGTGCTTGCCCCAACGCTCCAACATGGCATTGACCAGATTGTGCTTTGCGCCAAAACAGGATTGGACGCCGCCCTTGCTAATACCCACGGCCTTGGCCACAGCATCGATGGTGAGGGCGGCCGCCCCGCTGCGTTCGATGATGTCTTCCGCGGCGTCCAGCACTTGATCGCGATCGATCGATCTGGGTTTGCCCACTCGTTCTCTCCTCAATTGAATACATACGTATGTATTTTATTAATTCGAACAAACGGCGTCAATCGCGCGGCGGGCAAGGCCGCGCGTTCACGCAGGCGCTCAAGCCGGCGCCAGCTCTTGGGTGAACAGCGTTTGGCCTGCCACGTCCTTCAGCCTTACCGTCATCGCGCGGCTGCGGGCGTCTATGTCCACCTGCCCAAAAAACTGCATGCCTGCCAAGGGCGACAAGTTCTGCGTCTCCGGCGCCTTCTGGTACACCACCTTGGGGCCGAAGGTCATGTCCAGCGAATTGGGACCGAAGGTGCCAGCGTTCAACGGGCCGGAAACAAACTCCCAGAACGGATCGAAATCCGCGAAGGCGGCGCGCGCCGGGTGATAGTGGTGGGCGGCGGTGTAATGCACGTCGGCGGTGAACCACACCACGTTGCGGATATCGCGGCGCTTGATCTCGCGCAGCAACCAGGCCAGTTCCAGTTCGCGCCCCAGCGGCCGGCCGTGGTCGCCGTTGGCCATCGCCTCCCAGCGCGCGCTGCCGTCCGCGTTCTTGCCGTCGGCCACCTGCAGGCCCAGCGGCATGTCCGCCATCACCGCCTTCCAAACGCCCTTGGAAGCCTGCAAGCCTTCCAACAGCCATTGCAGCTGCGCCCGGCCCATGAAGTTCGCGCCCGGCTCTCCCTCCCGCTGCAGATTGGCGCCGTTGGCGTCGCGATAGCTGCGCATGTCCAGCACGAAGACATCCAGCAGCGGCCCTTGCGGCAGATGGCGATACACCCGCTCGTCCTCGCCGTTGCCGTGAAGCCGCAACGGCGCGTACTCCAGAAAGGCGCGAGTGGCCCGCGCCTGCAGCACGCCAATATTCTTCTCGCGGTAGCGCGGATCGGCGGACAAATCCTTGCCGTCGGACCAGTTGTTGACCACCTCGTGGTCGTCCCATTGCCAGATTTGCGGCACCTCGGCGGCAAAACGCCGCACATTGGCGTCCATCAGGTTATAGCGATAGCGTCCGCGGTATTCATCCAGGGTCTCCGCCACCTTGCTCACCTCCGGCGTCAACAGATTGCGCCAGATTTTGCCCCCCTCCACCACGGTTTCCGCCGCCATCGGGCCGTCGGCGTAGATGGTGTCGCCGCAATGCACGAAAAAATCCGGCTGCTGCCTGCGCATGGTTTCATAGATGCGCATGCCGCCCCAGTCCGGATTGATGCCGTAGCCCTGTCCGGCGGTGTCGCCGGACCAGACGAAGCGCAGATCGCGCGCTTTTTCCGCCACGGTGCGGAAGCGGCCCGTCACCGGTTCGGACCAGGCCCGTGGATGGACCGCGTCTTCAAAGCGCGCCCTCACATACAACTGCTCGCCGGCCGGCAAACCGCTCAGATCCACCCGCGCGGTAAAATCGCCGGCCTCGGTCGCCCATGGACCGCGCACCTGGCGCGGGCTGGCGAAGCGCTCGCTGCGGTCCCATTCCACCACCAGCCGCGCGGTCCGGTCCGAACGCGCCCAGACGATGGCGCGGTCCGCGCCCGCGTCGCCGATCTGGATGCCGGAGCTCATCAGCGGGCGCAGCCGGTCCGAGGTGACCACGGCCGGCGCGGCCGGCGCGGCCAGCGCCGGCCCAGCCAACAACAAGCCTCCGCCGGCAAGCGAGGTTTTCAAAAAACGGCGGCGATCCATAAACATTCTCCGGCTTTATCAATAAGGGGACTTCCAGAAACCTGCTTCAGGCAATCAAAAACCAAGCATGCCCTCACACAGATAAAATTTTCAGCAACTTGACGCAGCCAGCGTCGCTGAAGCTGCTGTTTTTGCGCCCGGAGCCCGTATTT
>NZ_MUKU01000021.1 GCF_002081825.1 Chromobacterium haemolyticum | reverse complement strand
CCCTCCTGAAGAGTCGTTCGAGACCAGGACGTTGATAGGTCGGGTGTGGAAGCGCTGTGAGGCGTTAAGCTAACCGATACTAATTGCTCGTGAGGCTTGATCCTATCATTTGAGTGGCTTGGGAAACTGAGCGACGAGTTGGTGGATGTGCGACACAATTAAATACCGAATATATGCGGGTTGATCGAGTATCGACCCAGGCTTCTTCAAGTTTGTACCAGTTTATGTCTGGTGGCCATAGCGAGGTGGTCCCACGCCTTCCCATCCCGAACAGGACCCGTGAAACGCCTTAGCGCCGATGATAGTGTGGCATTCGCCATGTGAAAGTAGGACACCGCCAGACGCCCCATTGCGAAGCCCAGCTCATACGAGCTGGGCTTTATGCATTTGCGCCTCGGCGCCACAGCCAAGCCTCCCCATGGGAGGCTTGCTGCGTTTGGGGTGACTCGTCTGTGTCGGTTTCTTCCGTTTGTTTTCTCTATTTCTTTCTTGTTTCTCTTCTTCTTGGTGTCCGGCTGTCGGCTGCGGGAGCCGCACTTTTCATCTCCATGTCCTAATTGCCCGTGCGGTGAACTAAGTCGCGAACTATCATCTAATTAGATAGTTGCTAAATAAAATTAAAAAATTTTATACCACTGCACTAGGAAAGGACGCGAATGAGCGAGCATCTGTGTCGGGAAGTGAATTGCGGCGAAACCATCGGCCGGCGGACGGTGATGAAAACCGCGCTGGGCGCGGCGGCGCTATTTGCCATCGGCGCCAACGGGGGCGTGAACGGCGTGGCTTACGCGGCGTCTTTGAGCAAGACGCAGCGGGACGCGATGACGCCGGAGCAGGTGCTGGCGGAGATGGCCAAGGGCAATGAACGTTTCCGCACCGGCAAGCCGATGCAGCACGATTACCTGGCGCAAAAGCGTTCCAGCGCCGAGGGGCAATACCCCGCCGCGGTGGTACTCAGCTGCATAGACTCGCGCGCGCCGGCGGAAATCGTGATGGATGCGGGCATCGGCGAAACCTTCAATTCCCGGGTGGCCGGCAATGTGGTGAATGACGACTTGCTGGGCAGCATGGAGTTCGCCTGCGCGGTTGCCGGCGCCAAGGTGGTGCTGGTGATGGGACATACCGCCTGTGGCGCGATCAAGGGGGCTATCGACCATGTGGAGCTGGGCAATCTGACGGGTTTGCTGGCGCGCATTCGGCCGGCGATTTCTCTGACCAAGTACGATGGCGAGCGCAGCAGCAAGAATGCGGAGTTCGTCGATGCGGTGGCGCGCAGCAATGTGCTGCATACCATCGATCAGATCCGCAAGCGCAGCGATGTGCTGGCCAAGCTGGAGAAGGAGGGCCGGATCAAGATCGCCGGCGCGATGTATCACTTGAGCGGTGGTCGCCTCGAGTTTCTGTAAACGTCGTTAACGAGAGCGTCTAGGGGATTTACTCCCCAGGCGCTTTGAGCAATTCTTCTATGTGATCCTCCGAACAGACCTTGATGCCGGCCTGTCGCAACAGGCTGGCGGTCACGCCTTCCCCATTCTTGAGCTTGCCGGAAAATTCGCCGTCGTAGATGCGGAGCGTGCCGCATGAGGGGCTGTTGGCCTTCAACAGCGCTTGTCGGCAGCCATGGGCCTGAGCCAGGCGCAGGCTGGCCTGGGCGCCGCGCAGAAAGGCGGTGCTGACATTTTCGCCGGCGGCGGTTTCCACCGTGGCCTGACCGCGCAGCGCGGCAGCGCCGTCGCCTCCGCGCAACTCCGCCGCGGGTCTGGGCGTAGGCAGGCCGCCCATGCATTCGGGACAGGCGGGGATCAGGGTGAAATCCCGGCGCAATCGCGTCCAGTCTTGTTCGGCCAGTGATTTGGCCTGGCCGTCGTAGCGCACGGGCTGCCCCAGCAGGCAGGCGCTGACCAGCAGCGTAGGTTTCACTTCCATCGCGTTTCCAATAGCGCCGCCAGCTTGAGCGCGGCGGCGTGAAGTTCCTGTTCATCCACTCCGGCGTAGCCCAGCACCAGCCCGCTGCGGTCAGGCCGTCCGATGAAGTGCTTGGCCAGCGGGCGCAGCCACAGTTGCTGCCGGGCGGCGGCCTGGCTGAGTTCCTCTTCAGCGAAGCCGGCCGGCAGTTGCGCGACCAAGTGCAGGCCGGCTTCGCCTGCGGACAGCGGCAACGCGTCTCCCAAGGCGCGCTGCAGGGTGCCGCGCAGCAGTTGTTGCCGCAGTTGGTAGAGTTCGCGCATATGTTTGATGTGGCGGGCGAAATGGCCTTGTTCGATGAAATCGGCCAAGGCCGCCTGCACCTGATAATTGCCTTCCCGGTACAAGCGCGCCTGCACGCGGCGGAACGGTTCCACCAATTCTTCCGGCAGGATCAGATAGCCCAGGCCCAGCGCCGGAAACATTACTTTGCTGAAGGTGCCGAGATAAATGACGCGTTCGCTGTCGGCCAGGCCTTGCAGGGAGGCGATGGGGTGGGTGGAGTAGCGGAATTCGCTGTCGTAGTCGTCTTCGATGATCCAGCTGTCGTGCTGCTTGGCTAATTGAAGCAGCGCTAGCCGCCGCGCCAGCGACATGACGACGCCGGTCGGGTATTGATGGGACGGCGTGATATAAATCAGGCGCGGCGGCGCGGCCTGATGCGCGGGCGTTGGGGCCATGCCCTGGGCGTCGACCGGGATCGGGACGATGTCCAATTCCGACGCGCGCAGCGCGGCTTGCGCGCCGCTGTAGCCGGGATCTTCCACCCAGGCGGCGTCGCCGGGATCGGCCAACAGCCGGGCAAGTAGTTCCAGTCCTTGTTGCGCGCCCTGGATGATGACGATTTGCTCCGGCTGGCAGCGAACGGAGCGCGATAGATACAGGTATTGGCTGAGGGAACGCTTGAGCTCGGGCAGGCCGCCGTCGTGGCGATAATGAAGATGATCCAGTTGCGGGCGTTGGATATGGTTTTGCAGACAACGCTGCCATTGAGCGTGGGGGAATTGTTTCAGCTCCGGCGTGCCGGGGGCGAAGGCGCCGGCCAGCCCGGTGGGCAGCGTGCAATGACCGGAGACGCGTTGACCGCGTTGCGACAGTCCCGGGGATTGCTGAGCGCGCTGCGGCGGGGAGGCGTGGGGGCTGAACAGGGCGGCGACATAGGTGCCGGAGCCGTGACGGCTTTCCAGATAGCCTTCGGCACCCAGTTGCTCGTAGGCGTTGAGAATGGTGTTGCGGCCTAGAGCCAGTTCCGCCGCCATTGCGCGGCTGGCCGGCAAGGGCGCGCCGCCGGCCAACTGGCCGGCGCGGATCAGTTCGCGCAATAAACGGTAGAGCTGGCGCGCCAGGCTTTCAGCGCCTTGACGTTGCAGCCGCTGGCGCAGGAAGTCGATCAACCACTCGGCGGACAAAGTGGTTCCTCCAGATTTTGCATGGTGGCACTGTTTGGGGTATGACTTGTCGCTTAGGCTAACAGCATTCCCAGAGCCGCAGGAGAAAAAAATGTTGAGTCAGCAGGAGTTTTACGCCGCCAAGCTGGCGTACGAGATGGACGCTGCCGATGTCTGGAGCGCTTTGCAAGCCGGGGAGAAACTGGTGTTGATCGACGCGCGCGCGGAAGAGGCCTTCCGCAAGGAAACCCTGCCTGGCGCCGTGTCCGTGCCGCACCGGATCATGGATGAGGCCAGCACCGCGCATTTGCCCAAGGATGCGGTCCTGGTGTCGTTCTGCGACGGCATAGGCTGCAACGCGTCGACCAAGGGCGCTTTGAAGCTGGCGCGTCTCGGCTTCAATGTGCGCGAACTGCAAGGAGGCCTGGATTGGTGGGTGCGCGATGGCTACGCGACCACGGCGCGCGTCGGCGTCGCCGTGTCCTGCGCATGCTGAAAGGGGAAGCGATGTTGGAAACGGGCATGGCGCAGGCGGGCGAGGCCAACGCCCTGGACCAGGCGGTGGGATGGCCGGTGGTCGACTGGCGTGAGGCGGCTTGGCCGCCTAAGACGGACCTGCAGGGACGCTTCTGCCGGCTGGAGCCGCTGCAGGCGGAGCGGCACGGTCCCGCTTTGTTCGCGGCGATGGGCGCGGACGCGGCGGCGCGCAACTGGACTTATCTGAGTTACGGGCCGTTTGCCGATTACGCCGACTACTACGGCTGGCTGGCCGAGCAGCAATGGCGCCGCGATCCGCATTTTTATGCGATCGTGGACGCGGTCAGCGGGGTGGCTCTGGGCGTGGCCGCCTATTTGCGAATTGATCCGAAGATGGGTTGCATCGAAGTCGGACATCTGAATTTCTCTCCCTTGCTGCAGCGCAGGCCGGCGGCGACGGAAGCGATGTATCTATTGATGCGCCAGGCCTTTGAGCTGGGCTATCGCCGTTATGAGTGGAAGTGCGATGCGCTGAACCTGCCTTCGCAGCGGGCGGCGCAGCGGCTGGGTTTCCGCTTTGAAGGCGTGTTCAGGCAGGCCATGGTCTACAAGGGGCGCAATCGAGACACCGCCTGGTTTTCCATCCTGGATCACGAGTGGCCGGCCTTGCGGCAAGGCTTCGAAGCCTGGCTGTCCGCGGACAATTTCGACGCGGCGGGCGAGCAGCGCCGGACGCTGGCGCAATGGAGGGGAGAGGATTGATTTGGCCTGCGGACTTCAAGCCGCCCCGCTAGGCAGGTACAATGAGTATTTGATTTATTGAATAGATTCGCTTGCCAGATGAAATCCCTGCCGCGTAATGCCCGCATCAAGGGCGAGCCGTTCTTGCCCAACCGTTTCATTTTTGGTGATGCCGTCGACGATCAGGGCCTGGAAGGTTCCGAGTACCTGATCCATACGGAAACGCCGGCTTTTGTATGCCGTTTGCTTGGCGACGATGACACGGACTTTCCCGGCCGCGATCGCGAGGGCCTGACCAGCGCCATGCTGTTTGACGAGGCGGACAATGTGACGGTCTATGTCTGCAATCTGCGTCTGCGTTTATTCGACTTCAATTTCAGCAATGAAGACGAGATGCCGACCGTGGGTCAGTTGCAGGCGATTTGCGACGAAGCGATGCAAGCTTATCAGCGCCTGCATAAGGCCTATGCCGACCGGGAGGCCGCGGGCCCGGTTCCGCGCGAGATGCGCACCGGCCCTACCGAGCCGCTGCCTCCGGCGGAGCGCGGCCGCGCGGTGAAGCAATTGGTGGAGCTGGCGCGCCGCGCGGTGGATCAGCCGATGGAGCGCGCGCAGCTGGCCGGCGAGGTTCAGATGGCGTTGGCGGCCGGCGACCAGGCCGTGTTCACCGAGTCGCAACTGGCGCTGCTGTCCCAACCGGCCGCGCGGCAGTTGCTGGTGCATAGCGCGCGCGACGCGATCGCTTTCCCCGAGGTGATGCGCAAGGACGGCGCGGTGGTGTCGTTCGAGCTATGGGCCTTGCCGTTTGCGTTTTCACGCGCCCAGGGCGGCGTGTGGTGGCATTTCCCGCAGCTGGAGAGGCTGGAAGTGGCGCTGGCGGACGCGCTGGAGGTGCCGGAGCAGTCGATACTGTGGATTTCGCCTACTTTGTTCTCTCTGGAGATGCTGAACGAACGCGCCTGCCAGGATCTGGTGCAACTGGCGCCGGTGATGGATGCGGGTTGCGACTTCGCGCCGCTGGATCCGGATTCCTCGCGCGCCACATACGAGGCGGCGCGCAAGACCAACGAGCCGCAGCTGGTGCTGGCCTGGATTCCCTTCCTGGTGGAGCGCGGCGCTTTGCCGCCGGAACAGGCGCGCCGTCTGGCGCGCAAGGCGCTGGATGCGGCGATGCCGCTGGTGCAGCAGGCCGTGGGCGCCGAGATGGAGTACGGCGAGGCCGAGTTGTTCGCCCCCTTGCCCTGGTGGGAGGCGGTGCAGACCGGCGTGCGGGCCTGGAACCGCAAGCGCCTGGGCGTGACCGCGGCCTTGTTGGCCGCGAGCGCGGGCGGGGTGCAAGAGCTGGAGGCCGTCGCGGAATATCAGCCGGAAATGCAGGGCTACGAAGTGGGCTTCCGCCTGCGCGGCCGAGAGGAAGTGGCCGCGCACGCACCGTGGCTGGTGACGCCGGACGTGGCACCCGAGCGCGACGAGGCCTGGCGGGATCTGGCGGAGTGTCTGAAAGAGGCCGGCATTCCCTTGTCGGAGACCTTGGCCAAGTTCCACTAAGTGCAGGGTTGAAGTGGTCAAAAAAAAAACGGGCTGGATTTTCCAGCCCGTTTCGCATTGGCGTGGCGCTTTACTGGTCGATGCCGCCCAGCAGCACGTATTTGATTTCCAGATAGTCCTCGATGCCGTATTTGGAGCCTTCGCGGCCCAGGCCGGATTGCTTGACGCCGCCGAAGGGCGCGGCCTCGTTGGACAGGATGCCGGTGTTGACCGCCACCATGCCGTATTCCAGACCTTCGGACACGCGGAAGATGCGGCCGATATCGCGGGAGTAGAAGTAGCTGGCCAGGCCGAACTCGGTGTCGTTGGCCATCTGGATCGCTTCCGCCTCGCTGTGGAAGCGGAACAGCGGCGCCAGAGGGCCGAAGGTTTCCTCCTTGGCCACCTTCATCCGCGGCGTGACGTCGGTGATCACCGTCGGTTCGAAGAAGCTGTGGCCCAGCGCGTGGCGCTTGCCGCCGGCCACCAGCTTGCCTCCCTTGGCCAGCGCGTCGGCGATGTGTTCTTCCACTTTGGCCACTGCGTTCATGTCTATCATCGGGCCTTGGGTGACGCCGGCCTCCAGGCCGTTGCCTACCTTAAGCTTGGCCACCGCGACGGCGAACTTCTCTGCGAAGGCGTCGTAGACGCCGTCCTGCACCAGCAGCCGGTTGGCGCAGACGCAGGTCTGGCCGGCGTTGCGGTATTTGGAGATGATGGCGCCTTCCACCGCGGCGTCGAGGTCGGCGTCGTCGAAGACGATGAAGGGCGCGTTGCCGCCCAATTCCATCGATACTTTCTTGACGGTGTCCGCGCATTGGGCGATCAGCTTGCGGCCCACTTCGGTGGAGCCGGTGAAGGAGAATTTCTTCACAGAGTCGCTGCCGGTCAGCACCGCGCCGATTTCGCTTGAGCCGCCGGTGAGCACCGAGAACACGCCGGCGGGAATGCCCGCGCGTTCGGCAAGCACGGCCAGGGCCAGGGCCGAGAGCGGGGTCTGGCTGGCCGGGCGCACCACCATCGGGCAGCCGGCGGCCAGCGCCGGAGCCGCTTTGCGCGTAATCATCGCATTGGGGAAGTTCCACGGCGTGATCGCTGCGGCGACGCCGATCGGTTCCTTGTTGACCAGGATGCGTTTGTCGACGCCGGGGGAGGGAATGGTGTCGCCGTAAAGGCGCTTGGCTTCTTCGGCGTACCATTCGATATAGGACGCGCCGTAGGCGATTTCGCCCTTGGCTTCCGAGAGCGGCTTGCCCTGCTCGCTGGTGAGAATGACCGCCAGGTCGTCCTGGTTCGCCATCACCAGATCGAACCAACGGCGCAGCAGGGCGGCTCGTTCTTTCGCCGGTTTGCGTTTCCAGACGAGGAAGGCTTCAGCCGCGCCGGCCACGGCGCGCTCGGCCTCGGCCTTGCCCATTTTGGGCACGCTGGCGATGGTTTCGCCGGTGGCCGGGTTGGTCACGGGAATGGTTTCGCCGTTGTCGGCGTCCAGCCAGGCACCGTTCACATAGCACTGCTGCTTCAGCAGCGCGGGGTCTTTCAAATTCAACATGCGGCTCTCCAACGCGGAAGGTGTCGGACAAGGCCCGCGCGGGCGGCGCGGGCCTAGGATTTTGAACAGGCGCTTAAGCTTTGAGCGCGGCTTCCAGCTTGGCCAGGGCTTCTTCGAACACCGCGTCTTCTATGGTCAGCGGGAACAGGAAGCGAACCACATTGGCGTAGACGCCGCAGGTCAGCAGGATCAGGCCGGATTCCAATGCCTTGGTCTGCACTTTCTTGGCGAAGTCCGGGTCGGGTTGCGGGCTGCCGGGTTGATTGAACTCCACCGCCAGCATTGCGCCCAGCCCGCGGACTTCGGCGATCTGCGGCACCGCGCCTTTCAGGCCGTGCAGTTTTTCCTTTAGCAGCTCGCCCAGGCGGTTGGCGCGGTCCAGTAGTTTCTCTTCGGCGATGACGTCGATCACCGCCAGCGCCGCAGCCACCGCCAGCGGGTTGCCGGCGTAGGTGCCGCCCAGGCCGCCGGGCGCGGGGGCGTCCATCAGCTCGGCGCGGCCGGTCAGCGCGGACAGCGGGAAGCCGCCGGCCAGCGATTTGGCCATGGTGATCAGGTCGGCCTGTACCGGGTAGTGCTCCATCGCGAACAGCTTGCCGGTGCGGGCGAAGCCGGACTGCACCTCGTCGGCGATCAGCAGGATGCCGTGTTCGTCGCAGATCTTGCGCAGCTGTACCACCCATTCGCTGGGCGCGGCGTAGAAACCACCTTCGCCCTGCACCGGTTCGAAGATGATGGCGGCGACGCGCTTGGGATCGACATCATATTTGAACAGCTTTTCCAGGCCGTGCAGGGAGTCTTCCACGGACACGCCGTGCAAGGCGTTGGGATAGGGAGCGTGATAGACGTCGCTGGGGAAGGGGCCGAAGCCCACTTTGTACGGCGCCACCTTGCCGGTCAGCGCCATGCCCAGCAGGGTGCGGCCGTGGAAGGCGCCGCCGAAGGCGATCACGCCGGCGCGGCCGGTGGCGGCGCGCGCCACTTTCACCGCGTTTTCCACCGCTTCGGCGCCGGTGGTGAACAGCGCGGTTTTCTTGGCGTGCTGGCCCGGGGTCAGCTGGTTCAGCCGTTCGGCGAGACGGATATAGGATTCGTACGGGACGACTTGATAGCAGGTGTGGCTGAAGCGGGACAGTTGTTCCGCGACTGCGGCCTGCACCTTGTCGTGCAGATGGCCGGTGTTCAAGACGCCGATGCCGCCGGCGAAGTCGATGTAGCGTTTGCCGTCGGTATCCCAGACTTCGGCATTCTTGGCGCGTTCGGCAAAGAAGCCGCACATGACGCCCACGCCGCGCGGGGTGGCGTCGGCCTTGCGTTGCATCAAATCCTTATTGCTCATCTGCTATCTCCTCGACGTTGTGCGGTTGGCGCCGCGTCTGGCGGGCCGCCGCGAATCGGTGTCGGAGCGATGCCGGTCTATCGTGGCGCCGGCTGGCTGCTCCGTGGTTTTTGCTTTCATTATTGCTGTCTGACCGTCTCAGGCATTCTATGTTCGTGTTTAGCAAAAAGCTACACGCGCACTAAAAAATTAAACACCTGTTGCGTGGACGTCAGCGGAGGGGAGGGAGAGGGGGAAGGAGGCGGCTGCCATGCCGGTTGGCATGGCAGCGGAGAAGGGGTCTTGGAACGTGTTTACGATCTCGCGAGCTAAGGCGAGACAAGGCGAAAACGGCTGAGAAAGCAGAATGTACACGTGGTACATGAGCATTTCGAATGCTGTTTTCAACGCCGTATCGCCGACGCGCAGCAGATCGTAAACAGGTTCTTAACGGCGGATGACGGCGTTGACCTTGCTCAGTACCTCGCTATCCAATTGGCCGGCGGCCTGGGACAGCGACAGCCGCGCGATCAGGTACTCGTACTTGGCGGTGGCCAGGCTGGTCAGCGTCGAGTAGTAAGCCTGTTCGGCCTGCAGCAGGTCGATATTGGTGCGGATGCCCACTTCCTTGCCCAGTCGAGTGGATTCCACTTTGCTCTTGGCGGAGATCAGCAATTGCTCCTGAGCGCGCACCAGCGCCGCGCCGTTTGTGACGCCCAGGAAGGTGCGACGCACGTCTTCGCGCACTTGGCGGCGGGTGGCTTCCAGCTTGTCCTTGGCGGACTCCTGCTGCGCCGCCGCCTCGCGCACTTGCGAGTTGATGCCGCCGCCGGCGAACAGGGGCAGGGTGACGCCGACGCCTATGCTGCTGCCGCGGGTGTGGGGCTGCTGCATCGGGGCGCGGGTCTGGGTGTCACTGTAGCCTGCGGTCAGGCTGATCACCGGTAGGTGGCCGCCTTTTTTCTCGGTGACGTTCTTGTCGGCGATTTCCAGCGTCTGCTCGGCGGCCTTGATGCTCAGACTGTTGCGCAGGGCGAGCCCGATCCAGGCCTCCAGAGTGGCCGGCGTCGGCAGTTCCAGCGGCAGTTTGTCCAGCACCGGCTGGATGGTCTTGGGGTCCAGCCCGGTGACGCGGCGCAGATTGTTTTCCGCCAGTTCCAGGCTGTTGATCGCCTTGATTTCCTGGGCCACCGCGCCGTCGTAGCCGGCCTGAGCCTCATGCGTGTCGGTGATGGTGGCGGTGCCCACTTCGAAGGCGGTCTTGGCCTGTTCCAGTTGTTGCTGGAAGGTTTTCTTGCTGGCGCTGGTGGCGGACAGGGTGTCCTTGGCTAGCAGCACGTTGAAATAGGCTTGCGAGGTGTCCAGGATCAACTGCTGCTCGGCGGCGCTGAAGCTGGTTTCCGCCTGCTGCGTCGCCAGCTTGCCTTTTTGGTAGCCGGTGTATTTGCTGACATCGAACAGCGGCTGTTGCAAGTTAACGCCGTAGGTGGTGGAGTCGTAACGGCCTTGGCCTGCGGGAGCGATCGGATTGGTGTAATTGTAATTGGCGGTGGCGCCCACCTGGGGCATCAACAGCGCGCGGCCTTGCGTCGCTTTTTCCCGGCCGGCATCGAGGTCGGAGCGCGCGGCGGCGAAGTCGGCGTTGTAGTCGCGGGCGGCGCGCCAGGCTTCAACCAGGTCGAAGGCGTGGGCAGGCAGGGCGAAACCCAGCAACAACAGGCTGCCCAGCAGGGGCGAGCGGAATCGGGTCTTGTTCATTGGTGTTTATATGCTCGGTTTGTTTTGTCTCATCGCGCGGCAAGGCGCCGTCAGGCTTGCGTCCGCCGCACCTTGAACCATTGCGCGTACAGCGCCGGCAGGAACAGCAGGGTCAGCACCGTGGCCACCAGCAGCCCGCCCATGATGGCCACGGCCATCGGTCCCCAGAACGTGCTGCGGCTCAGCGGGATCATCGCCAGGATCGCCGCCAATGCCGTTAGCATGATAGGCCTAAAACGTCTAATTGTGGAGCCGACAATAGCGTGCCAGGGATCGATGCCATCGCGAATATCGTGTTCGATCTGGTCGACTAGGATAACCGAGTTGCGCATGATCATGCCGGACAGCGCGATGACCCCCAGCATGGCGACAAAGCCGAACGGCGCGCTGAAGGCGATCAGGGTCAGCGTCACGCCTATCATGCCCAGCGGCGCGGTCAGCAGCACCATGATGGTGCGCTGCACGCTGTGCAACTGCAACATCAGCAGGGTCACCACCACCACCAGCATCAACGGCGCCACCGCGGCGATGGCTTTCTGCGATTTGGCGCTGGATTCCATGCTGCCGCCGGTTTCGATGTGATAGCCCAGCGGCAGCGTTTGCTCCAGCGCCTGCATCTTGGGCAGCAACTGCCGGGAGATGTCCGCGCCCTGAGCGCCTTCCGCCGGGTCCGCGCTCACCGTGATGGCGGGCAGGCGGTTGCGTCGCCAGATGATGCTTTCCTCAGGCTGGTATTCGATGTGTCCGATTTGCGACACCGGCACGAAGCGGCCGCTGCCGGTTTGTATCATCAAATTGCCGAGGCCGGCGACATTCTTGCGTTCGTCCGGATTGAGCCGCGCGACGATGGCGATGGCCTGGTCGCCTTCGCGGAAACTGGTGACGGTGGCGCCGGAAATCAGCATCTGCAGCTGCTGCGACAATTGCTGAGAGGACAGGCCGAGCGCGCGCGCCTTGTCCTGATCGATGCGGATGCGCAAGGCCTTCACCTGCTCGCCCCAGTTGATATTGACTTGGCGGGTGGACGGATGCGCGCGCATCAGCGCTTCCACCTGGGCGGCGATGGCGCGAACCTTGGCGTGGTCTTCGCCCATCACCCGGAATTGCACCGCGTAGCCCACCGGCGGGCCGTTCTCCAGCCGGGTCACCCGGCCGCGGACATTGGGGAAGTCGTTGTCGAACAGCTTTTCCAGCCGTTTCTTCACGTCTTCGCGCACATGTTCGTCTCGGGTCATCAACATCAGCTGCGCGTAGTTCAGGTGTTGCAGCTGCTGATCCAGCGGCAGATAGAAACGCGGGCTGCCGCTGCCGACGTAGCTGGTGACGCTGACGATGTCCGGGTCGCGCTTGAGCAGGGCTTCCAGTTTCTCCACTTCGCGCTCGGTGGCCTGATGGCTGGCGCCGCGCGGCAGCCACATATCCACCATCAGTTCGGGCCGGTTGGACGAGGGGAAGAACTGTTGAGCCACCAGCAGCTTGAAGGCGAGCAGGGACAGCACGAAGGCGGCCAGCGTCAGCGCGATCACGGTCTTGCGCCGCTCCAGGCACCACTCCACCACCCGGCGGAAGCGGCGGTAGAACGGTTTGTCGTAGACATCGTGCGCCTCGTGGTGCTGGAGGTTTTCCGGCAACAGCTTGTAGCCTAGGTAGGGGGTGAACACCACCGCGACGATCCAGGACAGCACCAGCGCGATGCCGACCACGGCGAACAGGCTGAACACGTATTCGCCGGCGTTGGACTTGGCGATGCCTACAGGCAGGAAGGTGGCCGCGGTGATCAGGGTGCCGGTCAGCATGGGGAAGGCGGTGCTGGTGTAGGCGAAGGTGGCGGCCTGGAACTTGCTCCAGCCTTGTTCCAGCTTCAGGGCCATCATTTCCACCGCGATGATGGCGTCGTCCACCAGCAGGCCCAGCGCGATGATCAAGGAACCCAGCGAGATGCGCTGCAAGTCGATGTTGAAGAAATACATGGCCAGAAAGGTCATCGCCAGCACCAGCGGGATGGACAGCGCCACCACGATGCCGGTGCGCAGGCCCAGGCTGAAGAAGCTGACGGCCAGCACGATGACTACCGCCTCCACCAGCGAACGCATGAATTCGCCAACCGCGTTCTTGACCACCTTGGGTTGGTCGGAAACCGAATGAATTTCCAGGCCCACCGGCATTTTGGACTGGATCTGCTGCATGGTGGCGTCCAGATTCTTGCCCAGGCGCAGCACGTCGCCGCCGCCTTTCATGGTGATGGCCATGCCCAGCACCGGCTTGCCGTTGAAGCGCATGGTGCTGAGAGGTGGATCGATGTAGCCGCGTTTGACCGAGGCGATGTCGCCCAAGCGAAAGGTTTTGCCGTTGACGGTGACCGGGGTGGCGGCGATGGCCTCCACGCTGGCGTAGTTGCCGCTGGGGCGGACCCAGATGCGGTCGCTGGCGGTTTCGAACACCCCGGACGGCGTCATCGCGTTTTGCTGTTGCAAGGCTTTCCAGATCGCGCCGGTGTCCAGCCCCAGCGAAGCCAGCTTGGCGGTGGACAGGTCCACGTAGACGCGCTGCTCCTGCACGCCCAGCAAGCTGACCTTGGCCACGTCCGGCACGCGCAGGATCTCGCGCTTGGCGTCCTCCAAGTATTGGCGCACTTCCTCGTAGCTGAAGCCGTCGCCGGCGAAGGCGTAGATATTGCCGAAGGTGTCGCCGAACTCGTCGTTGAAGAACGGTCCTTGGATTTCCGCGGGCAGAGTGGCGCGGATATCGCCTATCTTCTTGCGCACCTGGTACCACAGTTGCTGCACGTTCTTGGGAGGCACGTCCTCGCGAACCGAAATCAGCAACAGGCTTTCGCCGGGTTTGGTATAGCTTTGGACGTAGTCTATCTCGCCCATCTCCTGCAACTTTTCCTCCAGCTTGTTGGTGACCTGCTGTTCCATTTCCAGCGTGCCGGCGCCGGGCCAGTAGGCTTGCACCAGCATGGCCTTGAAGGTGAATTCCGGGTCTTCCTTCTGGCCCAGCTGGGTGTAGGCCCAGACGCCGGCCAGCATCAGCATCACCATCAGGTAGCGCACCAAGGACTGGTGACGCAGCGCCCATTCCGACAGATTCAGTTTTTTCATGGCCGTCTCAGCGCTCCAACAGTTTTACGGCCTGGCCGTCGCGCAGCAGGTGGATGCCGGCGGTGACGATTTTGTCGCCCGGCCGCACGCCCTGGGACAGGGTGGCGGAATCGGCGTCGACGCGGCTGACCGTCACCGCGCGGCGGGCGACCTTGCCGTTGGGGGCGATCAGCCAGACATAGTGCTTGCCCTGTTCGTCCAGTAACGCGGTCAGCGGCAGCCGCATCTGCGCGTCGGCGGCATTGGGCAAGGCGACGCTGGCGGTCATCCCCAATTGCAGGCGGCTGGAGTCGCCACCGATGGCGACGCGCGCGGCGTAAGTGCGGGTGGCGGGATCGGCGTCGGCCGCCAGCTCGCGCAGCGTGCCCGACATCGGCGCGCCGCCGTTCCATAGCTGCACTTGGAATTGGCCGGCGCGGCGCACCTTGTCCAGCGCGTTCTCCGGTACCTGGACTGCGGCCTCGCGCGCGCCGTCCTGCGACAGCCTTGCCATGGCCTGGCCGGCGGCCACCACCAGGCCGGGTTCGGCGATCATTTGGCTCAGCACGCCGTCGGCGTCCGCCACCAGGCTGGTGTAACCGGTTTGATTGCGGCTGGCGGCGAGTTGCGCCTTGGCCTGGTCCACCTTGGCGCGGGCGGCGTTGACCGCGTTCTGTTGGCCGTCCACCTGCGCCTGGCTGACGAACTGCTTGGACAGCAGTTCGCGGTAGCGTTTCAGGTTCAGCTCCTGCTGGCTCAAGTCGGATTGCGCGGCGGCCAGCTGAGCCTGTTTGGCCGACAAGTCCAGCGCGTAGTCGCTGGGGTCCAGCCGCGCCAGCACCTGGCCTTTCTTCACCCGATCGCCGCTATTGGCCAGCTTGGCCACCACTTTGCCGGCCACGCGGAAGGCCAGATTGGTCTCGTGACGGGCGCGGATTTCGCCGGAGTAGCTATCGCCCTGTTGCTGGGCGGTGGCGCCGGCCACCACGTAACGGACGGGGCGCGGGGCTTCCGGCGGCGCCTCCGGTTTGCCGCAGGCGGCGAGGGTCAGACTGACGATGCCTAGCCAGAGGCAGTGAGCGGCGGTTTTCATGTCAATTCTCGTAGGTGGGATTCATTAGGCCTTGCAGCACCAACTGCAAGGCTTCGCTCAGGTGCGCGCGGGAGTATTGATGCGAGTAGCCGCAGACATCGGGCACCACTTTGGCGAAGGAGTGGGCCCAGGTCATCGCCATCACCAGGGGGGCCAGCAGAGCGTCGCTGCTGCTGGCGATGGGCAGGACGCGGAATTCGCCGCTGTCCATGCCGCGGCGCAGGATGTGCTCGATCATGCTCAAACAGGGGGAAATCACTTCCGAGGAGTAGAAGCGCGCCAGTTCCGGGAAATTGGTGGCTTCGGCTATGGCCAGCTTGCACAGGCCGGCGGCCGGCGTGGCGCCCACTTCATCCCACCACTTGAGCAGGAGGATTTGCAGCAGCTCGCCCACCGGCCCCGTGTGTTGCTGTTCCAGTTCGACGAAGGCGTTGAGTCGACTGGACAGATGGTGGCGCACCATGGCTTTGAAGATTTCTTCCTTGTTCTGGAAGTACAGATAGGGTGTGCCCTTGGTCACGCCGGCGGCGCGGGCGATGTCTTCCATCTTGGTGGCGCTGAAGCCTTTCTCTACGAACAGGGTCAGCGCGGCGTCCAGGATTTCGCTGGGGCGAGCGTCTTTTTTGCGCTGCCAGCGCGAGGCGGGGACTTGTGCCATTGGGATATAGATGAATATCGGTTCATTAATGATGTGGAATGTATTGCAGAATGCCATTGTTCTGCAATTAATAAATTACAGTTCATTAACCGACTTGATTAAAATGCAACAGATCAGACCATTAGGTCAGAACCGTCATATCGCCGGCCCGGCAACGGCCCGGCGCAACCATGGAGAACGCCGTGCCGACCGATGCAGCAGAAAAAGCCCTGATTCTTGCCGAAGCCCTGCCCTATATCCGCCGTTTCGCCGGCAAGACCCTGGTGATCAAGTACGGCGGCAACGCCATGATCGACGCGGCTTTGAAAGAGGGTTTCGCCAAGGACGTGGTTTTGCTCAAGCTGGTGGGTATCAACCCGGTGGTGGTTCACGGCGGCGGCCCGCAGATCAACGAGCTGCTGAACCGCGTAGGCAAACAGGGCGAGTTCATTCAGGGCATGCGCGTGACTGACTCGGACACCATGGATTTGGTGGAAATGGTGCTGGGCGGCTTGGTGAACAAGGAAATCGTCTCGTTGATCAACAAGCACGGGGGCAAGGCGGTGGGCCTGACCGGCAAGGACGGGCATTTCATTCGCGCCAGCAAAATGTATTTGAAGTCCGAAACCGATGATGAGATCGACATCGGCCAAGTGGGGGAAATCTCCAGCATCGATCCGGCGTTGGTGTCCTTGCTGGACAGCCAGGACTTCATCCCTGTGGTGGCGCCCATCGGCGTCGGCGAAGACGGCGAAGCCTACAACATCAACGCCGATCTGGTGGCCGGCAAGCTGGCGGAGACTTTGAGCGCGGAAAAGTTGGTGTTGATGACCAATACCCCGGGCGTGCTGGACAAGAACGGCAAGTTGTTGACCGGGCTGTCGGCGCTGCAGGTGGACGGCTTGTTCGCCGACGGCACCATACACGGCGGCATGCTGCCCAAGATCAGCTCGGCGCTGGACGCGGCGCGCAACGGCGTCAACGCGGTACACATCATCGATGGCCGAGTGCCGCACGCGCTGTTGCTGGAGATTCTGACCGATGCGGGCGTTGGCACCATGATCCGGGCCTGAGGAGCGGCGAGGTTCCGGCCTTGGGGCAGGCTCGCGCGTTTACCGAGGCGCCGCAGCCTGCGCTATAGTGGATTGGTAGGCGCTCGTCCGCGTCGTCTGGCGGCGGGAGAGGGCCACGGGAACGGCCGGATTGCCGGTTTGAAAGGGGACATGCATGCAAACGGTAAGACAGTTGTTGGACAGCAAGCCAAACCGCGCCTTGGTCTATGTGAACCCGGAGAGCACGGTGTTCCAGGCTTTGCAGGTGATGGCGGAAAACGACATCGGGGCGGTGCTGGTGATGGAGGAGGGCGGCATCGTCGGCATCTTCTCCGAACGTGATTACGCGCGGCGCATCGTATTGCAGGGCCGCACCTCCGCCGGTACCAAGGTGCGAGACATCATGACCAGCCGCGTGGTTTACGTGACGCCCAGCCAGACGCTGGACGACTGTATGGGCCTGATGACGGAAAAGCGGATTCGCCACCTGCCGGTGCTGGAAGGCAGCGATGTGATGGGCATGTTGTCCATCGGCGACTTGGTCCGCGCCACCATAGAGGAGCAGGAGCAGGTGATCAATCACCTGGTCCATTACATCCAGTCCGCTTGAACGCGCGCTCAGCCCGGCGGCGCCAGGCGCAGCCGAAGCGCTTGCAGCGCCGGCGCGATGCGTTCGCGCATCGCGCTTTCGTTCAAGGCGAAGGCTGGGCCGCTGGCGTTCAGCGCCATCGCCGGCTGGCCGGGCACGGCCAAGTGCACGCCCACCGCCATCACATCCGGTTCATACTCTCCAAAGGACGCGGAATAGCCTTGGCGCAGATAGTCTTGGCGGGCCTCCTCCAAGCGCGTGCTGATTTCCCCCCATTCCACGCCGTAGCGCGCGGCCAGCACCGGCTGCAGCTTGAGCTGCTCGGTCACCGGCAAGCCGGCGTAATAGGCGCGGCCTATGGCGGTGGTGGCCAGCGGCACCCGTGAACCCACAGTCAGCTGCACCGAGATGCGCGCCGGGCTGCGGCAAGTTTCCAGATAAACCATATCGCTGCCGTCGCGCAGCGCCAGGCTGATGGACATGCCTTGTTCCAGAGCGAACTCGCGCATCAGCGGCCCGGCGATCTGGCGGATGTCGTAGCTGGCCAAGACCGTGGAGCCCAAGGCCAGCACCGCCAGTCCCAGCCGGTAGTGGCCGCTGGCCTCGTCCTGAGCCAGATAGCCCAGCCGGGTCAGGGTGTAGCTCAAACGCGACACTGTTGATTTGGGCAGGCCGGTGCGTTTGGCCAGCTCCTGGTTGGACAGCGCTAGCTCGCCGGGGCGAAACGCCGCCAGCACTTCCAGCCCGCGCGCCAGCGCGGTGACGAACAACCGGTCCTTATCCGTTTCCAAATCCATTGCATCCATCTTGTTTCGTGAGCCTCCGCTTGGGTTGCGCGCTGCGGGCGGGCGTCGAGTTTCGCAAAAACGCTTTACATCCGTCCAGACGGCGATTAGCCTATTCTGCAATGTGAAACCAAGTTCCGCAATGCGGAACAAGTTAACGCGGAGACAGAACTTATGGCAGCCCCCTCCAGTCGCGCGCCGTTCAGCTGGGACGATCCTTTGCTTTTGGCCGAATGCCTGAGCGAAGAAGAACGCATGGTGCAGCAGAGCGCTTATGACTACTGTCAGGACAAACTGTTTCCGCGGGTATTGAGCGCCAACCGCGAAGAACGCTTCGACCGTGAAATCATCAACGAGATGGGCGAGCTTGGCCTACTGGGTTGCACCATCGAAGGCTATGGCTGCGCCGGTCTCAACCACGTGGCCTACGGCCTGGTGGCGCGCGAGGTGGAGCGGGTGGATTCCGGCTATCGCTCGGCGATGAGCGTGCAGTCCAGCTTGGTGATGCACCCGATCTGGGCCTACGGCTCGGACGCGCAGAAAGACAAATACCTGCCGCGATTGGCCAGCGGCGAATGGCTGGGCTGTTTCGGCCTGACCGAACCGGACTCCGGCTCGGACCCGGCCAGCATGAAGACGCGGGCGCGCAAAGTGGACGGCGGCTATCTGCTCAACGGCAGCAAGATGTGGATCACCAACAGCCCGCAGGCCGATGTGTTCGTGGTCTGGGCCAAGGACGACGACGATGAAATCCGCGGCTTTGTGCTGGAGAAGGGCATGGCCGGCCTGTCCGCGCCCAAAATCCACGGCAAGTTCTCGCTGCGCGCCTCCGTCACCGGCGAGATCGTGATGGACGACGTGCTGGTGCCGGAGGACGCCATCCTGCCGGGCGTCAAGGGTTTGAAAGGGCCGTTCGGCTGCCTGAACAAGGCGCGTTACGGCATCGCCTGGGGGGCGCTGGGCGCCGCCGAATTCTGCTGGCACGCGGCGCGTCAGTACACGCTGGACCGCAAGCAGTTCGGCCGCCCGCTGGCCGCCAATCAACTGATCCAGCTGAAGCTGGCCAATATGCAGACTGAAATTACGCTGGGCCTGCACGCTGCGCTGCGCGTGGGGCGCTTGATGGACGAGGGCAAGGCCGCGCCGGAAATGATCTCTCTGATCAAGCGCAACAACTGCGGCAAGGCGCTGGACATCGCCCGGCTGTCGCGCGATATGCACGGTGGCAACGGCATCGCCGACGAATTCCACGTCATCCGTCATGTGATGAACTTGGAGGCGGTCAACACTTACGAAGGCACGCATGATGTGCATGCCTTGATTCTGGGCCGAGCCCAGACCGGTATTCAGGCGTTTGCCTGATAAGCCGGCGCGGCCGGGAGGCCGGCCGCGCCGTTATTCCTGTCTGTCCTTGGAGGCCCGGCTTGCCGGGCCGCTTTTTTTTCGATGGGCTGCATGTATCGGGAGACGCAGATGACGGGCGCGCTGGAAGGCATCAAGGTATTGGATTTGTCCAGGGTATTGGCGGGGCCGTGGACCGGCCAGTTGCTGGCCGACCTGGGCGCGGAAGTGATCAAGGTGGAGCGCCCGGGTTGCGGCGACGATACCCGGCAATGGGCGCCGCCCAGCCTGCCGGACGGCACCGCCGCCTATTTTCTGTGCGCCAACCGCGGCAAGAAATCGCTGACGGTGGACATCGCCAAGCCGGAGGGGCAGGAGATCGTCCGCCGGCTGGCCGCCGACGCCGACGTGCTGATTGAAAACTACAAGGTGGGCGGGCTGGCCAAGTACGGGCTGGACTACGCCAGCCTGGCCGAACTCAACCCGCGGCTGGTGTATTGCTCGGTCACCGGCTTCGGCCAGGACGGGCCGTACGCGCAGATGGCCGGCTACGACTACATCGTGCAGGGCATGTCCGGCCTGATGAGCATCACCGGCCCGGCCGACGGCGAACCGCATAAGGTAGGGGTGGCGGTCACCGATCTGTTCACCGGGCTCTACGCCGCCAACGCGATCCAGGCCGCCTTGTGGGCGCGTCAAGGCAGCGGCCGCGGCCAGCATATCGACATGGCCTTGTTTGACTGCGCGCTGGCGATGTTGGCCAACGTCAATATGAACTGGTTGGTGGGCGGCGCAGTGCCGCCGCGCCTGGGCAACGCCCATCCCAATATCGTGCCCTATCAGGTGTTCAAGTGCGCCGGCGACGGCCACTTCATCCTGGCCTGCGGCAACGACCGGCAGTTCCGCTCGGTGTGCGAACTGATTGGCTGCCCGGAACTGGCCGACGATCCCCGCTTCGCCAGCAATCCGCAGCGCGTCGCGCACCGGGACGTGTTGGTGCCCTTGTTGGCCGCCGGCTTCCTGGCTCAGCCGCGCGACGCCTGGCTGGCGCAACTGGACCAGGCTGGCGTCCCCTGCGGGCCGATCAACACCGTGGATGAGGCCTTCGCCGACCCGCAAATCCGGCACCGCCGGATGCAGATCGAACTGCTGGGCTTGGACGGCGAGGCGGTGCCTCTGGTGGCCTGCCCGATCAAACTGTCGGACACGCCGCCGCAATATCGCGACGCGCCGCCCCGGCTGGGGCAGCATACCGACGCCTTGCTGGAGCAGGCCGGTTACGACGCCGAGGCTATCGCCCGTTTGCGCGACGCGGGCGTGATCTGACGCATTGCCATGCTTTCGGCATTTTCTGCGTCTGGGTGTCGCCTGCGGATTCGTGCGAAAATGCGCCGTCGAGTTGCCGTCGGCGGTCTGCGCCGGGGCAAGGTCCACCACCATGTTCAATGAAATGCCTAGCGTGAAGAGCCGCTTCTTTTTCACCTGTTGCTTGCTTGCCGGGTTCTTGTCGAGCGCCGCGGCTTACGCGGCCTTGCCAGCAACGCCCAAGCCCGCGGCCAAGCAGATGGCTTCGGCGCCCGCGGTCAGCTTGGCGGACAAGTTGGCCGAAGGGCAGCAGGCGCTGGATCAATTGGAAACCATCAAGCTGGACAAGCTGCCGGCCGGCGTGACGCCGGGCGAGCTGCTGTTTCGGCGCGCCTTGCTGGAACGTTTGGTGGCGTCCTACGCCTGGCAGCTGGATCTCGCGGGCGAACGCGATCAGAGGCTGAGGCAGCAAGCCGAGGCCGAGGAGGCTTTGCGGAACTGGAGCGGCTTCGCGCAAGCCGGCCCCTATCCGGTGTCCTTGGTGGAAGGTTTGCGCAGCCGATTGCAGACCGGCGGCTGGGAGAAAGAGACCCAGCAGGCTCAGCAACTGATGTTGTCGCAGATGCAGGAGGCGATGCGCAACAGCCTCAAGCTGAATGAAGTGAGCTTGCGCCAGGTGCGGGAACAGTTGGAGGGCGCGGCGGCCGGAGAGGCCGAGGCGCTACGCTGGAAGATGGACGGCGCGCGCTGGCGCCGAGACATCAGCGCATCGGAGCTGTTGCAGTTCGACGCCTTGGGACAGGTGTTGCGCATCCGCCAGCAAACCTTGCAGGCGCAGCTGGAGCTTTGGCGCAAGCAACTGGACGGCATCGGCAAACAGGTCCGCTTTCAGCCGGCCGAGCTGGACGGGGTGCAGCGGCGCTTGGGGGAGGAACGACTGCGGCTGGAGCGGGAAATGGGCGCGCATGAGCAACGCCGCCGCCGGGTCAAGGCCGAGTTGGAGGAGCTGGAGAAGCAACTGGCCGCGTTGAAGCAGAAAAAGGACGCGCTGGCGCAGGCCGCGCTGTTACAGGATTTGACCCAGCGCACAGTCGAGCAACGCCAGGCTCTGGACAATAGCGACCTCGCGGTGCAACTGACGCGCATCCGGCAAGAGGCCAATTCACAGGAAGGCGGTATTTGGGAATACCGCTACCAGCTGTATACAGGCAAGGCGGCCAACTTGGCCGAAGTGGCCAGCGCCAGCCGCCAGGCCGGCGAGGAGTTGGGCGCGGTGCGCGACTATCTGCAAAAAGAGGCCGAGCTGACGATGGCCAAGATGGCGGACGTGCAGCATGAGATCGGTCTGGACCGCGGTAGCGGCCACGCGCTGGCCATGCTGCAGCTGCTGCGTCAGCGGCTGGATATCGTCAACGCCGCTCAGCAGCCGGTGCAGGCGGCTTTGACCGGCATTCTGCTGTTGCAGCAGGAGTTCGACGTCGGCGCGCCGGCGGAGGGCACGTCGCAGGAGGTGTCACGCCGGCTGAGCGAGCGCGTGTTGCAGGCGGCGCGGGCGCTGTGGAATTATGAACTGTTCAGCGCCGACGACAGCGTGGAGATCAACGGCCAGAAAGTGCAGGCCACCCGCAGCGTGACCATAGGCAAGAGTCTGGGCGCCATCCTGGTGCTGCTGATAGGCTACGCCGCCAGCACCGCGCTGCTGCGCGCTTTGCGGCGTTTGGCCACGCATAGGCTGGGTTTCAGCGAGGCCGCCGCCAATATCTGGTGGCGCTGGAGTTATGTCTGCGTGATCGCCCTGCTGGTGGTGTTCGCGCTCAACCTGGTCAAGATTCCGCTGACGGTGTTCGCCTTTCTGGGCGGCGCGCTGGCGATCGGCATCGGCTTCGGCACTCAGAACCTGCTGAAGAACCTGATCAGCGGCGTGATGCTCTTGGTGGAGCGGCCGCTGAAAGTGGGCGACTTCGTCCAGGTCGGCGGCATCAGCGGCACCGTCAGCAGCATAGGGCTGCGTTCTTCGGTGGTGCGCGCCGGCGACGGCATCGAAACGCTGATCCCCAACTCCACCTTCGTGGAGAGCGCGGTGACCAACTGGACGTACAGCAACCGGCGGATTCGTCGGAAAATCGCCATCGGCGTGGCTTACGGCAGCCCGCCGCGCGAGGTGTGCAATCTATTGCTGGCGGAGGCGGAGCGTCACGGCCTGGTGCTCAAGGAGCCGCCGCCGCGGGTGTTGTTCAGCAACTTCGGCGCCGATGCGCTGGAGTTCGAACTGGAGTACTGGCTGGACATCGGCGACGCCGATTCCGTGCTGGTGGCCAGCGATCTGCGTCACATGATAGACGGGGCGTTGGCCAAGGCCGGCATCGAGCTGCCTTTTCCGCAGCGCGATGTGCATTTGCAACAGGGCGAACCCTTACAGATTGAAGTCAGACGGGCGGCCGGCGGTCGGACGTCTGACAGTTTTTAAACGGTTGTTTGATTTTTGATCGCGCGCCATGCAACATGCATGCGGTAGCGGGGCTTTTGAACCCGGCGCGCGATTAAGGAGATGCAGTGGAACGCGATTACATGGAATACGATGTGGTGATCGTCGGCGGCGGCCCCTCCGGGCTGACCGCGGCGATTCGCCTGAAGCAGCTGGCGGCGGAGCAGGGCCGGGAGGTCAGCGTCTGTCTATTGGAGAAGGGCTCGGAAATCGGCGCCCACATCCTGTCCGGCGCGGTGATCGAACCGCGGGTGCTCAATGAGCTGATCCCGGACTGGAAGGAAAAGGGCGCGCCGCTGAACACCGAGGCCAAGTCCGACCGCTTCCTGCTGCTGACTGAAACCGAATCCATCCAGCTGCCGACCCCGCCGCAGATGCACAACCACGGCAACTACATCGTCAGCCTCGGCAACTTCTGTCGCTGGCTCGGCCAGCAGGCCGAGGAACTGGGCGTGGAAATCTACCCCGGCTTCGCCGCCGCCGAAGTGCTTTATCACGAGGACGGCTCGGTCAAGGGCGTGGCCACCGGCGACATGGGCATAGGCAAGGACGGCGAGAAGACCGACGCCTGGCAGCCCGGCATGGAGCTGTGGGCCAAGCAGACCATCTTCGCCGAAGGCTGTAGGGGCTCCTTGACCAAGGCCTTGTTTGAGCGTTTCCGTTTGCACGACGGTGCCGATCCGCAAACCTATGGCATCGGCATCAAGGAGTTGTGGGAAGTGCAGCCGGAACTGCACCAGCCGGGCAGCATCACCCATACCGTGGGCTGGCCGGTGGACACCGCCACCTACGGCGGCTCCTTCATGTACCACTTGGAGAACAACCAAGTGGTGGTAGGCTTCGTCATCGGCCTGGATTACCAGAATCCCTACCTGTCGCCGTTCGAGGAGTTCCAGCGCTTCAAGACCCATCCGGCGATCCGCAAGGTGTTCGAGGGCGGCCGCCGCCTGTCCTACGGCGCGCGCGCCTTGACCGAGGGCGGCCTGCAAAGCCTGCCGCGGCTGACTTTCCCCGGAGGTCTGCTGGTGGGCGACACCGCCGGTTTCCTCAACGTGCCCAAGATCAAGGGCACCCATACCGCGATGCAGTCGGCGATGCTGGCGGCGGAAGCGGTGTTTGAACTGTTGGGCCAGGAGCAGCCGGCGCGCGAAGCCACCGCCTACAGTCAGAAGTTCAAGCAGAGCTGGCTGTACGAGGAGTTGCACCGGGTGCGCAATATCCGGCCGTCGTTCCGCTGGGGCCTGTGGCCGGCGATGATTTATTCGGCGCTGGATACCTTTTTGTTCCGCGGCAAGGCGCCGTGGACGCTGCGTCATCACCAGGCGGACCATCAAAGCCTGAAGCCGGCTGACGAGTGCTCGCCCATCGCCTACCCCAAGCCGGACGGGGTGTTGACCTTCGATCGTCTGTCCTCGGTGTTCATCTCCAACACCAATCACGGCGAAGACCAGCCGTCGCATTTGAAGCTGAAGGACGCCAGCGTGCCGGTGCGGCTCAATCTGGCCAAGTACGACGCGCCGGAACAACGCTACTGCCCGGCCGGGGTGTATGAGATCGTCGGCCGCGAAGAGGGCGAGCCGCGCTTGCAGATCAATGCGCAGAACTGCGTGCACTGCAAGACCTGCGACATCAAGGACCCGAGCCAGAACATCGTCTGGACCACGCCGGAAGGCGGCGGCGGTCCCAACTATCCTAATATGTAAACGGTATTATTTAGCGAGACCCCGGGGCGCGCTCCGGGGTTTTTCTTGACAAGCCGGGCCGATTATTGGCAGCATGGACGACATGACTCAATCTTTCTCCTTCTTCAACAGCTATTTTTATTGGTACCGCACACCGGCGGCGCCAAGGGATGGCTGTGAACTGAAAGATTGATCCAGCACTAGTAAAGATTCCCGATAAATGCCGCCGCGCTACCGGCGGCATTTGTTTTTCCTCCCCGAAATACATGACCTCCGGAAGCCAGGCCAGACCCTAGGAGGTCCGTTCCATGAATGAAGTCAGCGATGCCGCGCAAATCGCGCGCCAGTCTTGGTCCCTGTTGTGTCCCAGCGACGCCGTGCCGGTGAGAGTGTTGACCGACGGCGAGCGCTACGCCAATCACCCGGCGCCGGACGCCGCGTGGATGGCTGCCGCGCGACGCGACGGCGGCGTGCTGGAAAGCCGTTTGCCGCAACTGCGCGCGATGGCCATGCTGCTGGCGGCGCAACGCTGGCGCGAACGGAGCGGGGAGACGTCGGCGCGGCTGGCCGATGCGGCGGATTGGCTGGCGGCGCGCATTCTGCTGCTGGGTCTCAGCCATGTGTTGGTGACGGCGGAGAGCTTTTCCCTGCTGGACCTGGCGAACCGTCGCTGCCGCGCGTGGTCCGAACAGACCGGCCAGCCGTTTGCGCCAGCGCTGCCCATCCTGGTGGCGGACGCCGGCGGCGAATCCTGCCTGCAGGCCTGGAGCCGCAGTGCCGAAGTGGCGCTGGCTTTGGCCGGCGGCAGGGCGGAGGCGGCGTTGACGCGGCATTGCGAGCAGCGCTTGCAAGCGCTGCTGGCTAGGGTATCTTGTTAATTGTTTTGCATAAATTTTGAGCCGGGGAGGCATGATGTCGATGGACGTGATCACGCAAGAAGACGAACGCAAACTGAATAATCTGACCCTGGTGGTCTATATCCTGCAGGCAATCAGCCTGTTTGTCGGCCTGACCGGCTTGGTGGCGGTCATCATCAACTACGTCAAGCGAGACGATGCGCGCGGCACGCGCTATGAGAGCCATTTCAGTTGGCAGATCCGCACTTTCTGGTGGGCCTTGCTCGGCACTGTGTTGGGCGTGGCGCTGGCCTGGATCCTGGTGGGCTTCGTGATCCTGGGCGTCACCTGGGTGTGGTATGTCTACCGCATCGTGCGTGGTTTCCTGAATTTCAACGACGGCAAGCCGATGCCGGAATAACGCGGTAAAAAAAGACGGGCGCGGACATGAATGATGCCCGGCGCCCGCAAGGGTTCTGCGCGAACCGGAAAATTGGCGGCGCACGCCGCTGGTTTTTGAAGGCCGCCTACATGCTAAACCCCGTGCTTGCTCGTCCCCAGTTAAACCCCGCCCGCGTTTGCGCCATGTCAAGCCGGAGCCGGGCGACGGGCATGGTCAGAGCGCCGAGGTTTTGGCACAATGCGCAACTTGCTTGAAGGGAGCCGCAATGCAAGCCGATGATTTGCAAAGCCTGGTGACCCGGGCCATGCCGTTTGGCAAACACAAGGGCACGCTGATCTGCGATCTGCCCGGCAACTATCTGAACTGGTTCGCCCGCGAAGGATTTCCCCCCGGCGAAATTGGCCGCCTGCTGCAATTGATGCAGGAGCTGGACCATAATGGTCTAACCTATCTACTTGATCCGATAAGAAAGCGCTAGAAGCATGGCAATCCAATGGTTCCCCGGCCATATGAATAAGGCCCGCAAGGATGTGGCCGAGCGATTGAAAGACATCGACGTGGTCATTGAGATGCTGGACGCGCGACTGCCGGCTTCCAGCGCCAATCCCATGCTGGCGCGCATGGCCAAGGGCAAGCCGCGGCTGATGATTCTGAACAAGCAGGATCTGGCCGACGCCGCCGCCACTTTGCAGTGGCTGGAATGGTATCGCGCCAAGAAGAACACCCAGGCATTGGGCATGGACGCCGGCGAACGCGCGCCGGCGCAGAAGCTGGTGGCGGCCTGCCGCGAGCTGGCGCCGACGCGCGGCGGCCTGGAAAAGCCGCTGAGGGTGTTGATCTGCGGCATTCCCAACGTTGGCAAATCCACGTTGATCAACAGCATGAGCAGCCGCAAGGTGGCCAAGACCGGCAATATGCCGGGCGTTACCAAGAACGAACAGCGCATCATTCTGGCCGACGACGTGGAGCTGTTCGACACCCCAGGCATGCTGTGGCCCAAGATCGAGGTGGAAGAGGGTGGCTACAATCTGGCGGCCAGCGGCGCGGTGGGCCGCAATGCGATGGACGAGGAAGAGGTGGCGCTGGAGCTGCTGAAGTATCTGCTCCAGCACTATGCGCCGGAATTGACCGCGCGCTACAAGCTGGACGATATCGCCGGCCAGCAGGACTGGCAGGTGCTGGAAATGATAGGCCGCAAGCGCGGCGCGGTGCAGTCCGGCGGCAAGATCAATGTGCAAAAGGCGGCCGAGATCGTGCTGACCGATTTTCGCGACGGCAATATCGGCCGCATCACGCTGGAACGCCCGGCTGAATGGCTGGCGTGGGAAAAGCGGGCCAAGGAGTTGGCCGCTATCCGCGCCGCGGAGCGCGAAGCCAGGCAACAGGAGAGGGACAGCAAGAAATCCGGCCGCCGTTGAGTCGGCGTCCCTTCTCGCTCCGCCCATGCGCGGCCCGATTCCGGGCCGCGTTTTTTTGCCGGCTTAGAGCGGTTGGCAGGGCTCGCTGAACCCATAGCCCACGCCCCTGGCCGCCAGAATGGGATTGTGCTGCGGCGCGATGCCGCTGAGTTTGCGACGCAGCCGGCTGATCAGGGTTTCCAGCCGGCGTTCATCGTAGTGCAGGTAATTGACCCCCAGCGCTTCCGCCAATTCGCGGCGGTGCGCCGGTTCCGGCGCGCGCCGCAGCATTGCGCTCAGCACTTGGTGCTCCGCGTGGGTCAGGTGCAACTGCAGGCCGTTGGGCGCGGTCAGCATGCGGTTGGCGGCGTGGTAGCGCCATCCGGCGGCGCGTTCCGCCGCGTCGCCGTCCAGCCGCCGCAGCACGCTGGCCAGCGTGGCCAGCAATTCCGCCAGCGGCGTGGGCTTGACCAGATAGGCGTCGGCGCCTTGCTGCAAGCCTTGAACCTTGTCGTCCAGCGCGCCGCGCGCGGTGAGCATGACTTGTCCCAGGCCGGGGTGGCTGGCGCGCAGCCTCCGGCTAAGCGCCATGCCGTCGATATCGGGCAAGCCCAGATCCAGAATCAGCAAGCGGCAGGGATGCTCGGCCAAGTGCCGCTCCAACTCCTGGCCGCAGGCCAGGCCGGTGGCTTGATAGCCGCAGCGCTTGAGTTGGAACAGCAGCTCTTCGCGCAGGTCTGGATTGTCTTCAAGCAAGGCTATGTGCGTCATGAGCGGCTTTCGGTAGATGCAAGATGAAACTGGCGCCGTGCGGCCAGTTGGGGTCCAGACCCAGTTCGCCGCCGTGCTGAACGGCGATGCGCCGCGCCAGATGGAGGCCTAGTCCCAAGCCGGGACGGTTGCTGGTCTCCGCCAGCCGGGTGAAGCGCTGGAAAATCGCTTCTTCCTGGCCCGGCGCGATGCCGGGGCCGTGGTCGCTGATTTGCCAGACGACGCGGTCGGCTAGGCGGTGGACGCCGATCTGAATGGGCGTGTCCGGGTGCGCGTATTTCAAAGCGTTCTCCATCAGGTTCTGCAACAGCACCGACAGCAGCTGCGCGTCGCCGTAGAGCGGCATGCGCGCTCCGCCGCTTTGCAGCCAGAAACGGCCTTGAGCGTTGTTTTCCAGGTGCTCCAGCGTTTGCCGGGTCAGTTCCAGCAAGTCCAGCGATTGTTTATGCAGCCCGGAGTCGATCATGCCGGCACGGCCATGCTGCTCGGCCAGCAGCATCAATTCCTGCATGCGCTGCAAGGCGCGTTGGATGCGTTCGTGGCGGGCCTGGCGCTGAGCCAGCACCGTCGGCGCCGGCGCGTCCTCCTCCAGCAGGCGCAAGCTGCTGCTGGCGGCGTCGATGATGGCTACTGGAGTGCGGATTTCATGGGTGATCATTGCCAGCAGGTCTGCCTGTTCCTCGCGAGCCTCTCGTTGGCGCAGGCTGTCAGCCTGGGCCTGGCTGGCCTGATGCAGGGCGTCGATGCGCTCGCGCTCCAGCGTGCGCATGCGCAGGAACAGGCCGATGTAGAGCAGGGTGATGGGCGGCAGATCGGCCAGCCGGCCGTATTCCTGGATCCAGGATTGATAAGGAATATGTCCCAGATGCAATAACAGAGCGGGGATGTTGAGCGCCAGATTGGTGGGCAGGTGCAGCGCGATCAGGCGATCGCCGCTGCCGTTGCGCCGCCACAGCCGCCAGCAAACCGGCAGGGTAAGCAGATTGATGACGATGATGGCGTAAAGCGTGACCGGAATGCTGTAGGCCAGGCCAAACGGCCAGAACAGCGCGCACAGCACCGTGGCTGCGCCGGTGGCGGCCTGCAGTTGATATAGCCGATAGGTGCGCGGGTAGTCTCGCTTCAGCTCCAGCAGATGGGCGAAGTAAGCGCAACCCAGGATGACGGCGGCGCCCAGGCCGACGTAATTGCATAGCAGCGCGATCTTGGGCTGTTCCGGAAACAGCAGCAGGCGGGCCATGCCGTCGGTGGCGAATCGATGGCAGGCCACCGCCAGGATGTAGCCGAACAGCTTGGCGTGCTGCGCTTGGCGGGTGATCAGCCAGGCCGCCAGCGCGATCAGCACCATGGTGAGCATATAGCCGTAGATCAGACCCAATTGCAGCAGGCGCTGATTGTTGTGGGCGACCAGATCCGGCTCGCTCCACAGGCGCGGCTGCGCGTTCAGAGCCAGCGACTGGATCTTGATGAACACAGTCTGCTCGCGGGCCTGCAGGGGAAAGCTGGCCGCCATCAACGGCAGCTCCATAGCGGACATCGGCAGCCAGGAACCGATGCGCTGCCCTTGCCAGCCGCCGTTGGGCAGGGGCTGGAATAAGGTTAAGCGCGCCAAATAGCTGGGAATCAATTCCAGCCAAGGTCGTGGCGGTAAATCATGAAGTTCGAGCCGTAGCCAGCAGGTGTCGTGGCCGTAGCCGCGCGCCAGTTTGCCGTCCGGCAGCGGCTGGAAACGCGTCTGCCAGCCGGCGCTGGCGACGCGGTCTATGTCCAGTCCTGCGTCGGCGGAGCAATAGACGCCGGCGTCCCGCTCGCTGAAGGTCTGGAAGCCGGCGTGAGCGGCGCCTCCCATTAACAGCAGGCACAGCAAGAGTATCGACAGCGCGCGTGTCATCGGGACAATAGCTCGAAATACGGGGTTGGGGCGACATTGTGACGGCAATGTCATTTTTTGTCAGTGCTTACGCAAAAAATTAAAACAGGCACCGCTAGCGTAATAAATAATGACTTTGTAATGACATGTCCAGGTGGACAGTTTTAGCGGCGAACAGGGGAGGGGGCTGGTTTTAACGTTGCAGCAGCCATAAGCCGACAAGGGCCACCAGCGCGCCCACGGCTTGCGCCAGCCACGCCGACCAATGTTTGCCCGGCTCCAGGCAGGCTTCTTCGGGATTTTGCGGATTGTAGAACACCTGTACGGCTTGGCCCGCCGGGTAGCGCTGCACGATCTCTAGCGCTTGTTGATCACTGCCGCCGTAGCCGGGGTTGGGAAAGCGCAGCCGCTCGGCGTGGCGTACGCTGCCGGCCACGAGGTATTCATAGCGCACGACGGCGCGGAATTCCCTGCGGTCCGAGCTGTCGCCGCCGCGCGCATGGCGCCAGTCCACTTCGCTGGAGACGATCTTGCCGACGACGCTGGGCCAAGCGGAAGCCTGCTGGGCTTTGGCGGACTGCTGCCACAGATAGACGGAAATGGCCAAGCCGATGGCGATGACCAAGAGGGCGATGACTTTTTCGCTCATGGGGAACGGGCGTTTCGGTGAATGCGTCGGCGCGGCAGCGGCAGCTTGGCCCTAAGCCTATACAGCAGCGCCCAGCCGAACAGCGCGCTCAACGCCGCCAGGATGAATTTGGCGCTGCCGATATCGCTGTCGCCGCCCTTGATCAGTACGGACTCGGCGGGGCTGCGCGGGTTGTAGTAGACGGTGATCGCCTTGTCGGCGGGAAAGCGCCGCGTCAGGTCGTCGGCGTTGCTGCGGTCGCCGGGCAGCGCGTTGTCGACGGCGAACAGCCGGTCGCTGTGATAGACCTGGCCGCGCACCGTGTACAGGTATTGCACATGGGGTTGCCAGTAAAGTTGGTCGGGATGCTCGGGGCTGGACTCCACCAGCATGCGGCTGCTCTCCACGTGGCCCGGCGCGCTGCGCCATTCGCGCAATTGATGGCTGGGCGTCAGCAAGACCGCGATCAAGCCCAGCAGGCTGGCGAGAAAGGCCAGCATCAGCGCGCTGACCCGGGCTTGCGGCGAGAATTTCATGATGGATTCAGACGGCTTGGCCGGGGTGCTCGAACCAGGTTTGCAGGATGGCCTGGGCCGCCACCTGATCCAGCGCCGGCTTCTGCTTGCGGCCGCGCACGCCGGCTTCTTCCAGCATGGATTCGGCCACCACCGAGGTCAGCCGTTCGTCCACCAGCCACACCGGCAGGCCGTAGCGTCCCTTGAGCCGGTTGGCGAAGCGGCGAGCCAGCTGCGTCATCTGGTGTTCGGTGCCGTCGATGTGCATCGGCAGCCCCACTACCAATTGCGCTGGTCGCCATTCCGCGATTAAGGCGGTTATGGCGGCGAAGCGCGCGTCGTTGATTTCCGTGTCTATGGTGATGAGCGGGTGGGGAATGCCGAGCAGGGTGTCCCCGACGGCGACGCCGATGCGGCGCTCGCCGAAATCGAATGCCAGGGCGCAACCTTCAGGCATGGCCGACATCCGTGGACAATAGGGAGGGGTCGAAGCCCAGCAGAGCCATGGCGGCGTCGTAGCGCTCCTCGCAAGGCAGGCCGAAGATGATGTCAGGCCGAGCAGGCACCGTCAGCCAGCCGTTGTCGGCGATCTCCTGTTCCAGCTGACCGGCGCTCCAGCCGGAGTAGCCCAGAGTGATCAGCATGCGGTCCGGCTGCTTGTGGTTTTCGGACACCGCCATCAGCACGTCCTTGGACGTGGTCAGCGCGATGTCGTCGGTGACCAGCAGGCTGGACTGCCAATTGCCCACCGGCATGTGCAGCACGAAGCCCCGGTCCGGCTGCACCGGGCCGCCGAAGTAGACCGGCTCGGCACGGAGCGAGTCGCCGTCCAGCGGCAGATCGATCTGATCGAACAACTGCGCCATGGCGATGCCGGAAGGCTTGTTGATGATCAGGCCCATGGCACCGTGCTCGCCGTGCTCGCAGACGAAGACCAGCGAGCGAGAGAACAGCGGGTCCGCCATATTGGGCATGGCGATCAAGAATTGATTGGACAACGATAGCGGTTCCATGCGGCCATTATGGCATAAGTGGGCTGCCTGGGTAGATGCGGCTGCGCGACGCGCAACAGGTCCGCGCGCGACGCGCGCCTGGCGCGGGCAACTGCTAAAATGCCGATTTTCGCCCAGCCATTGCGAGGACATCTTGCGTCTCACCCACATCAAGCTTGCCGGTTTCAAGTCATTCGTCGATCCCACCAGCATTGCCGTGCCCGGTCAACTGGTGGCGGTGATCGGCCCCAATGGCTGCGGTAAGTCCAATGTGATAGACGCGGTGCGCTGGGTGCTGGGCGAGTCCTCGGCCAAGCAACTGCGAGGCGAATCGATGCAGGACGTGATCTTCAACGGTTCGTCCACGCGCAAGCCGGTCAGCCGCGCCTCGGTGGAACTGGTATTCGACAACGGCGACGGCGCGCTCACAGGCGCCTGGGGCCAGTACGCGGAAGTGGCGATCAAGCGGGTGCTGACCCGCCAGGGCGAATCCAGCTACTTCATCAACAACCAGCAAGTGCGTCGCCGCGACATCACGGATCTTTTCCTCGGCACCGGCGTGGGCGCGCGCGGCTACGCGGTGATCGAGCAGGGCATGATCTCCCGGATTATCGAGGCGCGCCCGGAAGAACTGCGCGCCTATCTGGAAGAAGCCGCCGGCGTGTCCAAGTACAAGGAGCGCCGCCGCGAGACTGAACACCGCATCGCGGACACCCGCGCCAACCTGGAGCGCATCGCGGACTTGCGGCAAGAGCTGGAACGGCAGGTGGAGCGCTTGTCCGAACAGGCGGAGGTGGCGGCCCAATACCACGATCTGCGCGGCGCGCTGACCCATAAGCAAAACCTGTTGGCTCTGGCGCGACGCGAAGAGGCCGCGCGCAACGAGGCGGCGGCGCGCGGGGAACTGGCGCGCATTGAAACCGAAGAAGCGGCGCTGGAAGCGGCGGTCACCCATGTGGAGGCCGAATCCGAAACCGTGCGCGAAAGCCATTTCGCCGCCAGCGACGAAGTGCACGAGGCGCAGCAGCGCTTGTTCGAGGCCAACGCCCAACTGGCGCGGCTGGAAGAGGCTCAGCGCCATCGCGAGCAGAACCGCGCCCGCGTCGACCGCGAACTGGGCGCCGTGCGCACCGAGCGCCAGGTGCTGGCCGAAAGCCGCGGCCAGGTGAAGGCCGAACTGGACGATTGGCTGCCGCGGCGGGAAGAAGCGCAGATGCGGCTGGAAGAGGCGCAGATGACGCTGGAGGACGGCGCCGACGAACTGCCCACCGCCGAGGCGGAATACCGCGCCATCGAACAGCAGTTGAACGGGCTGACCGCGCAGCAGGCCAAGCTCAGCCGGGATCGGGACCTGGCGCGCCAGAACGGCGAGCATCAGCGTCGCAATCTGGAGCAGCTGTCCGGCCGCGAAGACGCTTTGCGCCGCGAACTGAGCGATTTGAATTTGCCGGACCAAGAGCGGCAGCAAGCCGCCGCCGCCGAAGTGGCACGCGCGCGCGGCGCGCTGGAGACGGTGCGAGGCCGGCTGGTGGCCGACGAGGCCAAGCAGGCTGACCTGGCCGCCGAGCGCGAAAAACTGGACGAGCAACTGGCCGCGCTGCGCGGTGAGCAGGCGCGCGCCGAAGCCGAAGCCGCCGCGCTGGCCGGGATGCTGGCGCGCGAGGCGGCCAGCGAGCAATTGGACGGCTGGCTGCAGCGCCGGGGCCTGGCCGAGGCGCCGCAGTTGTGGCAGAGCCTGCAGGTGGAGCCTAAATGGCAAGCGGCGCTGGAAGCGGCGCTGGGCGAGCGCCTGGCCGCGCGCGCCGCCGCGTTGTCCGGCGAATTGCCGCCGGCGGCGCTGGCGCTGGCGGACGGCGCGACAGTGCGGGATTGGGAAGCGGAGCGTTCGTGGCCGACGCTGTTGCAACAGGTGCGAGCCGCCCAACCCTTCCAGGCCGCCTTGCAGGACTGGTTGGCCGGCGTCTACCTGGCCGGATCGTTGGATGAGGCGCTGGCCTTGCGCGAACAATTGCCGGCCGGCGCTTGCCTGCTGACGCCGGAAGGCCACCGCGTTTACGCCGCCAGCCTGTGCCTGCACGCCGAAGCCGGCGGCGACGGCCTGATGGCGCGCAAGGCGCTGCTGGAAGCGGCCCAGTCGCGCTTGGAGACCTTGTTGCCGGAAATCGACGCCTTGCAGCGGCGTCGCGAATCATTGCAAAGCCGCGGCGGCATGCTGGCCGAGGCGGTGCGGGCGCAAAAGGGCGCGCTGACCCGCTTGGAGGCGGAACTGAACGCGGCAACCCTGGAGCACGTCAAGCTGGACCAGGCCGCGCGCCAGGGCGCGGCGCGGCTGTCGGCGATCGAGGCCGAGCGCCGGCGCATCGCCGACGAGGGCGAACTGGCCCGCCAGAGCATCGCCGAGGCGGAAATGCTGGGCGAGGAGACGGCGCTGACGCTGGAAGAGCTGACGGTGCAGTTGGAAGACATGCGCGTGGATCGGCTCAACGCCGAGACCGGTTTGCAACTGGCGCGCAACAAGACCCGCGACGCCGAGCGCATGCTGCATGAGATCAAGCTGGAAATGAGCACCGCCGAGCAGAAGGTGGCGGAGCTGGCGCGGCGGGGCCGCGAGCTGGACGAGCGCGATCAGCAACTGGCCGAGCGCTTGGAGACTCTGGCCGAGGAAGCCGAGGCAGTGGAGGAAGCGGTGCCGGAGGAGGCCTTGCAGCTGGCCCTGGCCGAACGCGAACAACGCGAGCACAGCCTGGGCGCGGTGCGCGACCGGCTCAACGGCCTGACCGAGAAGCTGCGCGAATTGACTCATCAACAACAGCAAGCCAACGCCGCCTTGCCGGCGCTGCGCGAAGCGCGTTCGGACTGGCTGCTCAAGCACCAGGAAGCGCGGCTGGCGATGGAGCGTTTCGCCGAAGAGCTGGCCAGCGCCGGCGCCGACGAAGCCGCGCTGATGGCCGATCTGAGCGAGGCGGTGAAGCCGAACGCGCTGGCGGCCGAGATTGCCCGGCTGGCGCGCGCGTTGGAAGGGCTGGGCGCGGTCAACCTGGCGGCTCTGGAGGAACTGGATGAAGCCAGAAAGCGCGGCGACTATCTGGCCAACCAGTCCGAAGACCTGAATCAGGCGATGGCCACCTTGGAAGAGGCGATCGCCAAGATAGACGGCGAAACCCGCGAGATGCTGCAAGCCACTTACGATGCGGTCAACACCAAGATGCGCGAGTTTTTCCCCACGCTGTTTGGCGGCGGCCGCGCCGAACTGGTGCTGACCGGGGAGGACCTGCTGGACGCCGGCGTACAAATCATCGCCCAACCGCCGGGCAAGAAGAACAGCACGATTCACCTGCTGTCCGGCGGGGAAAAGGCGTTGACGGCGATGAGCCTGGTGTTCTCGCTGTTCTCGCTGAACCCGGCGCCGTTCTGCCTGCTGGACGAGGTGGACGCGCCGCTGGACGACGCCAATACCAGCCGTTTCTGCGATCTGGTCAAACAGATGTCGGAGCGAACCCAGTTTCTCTATATTTCCCATAACCGCCTGACCATGGAAATGGCCGAACAACTGGTGGGCGTGACCATGCAGGAGCAGGGCGTCAGCCGCATTGTGGCGGTGGACATCGTGGAAGCGTTGAAAATGCGGGAAACCGCCTGAGAGCCTGTTTAAAGTCTGCTGTGTGTCAGCGGGATGGATGGAGAAAGGGCGTTGAAACCGGCTTCGAAATGCTCATGTGCCAGTTGATCATTCCGCTTCCTCAGCCGTTTTCGCCTTGTCTCGTCTAGTTTTAGCTTTCCGCAAACTGTTTTCGTCAGTTGCAATTTGACGGCGCGCAAACAGGAGCGCGCGCGCGAATGGCATACTGCGCAGCTTCCCGGCGGCAGCGGCCGCCGGGCGATATCATTGCTGGATGAATGGGCATGACCGTAAGCATCAAGCGTTGGGAACCTGAAAACCCTATTTTCTGGCTGCGCCGCGGGCGGCGCATCGCCAATCGCAATCTCTGGCTGTCCATCCTGTCGCTGCATCTGAACTTCAATATCTGGATGATGTGGAGCATGGTGGTGGTCAACCTGCCGGCGGTTGGGTTCGCGCTCAGCAATCAGCAGCAGTTCCTGCTGGTGTCGATTCCGCCGCTGGTCGGCGCCTTGATGCGGCTGCTGTACTCATGGATATGGAGCTGGGTGGGCGGCGGCCTGTGGCTGGGTATTTCCACCTTGCTGCTCTTGCTGCCGGCTTTGGGCGTGGCCGCGGTGGTGCAGGATATTTCGACGCCGTTCCCCATGTTGTTGCTGGTGTCCGGCTTGTGCGGCATTGGCGGCGGCGCCAGCGCTTCCCATCTGTCCAATACCAGCTTTTTCTTCCCCAAGGCGGCCAAGGGGCTGGCGATGGGGCTGAACGCGGGCCTGGGGAATTTGGGCGTGTCGGTGGCGCAGCTGGCGATTCCGGTCGCCATTCTGCTGCCCTTATTCGGCGGCATGCCGCAGATCTGGGGCGTCGGCGGCGCCGTGCACCCGGTGTGGCTGCAAAACGCTGGCTATCTGTGGCTGCCCTTCATCGTCGTCATCGCGCTGACCTGCCTGTTGTACGCGCATGATCTGCCGAAACTGCGCATCACGCCGCATGACCAACTGGACGCGATGCGCGATCCGCACACTTGGTATATCTGCCTGCTGTACATGGGCAGCTACGGCACTTTCCTCGGCTTCGCCGCCGCCTTCCCACTGCTGGCGCGCAATATGTTTCCGCTGATCGACGTCACGCCCTACGCCTTTATCGGGCCCATGGTCTGCGCCTTGTCGCGGCCGCTGGGCGGCTGGATGGGAGACCACATCGGCGGCGGCATCGCCACCATGCTCAGCAACGGGGTGATGGCGCTGGCCACCGTCGGCGTTTATCTGAGCATGCCCTCCGCCGGCAACGGCGGTTCGTTCTGGTTGTTCCTCGCCATGTTTCAGTTGATTTTCTTCGCCGCAGGCGTGGGCAACGGCTCGTCTTTTCAATTGGCGCCCAAGGTTTTTCTGTTGCAGGCCGGCCAGCGGGCCAAGGCCGCCGGCCTGGACGTTGCGGAAGCTTATGCGCGCGGCGGCCGCCGCGGCGCGTCGGCGATGAACGTCAGCTCGGTGATGGCGGCGTTCGGCGGCTTCGTGATTCCCAAATCCTTCGGCAGCGCGCTGGCCGCCTTCGGCAGTTTCCTGCCGGCTTTCGGCATGTTCTTTGTGTTTTATCTGGTGTCCATGCTGGTGGCTTGGTGGCATTACAGCCGGTCGGACAGCCGGATGCGCTGTTGAGGCGAGAGATGGGCGCGCGCCCTGTATGCTGGGCCCTGCTGGCGTCGCTGGCGCTGCACGCTTTGTTGTTGTTTGCTTGGCAAGGCCGTCCGCCGCCGCCAAGCGTTGCCGCGTTGACGCTGAGACTGGCGCAGCCCGCCGGCGGACCATCGCCCGCCATCGCTCAGAAGGCGGCCAAGGCCGGCAATAAGGCCGGCGACAAGCTTGACAATAAAGCGGCGGCCAGGCCAAGCGCCAAACCAAGCGTCCGTTTTACGGCGCCTTCGCTTTTGCCGGAGGCCGGCCTAGCCGCGCCGGCGGCAGCCGCCGTTGAGTCAGCAGGCGTCGAGGGGGCGAAGAGCGGGGCCGGCGCGCGGTCGGGAGGCGGCAGTGCGTCGCAGGGCGGCGCGGACAGCGTGGCATTGTACCGCGCGGAATATCTGAACAATCCGCAGCCGGAATACCCGGAACGCTCGCGGGAAAACGGCGAGCAGGGCACGGTTTTACTGCGGGTGGGCGTTAGCGCCGCCGGCCGCGCCGGCGAGGTGACGGTGGCCGTCAGCAGCGGTTATCCGCGGCTGGACCGAGCGGCCAAGGCCGCGGTGGAGCGCTGGCGCTTCGCGCCGGCCAAACGCAACGGCCAGGCGGTGGATTCGGTGTTGATTGTGCCGGTGCGTTTTCAGAGCCATTGAGCCGCGAGCGCGGCCGGAGTTTAAAACGCAATGGCGGCGAGGGCGCGGGCCGCATCGCGGGGCCGCGTCTCGCCGCCGGGTAAAGGGCGGTGACGGCTAGGGGATCCTAAGCCGTGACTTCTTCCTGCTCCTCCAGGGCCAGGCTGAAGCCTTCGCGCAGGCGGCCCAGTTCCTGGCAGAAGCCGGACAGGTCGTGTTCGCCAAAGCGTTTGAAGGCGATCTGCATATAGTCGATATGAGCGGGGAAGGCCTGATCGAACAGACGTTCGCCGTGTTGGGTCAAGGAAACGAACACGCTGCGACGATCGTTGGGCTGCATGGTACGGGTAACCAGACCCTTGTCTTCCAGCCGGTCGATGACGCCGGTCAGCGTCCCTTTGGTGATCAACGTACGGTCGGACAGCTCCTTGCAATTCATGCCCTTGCTATGGCCCAAGGTGGCGACCACGTCGAATTGCGGCGGAGTCAGGCCCAGCTGACGAATGTGCTGGCTGGCAAACTGTTCGAATGCCTGGTAGGTGCGCGCCAGCTCGTGGACCACCGGAAGGAAACTGGCTTGAGAAGTGTTTTTCATCGATCTATCCCTTGCTTTCCTAAGCAGTGTTTAAGACGATTTGGAATCATTCATTTGCATGAACACGAAATATTCTGGCACGAGATATTTCAGAGCGCCCCTGTCAGAAATGTCATCTGCCGGACCTTCCAGCACTGAAAATGACGTTCCGCTTCCATTTGGCCCGCTTGCGGCGGGCCTGATTCGAGACGTTGAACGGCCGGCTGGAGCCGTTCTACGCGGTCCGATGGAACCAGCAGGGGCGATTCGGCATCCAATTCAGGTTGCGAACCCGGTTTGAAGCACCAAATTGCCCGCATCAGCTATCGCCCCGGCTTGGTTACGCTGGCGGCAAGGCATTTACGGCTAAATTGCCGCCAAATGATGCGCAAGCTGAGGCTTTCGTTATAATAACCGTGGTCTATCACCGTTCTCGACTGGCCGAAACGCCAGATTCGAACGGTTTTGTTGCCGAATACTTAAAGGGAGGCTGTCGGCCTGGCTATTGCCGAAAGACGCCGCATCGCGCATTGAAAGATGCGTCGGCGCGCGGCGAGGAGGCTGCCGACGGCTTCGATTATTCGCCTTAATGCGGACTGGCTGATGAGCGAATTACAGATTGGTGTATTGATACTGGGCGGCGCGGTGATCGCTCTGGTGTACGGATTCAATGCTTTTCAGGAATGGCGTTTTCGCAAGAAGACTCGCCAGGCCTTCACGCGCGGCCACGACGACGTGTTGCTGGACGTACCCAAGAACAATGTGCGCGACGGCGTGAAGCAGGACCGGATGGAGCCGGTGCTGGTGGACGCCTCGCCGGAGCCGGACGACTACGCCGCCGCTTACTTTGAGCCGCAAATCCCCGCGGAGCCGGCGCGAGCCGAGTCCGACCGGCCGCGCGAGGCGGTTTTTGACGCGGTGCCGGTGATGGAGGACGAGGACGAGGACGAGGCACCGCGTATGGACTCCGCCGATCACCAGGCGCTGGTGGTGGCGATGCTGGACCCGTCGCTGGACTTCATCGCTGAAGTGGTGTTCCACGCGCCGCACGAGCTGGCGGCGATTCCGCGCTTCAACGTGGGCAAGCGCACCCAATTGATAGGCCGCACGGAAAAAGGTCTGTGGAAGCCGGCCGAAGCCTTGCCCGGCACCCGTTACAAGCAGATCAACGTCAGCATGCAGATGGTGGACCGCAGCGGCGCGGTGACTGAGCAGGAACTGGCTGGTTTCTGCCAACAGGTATCGCGTTTCGCCGAGGAGCACGACGCCGCGGTCAGCTTCCCGCAACGCCAGCAGAAGCTGGTGGCTGCGCGCGAACTTGACCGCTTCTGCGCCGACGTGGACGTGTTGATCGGCATCAACATCGTGCCGCAAGGGCCGATAGAAGGCACGCGTCTGCGCAGCTTCGCCGAGGCCGCCGGCCTGCAGCTGGAGCCGGACGGCGCCTTCCACTACCTGGCGGACTCCGGCAACACCCTGTATTCGCTGATGGCGGCTGACCAGATGCCGTTCACCTTCCACACCTTGCTGGACAAATCCTTCCCGGCGCTGACTCTGTTGTTCGACGTGCCGCGCGTGGCCGGCGGCGTCGAGGTGTTCGACCGAGCCGTGTATTTCGCGCGCCAGTTGGCGCAGGAGTTCGACGCCCAACTGGTGGACGACAACCGCCGCCCGCTGTCCGACGCCGGCCTGACCCGCATTCGCGAGCAATTGCTGCACATCTACGGCAGCATGGACGACCGCGGCATCGCTCCGGGAAGCGTGGCCGCCTTGCGACTGTTCGCCTGAGGCCGGCCCTAGGCCCCGGTGTTGCCTTGCCGTTCAGCCGCTACACTGGGGTGATCGGCCCGTTTGACCATCTACCGTTTCCAAGGCCGGCACCATGCCGGCTTTTCTTGTTTGAGCCCGATTGAACATGACCACCCTCATTCCGCAACAGCGCGTAGCCGAACTGCATCAACTGCTGAATCGCTACGGCCACGAATACTATGTGCTGGACGCGCCCACGGTGCCGGACGCCGAATACGACCGCCTGTTCCGGGAGCTGCAGCAGCTGGAACAGGAGCACCCGGAACTGGCGAGCGCGGATTCGCCTACCCGCCGCGTCGGCGGCGCGCCGCTGGACGAGTTCCAGCAAGTGACCCACAGCGTGCCCATGCTGTCGCTGTCCAACGCGTTTTCCGATATGCAGCTGAACGAGCGCGAACTGCGCCATGAGGAGCTGCTGCAGTTCGACGAGCGAGTGCGCAAGGGCCTGGACGCCGCGGAGGTGGAGTATGCCACTGAGCCCAAGTTCGACGGCCTGGCGATCTCCCTGCTTTACCGCGACGGCGTGCTGGTCCAGGCGGCCACCCGCGGCGACGGCGTGACCGGCGAGAACGTCACCGAGAACATCCGCACCGTGCGCGCGATTCCGCTGCGCTTGCCGGCGGGGGCCGCCGTGCCCAGCCTGCTGGAAGTGCGCGGCGAAGTGCTGATGCTGAAACAGGACTTCGACAAGCTCAATGCCGAGCAGGCGGCGCGCGGCGACAAGACTTTCGCCAATCCGCGCAACGCCGCGGCCGGCAGCCTGCGTCAGCTGGATTCGCGCATTACCGCCCAGCGCCGGCTGTCCTTCTTCGCCTACGCCATCGCCCAGGTGGCAGGCGCGGACTGGCCGGCCAGCCACAGCGCGGAAATGGCCTGGTTGCGCGAACTGGGCTTCCCGGTGGTGGCCGAGGATTTGCGTCCGGTGGTGCGCGGCGTGGACGGCTTGATCGCCTATTACGAGCAGGTGCAGCAGCGCCGCCCCGGCCTGCCTTTCGATATCGACGGCGTGGTGTACAAGGTCAACCAGCGCAACTTGCAGGACGAGCTGGGCTTTGTGTCGCGCGCGCCGCGCTGGGCCATTGCTCACAAATTCCCGGCCGAGGAAGCGCTGACCCAGATTGAGGCGATTGAGGAGCAAGTGGGGCGCACCGGCGCCATCACCCCGGTGGCGCGCTTGAAGCCGGTGTTCGTCGGCGGTGTCACCGTCACCAACGCCACTCTGCACAATGAGGACGAGGCGCGGCGCAAGGATGTGCGCGTCGGCGACACCGTGATTGTGCGCCGCGCCGGCGACGTGATTCCGGAAGTGGTGTCCGTGGTGATGGAGCGCCGGCCGATGCAGCCGGCCGCGGATGGCGGCTTGTTCGATGAACCGCAATATCCGGCCTACCGGCTGCCAAGCGCCTGTCCGGTATGCGGCAGCCATGTGGTGCGCGAAGAGGGCGAGGCGGTGGCGCGCTGCTCCGGCGGCCTGTCCTGCCGCGCGCAGCGCAGCCAGGCGATTCAGCACTTCGCCGGCCGTCGCATGATGGACATCGACGGCCTGGGCGAACGCTATATCGACAAGCTGGTGGAGTACGACTATGTGCGCGGCGTGGCCGATCTGTACCGGCTGACGCTGGAAGACTTGCTGGAGATGAAGCGCCGCGCGGACGAGGACGAGGGCGCGACGCCGGAAACCGTCAAGGCCGGCAAGGTGGCGAGCAAGTGGGCGGAGAACCTGATCGAGGCGATCGCCGCCAGCCGGCGGCCGCCGCTGGCGCGGCTATTGTTCGCGCTGGGTATTCGCCATGTGGGCGAATCCACCGCCAAAACCCTGGCCGATTGGCTGGGGACGATGGCCTTGATCCGCCGTTCGCCGGCGGCCTTGTTCGCCGCGCTGCCGGACATTGGCGGCGTGGTGGCGGAATCGCTGGCGGACTTCTTCGCCGAAGCCAATAACGAAGCCGCGCTGGACGCCCTGTTGAGCCATGTGGCGCCGGCCGACGAGCACGCGCCGTCGCCACGCCTGGCCGAGCGCCTGCAAGCGGCGGCCCTGTTGGCGCGGCTGGACATCCCGCGTTTGACCGAGGTGCGCAGCCAGCAGCTGGCGGCGCAGATCGACGGCCTGGCCGCGCTGGCCGGGCGCGAACGGCGCGCTTTGCTGGACCTGGAACTGCCGGCCGAGGTGATCAACGCGCTGGCCGACTGGCTGGACCTGCCGGGCAAGCGCGACAGCCTGCGTGCGCTCGCCGCCCTGGTTGACGAGATCCTGGCGGCGCTGCCGACGCAAGCGATGGCGGCCGGCGTGCTGGAAGGCAAGACCCTGGTGTTGACCGGCACCTTGCCGACGCTGAGCCGCGACCAGGCCAAGGAATTGATAGAAGCCGCCGGCGGCAAGGTGTCCGGCAGCGTGTCCAAGAAAACCCATTACGTGGTGGCGGGGGCGGAGGCCGGCAGCAAGCTGGCCAAGGCGGAAGAGCTGGGCGTGGCGATTCTGGACGAGGCCGGCTTGCAAGTTTTGCTGGCCGGAGACTAAGCCAAGGAGCGGATATGGCGGACCAAGCCTTCGAACAAGGCAACCGATTGGCGGCGGAGGGCCGCTGGCGCGAGGCGGAGCAGGCATTTGATCAATGTCTGAGGCGGAACGCCAAGGATTGGCAGGCGCTGGCCAACCGCGCCAACGCCCGCCTGCGCCAGGGCGACAACGCGCGCGCGCTGGACGACTACTTGGCCGCCGCCGCCCTCAATCCGCAGTCCGTCAACATCAAGTGCAATCTGGCGGTGCTGCTCAAGGAGCTGGGCGAACTGGAACTGGCGGAAGCGCTGCTGCGCGAGGCGCTGGCGGCGGAGCCTGAGCATGTCGACGCCTGGAGCAATCTGGGCGTGGTCTTGCAACATAGGCTGCAATACCAGGACGCCATCGCTTGCCATCTGCGCGCCATCGAGCTGGCCGGCGCGAGTCCGGCGCGATGCAACAACCTGGGCTACGCCTGCACCTGCGCCTTATTGCTGGACGACGCCATCGCCGTGTTGCAAGGGGGTCTGGAACTGGACCCGGACGACGCCAATCTGCGTTTCAGCTTGTCTATCGCGCTATTGCTGGCCGGCCGCTACGCCGAGGCCTGGCCGTATTACGAGGCGCGCTGGGAGTCCATCCTGCAGCCGCGTCACCGCGATCGGCGCTGGCAAGGCCAGGCGCTGGGCGCGTCCACCTTGCTGCTGTGGGCGGAACAGGGCTTGGGCGACAGCCTGCAGATGGCGCGTTTCTTGCCGCGGCTCCGGGCCGAGCATCCGCGGGCGCGCCTGCTATTGGCCTGCCCCAAAACCTTCCATCGCCTGTTCGCCCAATTCGATGGCGTCGAGCTGCTGGCGCCGGAGGCCGCGCCGGCTTTCGATTGGCAACTGCCTTTGATGTCCTTGCCCGGCGCGTTGGGCGTGACGCTGGACAATCTGTCCGGCCAGCCTTATCTGAGCGCGGTGCCGGCGGCCGCGGTCCCGGCGCGCGGCGGCGGCCGGCCGCGCGTCGGCGTGGTGTGGGAGAGCGGGCAATGGGGCGTGGGCAAGGCCGATCACTGGCGCCGCCATAAATCCGTGCCGCCGGAGGACTTCGCCGTTTTGTGCCGGCTGCCCGGCATTGATTTCGTGTCCTTGCAGCCGGGAACGACGCCTTCGGCTTTGCAAGGTTTGTTGAGCACGCCGGCCTTGAACGACTTCGCGGACACCGCCGCCTGGGTGGCGGCGCTGGATCTGGTGATCACCGTCGATACCGCCGTCGCCCACCTGGCCGGGGCGATGGGCAAGCCGGTTTGGGTGTTGATGCGCGCGGAAAGCGCGCCCTTCTTCCTGGCCGCCGGCGAGCGCGCGCCGTGGTACGACTCAATGCGGGTCTGGCGCCAGACCGAGGCCGGCGTCTGGGGGCCCGTGCTGGAAAACGCGGCTCAGGAGTTGGCGCGGCGTTTTCCCGCCGGTTTGTGAGGCTGGGACTTTCACCCGCGGACCGAGGCGCGGTAGAATGCGCGCCTGTCAACGCTTGTTAACGAGAATGGGCATGAAAAAAATCACGAAAGCGGTCTTTCCCGTCGCCGGCCTGGGCACCCGCTTCCTGCCGGCCACCAAGGCCAGCCCCAAGGAAATGCTGCCGGTGGTGGACAAGCCGCTGATCCAGTACGCGGTGGAAGAGGCGATCGCCGCGGGCATGACTGAGCTGATTTTCATCACCGGCCGCAACAAGCGTTCGATCGAAGACCATTTCGACAAGGCTTACGAGCTGGAAACCGAGCTGGAAAACAAGAACAAGCAGAAGCTGCTGGAAACCGTTCAGGGCATTATTCCGCCGTCGGTGTCCTGCATCTTCATCCGTCAGACCGAGGCGCTGGGTCTGGGCCACGCGGTGCTGTGCGCGCGGCCGGTAGTGGGCAACGAGCCGTTCGCGGTGATCCTGGCCGACGACCTGATCGAAGGCGCGCCGGGCGCGATGGAACAGATGGTCAAGCTGTTCGATGAAACCCATGCTTCGGTGCTGGGGGTGGAAACCGTGGCGCCGGAGGAAACCAGCTCCTACGGCATCGTCAAGGTGGCGCCGGACGCGCGCGGCCATCAGCAAGTAGAGCACATCGTGGAGAAGCCGCGTCCGGAAGTGGCGCCGTCCAATCTGGCGGTGGTGGGCCGTTACATCCTGACCCCGCGCATCTTCGACAAGCTGATCAACACCACGGCGGGCGCCGGCGGCGAAATCCAGCTGACCGACGGCATCGCGGCGCTGATGAAGGACGAGCCGGTGTTGGCGCTGCCGTTCAAGGGCGTGCGTTACGACTGCGGCTCCAAGCTGGGCTATCTTAAAGCCACGGTCAATTACGGCTTGCAGCATCATGAGGTGGGCGCCGAGTTCGCCGCCTATCTGCGCTCGCTGGCCAAGAACTAATCGTTTTTTCAATCACGCCGCTCCTGTTTTTTGATGATATGGGCAAGAGCGGCGTTTGCGTGTGTGAATCAAGGAGTCATCATGCCCAATATTGCCGAGGCCCGTGGCCTGATCAACAGCTCCGACGTGCTGTTTACCGCCGAGGAAGTCAGCGCGGCCGTTGACCGCATGGCGGTGGAAATCACCGAGGAGCTGGGCGAAACCTATCCGCTGGTCTTGTCCGTGATGGGCGGCGCCGTGGTGTTTACCGGCCAACTGCTGCCGCGCCTGGCCTTCCCGCTGGACTTCGACTACGTTCACGTGTCCCGCTACGGCGACAAGACTCAGGGCGGCGAGCTGGTGTGGAAACAAGCGCCCAAGGAAGACGTGCGCGACCGCGTGGTGCTGGTGCTGGACGACATCCTGGACGAAGGCCACACCATGGCGGCGATCCGCGACAAAGTGATGGCCATGGGCGCCAAGGCCTTCTACAGCGGCGTGTTCGCCAACAAGCTGATCAGCAAGGAAAAGCCGATGCTGGCGGACTTCGTCGGCCTGGACGTGCCGGACCGCTATGTGTTCGGCTACGGCATGGACGTGCGCGGCGCCTGGCGCAATCTGCCGGCGATCTACGCGTTGAAATAAGCGCGGCCAGATCGCGAAAAACCCCCGGCTCGCGCAAGCAAGCCGGGGGTTTTTATTTTTGGACTCTGGTCTCAGAGTCTGTTCAAAGCCTCGCGAGCTAGGGCGAGACAAGGCGTTGCAGCTGAGAAAGCGGAATGGTCATACGGTACATGAGCATTTCGAAGCTAGTTTCAACGCCCTTTACCTATCCATCCCGCCGACGCGCAGCAGGCTATGAACAGGCTCTCAGGCCCCGGACGCCAGCGCCGCGGGCTTCTGCGCCTGCGCCAGGGCTGCATTGACCTGCCAGTCGTTGCCGTTGCGCTGCAAACGCACCGGCCAGCGGTAGACCGCCAGCAGGCGCTCCGGCGTTAGCACCTGTTCCGGCGCGCCGGCCACCACCAGCCGGCCCTGTTCCAGCAAGGCCACGTGATCCGCGTAGCTGGCCGCCAGCGCCAGGTCGTGCAAGACCTGCACCACGGTGCGGCCCTGGCGCGACAATTCCAGCAGCAGTTGTTGCAAGCGGTGCTGGTGGCGCAGGTCCAGGTGATTGGTGGGCTCGTCCAGCAGCAGCACCGGCGCTTGCTGCGCCAAGGCGCGGGCGATGGCCGCGCGCTGGCGTTCGCCGCCGGACAACTGATCCAGCCGCTGGTCGGCGTAATCGTCCAGCTCCACCGTGCCCAGCGCGTCCGCCACCGCGCTTTTGTCCTCAACCCGCGGGCGAGAGAAGGCGCCGAGGTAGGGCACGCGTCCCAGCATCACGAACTCGCGCACCGTCAACGGAATGCCGGAGGGGATGTGCTGCGGCACCCAGGCGATGCGGCGGGCGCGCACCGCCGGTTCCATGCGGCCGACGCACTGGCCGGCCAGACGCACCGCGCCGGCGCTGGGCGTGTTCAAACCGGCCAGCAGCCGCATCAGCGTGGTTTTGCCGGCGCCGTTGGGGCCCAGCAGCGCGCTGACCCGGCCGGTGGGCAAGTCCAGGTTGATGTCGTCCAGAATCCGCTTGCCGCCGATATCGCAGGCCAACTGGCGCACGCACAGGGTTGTGGTTTCAGCCATTGATCAGACTCCTTTGTTGTCGCCGGAACAGCCATACGAAGAACGGCGGCCCGGCGAATGCCGCCATCAGGCCCACAGGCAGATCGATGGGCCAGGCGACGGTGCGCGCCAGGGTGTCCACCGCCAGCAGGAACAAGGCCCCGGCCCAAGCCGACAGCAGGATCAGCCGGCGGCGGCAGCCGCCCATCAGCAGCGCCAGCGCATTGGGAATCATCATGCCGACGAAGCCGATCACCCCGGACAGCGCCACCGCGCCGCCGGTGGCCAGCGCCGCGCCGACCGCGGTGAGCCGGCGGGTGCGGCGCACGTCTATGCCAAGGGATTGGGCGGCATCCTCGCCCAGCAACAGGCAGTCCAGATCGCGGCCCACCGCGATCAGGATCAGCAAGCCCAGGCCGGCCACGCCCAGGCAGGCCAGCAGCCGTTCCGACGAAGCGGAGGACAGATTGCCGGCCAGCCAGCTGGTGGCGGCGCGCAGGGTCAGGTCGTCGGACATGAAAATCATCAGGCTGGTGACCGCGCCGCAGAAGGCGCCCACCACCAAGCCCATCAACAGCAGACCGGCCAGGCCGCCGCGCACCAGCCGCGACAGCAACAGGATCAGCCAGGTGGCCAGCAGGCCGCCGCCAAAGGCGGCCAGCGGCAAGGACAGGCCGGCGGCGCCGACGGCCAGCATGCCGACCACCGCCAACGCCGCGCCGCTGGAGGTGCCGATCAGGCCGGGATCGGCCAGCGGGTTGCGGAACAAGGCCTGCAAGGCCGCGCCGCTGGCGGCCAGCGCCGCGCCCACGCCCAGCGCCGCGGCGATGCGCGGCAGCCGCAGCTGGGTCAGCAGCGGATCGCTGAAGTCCGGCCAGGCCAGGCCGTTGCCGCCGCTGGACAAGGCCAGCAAGGGCAACAGCAGGCTGGCGGCGATCAGGCCCAGCAACAGCCAGCGGCCGCGATTGGGCGCGGCGGCGTCCAGGGTCAGCGCGCTCACATCTTCACCATCTGATCGACCACCGCCGGGCTGTTCAGGCCCACCATCATCGCGTCCTTGGCCGGCAGCAGGTAGATGCGGCCTTGTTTTCCGGCCGGCGTGGAGGCGATTTCCGGCCGTTTGGAGAAGACCTCCTTGCCGCCGTGCACCGTGCCGGTGTGGCTGCCCAGAATGATCACGTCAGGCTGCAGGCTCTGCCAGGCGTCGCGCGCCATCGGCTTGAAGCCGGACAACTGGCTGGCGACGTTGACGCCGCCGGCGGCGCGGATCAGGGTGTCGGCGGCGGTGTCGCGGCCGGCCACCAACTGGCCGTCGTAGCTGACCAGGTAGCGCACGCCGCGCGCCGGGCGCGGCGTCATCTCGCGCTGCCAGCGGCTGGCCAGTTGCTGGGCGTGGGCGTCGCGGCCCAGGAGTTGCCCCACTTTGCGGATCGCGTCGGCGAAATCCGCGCCGTCCTCGCGGCGCGTCACTTCCTCGGCGCGCACCTGCAATTGCCGCAGCTGGGTCCACACCGTCGGCGGTTGCGCCTCGGCGCTGCCCAGCACCAGGGTGGGCTTGAGCCGGGCGATGGTTTCGGCGTTCAGCGCGCGGGAGAAGCCCACCACTTGCGCCTGAGCCAAAGCCGGCGACTTGCTGGAACGGTCGCGGCCGACGACTTCCTTGCCGGCGTCCAGCGCCACCACGATGTCGGCGATGTCCGGCGTCATCACCACTATACGTTGGCTGGCCCAGGCGGGCAGCGCGGCGGCCAGGCCCAGCAGGGCGGCGAAGGCGAATTTAGGCGACATCGGCGCGCTCCAGTGCCGGCAGCTCGCCCAGCAGTTTGATCCATTCCACGCGTTCCGCCTGGCCCGGCTTGCGCTCGCCAAAGAAAGTGGCCAGCGACAGGCCCTGGTCGTCGAACAGTTCCAGCGAGGTCACCACGCCGTGGTCGCCCGGTTTGCGGGTGACCCAGGCTTCGGCGATCAGATCGGTGCGCAGATGCAGGTTGAAGTGAGGGTCCAGCACATTGAGCCAGTTGCCGACGATCTGCACATTGCGCACCGGCCCGGTGTGGATTTGGATCATGCCGCGGTTGCCGGCGAACACCATGATGGGGGCTTCGATATGGGCGGCGCGGCGCAGCAATTGCTCCACCGCTTCCGGCAGCACGCGCCAGGCCTGGCCTTCCGGCGCCAGGCGGAAGCCTTGCTGGCGGGACACGCCCCAGCGGCGCAGGAAGGGATGGAAGGCGTGTACGTCCTGCAGGCTCTGCCATTCCTGCTGGAAGCCGGCCTTGTCGATGACCTCGTCGTCCAGCTCCGCCGCTTCGGCTTCCAGCGGGTCTATGCTCAGCGCGGTCTTGGGCGCGGCGAAGGTTTCCACCAGGCGTTGGTAGGCGGCCGCGTCGCTATTGGCGGTCAGATAGATCTTGTGCACCGCTTCGCCGAAACGGTCGAAGAACTGCAGGCTGCGCTGCTCGCCGCGCGCGCCGGCCGTGGTGACGGCGAAGGCGTGCTGCCAATGGAATAGGAAGATGCGCAGGTCGATGACCGGGTTGATGGCCAGGCCGATCTTGCCGTCGATTTGCACATTGCGGTAATCGCCGGTGGTTTCATGCACGCAGGCGTGATTGCGCGTTAGCGCCATCACCGGGCCCAGGCGGGAGATCTGGCTCAGGATGTCGTTCCAATGCGGCTGCAAGGCCTGGCTGGCCGGATCGGCGGCCACCAGTTCGGCTTCGCTGACGCCCAGCGCGTCGGCGGCGTCGCGCGCGCGCAGTTTCGGCTGGCTGGCTTTCAGGATTTGGTAACGATCCCACAGCTGGCTGAAGTCGGTCATGTTTGGATTCTCCTTGGGACGATCAAAAACGGGCGCCCGCCAAGGGGCGGGCGCTCGCGGTTAGAAGGTGTATTCGACGCTGGCGCTAATGTTGCGGCCAGGCTGAGTGAACAGATCCAGCGCGCGCTCGCTGCTAGACTTGCCGCGCACATCGGCGGCCTTCCAGTATTTCTGGTCGAAGACGTTGAATACGCCGGCGCGCAGCGTGGTGTTCTTGGCCGGCTTCCAGTAAGCGGTCAGGTCCAGCACGGCGTAGCCCGGAGCCTTGAACGGCGGCGAGGTCTGGCTGCTGCCCAGTTGCTCGATATTGGGCAGGCGGTCATTGGCGCTGGCCAATTTCAGCAAGGCTTCGGCGCCGAAGACGGCTTGGTCATAGCGCAGGCCCAGCGTGGCGTTCAGCGGGGTGATGCTGGCCAAGGGTTCGTTCTTCTGCTTGTTCTGGCCATGGGTGTAGGTGATGGACGCCATCGCGCGCCAGCTCGGCGCGAAGCGCCAGGCGGCGCGGCCTTCCACGCCCTTGATCTCGACTTCGCCGATGTTCTGGTATTGGAAGGCGGACAAGCCGTTGATCATGCCGATGTCGGCACGATCGATGAAGTCCTTGTAGCGGTTGGCATAGGCGGTGACGCCGAAGTCAACGCTGTCCCACTGGCCTTTCAGCCCCAGTTCCACGCCGCGGCTGCTTTCGGACTTGAGATTGGGGTTGGGCAGCACTTGATAGCGTTGAATCAGGTTGGTGAAGGCCATATTGGCGTCGTCGAACGGCGGCGCGCGGAAGCCGGAGGAGAACTGCAGGAAGCCGGTGTAGTGATCGGCGAACGGCAGGCTCAGGCCCAGCTTGGGCGAGAAGGCGCTGTCCTTGAAGGTGGGTACCTGGTAGTTGTTGGAGTTGCCATTGGCGAAAGCCTGGTCCGGCTGCGGCGTCATCTTGTAGTGATCCCAGCGCAGAGAGGGCGAGGCCACCAGGCCGTTGCCGAACTTGATCTCGTCCTGGACAAACAGGCCGATGCGCTCGGAGTGGCTATCCGGGAAGGTCTTGTTGGGGTAGGTTTCCCCGTCGACGATATTGCTGGTGCTGCCGTTCGGATTGTATTGGGTCTTGATGCGCGGACGGCTGGTGTCGGTGCGGCTTAAGTCCGCGCCCCACAAGAGCTGGTGTTTGGCGGACAGCGCCTGGAAATTGTGCTCGGCTTCCAGGGTCAAGCCATAGCTGTCCTGCTTGAAGCCGTAGTCGGACAAGATGCGCAGACCGTTGCTGCGCCATTCCGTGTTGGTGTCGGCGTTGTCCAGCTTCTGGTAATAGGCCTTCACCGCCAGGCGGTCGAAAGCGCCCAACTGCTTGCCTTCCCAGGCCAGTGACGCGCGGTCGCGCTGGGTGCGGTCTTTGGCCTGATTGTTGGTGACGACGTAGGCATTGCGCGGGCCGGGGCCCAAGGCGTTCAGCAGATGACTGTCGGTGTCGCGCCGGTAGTGCTCCAGCGTCAGCTCCAGCCGCTGGTTGGCGGCCGGCTTGAAGCCCAGCTTGGCCAGCACATTGTCGCTGTCCCAGCTTTGCGGATTCGGCTTGGTGCGCAGCGTGCCGCTGCTGTCGTTATTGCCCTGGTTGTCGGTTTCGTGGCCGTTGCGATGGGTGTAGAGCAGCATCAGATCGGCGTGCTCGCCCTTGACGCCCACGCCGGCACTGCTGCCCCAGCCATTGTTGGCGGTGCCGCCAAAGCCCTTGACGCTGCCGCCCACGCCTTGTTCTTCCGGCACGAAGTCGTCCACGGTCTTGGTGCGGTAGCCCACCACGCCGCCGATGGCGTCGGAGCCGTACAGGCTGGAAGTGGGTCCCTTGACGATGTCGATGGCGCGCAGGGTTTCCAGTTCCACGTAATCGCGGCCGGAAACGGCTCCGTTATTGCTGCCGCCGCCGGCATAGGATTCCGGCAGACGGATGCCGTCGATCAGCATCAGGATGCGGTTGCCGTCGATGCCGCGGATGGTGTAACCGGCGTTGCCGCGGCGCGCCGGATCGGTGGCCACTTCCACGCCGGGCTCATATTTGACCGCGTCGGCGATGTCGCGCACCAGTTGATCGTCCAGTTTGTGGCGCGAGATCACGCTGGCGTTGGGGGCGGTTTCCGCCAGCGGCTTGCTGCTGCGGTGAGCGGTGACCTGAACGGTCTCCAGTTCCGCCGGCGTCGCCGCCAGCGCGGGCCAGGCGGCGGCCAGGCTCAGAACCAAGGGGGTGGCGCGAAATAAGGCCATGGAAACTCCAAACTTCCTAAGGTTGGGTGCTTCCGCTGGCTGGCTGATTTTGGCTGGCTTGCGGTGTGTAGTGGTCTAGGACCTATTTGATCAGGATGAGCTTGCCGTTGCGGGTCAACTGCAAGCGGTACATCTCGCCCTGATGTTCGATCAGGATTTCCTTGCCTTTGGCGAACAGCTCGCAGCTGCGCAGCACCGGGGACAGGCTGGCAGCGCCGGTTCCGGAGCCGGACTTGGAGGCGGTGTGGGCGTGCATGAATTTATCCATGGCCAAATGGTAACGATTCTCATTATCGAATTCAACCTGGAAAAGGCCTTCAGGCGAACGAAAAGGGCGGGGCTGTGGCGCGGGGGTCACAAAACGGCGTGGCCGAGCCGGCGCAGGCCGGGGATAATGGCGGTTTTGCGCGGAGAGGCGGATGGAACTGAACGCTTTGATCAAGCCCTTGCCTTGCCCGGCGGGCGCGCCGCAGGCCTTGAGCTTGTACCGCGTGAGGCTGGATGTGGATTGGCCGGTGGACGAGGCGCTACTGGCGGGTTTGAGTCAGGACGAGCGCAAGCGCTGCCTGCGCTATCTGCGCGCCATCAATCAGTTGCAGTTCGCCCTGACCCGGCTGGCCTTGCGGCGGCTGTTGGCGCAAGAAACCGGCCTGGCGCCGGACGCGCTGATGTTTGAGCTGGGAGCACACGGCAAGCCAGTCTTGGCTTGGCCCGGAGCGCCTGTCTTCAATGTGTCCCATTCCGGCGCTTACGCGCTGATCGCCATCGCGCGCGGCGGGCAAGTGGGGGTGGACATCGAAACGGTGCAGCCCATGCGCGACGTGCCGGCGCTGGCGGAGCAGACCTTGCTGCCGGGGGAGTTGGAACTATGCGGACACGGGCGGGATGTGGCGGCTTTTTTCCAGTTGTGGACCATCAAGGAGGCGGTGCTGAAAGCCTGGGGCGTGGGCATTGCCCAGCACCTGTCCGCGTTCGAGGCCTTGGAACTGACGGATAAGGAACTGCCGTTGCGGATTGCCGCGCCCGAACGTTGGCCGGCGACAAGGGCCTGGGCGCTGGAGGCGCCGGAGGGGTATAGGGCGACGCTGGCCTGGGCGGAGGGGTAAGCCGGGGCGGCCGGATGGCCGCCTGGCGGAAACAACAAAAAACCCGTCATGTTGCCATGACGGGCTTCTTGAGAAAGCTGGCGTCCCCACGGGGAATCGAACCCCGGCTACCGCCGTGAAAGGGCGGTGTTCTAACCGCTAAACTATAGGGACTTAAATTGTGGCGCACCCGGAGCGATTCGAACGCCCGACCCTCTGGTTCGTAGCCAGATACTCTATCCAACTGAGCTACGGGTGCTAGTGGCGTCCCCACGGGGAATCGAACCCCGGCTACCGCCGTGAAAGGGCGGTGTTCTAACCGCTAAACTATAGGGACACTAGTGTGGCGCACCCGGAGCGATTCGAACGCCCGACCCTCTGGTTCGTAGCCAGATACTCTATCCAACTGAGCTACGGGTGCGCTGTTTCGCGAGACGTTGTGTCTTGCGAGAAGCGGAATAATATAGATCCGGCTTTTGAGCGTCAAGCACTTTTGAAAAAATTTCACATGGCCGCGAGCGGGCGGATTCAGGATGTTGCTTCATGCCAACATGCTAATCCCAGCCTTCCCACCAAAGCCCCTACTGGGGCTTTGGGCGTTTATAAGGCTTAAGCCAGTTCCTGTATCTGCACTGTGGTCTGTCGCAAACGGCGGGCGAAGGGTTCCAGCAAGCAATACACCTGCTCGCATTCCAGCATGTCGAGCTTGGATTGCTCCAGCATGGCCGTCAGCGCGCTTAGGGCGGTGCTGGTCTGGTCGAGTTCCAGGCTGATCAGCCGGGCGTTGTGTTCGAATTGTTCGCAGTACTCGTCGAGCTGCCGTAATAGTGGGTCGATTGGGTGGAGCGTGGCATCCTGCTGGCGCAAGTTTTTCAGTTGGAACAGCAGGGTGGAGAGTGATGGGGTGTGATGGAGATGAACGGGGCTAGTCATGACGATGACTCCTTACTGAGCATTAAACCTGCCCCCTTCGCTGCCAAGCGTGGAGACAGGCGCGTGGCAGGGTTGGCAGACCGGCAGTAAGGACCCGGCGCGTGCAAGCACGCCCCCACCACGGCCAGCCTTAGCGTAAGACTTACCCTGTGGTGTGTAACGGACGTAAAAATGCCGCGTGCGGCGGCTGTCCGCCTTACTGATTCGAGCTGCCAAGCCCGGTGCTGATGCACAGCACGGCCGGATTATCACGTGCTTGCAGCGGGGAGGCAAGGGGCGGGCGTCCGCTATGGCGGCGCAGCGAGGCCGGGCGCGCTTGCGCCCGGCGTTTCGTCGGGCGGCTGCGGCTTAGAGTCTGTTTACGATCTCGCGCGCAAGAGCGAGACAAGGCAAACACATCGTGTAACGCTCCACAACGCGCAGCAGATCGTAAGCAGGTTCTTAGAGCCGCTAACAAAACCTCGCAGAGAACCTGAGCCAAGGCGCGCCGACGCAGGCAGTACAAGTAGTACGGCAAGGAGGCGCAACGCAGGATCAGGGGTTTTATTAGCGGGTCTTAGGCAAGGTCCGGCATGGCGGCGGCAGGGCTGGACAGCGTCTCGGCGAGTTCGCTGTTAAGGCGGGCGAGCACGGCGTCCCGGGCGCTGGCGATGAAGAAGTGGTCGCCGTCGAACCAGTGGACGCGCGCGGGTGCGGCGGTTTCCCGTTGCCAACCTTCGGTTTGTTCCGGCAGGCGTTGACGGTCGTTGCGCCCGGCCAGCACGGTGATGGGCAGGGAGAGCGGCGGGGCCGGCTGGTAGCGATAGGTTTCCACCAGTTCGAAATCGGTGCGCAGGGTGGGCAGCAGCAGGTCCATCATTTCCCGGTGGGCCAGGATCTCCGCGGGCGTGCCGTTGTAGTCGCGCAGCGCGTCGATGAAGCCGTCGTCGTCCATCCGGTGCAGCATGCGCGGCGGCTGGCGGTGTTGCGGCGCGTCGCAGCCGGACACGATCAGCCGCTGCGGCAGGGGCCGGCCTTGGGCGCGCAGTAGCCGCGTCAATTCGAAGGCGATCAGCCCGCCCATGCTGTGGCCGAAGAAGACGAAGGGTGGGGCGTCGTCCAGCGGGAGCTCCCGCGCCAGCGCGTCCACCAGCGGCGGCAGCGCCTTGAAGCCGGCTTCGCGGAAACGGGCGGCGCGGCCGGGCAGTTGCGCGGCGCAGACTTCCACTTCAGGAGGCAGGCGGCTTTGCCAGCCGGCATAGGCGCCGGCGTGGCCGCCGGCGTAGGGAAAGCAATACAGGCGCAGCCGCGGCGGCTGGCTGGCGGACTGGCGCTGGAGCCAGGGTGAGGGGTGCATCGATTCAGTCTCCTGTTTGCAGGGAAGGGTTGGGGTGGAGCTTCGCCGGGCCTGAGCCGCCGGGCGCGCCGATGGCGCGCAGCCGGGGGCTGCACAGCGCCAGCACGGCGACGCCGATCAGCAGCAGGCCGGCGCCGGCGAACAAGGCGCGCACCGGCGCGGACGCCAGGCTCACGCCGGCCAGCGTGGTGGACAAGGGCGTGACCGCCGCCATCATGAACATCAAAAAACTCATGACCCGGCCGCGCATTTCCGCCGGGATGCGGGCCTGGATCCAGGCCATCAGCCGGACTTGCACCAGGCCGCCGAAGAGGCCGATCAGGAACATCATCGCGCAACTGGCGGCAAACGCGGGGGACAGGCCCAGGCCGATGATCAGCGCTCCCATCAGGGCGTCCGCGCAGAATACCATCCATCCCAGCCGGCCCAGGGCCTTGAGCGGCAGCAGGCTGAGCAAGGCCATGCCCAGCAGGCTGCCCGCGCCTTGCGCGGACAGCAGGGTGCCGAAATGGCCGGCGTCCAGGCCCATCGCGGTTTTGACCAGCAGCGGCAGGCCGATCTGGATGGGGCCGGCGGTCAGGAAGGCGATCACCGCCCAGTAGAAGAACAGCGCGCGCAGGGTGGCGTCGCCCCAGGTCCAGGCGGCGCCGCGGCGGATGGCGCGCAGGATGCCGGCGGCGGATTGCGCCGATTGCACTTGCGCGGCGGCGGCGCGGGGCCGCAGCCGGCTGAGCATCAGGCCGGCGCTCAGGAAGCAGGCGGCGCCCAGCAGGAAGGCGAGTCCCAGGCCGCCGCCGGCGCGGACGCCGGGCAGGGCTATCAGCGCGCCGGCCAGCATGGGGCCGGTCAGCAAGGTGAGCTGGTTGACCGCCATGAACACGGAGTTGGCCTGTTGCAGCTTTTCTTCCGGCACGGTGTTGGGCAGCAGCGCGGCGGCGGACGGCCCGGTGAAGGCGGCAACCACGCCCATCGCCGCGGCGAAGGGGTAGAGCCAGGCCAGCGGCAGGCCGCCGCGGTAGGCGGCGTAGCCGAGCAGGGCCAGCAGCGCCGCGCAGCACAGCAGCGAGCACTGAAACACCCGCCGCGGCGAGTACCGGTCCGCCACTGCGCCGCCGACGATGATGAACACCGCGCGCGGCAGCTCCATCGCGGTGACGACCAGGCCGAGGGCGAGGCCGTCGCCGCCCAGCTGCAGCACCAGCCAGGGCAGGGCGATCAGCGCGGTCTGCTGGCCCAGGATGGCGCAGAACCAGGCGGCGGAGAGCCAGAGAAAGCGCCGGTCGCGCCAGAGCGAGGACTGCGGGGCGGCGAGGGCGGCGGACATGGGCTTAGACATGGCGTTCTCGCATCGCGCGCTCCAGGCTGTCCGCCAGCCCGGCCACATGCGGTTCGCGCAGCATGTCGGCGTGTTCGCCGGCGGCGCGGAACACCTGGACGGGGCCGGCGGCGTAGTCGGACCAGCCCAGGTCGGCCGGTCCGGCCGTGGCGGCGGCCAGGCCGTCGGTGATCCACACCGCCACCGGGCAGGGCGCGGTTTGCGGCTGGTGGCCGCGCAGGCTGAGCAGGTTGGCGCGGTAGACGTCGAACATGGCTTCCACCCGGCGCGGGTCCATGCCCTGGGGGAACAGGCCGGAGGCCTGTACCTGCCGGCTGAGCAGCGCGAAGCGGCCGGCGCGGTCTAGCGGCCGCAGCATGTCCTCCGAGACGGCCAGCGTTTTGCCGGTGGCGATTTCCACGGTGCGGGCCATGTAATGCAGCAGCCCGGCTTCGTCCTGGGGCAGCTCGTTCAGGAAGCCGGCGTCCGGGCGCGGCGGCGCGTCCAGCGCCGCCAGCAGGCTGACTTCAACGCCGGCCTCGACCAGCCGCCGCGCCAGTTCCGCCGCCACCGCCGCGCCGAAGGAATGGCCGGCCAGGATCAACGGTCCGGTCAGGCCGGCTTGCAGCACGGCGGCGGCGTAGCGCGCGGCCATGGCCGTCACGCTGTCGTCGGACGCGACGGTCGGGTCCAGTCCCGCGGCTTGCAGGCCGTAGACGCGCCAGCGCGGCGACAGCTGCTCCACCAGTTTTTGATAGCCGATGATCTGGCCGGAGCCGTCGTGGACCAGCAGCAAGGTGGCTTCGTCGCCATCGGTCCGGATTGGCACCAGCACCGACGGCGCGGCGGTTTGGCCGGCCTCCTGAACCAGCCGGGCGAACTCGGCGACGGTGCCGGAGGTGAATAGCGAGGCCAGCGGCAGCTCCACGCCCAGTTCCTCGCGGACGCGGGACAGCAGTTGCAGCGTTAGCAGCGAGTGGCCGCCCATGTCGAAGAAGCTATCGTCCACGCCTATGTTCGGCAGGCCCAGCGTGGCGGCGAACAGCGCGGCCAGTTGTTTTTCCAACGGGGTGCTCGGCGCGCGGTAGGCGCGTGCGGCCAGTGCCGGCGCCGGCAGCGCGCGGCGGTCCAGCTTGCCGTTGGGCGTCAGCGGCAGCGCCGTCAGGCTAACCCAGGCGCTGGGAATCATGTATTCCGGCAGTTGTTCGGCCAGCGCGCGGCGCAGCGCGGCGGTGTCCGCCTCGCCGTCCGTCGGCACCAGATAGCCCACCAGCCGCGCGGCGGCGGGCGGCGCGTGGTGCAAGGCCACCGCGGCGGCGGCGATGCCGGGCTGCGCGCTGAGCGCGGCTTCGATTTCGCCGGTTTCGATGCGGTAGCCGCGCAGCTTCAGCTGTTGGTCGCCGCGACCCAGATATTCGATGCGGCCGTCGGCCAGCCAGCGGGCGCGGTCCCCGGTGCGGTAGATCCGCTCGCCGTCCCGGAAGGGGTTGGGGAGAAAGCGTTCTGCGGTCAGCCGCGGGCGGCGCAGATAGCCGCGGGCGACGCCGGGGCCGGCGAGATAGAGTTCGCCGGCCAGGCCGGGCGCCGTCGGCTGCAAGGCTTCGTCCAGGATATAGGCGCGGTAGCCGGGGATGGCGCGGCCGATGTCGACGGGCTGGCCGTCGCGCAAGGCGATTTCCGTCGCGGTGCCCCAGACGGTGGCCTCGGTGGGGCCGTATTCGTTGTAGAAGCGTCGGCCCTCGCCTATCAGGTCGCCGGCCGTTACCGCTTCGCCGCCGAACAGCACCGCGCGCAGCGATCCGCCCCAGCCGGTGGGCTGGGCTTGCGCCACGGTCCGGTACAGCGAGGGCAGGCTGAGCCAGACCTCGGCCCGCTCGCGTTCCACCAGGCCGGCCAGGTAGCCGGGTTCCAGTTGGCCGCCGGCGCGGCTGACGATCAGCCGGCCGCCGCAGGCCAGCGACCAGAACAGCAGGGCCACCGAGCTATCGAAGGAGAAGGAGGGCAGCAGCAGGAAGGCGGTGCCCGGGCGCGACAGCTCCGCAGGATAGAAGGCGAGCCGGGCGGCGGTGGAGGCGTGTAGATTGCCGTGCTGGATCGCCACGCCCTTGGGGGCGCCGGTGGAGCCTGAGGTGTAGATCAGGTAGGCGGGGTGGCTGGGCCGCAGCGGGCGGACGCGCTCGTGGTCGGCGGGGTTGCCGTCAGGCAGCGAGGCCAGCTGCGCTTGCAGGGCCGGGTCGTCAAAATCCAGCCGCGCCGCGCCGTTCGGCAGCGTGGCGTCGCTCAGGGTCAGCACGCAGCGCGGGGCGGCGTCCTTCAACATGAAGGCGATGCGGGCCGGGGGGTAGTCCAGGTCCAGTGGCAGATAGGCCGCGCCGGCTTTCAACGCTGCAAGCAAGGCCACCACGGTGTCGGCGGAGCGCGGCAGCGCGATGGCGACGATGTCCTCCGGGCCGACGCCGAGGGCGATCAGGCGTCGCGCCAGTTGATTGGCGCGGCGGTTGAGTTCGCCATAGCTCAGGCTGCGGCGCTCGTCGCTCAAGGCCGTCGCTTCCGCCGCGGCGGCGGCGCTGGCCTCTATCAGGGGCAGCAGGGTGGCCGGTGCGGACGCCGCTTCATCGTCTTGTTCCAGCAGCCGCCGGGTTTCGTCCGCGTCCAGCAGCGCCAGGCGCGACGGCGCTTGCTCCGGCTGCGCGGCCATGGCCAGCAGCAAGCGTTGCAAGCGGGAGGCCAGGCGGCGCGCGCCGGCTTCCTCGAACAGGTCGACGTCGTATTCCAGTATCGCCTGCAAGCCGCCGTCGGCTTCGTGCAGGGTCAGGGTCAGGTCGAAGCGCGGGGAGCTGTCGTCGCTGGACAGGGTTTCCAGCTCCAGCCCCGGCAGGCGCAGCGTGTCCAGCGGCGCGTTTTGCAGCACCAGCATGGTCTGGAACAGCGGGTTGCGCGTCAGCGAGCGATCCAGCCGCAGCGCGTCGACGATGGTTTCAAAGGGCAGGTCTTGCAGTTCGTAGGCTTCCAGCACTACATCGCGCACCCGCGCCAGCAATTGCAGCGCGCTGGGCGCGCCGCTCAGATCGACGCGCAGCGCCAGGGTATTGACGAAGCAGCCGATCAGGCCCTCCAGGTCCGCGTGCTGGCGGTTGGCGATGGGGCTGCCTATCACCAGATCGCGCTGGCCGCTGTAGCGCGACAGCAGTTCGGCGTAGCCGGCCAGCAGCACCATGTACAGCGTGCCGCCGGCGCGCTCGGCCAGCCGGCGCAAGCTCTGGGTTTCCGCCGGCGAGAAGCTGAAGCGGACGAAGCGCCCGCGGCGCGGGCGGCCGATGGCGCCCATGCCGCGCGGCCGGTCGCCCAGCAGCTCCAGTTCCGCCGGGGCGTCGGCCAGGCGCGTTTTCCAGCGCGCCAGCATGTGTTCGAAGCGCTCGCCGGCCAGGGCGTCGCGTTGCCATTGGGCGAAGTCGCCGTATTGGATGGGCAGGGCGGGCAGGCGGGGCGGGCGTTGCTCCAGCGCGGCGGCGTACAGTTCGCCGAACTCCCGCACCAGCACCCCCAGCGACCAGCCGTCGGACAGAGCATGGTGAAGCGCGATCAGCAAAGCGGCGTCGTCCGGCGCGATACTCAGCAGGGCGAAGCGCAGCGGCGGCGCGGCCTCCAGGTCGAATTTGGGCCGGGCGAAGGCTTCGGCGGCGCGATTCAGCGCCGCGTCCAGGCTCTCGCCGGCGGCCACGCGCAGCGTCTGTTCTTGCAGTTCCGGCCCGTCGCCGTTTTCGACGATTTGCCGCAGCTCGCCGTCGCTCAGTGCGAAACGGGTGCGCAGCGCCTCGTGGCGGCGGACCACGCCGGCCAGCGCGGCGCGCAGCGCGGCGTGGTTCAGGCGGCCGCGCAGGCGCAGGCCCTGGGCGATGTTGTAGACGCCGTTTTCGCTCTGGTCCAGCCGCTCCAGGAACCAGAAGCGCTGCTGGGCGAAGGAGGCCGGCAGCGGCCGCGAGCGGTCCGCCAGGGGGATGCGGCATTCCGGCGCGGACGCCGGCGCGACCGGGTCTTCCAGCTCGACGCGTTCCGCCAGGGCAACGGCGAATTCGGCCACCGTCGGGTGTTCAAACAAGGTGCGCAGGGGTAGTTCGACGCCGAATTCGGCGCGCAGCCGGGACATGACCCGGGTGGCCAGCAGCGAATGGCCGCCGGCTTCGAAGAAGTTTTGTTCGCGGCCCAGGCCGCCGGCGCCCAGCACTTCGCCCCAGATGCGGGCCACCTCGCTTTCGGCGCGGCTGCGCGGCGGCGCACCGGCATCGACGCCGCCTTGTTCGGACTGGCCGGGTTCGGGCAGCGCGCGCCAATCCAGTTTGCCGCTATGGGTCAGCGGCAGCTTGTCCAGCGTGACGAAGGCGGCGGGCAGCATGTAGTCGGGCAGGCGCGAGGCGAGATGACGGCGCAATTCCGGCCCCAGCGCGTCGCGCGGCTGGCTTTGCGCCGGGGTGTTGAAGCAGTCGGCGGGCTCGCCGTCGTCGCCGCCGTCCAGCCGCTCCAGCGGCAGCGCGGGCAAGGCGTCGGCGGTGGCGGCCAGCGCCAGGTCGAACCGGCCGTCGGCGGCGTTTTCGCTCCAGCAGAGGCGCGCGGCCAGGCCGTCGGCGGCGGCCGCCGCCAACAGCTCCGCGGGCTCGGCGGTGTCGGGCAGCGCTTGCGCCCGCCAGGGCTGACCGTCGGCGGTTTCGTCGTCGGCCGTGCTGTTGACCTGATCATGATCCAGCCAGGCGAGGAAGCGGTTGACCTCGGCGGCGCGGCGGTTGGCCAGGCCGGACCGCGGGCGCCGCGCATCAGGGGCGGGAGCGGCGTTCGGCGCGCCCTTGCTCAGCACCACGTCGTAGCGATAGGTGGTCAGTTCGCAGTCGCCGCCGTCTTCTTTCAGGCGGATTTCTATCGCGGCGATGTCGCCGCGGCGGCGCGCCAGCCGGCGGAACAGCGCCGGGTCCACCAGCAGTTCCTTTTCTTCCGCGATCAGCGCGTCCAGTTGACGGCGCAGTTCCGCCCGCGTCGGGCGGGCGGCGGCGGGCAGGCGGTGCAGCAGGCGGCTGGCCTGGAAGTGCCGCAGCATGCCCAGGTGGCGCAGGTCGCCCAGCAGCAGTTTGCCGCCCGGACGCAGCCGCGCCAGCGCCTGGTCCACCACGTCCAGGAAGTAGGCGGCGTCGGGGAAGTATTGCGCCACGGAATTGATGATCACGGTGTCGAAGTCGTCCGGCAGGCCGGCCAGGTCGCGGGCTTCGCGCCGCTCCAGCTTCACCTGGTTCAGGCCGCGCGCCGCCACGGTGCGGCCCAGGCGCTCCAGCGCGCGGGCGGAGAAGTCCAGGCCGTGGTAGCGCTCGCTGTCCGGGGCGACGGCGAGCAACAGCATGCCGCTGCCGACGCCGATTTCCAGCACCCGGCGCGGATGCAACGCGCGGATGCGGCTCAGGATCTCGTCGCGCCAGCGCCGCATGTGGGCGGCGGGAATCAGGGCGTTGTCGTAGGAGTCGGTCCAGCCGACCAGATCGAGGTCGGCGTCCTCGGCCGGCGCGTCCTCGTAGATCATGTCGAAGGCGGGCAGCCAGCCCTTTTCCTTGTCCTTGGCGGCGGCGGCTTCCAGGCCGCTACGCTTGGCGACATAGGCGACCAGACGCGCCTGATCGCCTTCGCCGCGCACCACCACGGCGGCTTCCGCCACCGCCGGGTGCTGGCTGAGCAAGGCCTGGATTTCGGCGGTTTCGATGCGGAAGCCGCGCAGCTTGACCTGTTGGTCGGCGCGGCCGCGGTATTCCAGTTCGCCGCGCGGGGTGACGCGGGCCAGATCGCCGCTGCGGTAGAAGCGCAGGCCGCTGTCCAGGTGCGGATCCGGCATGAAGCGTTGGGCGCTCAGCTCCGGCTGATTGACGTAGCCCAGCGCAACGCCGGCGCCGCCGACGTGGATTTCGCCCACCATGCCCGGCGGCACCGGCTGCAGCGCATCGTCCAGCAGGCGGATGCACAGGTCGGGGAGAGGCGCGCCGATCACGCTGCCCAGCTTGCGCTTGATCTCGGGCAGGCCGATGCGGCGGAAGGTCACGTGCACGGTGGTTTCGGTGATGCCGTACATATTGATCAACCGCGGGTAGTCGTCGCCGTGACGGTCCAGCCAGGGCTCCAGGCTGCTGAGGTCCAGCGCCTCGCCGCCGAAGACGACGTAGCGCAGCGCCAGATCGCCTTCGCGCGGGTTTGCCTCCTCGGCGGCCATCAATTGGCGGAAGGCCGACGGGGTCTGGCTCAGCACGGTGACTTTTTCCTCGCACAACAGCTGGTAAAAGGCGTCCGAGGAGCGGGCCAGCAGTGGCGGCACAATCAGCAGCACGCCGCCGTGGGCCAGCGCGCCCCAGATTTCCCATACGGAGAAGTCGAAGGCGTAGGAGTGGAACAGCGTCCACACTTCGCGCGGGCCGAACTGGAACAGCTCGGCGCTGCCGGAGAACAGCCGGGCGCAGTTGCGGTGGCTGACCGCCACGCCTTTAGGCCGGCCGGTGGAGCCGGAGGTGTAGATGATGTAGGCCAGGCCGTCCGGGTCGTCGCCGGCCGGCAGCGCGGCCGACGGCGCGGGCTCCGCCGCGTCCAGAGTCAGCAGCGGGCCGGCGAAGGGCGGCAGCGTAGGCGCCAGCGCCTCGGTGCTGAGCACGGCGCGCGCGCCGCTGTCCTCAAGGATGTAGCGGATGCGGTCGGCCGGATAGGCCGGGTCCATCGGCACATAGCCGGCGCCGGCCTTGAGCGCGGCCAGCACGCCGATCATCAGTTCGAACGAGGGCGTCAGCCACAGGCCGACGGGATCGCCGGGCCGCACGCCGGCAGCCGCCAGCCGCCGCGCGGCGGTGTCCGACAGCCGTTCCAGTTCGCCGTAACTGAGCTCTCGGCCGTCGCAGCGCAGCGCTGCGGCGTCGGCTTGCATCGCGGCGAAACGGCTGAAGGCGCGGTGCACCGGTACGCCATCGCGCGCGGCGGCGCGCAGCGGCAGCGTCAGCAGGGAGGCGGCCTGTTGCGGCGTGGTCAGCGGCAGCGCGGCCAGCGGCGCGTCCGGCTGGCGGCCGGCGGCGTCCAGCAGCAGGCTAAGTTGTTCGGCGAGGCGCTCGACGGAGAGCCGCTCGAACAGCGCGGTGTTGTAGGAGAAGGCGCCGGACAGGCCGTCCTCGGTCTCGCGCATGAACAGCTCAAGGTCGAAGCGGGCGGCCTCCTGGCTGAGCACCGGGGTCAGCCGCAGCCCGTCCAGCGTCGGCATCGCCGCCGGGATGTTGAGCAGGGTGAAGGCGACCTGGAACAGCGGGTTGCGGCTGGGATCGCGGCTGGCCTGGCCCAGCGCGCCGACCAGTTGGTCGTAGGGCACCGCGGCGTGTTCGACGGCGTCGCGCATGACGTCGGATTGCCGGCGGGCGAACTGGCGGAAGCTGTCTTCCGGGCCGATGCGGGCGCGGATCACCAGCATATTGGCGAAGAAGCCGATCAGCCCCTCGGTTTCCACCCGCTCGCGTCCGGCCAGCGAGGTGCCGATGGCCAGGTCGTCCTGGCGCGCGTGGCGGGCCAGCAGCGCCTGGAAGGCGGACAGCAGCAGGCAGAACAGCGTGGTGCGCTCGGCCGCCGCCAGCCGGCGCAGGCGCTCGGCGGTATCGGCGCCGATGTCGAAGCCCACGGTGGCACCGTCGAAGCTTTGCACCGGCGGGCGGGGCTTGTCGGTGGGCAGTTCCAGCGTGGGCAGGCCGGCTAGCTGGGCTTTCCAATAGGCGAGGTCGGCGTCCCAGCGATCTTGTCGGCCGCAGGCATGCTGCCAGCGCGCGTAGTCCAGGTACTGGATGGGCAGCTCTGGCAGATCCGGCGCGAGGCCGCGGCTGAGCGCGGCGTAGGCGCTGGCGGCTTCGTCCATCAGCACCGCCAGGGACCAGGCGTCGCCGACGATGTGGTGCAGGGTCAGCACCACCGCGTGCTCGTCCGCCGCCAGCTTCACCAGCGCGATGCGCAGCGGCTGGCCGGAGGACAGGTCGAAGGCGTGAGCGCTTTCCCGGCGCGCCAGCGTTTCCAGCCGGGACGCGGCTTCTTCGGCCGGCAAGGCGGACCAGTCCAGTCGATCGATAAAGGCGCGGCCGGCGGGCTGCGGGATTTGCGTCGCCACGCCGTCCACTTCGCGAATGGCGGTGCGCAGGGAGGCGTGGCGCGTCACCACGCAATCGAAAGCCCGGCATAGCGCGTCCGCCTGCAAGGCGCCGCTGAGGCGGAAGGCGGAGCAGATATTGTAGGCGGCGGCGCCGGCGCTGAGCTGGTGTAGAAACCAGAGCCGCTGCTGCTGAAAGGACAGCGGGCCGGAGGCGGCGTCGCCGCGCGGAATCCGTCCGCCGTCCACGGGCGCGGGGGACGGGGGCAAGACGTCCAGCTCTTGTTCCAGCAAATGGTCGAGAAGGTCCAGATCGTTATCGTTCCAATCGCTAACGCTCATTTCAATGGCTTTCCAGGTGATGTGTTGTCGTCGCCCATCGGGCTGCGCGTTTATCGCGCCCGATTTGATTTCGATTATTTTTCGAGGTCTGTAAAAATATTCAATTTGTGCGGTATATTCTTTGGCGGGTTTTGTGGGTCGGTATTCTCCGATTTAAACAATTCCAATTAGCAATGTTTTGGTTGAATAAATTATTTGTTTGGAACTGTCTTAATTTTCTAGCGACGGCATGGAGGTGCTTATGACGCAGGACGCAATGAATGAAACCAAATACATCGTGGTGATGAATCATGAAGAGCAATATTCGATATGGCCGGAATATCGCGAAATACCCGCCGGCTGGCGTTCTCTTGGCGTCAGCGGAGGAGAACAGGAGTGTCTGGACTATATTGAAAAGAATTGGACGGATATGCGTCCGTTGAGCCTGAGACAATTCATGCAGGAAAATCAAACGGCTTCCCCTTCCGCTAATTAATGGTTGTTATGTGTTGTTTTTGAAGTCGCCGCCTTGCGGCGACTTTTTCATTGCAAAGGCAGCCGCCGCGTCAGCCAGGGCAACAGCAGCCGGTTCAGCCGGGACAACAGCCGGTGGCGCAGGCCCAGCCAGTTAAGGTCCATGTGGTGACGGGCATAGCCGCCGTCGGGATCGTTGGCCGGCGGCCAGGAGCTGCCGTCCGACGTGGGCGAGCCGGGTTCGAAGTAATAGCCGGGGCAACACAGCGTGGCCGGGTCGTCCAGACAGCCGCTTTGCTGCGCGCACCAGGTGAAGAAGCGCGGGCCCACGGTGACGGCGGTGCGCATCGCCGGCGACTCGCGCAGCCTGGCCGGCATGGCCGGGTCCAGCGGCGCGGACTGGCCGGCCGCCAGCCGGCCCAGCACGGTGTCCCACAAGGGGTGGCCGGGCGCGCTGCCTATCAGCGCGTTGTTGAAACCGTGGGTGCGCGACAGGATGAGTCGCCTTCCAGGCAGCAGCGGGTCTATGGGCCGCAGGTTTTCGATGTCCATGTCGATGTAGAAGCCGCCGTGCAGCGCCAGGAACAGGTAGCGCGCGGAGTCTATGCGTTGGATGTCGCGCTCGAAGCTTGCGTAGCGAGCGGCGAACCAAGGGTAGTGCTCGTCAACCAGCGCTTGCATCCGGGGCGCGTCCCAGAACACGAACTCCCAGTCTGGATGCCGCCGCATCCAGGTGTCGCGATAGCGGCGATATTTGTCCGGCAGCGCGGCGGCGCCTTGATACCAGATCTGATGGATGCGGCGCGGAATGTCCGCGGCCGGGGTGGCGAGTGTCGGGTTCACGAGAAGGTGGCTCCGCCGTCGATCGCGATGATGCGGCCGTTGAAGTAGTCGCATTCGATGATGAATTTCAGCCCCTGCCAGATTTCGGCCGGCTCGGCCATGCGCCGCAGCGGCACCTGGGCGATCAGTTCCTCGCGGGTGGCCGGCGCCAGGCCGGCGGCCATCGGGGTGTCGGTCAGGCCCGGGGCGATGCCGGCCACGCGAATGCCGAAGGGCGCCAGCTCCAGCGCCCAGGTCCGGGTGAGCGCGTCCAGGCCGGCCTTGGACGCCGCGTAGTTGGACTGGCCGGGATTGCCGGCGCTGGTGACCGAGGAGACGTTGACGATCAGGCCCGGCGTTTTGAGGCCGGACTCCACGCGAGCAGCGGCGAACTCGCGGCTCAGCAGATAAGGCGCGGTCAGGTTGGTTTCCAGCACCGACCGCCATTGCGCGGTGGGCAGCTTGCGGACGAAGCCTTCCACGTCCAGCCTCACCAGCCAGCCGTCGCGCAGGATGCCGGCGTTGTTGACCAGCAGATTGGCCGGCTCCGCCTGTTCCGACGCGGTTTTCAGAAAAGCGCGGACCGCGGCCTCCTGGCTCACGTCCAGCACCGAGCCGCGCACAGAGCCGGGCAGGCCGGCGGCGTCTTCTTCCAGCCGGCGCAGGCCGGCGGCGTCCAGATCCGCGGCGTGGACCCGAGCGCCGGTGCGGGCCAGCTCCAGCGCGAAGGCGCGGCCGATGCCGCTGGCGGCGCCGCTGACGATGGCGTTGATGTGTTCCAGTTTCATTCTGCGGTTTCCATGGTGGAGGGTTGAGCGGCGGCCCGGCGCAGCGCGTCGCGCTCGGCGTCGGACATGCCGCGCAGCTTCAGGTAGACGGCGGCGATCTTGGCGGCCAGGCCGGGCGCGGACTCGCGCTCCGCCAGCAGCGCGGCCAGGGCGCGCGGGGTTTGGGCGTGGAAGGTGGCGCGCAGCGGCAGCGTTTGCCGGAAGATTTTGTTGACGCGCACCTGGATGCGGGTGGCCAACAGCGAATGGCCGCCCAATTCGAAGAAGTCGTCGTCGGCGGCGATGCCGGCGCGTTCGAACACTTCTTCCCACAATGCGCACACCGCTTGCTCCAGCGCGCCCTGGGGGGCGCTGCCGGCGCGGGTCGGCGCGCTGGCGGCCGGTTCGGGCAGGGCCTTGCGGTCCAGCTTGCGGTTGGCGGTCAGCGGCAACTGTTCCAGGGTGACAAAGCGGCTGGGCAGCATATAGCCGGGCAGCGCGGTGGACAGCTGGGCCCGGACCCGCTGCAAGGCGGCGGGATCGGCTTCGTCGCCGGCGCGCCAGGCGTCGCCGCCGTCCGGCACCAAGTAGGCCACCAGCCGCGCGTGGCCTTGCGGGTCGCGGCGGACGGCGGCCGCCGCCTGGCGCACGCCGGGCAGTTGGCGCAGCCTGGTTTCCACTTCCTCCAGCTCCAGCCGGAAGCCGTTGAGCTTGGCTTGGCCGTCCAGCCGGCCCAGCACGCGGACGCTGCCGTCCGGCCGCAGGCAGGCCAGGTCGCCGCTGCGATAGACGCGGGCGCCGGGCCGGCCGGCCAGCGGGTCGGGTCGGAAACGGGCGGCGGTTTGCGCCGGCGCGCCCAGATAGCCCAAAGCCAGGCCGTCTCCGCCGATCTGCAGTTCGCCCGCCAGTTGCGGCGGCAGCGGCTGGCCGTGGTGGTCGGCCACCCACAGCGTGGTGCGGCGGACGGCGTGGCCGGCCGGCGGCGGCAGTTCCGCGCCGTCGACCCGGTGCAGCGCGGACCAGATGGTGGTTTCGGTGGGGCCGTAGACGTTCCACAGCGCGGCGCCGGCGTCCAGCAGCTCGCGGGCCAGGTCGGCGGGCAGCGCCTCGCCGCCGCACCAAGCGCGCAGCCCGGGCGCGGGCTTCCAGCCGGCTTCCAGCAGCATGCGCCAGCTGGCCGGCGTGGCCTGGATCACGCCGGCGCCGCGGCGCGCGGCCTCGGCGGCCAACGCCGGGCCGTCGCCGCTGGCCGAAGCCGGCGCGATGGCGACCGTGCCGCCGCGGACCAGGGGCAACAGCAGTTCCAGCGCCGCGATGTCGAAGGACCAAGTGGTGACCGACAGCAAGACGTCGTCCGCGCCGAAGCCGGGTTCGGCGCTGAAATGCCGCAGGATGTTGGCCAGCGAGCGATGGGCGATCTGCACGCCCTTGGGCCGGCCGGTGCTGCCGGAGGTGAACAGGGTGTAGGCCGGCGCTTCCGGGTGGAGCGCGTCGCCGGGCAAGGGAGCGTCGTCGACGTCGGCTTGAGGCAGAGGCGTCGGCAGCGTCAGCAGTTTGGCGGACGCGGGCCAGCCGGTCTGCTCGCCGTCGACGAGGACCAGGCCGGGGCGGGCGTCTTCCAGGATGGCGTCGCGCCGCAGCGGCGGCAGCGCCGGGTCCAGCGGCAGGTATTGCGCGCCGGCCCACAAGGTGGCCAGCAGGGCGGTCAGCGCGCGTCCGTCCGGCGGCAGGGCCAGCGCCACGGTGTCGCCGGGAGCGACGCCGCGCTCCGCCAACCGGCGCGCCAGCGCGCGCGCGCCGTTCACCAGTTGGCGGTAGCTCAGCTCGCCGTCCTCGGCGGCGACCGCGATCTTGTCCGGGTTGAGCCGCGCGGCGGCGATCAACATGGCTAGCACATTATCGCCGCGCTCCGGCGGCGGGAAGGCGGCCGGAGGCGTCGGTTCGGCCAGACGCAACTCGCCTACGCGGGCCGCGCCGCCGGCGATCTGCCTCAGCAGCCGCGGCAGCGCTTCCAGCAGCGCCGCGACGCGTTCCGGTTCGATGCGGCCGGCGTCGAATACGCCGTCCAGCTCAATGGTGTCGGCGTCTGGCTTGACGTAGAGGGTCAGCGGATAGTTGGACTGTTCGCGCGCGGAGGCCGCGCCCACGCGCAGCGCTTGGGCGGCGTCGCCGACCGAGGCGCGAATCGGGTAGTTCTCATAGACCAGCACCACGTCGAACAGCGCCTGGCGCGCGGACAGGCCGCTCCAGCGCTGGATGTCCACCAAGGCGCTGGACTCGAAGGGGCCCAGACGGCTCTGGGCGTGCTGCAGCCGGTGGAGAAAATCGTCCACCGCTTGAGCGGCAGAGCAGTCGGCGCGCAAGGGCAGGGTGGAAATGAACAGGCCGACGGCGGCGTCGCAGCCGGGCAGCGATTCGGGCCGGCCGGCCATGGTGACGCCGAACACTAGGTCGTCGCAGCGGCCGACGCGGGACAGAGCCACCGCCAGCGCGCCCTGGAACAAGGTGTTGAGCGTGACTTTGCGCTCTCGCGCCGTCCGCCGCAACTCAGCGGTCAGCGCGGAGTCCAGCCGCAGCGAATGGGCGCGCGGCTGGGGCGGGCCGCCGGCCGGCAGCAAGGCCAGATCGGCCGCGGCGGCGTAGCCGCTGAAGTAGTCGCCCCAGAAGGCTTGCTGGGCCTGGCGGTCGCTGTGCGCGCGCAGCCATTTGATGAAGCGTCCGAAGGAGGGCGCCGGCGGCAGCGCCGCGTTCTGGCCCTGGCTCAGTCCGCGGTACAGGGCCAGCGCCTCGTCGAAGACGACGGCCATGGACCAACCGTCCAGCAGCGCGTGGTGATGGGTCCAGACCAGCCGCCAAGGCGCGCCGTTCCGGGTCAGCAGCGCCAGGCGCATCAAGGGCGGGGCGTCCAACGCGAAGCCGGCGGCGCGGTCGGCGGCCAGATAGCGTTCCAGCGCGGCCTCATCCGGCGTTTCGCAGATGGAGAACGGCAGCGCGGGCGCGCGATGGACCCGCTGCAGCGGCGCGGCCAAGCCTTCCCAGGCGAAGCTGACGCGCAGCGCGTCGTGCCGGGTCAGCACCTGCTCCCAGGCTTGGCGCAGCAAGACCGGATCCACCGCGCCGTCCAGTTCGGCGACCACTTGTTCTATGTAGACGCCGGCGGGGCCGGAAGAGGCTTCCATTCGCGAGTGGAACAGCATGCCTTCCTGCACCGGCGTCAGCGACCACAGGTCGACGATGTCGCCGCGCTCGCCCAGCGCCGCGGGCAGGCCGGCTTCGTCCAGCGCGGCCAGCGGGAAGTCGTCCGGCGTCAGCGCCGCCGCCGCGGCGTCCGCGTCCAGGCTCAGCAGCGCGAGCAGCCGCTGCCGCATTTGCCGGGCGAGGGCCTCCACCGTCGCGCGCGGCAGCGTGGCGCGGCCGTAGTTCCAGCGCAGGGACAGTTTGCCGTCGCTGACCAGGGCCACGATGTCGATCAGCCGGGGGCGCAAGCCATCCGGGTCTTCCATCGCGCCCACGGATTCCGGCGCGGGCGCCAGCGCGCCGTCGGCCGGCAGGCTGGCGTCGAACTGGCCCAGATAGTTGAAGGCGATTTGCGGTTCCGGCATGGCGGCCAGCGTGCGGGCGTCGGCGTCGTCCTTCTGACGCAGCGCGCCGTAGCCGGCGCCGCCGGCCGGCACCGCGCGCAAGGCTTGCTTGACCCGGCGCAGCAGCCGCGGCGGCGAAGCCTCGGCCAGGCCGGTCACGGTCAGCGGATACATGGCGGTGAACCAGCCCACGGTGTGGGAGAGGTCCAGCGCCTCGTCGTCTCGGCCGTGGCCTTCCATGGTGAGGACCAGCGCGTCGGCGTCCAACCAGTCGCGCAGCGCGCCCAGCGCCGCCGTCAGCAGCATTTCCTCGGCGCTGGCGCGCAGCGCTCCGCCGCGGAGCAGGGCGGCGGTTTCGCCGCCGTCCAGCGACAGCTCCACGGTGTCGGTCGCGCCGTAGCGGTTGTCGCGTGCCGCCTCCGCCGTCAGCGGGATGCGGACCGCGTCGGCGGCCAGCCGCGCCTGGTCTAGCCAGTAAGCGCGTTCTTCGGCGGAGGGCGCGAGCGGGCGCAGCGCCCAATGGCCGAAGCCGACGTTCGCCGGTATGGGGGCGACGCCGGCCAGCAGGCCGGCGAGATCTTGCAGCAGCACGCGCCAGGACACGCCGTCCACAATCAAATGATGAATGACCAGCAGCAGCCGGCCGGCTTCGCCGTCGCCGCAGTCGAAGTGCACGGCTCGCAACAGCGGCCCGCGTTCCAGATCCAGCTCGCGCTGCGCCGCTTCGGCGCGGGCCTCGATGGCGGCGGCGCGTTCAGCGGCAGGCAGCGCGCTCAGATCGACGCGTTCCAGCCAGTCTTCTTCGTGCAAGGCCTCGCGCGGCGCGTAGTGTTGGCGCCAGCCGTCGGCGCCGGCGGCGAAGCGCAGGCGGAAGGCGTCGTGGCTTTGTTCCAGCCGCAGCAGGGCGCTGCGCAGCGTCGGCGCGGCAATGCCGGCGGCCACGCTCAGCAGCAGCGCCTGGTTCCAGTGGCCGGGACGCGGCAGGGTGTTTACGCGTTCGAAGAACCAGCCTTGGGCCGGCGTCAGCGGAAGCGGAGCGCCGGGTGGAATGTCCTCCAGCTTGGCTTCCTGCCGCGCCGGGCGCGCTTGGGCGGCCAGCTCGGCGATGGTGGGGTGGCTGAAGATGTCGCGCGCGGCCAGCGTCAGGCCGGCCTGGCGGGCCTGAGCCACGATTTGCAGGCCTAGGATGGAGTCCCCGCCCAATTGGAAGAAGTTGTCGTCGGCGCCGATGTCCTCGCGGCCCAGCGTTTGCCGCCAGATCGCGGCCAAAGTCTGTTCCTCAGGGGCATTGGGCGCGCGGCTGCGCATTGGGGCCGCCGCGTCCGCCTGCGGCGCGGGCAGCGCGGCGCGGTCGGTTTTGCCGTTGGCGCCGACCGGCCATTGCCGTAGCGCGATCAATTGCGCGGGCAGCATGTATTCCGGCAGACGCAGGCGCAGCGCCGCCAGGATGGCGGCTCGCCAGTCTCCGGCCTCGGCCTCCGGCGTCAGCCCTACGTAACCGGCCAGCTTGTCCGCGCCGGAGCGGTCGCGGTAGAGCGCGGCGGCGGCTTGGCGCACGCCGGGGCAGGCGGCGAGGCCGGCTTCGATCTCTTCCAGTTCCACGCGCTGGCCGCGCAGCTTGACCTGGTCGTCGGCGCGGCCCAGGTATTCCAGCACGCCGTCCGGCAGCAGGCGCACGATATCGCCGCTGCGGTATAGGCGGCCGCCGGGCAACGGCGACAGCGGGTCCGGGATAAAGCGCCGCGCGGTCTGCGCCGGCTGGCCCAGATAACCGCGGGCCAGGCCGCAGCCGGCGATGTACAGTTCGCCGCGCACGCCGGGGGGCACCGGATTGAGGCGGGCGTCCAGCACATGGAAGACGGCGCCGTCTATGGGGTGGCCGATGCTGATGGCGGCCGCGGGCGGGTCCGAGCGCAGGTATTCCGCGCTGGAGGCGTCGATGGCGGTTTCGGTGGGTCCGTAGAGGTTGACCAGCGGGATGTCCAGCGCGGCGTGGAAGCGGGCCAGGGTGGCGGCCGGCAGCGCTTCGCCGCCGACGAAGACCCGGCGCAGCGCGCGGCAGCCGGCGAAGTCCGGCATCGACAGCAGCACGGCCAGCAGGCTGGGCACCAGCTGCAGCACGGTGACGCCTTGTTCGCGCACGGCGCGGATCAGGTAGTCCGGGTCGCGGTGTCCGTCCTCCGCCGCCAGCAGCAGCCGCGCGCCCTGTGTCAGCGGCGCCCAGAACTCCCAGACCGAGGCGTCGAAACCCACCGGGGTCTTCTGCAGCACCGCGTCGTCCGCGTCCAGCGGGTAGCGGCGGTTCATCCAGGCCATGTGGTTGTCCAGCGCGGCGCGGCCGACGGCGACGCCTTTGGGGCGACCGCTGGAGCCGGAGGTGAACAGCAGATAGGCCAGCGCGTCGCCATGGACGGGCGCGGCGGGGGCCGCCGCGTCTTCGTCGTTCAGATCGTCGGCCAGGTTCGCCTGCAAGACGGCACAGCCGGGCGGCGCGTAAGCGGCGGGGTTCAGGCTGAGCAGCAGCGCCGGGGCGGCCTCCTGCAGGATGTCGCGGCGGCGTGCCTCGGGCTGGCTTCGGTCCAGCGGCAGATAGGCGGCGCCGGCCTTCAAGGTCGCCAGCATGGCCACCACCTGTTCGGGCGAGCGCGGCAAGTCCAGCGCCACCACCGCGTCCGGGCCAAGGCCATGCGCCAACAGCCGGCGCGCCAGCCGGTTGGCCTGGCCGTCCAGCTGGGCGTAGCTCAGCGCCTCGCCGTTTCCGGCGACGGCGGGCGCGTCCGGTTGCCGCCGCGCGATGGCGGCGACCGCCTGCGGCACCGAGAAGGCCGCGAGACCGGCGGACGGTCCGCGTAGCGGCTCGACAGCGGTCTCCGTCAGCGCGGCGTCCAGGCAGAGGGCGTCGGGGTCTCGCGCCAGCGCGGCGGCGGCGGCCAGGTAGAGCCGGCCGATGGTGGCCACTTGCTCGTCGGGGAAGGCGGCGCGGTCGTAGGAAAAGCCCAGGGTGACGGCGCCCTCGGCGCGGCTGGCGCTGAAGGTGACGGCCAGCGGGATGTCCACCGCTTCCAGGCGGCTGCTGTCCAGCACCTCCAGGCCGCCGCTCTCGCTCAGTTCGCGGTAGACGTGGAAATCCACATAGTTGAACGAGGCGTCGAAGCGGGCGGCCTCGTCCAGTTTGAGGATTTCCGCCAGCGGGAAGAAGCGGCGGGGCAGGCTGTTTCCCTCCGCCGTCATGGTTTCCGCCAGCAGCGCGCGCCAACTGCCGCCAACGCGGACGCGCAGCGGCAGGGTGTTGAGGAAGAGGCCCAAGGCTTCGGCGCCGTCGGCGTCCGCCGGGCGGCCGTTGCTGACCAGGCCGGTGACGATTTCGTTCTGACCACACAAGCAAGCCAGCACGCGGGCGTGCACGGCCAGCAGCAGGGTTTTCAGAGGCATGCCGCTGTCCGCGGCCTGCCGGATCAGCGCCGCGGCGGTGGCGTTTGGCAAGCGCGTTTCCTGCGATCCCACCCTGGCCTTGCCCGTCGGCGCAACGCGTTGAGGCCAGCGCGGGATGGCGGCGGACGGCAGGCCTTTCAGCTGCGCGCGCCAGTAGTCTCGTTGCGCCGGATCGGCCAACGCCGCCCGCTCGGCGGCGACGAACTCTCGGAAGGCCGCGCGCGGTGCCCGCGCGGGGCCGCCTTGGTCGCGCATCCGTTTGAACAAGGCCGAGCACAAGGTGGCGACGCTCCAGCCGTCCAGGATGGCGTGGTGGAAAGCCAGCGTCAGCTGCCACTCGTCGTCGGCCAGCCGCAGGCAGCCGACGCGCAGCAGTGGCGGCCGTTCCGGCGCGAAGCGCTGTTCGCTTAGCTGTCGCAGCTGACTGGCGACGGCGTCGTCCCTTTGCTGCGGCGACAGGCCGCGCAGGTCGTCGATTTCCAGGCTGGGCGTCAGATCGCGCCAAACCAGTTGCAGCGGCTGGGAGTAGCCGGCCAGCGCGAAGCCGGTGCGCAGCAACGGGTGTTCGCGGCTCAGCTCCGCCAGCGCCCGGCGCAGGCGCTCCGGGTCGATGTCGGCGCGCAGCCGGTGGGAGAACACGTCGTGGTACAGGTTGCGGCCGTCGTCGTATTCATTGTGGAACAGCATGCCGGCCTGCAGCCTGGCCAGCGGCAGCGCGTCTTCCACCTCGGGCGGCAGCCGCGCGCGGTCCGCGGCGTCTATCAGCGCGAACGGGGGCAGTGCCGCGTCCGGCGCGGCCGTGCTTTCGGCTTCGCCTATCGCTTCGACGATGGCTTCAATGGTGCCGTGGCGGAAAATGTCCTGGATGTTCAAGGGGCAGCCGCGCTCCTTGGCCAGCCCGGCGATGCGCACGCTGCGGATGGAGTCTCCGCCCAGCGTGAAATAGTTGTCTCGTATGCCTACGCGGGGCAGGTCCAGCACCTGGCGCCAGATATCCGCCAGCAGTTTTTGCCTGGGGGTGGCCGCTTCGACATAGGGCGTGTCCAGCGCCGAACGCGCGCCTTGCGGCGACGGCAGCGCGCGCGCGTCCACCTTGCCGTTGAGGGTGAGCGGAAACTCGGCCAACGCGATGAAGACCGCCGGAATCATGTGGGCCGGCAAGCGCGCGGCCAGATGGCGGCGCAGGGTTTCGGCGCCGGCCGCGGCGGGGTCATCGGCGAGCAGATAGGCGATGAGTTGGTCGTCGGCGGCGACGAGATGGACGTCGCGCACCGCCGGGTGGCTCAGCAGCGCCGCGCGTACTTCGCCCAGTTCGATGCGGAAGCCGCGAATCTTCACTTGATGGTCGATGCGGCCGCAGTAGAGCAGTTCGCCGTCGGCGGTTCGCCGCGCCAGGTCGCCGGAACGGTAGCGCCGTTCCGCGCCGACGCCGGGAAAGTGTTCGGCGTTGAGTTGCGGGCGGTTCAGATAACCGAGGCTGACGCCGGCGCCGCCGACCAGGATTTCACCGGGCGCGCCCAAGGGAACGGGATGGCCGCAGGGGTCCACCAGTTCCAGGCTCAGGTCGTCCAGCGGTTCGCCTATCGGGCTGAGTTCGCCGCCGGCCTTAAGATCGGCGGCGAGGATGCGGCGGAAGGTGACGTGAACGGTGGTTTCGGTGATGCCGTACATATTGGCCAGCCGCGGACTGTCGTCGCCGTGTCGCTCCAGCCACGGGCCCAATTCCGCCAGCCGCAGCGCCTCGCCGCCGAAGATCACCCAGCGCAGCGCGGACGGCCGCGGCAGCGGGGCGGCGGCTTCGGCCGCTATCGCCAGCTTGAACGCCGACGGGGTTTGGTTCAGCACGGTGACGCCTTCGCGGCCCAGCAGTTCGACGAAGGCGGCCGGATCGCGGCTGAGCTCGCGCGGCACCACGACGCAGCGGCCGCCGTGCAGCAGCGCGCCCCAGATTTCCCATACCGAGAAATCGAAGGCGAAGGAGTGGAAATAAGTCCAGACGTCGCTTTCGTCGAAGGCGAAGTGGCGGGCGCTGGCGGAGAACAAGCGCAGCACGTTGCGGTGGGAAACCAGCACGCCCTTGGGCTGGCCGGTGGAGCCGGAAGTGTAGATCACGTAAGCGCCGTGCCCAGCTTCCAGGCCGGTGGGCGGCCGCGCCGCCGGCCTGGCGCCGCAGCCTATCTCCGCCAACGACAAGCAGCGGTGCTCCGCCGGCAGCCGCGGCTTGAGTTCGGCGTCGGTCAGCGTGAGCAGCGCTTGGCTGTCGGCCAGTTGGTAGGCCAGCCGCTCTGCCGGATAGTCCGGATCCAGCGGCAGATAGACGCCGCCGGCCAGCGTCACCCCCAGCATGGCGGCGATTTGTCCGGCGGAGCGCGGCAGGCAAATGCCCACCCTGACGCCGGGCGCCACGCCGTCCTGGCGCAAGCGTTCCGCGATGGCGGCGGCCTGGGCGCGCAATTGCCGGTAGCTTAGTGTCGCGGGGCCGTCGCTGACGGCTATGCGGTCTGGAAAGCGTTCGGCGGCGGCCAGGAAGCCTGCGGCCAGGGTGTCCGGCCCGCCGCGGCTAGCCAGCGAGGCCGATGCGGGCGGCTGGATCGCGCTTGGCCGGACCAGGCCCAACTCGCGCAGCGCAGCGTCCGGCCGCGCGGCGATCTGGCGCAGCAGTTCCAGATAGGCCTCGGCCAGCGCCGCGGCCGGAGCGTCGTCCACTCGAGCGCGGTCGAAGCCCAGCTTCAAGCTCAAGCCGTCCGCGCCCGGCACCAGGGTCAGCGTCAGCGGATAGTGGGTGCGCTCGCGCTGGGAAACGTCGGAAATCCGGAAGCCCAAGCCGTCCGAGGGCAGGGCGTCGCCTATCGGGAAGTTGTCTATCGCCACCAGGGTTTCGAACAGCGGCTGGCCGCGCGGCACGCCGCTGTGGCGCTGGACTTCGGCCAGATCGCTGTGCGACAGCGATTGCAGCTCCAGCTGAAGGCGTTGCACCTCGGCCAGCCATTGCGGCAGCGCGGCGTCGGCCGGCACCGGCAAGCGCAGCGGCAGGGAGTTGATCAAGAGGCCCACCATGCCGTCCACGCCGGGCAGATCAATGGCCCGGCCGGACAGCGTAAGACCGAAGACCACGTCGTCCTGGCGGCTGTATCGGCTGAGCAGGATGGCCCAGGCGCCCAGCAGCAGGCTGCCCGGCGAGACCCGGCAGCGTTCGGCGGCGGCCGCGAGGTCGCCGTCGGCGCGGTAGTCCAGCCGCATCTCGATCTGGCCGACGTCGGCGCCGGCCAGCGCGCCTGGCAGCGCCGGCCGGTCCAGGCCCAGCGGCGTGGGCGCGGCCAGATCGCCCAGCGCGGCGCGCCAGCGCTTGGCGGCGTCGTCCTGGTCCTGGTGGCCCAGCCAGCTCAGGTAGGCGGCGAAGGGCGGTGGCGCCGAGGGCAGCGCCGCGCCGGACAGCAACGAGAAGTAATCGCGCATCAGGATGGGTAGCGACCAGCCGTCTAGCAGGATGTGATGGTGGCTCCAGATCAGCCGCCATTCCTCCTGCCCGTAGCGCAGCAGGGTCAGCCGCATCAGCGGCGGCCGGTTCAGCTGGAAGCCGCGGCGGCGGTCTTCGTCCAGCAGCGCTTCCAGCCGCCGTTCGCGCTCGGCGGGGTCGTCCCGGCTCCAGTCGTGGACGTCCAGCGGCGTTCGCGCGTGGCGAAACACCACTTGGCGGGGCTCGGCCTGGCCCTTGGTGACGAAGGCGGTGCGCAGGATGGGGTGGCGCTCGGCCAGCCGCTCCAGCGCGTCGGCCATGGCGGCGGGATCCACCGCGCCGTCCAGCCGGCAGATCAATTGCTCGAAATAGACCGGGGAGCCGGGCGCGAACAAGGTGTGGAACAAGACGCCGCGCTGCAGCGGGCTCAGGGGCAGGATGTCCTGGATCTGGTCTTTGAGGTTCGGTGTGCTTGTCATGTTCATTCGATGTCGGTGAGGTCGTCCAGCAAGGCGGCCAATTCGTTCTCCTCCAGCGCGACGCCGGCGAAGTCCGAGGTGTGGTAGGCGACGGCGGGCAGGCCGCCGGCGCGGCAGAGCGCGGCCAGTTCTTCCAGCGCCAGCCGGCACTGTTCGGCCAGCGCCGGGGTGTCGTGGGCGTGGGCGTAGTCGAAGTCCAGCCGCAGGCGGCCCTTCTCTATGCGGGCGTTGACGGCGATGGCGTGCGGCAGCCGCTGGCGCGGGTCTTGCGCCGGCCCGGCCTCTAGCGTCGACAGCCGCGCCCGCAGCCGCGGCAGCACGCCGTCGGCGGCGTCGTCCAGCCGGCCCAGGTAGTTGAAGCTGAGCGGCCGAGGCGGCGCCTGGTCCAGAGCGGCGGCCTGGGCCGGATCGCCCAGATAGCGCAGCACGCCGAAGCCGATGCCGCCGCCGGGCACGCCGCGCAGCGCGGCCTTGGCCGCCGCGGCCGCCGGCTCCCAGCCGTCGCCGGCCGGCTCTATGCGCAGCGGGTGCAAGCAGGTGAACCAGCCCACGCTGCGCGACAGATCGGGCGCGGGGCCGGCCGCCGCGTTGCGGCCGTGGTTTTCCAGGTCCAGAGCGAGCGCGGGCAGGCCGCTCAGCCGGCGCCAGGCCAGGGTCAGAGCCGCCAGCAGCAGTTCCTGCGGCTGAGCGCGGTAGCGTTCGGCGCCGCCCTCCAGCAGCGCGGCGCTGGCGTCGGCGTCCAGGCTGACCGTCGCGCGGCGGCGTTCCTCCACGCGGCCGACGGCGGCAAGTCCCGGCGGCGCGGCCAGCGGGGAGACGGCGCGGCGCCAGTAGTCGAACTCGCCGGCCAGCGCGGGCGCGTCGTCCGCCAGAGATTGCGCCCAGGCCCGGTAGCTGACGGGCACGGGAGGCAGCGAGGGTTCGGCGCCGTCCATGGCCTGGCCGTAGGCCTGGTCCAGGTCGTCCAGCAGAATGCGCCAGGACACCACGTCCACTACCCAGTGATGGGTGATCAGCAACAGCTCGGCGCGGCCGCCCGGCCCGACCTCGATCAACACGGCGCGCAGCAGCGGGCCGCGTTCCAGGTCCAGCGAGGCTTGCAGCCGCGCGCCGTGGGTTTGCAGTTCCGCCTCGCGGGCGGCCGCTTCCGTCGCCCGCAGCGTCAGCGTTTCAAGCGGCGGCGCTGCGCGCGGTCCGTAATGCTGGCTCCAAGCGCCGTCGGGGGAGCGGCGCAGTCTCAGGCGCAGCGCGTCGTGCCGCAAGGCCACGGCCGTCAGCGCCGCCTGCAAGGCGACGGGGTCCGCGGCGGCGTCCAGGCTCAAGCGCAGGCTGAGGTTCCAGTGCTGCGGCGCGGGCCAGTCTTGTTGCAGGAACCAGCGCTGGATAGGCGCCAGCGGCGCCTCGGCCTGTTCCGGCTCCTCGATGTGCGCCCGCCGCGCGGCGGCGCCGGCCACGGCGGCCAGTCCGGCCACCGTGGGATGGGCGAACAGCGCGCGCGGTTCGATGTCGAAACCGGCCTGCTTGGCGCGAGAGACGATCTGCAGGGCCAGAATGGAGTCGCCGCCGACGGCGAAATAATTGTCGTGAACGCCAATTCCGCTCCGCCCCAGCGCCAAGCGCCAGATCTCCAGCAGCGCGGCCTCGGCCGGGTTCAGCGTCTTGTCCGCGTCCGGCGAGTCCGGTGCGGCCTCCTCCGGCGACGGCAGCGCCGCGCGGTCTATTTTGCCGGCGGGGGTCAACGGCCATTGCCGCACGCCGACGATGGCTTGCGGCAGTTCGTGGGCCGGCAGGCGGGCGGCCAGGTGCTCTCGCAGCGCGGAGGCGTCGAAGCCCGCTTCCGGCTTGAGCCGCGCGTAGGCCACCAGTTGGCGGCGCTCGCCGTCCAGGCGGATCAGCGCCAGCGCTTCGTCCACGTCCGGATGGGCGCTGAGCGCGGCGGCGACGCCGTCCAGTTCGATGCGGTAGCCGCGGTGTTTGACCTGGCCGCCAGCGCGGCCGAGGAAGCGGATGCCGCCGTCGGGTAGGTATTCGCCGAGGTCGCCGCTGCGGTACAACCGCGCGCCGGGCAGGCCGGACACGGCGTCCGGTACGAAGCTGGCGGCGGTGCGGCCGGGCTGGCCGATATAGCCGCGCGCCAGCGCCTCGCCGCCGATGTGGATCTCGCCGGGCACGCCGGGCGGCACTAGCGCGCCCCAGCGGTCCAGCAGATAGAGGCGGACGCCGGCCATGCCGCGGCCTATGGACGGCAGCGGCTCGACGGCGTCGCAGACCTGCATGCTGGCGCAGACCGTGGCTTCGGTTGGGCCGTAGGCGTTGACCACGCGGTGAGCGGCGGCCCAGCGCGCCAGCAGGCCGGGTGAGGCGGCTTCGCCGGCGGCGATCAGGGTGCGCAGGCCGGGCAGATCGTCTTGGTCCAGCGCCGCCAGCAGCGCCGGGGGCAGGGTGGCGTGAGTCAGGCCGTGGCACCGCGCGGTGCGGCGCAGGGCGCCGGCCGGGTCTTGCGCGGCGTCGGCCTCCGGCAGGCACAGGGCCGCGCCGCTGCCCAGCGCCATGAAGATTTCTGACACCGAGGCGTCGAAGCTCAGCGGGGCGAACTGATAGACCCGGCTACTGGCGTCCACCTGGAAAAATTCGCATTGGGCGCGGCAGAGATTGGCGACGCCGCGATGGCTGACGCCCACGCCCTTGGGCCAGCCGGTGGAGCCGGAGGTGTAGATGAGGTAGGCCAGGTTGTCGACGCCGGCGGCGCAGGGCGGGGCGGAATCCTGCGCGGCGTCCGGCGAGTCGGCGGCTTGGTCCAGCAAGAGCAGGCTGGCCGGCAGCCGGCTCAGCGTCGGCAGCAGGCGGGTTTCGCTGAGCAGGATGGCGGCGCGGCTGTCGGCCAGCATGTAGTCCAGCCGCTCGGCCGGGTAGGCCGGGTCCAGCGGCAGATAGACGGCGCCGGCCTTCAGCGTGGCCAGCAGCGCGGTCACCGCGGCCGCGCCGCGCGGCAGCAGCACGCCCACCACGGTTTCCGGGCCGGCCCCCAGCGCTTGCAGCCGGTGGGCCAACTGGTTGGCGCGGGCGTCCAGCCCGGCGTAATCAAGCGCGCCGTTTTCGTCCAGCAGCGCCGGCGCGCGCGGCGCGGCGGCGGCCTGGTCTTCGAACAGGCGCTGCGCCAGTTGCGGCGAGGCCAGCGGCTGCCGGGCGGCGTCGGCTATCCGCGCCCGCCGAGTGTCCGCGGGCAGTAGCTCGATGGAGGCGACGGCGGCGTCCGGCGCGGCGACGATGGATTCCGCCACGGCGAGCCAGCGTTGCAGCAATTCCTCGGCCGCCACGTCGGCGACGCGGCTGCGGTCGAAGGTGAGCTTGACGGTCAAGGCCGCGCCCGGGATCACGGCCAGCGTCAGCGGATAATTGGTGTGCTCGCTGAAGCGCGGCGTTTCAAAGCCCAGGCCGGCGGCCTCGTCGCGCAGCAGCGCGTCGGCGGGGTAGTTCTCGAAGACCAGCAGCGAGTCGAACAACTGGGCGTTGTCGCGGCCGGCCCAGCGCTGGACGTCCACCAGCCGGTTGTGGGCGTAGTCCTGCACCCGGGCTTGATTGGTCTGTACCTGGGCCAGCAGCGCGCGCGCGTCGGCGGCGGGGTTGAGCCGCACCCGCAGCGGCAGGGTGTTGATGAACAGCCCTATCATTTCGGCTATGCCGGGCAGATCGCCGTTGCGGCCGGACAAGGCGGTGCCGAAGACGATGTCCTCGCCGTGGCCGCTGCGCGCCAGGGTCAATGCCCAGGCGGCCTGGAACAGGGTGTTCAACGTGCTGGAGCAGGCCTGCATTGCGGCGGCGGCGCGCGCGCTCCATTCCGGCGACAGCCGGATTTCCCGTTCGACGAAGTCGGCGTCGCCGTCGGCGGGGCCGGCGAGCAGGGTGGGGTGTTCCAGCCCGGAAAAGTAACGACGCCAGAAAGCTTCGTCCGAGCGGGCGCGGCGGCCGGCGCGGTCCAGCCAGCCGATATAGGCGGAGAACGGCCGCGCCGGCGGCAGGGCCGGAGTTTGGCCGCGGCTGAGCGCGCGGTATAGGGTCAGCAGTTCGCGGAAGAATAGCGGCAGCGACCAGCCGTCCAGCAGCAGGTGGTGATAGCTCCAGATCCAGCGCCAGCGGTCCTGGCCCAGCCGGATCAGCGCCAGCCGCATCAGCGGCGCGGCGTCCAGAGCGAACGGCCGCGAGGCGTCTGCGGCCAGGTAGTCGGCCAGCGCGGCCTCGGGCTCGGCCAGATCGGACCAGTCCAGCCGGCTGATCGGCAGCGACGCCGTGCGCATCGCCGCCTGCAGCGGTTGGGCCAGGCCCCGCCAGTGAAAGCTGGAGCGCAGCAGCGGATGGCGCGCCAGCATTGCGCGCCAGGCCTCGGCGAAGGCGTCCGAGTCCAACGCGCCGTTGACCACGCTGCTGAGCTGTTCCAGATAAGCGCCGTCGGCGGCGTCGGCCACGCTGTGGAACAGCATGCCCTGTTGCAGCGGGGACAGCGGATAGAGATCGTCGAAGGGGCCGGTCCGGCGCGCCAGCTCGTCGACGGCGGCCTGCTCCAGACGGGCCAGCGGGTAATCGGCGGCCAGCAGCGGCGCGGCTTCGATCTCGCCCAGCGCCAGCGCCAGTTCGCGGGCGAAGGCGTCGGCCCAGCCGGCGACGGTGGCCGCTTCGAACTGGCTGACGGGGTAGCGCCAGTCCACGCGAAGCCTGCCGTCCAGCACCACCAGCACCAGGTCCAGCGCGAAGGGGCGCAGGTTGCCGGCGGCGCGTTCTCCGGTAATCAACTCGGGCCGTAGTTGGAACCAGGCCTTGTCGACGCCGCGAGGCGCGCCCAGGTAGTTGAAACTGATTTCCGGCAGGCCGGCCGCGTCCAGTTGCCGGCGCGCGTCCAGGTCCGGCCCCAGCCAGCGCGCCTGGCCGTATTCAGGCGCGACGGGGGTTAGCCGCGACAATTGCGCGGCGATGGAAGCCAGGAGTTCGGCCGCGCCGGCGGCGGCGTCGCCGGCCACGCTCAGCGGATACAGCGCGGTGAACCAGCCCACGGTGCGGGACAGGTCCAGGCCGGATTCGGCGTCGCGGCCATGGTGTTCCAGCGTCGCCGCGAAGCGCGGCGCGTCGAGCCGGGACGCCAGCGCGCGCCACAGCGCCAGCAGCAGCAAGGCGCTGACGCGCTGGCCAGCGGCGCGGGCGCCGGCGCGCAGCAGGCGGCCGGTTAAGGCCGCGTCCAGTTCGCGGCTGAGCAGCCGCGAGGCGGCTTCGGTATTGGCCGTCGGGGCGGCGGCGTCGCGGCGCAGCGTCGGGAAGCCAGCCGCGGCCTGGCTGAGCCAAGGCGCGGGGTCCGCTTCGGCGGCCTCGGCCCGTTGCAGCTCCGCCCAGCGGCGCCATTGGGTTGGCACGGCGGGGAGTCGCGGCGTTTCGTCGCGCGTCAGCGCGTCCAGCGCCTGGTTCAGATCGTCCAGCAGAATGCCCCAGGACACCGCGTCCACCGCCAGATGGTGGATGATCAGCGCCAGCACCGGCGCTTGTCGGCCGCGGCGCAGCAAGAGCGCGCGGGCCAGCGGGCCGGCGCTTGGGTCCAGCTCGCGCTGGGCTTGTTCCAGCGCCGCGCGCGCGGCTTCGTCGCCGTCGTCCGCCAGTTCCAGTTCGCGGCAGGGCCAGCCGCCGGTCTCTTCGCTTAGCGTCGGCTCCGGCGTGAAGCGCAGGCGGAAGGCGTCGTGGCGCGCGGCCACGGCGTCGAGCGCGGCTTGCAGCCGGACCGCGTCCACGGGGCGAGCCAGTTGCAGCGCCAGCGCCTGGTTCCAGTGTCGCGGCTCGGCCAGACCCAGGCCGGCGAACCAGCGCTGGATGGGCGTGGCCGGCAGCGGGCCGGCGGCCGCGGCTTCCTCCTCGATCGCGGCCGTGCCGAGCGCGGCGGCCAACTGGCGGATGGTGGGCTCCAGCAGCAGCTGACGCGGACTCAGCGCCAGGCCTTGCGCCCGCGCCCGGGCGACCACTTGCAGGGAGAGGATGGAATCGCCTCCTAGGGCGAAGAAATTATCGTCGATGCCGGGTAGGGGCACGGCAAGGACGTCGGCCCAGATGTGGGCGAGCGCGCGTTCCGCGTCGGAGCGCGGTTCGACGCGGGGCGCGTCGCTGGCGGCTTGCGCGGCCGGCAGGGCGGCGCGGTCGATCTTGCCGTGGTGGGTCAGCGGGAAGCGCTCCAGCGCCACGATGACGGCGGGCAGCATGTGTTCGGGCAACTCGGCAGCCAGCGCGGCGCGCAGGGCGGCGGGTTCGGCGTCGCCGACGGCGTAGGCCACCAGCCGCGGTTCGCCGGCGGCGGGACGGTCCAGCAGGACCAGCGCCTCGCGCACGTCGGGCAGACGGCACAGCGCGGCTTCGATCTCGCCTAGTTCGATGCGGAAGCCGCGCAGCTTGACCTGATGATCGGCGCGGCCCAGGTATTCGATTTCGCCGTCGGCGCGGCGGCGGGCCAGATCGCCGGAGCGATACAGGCGGGAGCCGTCGGCGGCGAAGGGATTGGGCAGGAAGCGGGCGGCGGTCAGCGCCGGACGGTTCCAGTAGCCACGAGCGACGCCGGGGCCGCCGACGTAGATCTCGCCGGGCACGCCGATGGGCACCGGCTGCAGGAAGCGGTCCAGCAGATGGAAGGCCAGATCGGGAATCGGCGGGCCGATGACCTGTCCTTTGCGAGCGTCGAGATCGGCCTGGCGGATGG
>NZ_MUKU01000020.1 GCF_002081825.1 Chromobacterium haemolyticum | reverse complement strand
CCAGCTTGCGCCGTTCGCCGCCGTCGCGGCCGATGCCGTGCAGCTGCATCGGTTCGCTCAGGATCTGCTCCACGGTGAAGCGCGGGTTCAGCGAGGCGTAGGGGTTCTGGAAGATGATCTGGATGCGCCGCTTGTAGGCGTGGAAGGCCTTGGCGTCCATGCCCAGCAGGTCCTGGCCGTGGAACAGCGCCTGGCCGCCGCTGGCCTGATGCAGCCGCACCAGGGTCAGGCCGACGGTGGTCTTGCCGGAGCCGGACTCGCCGACGATGCCCAGGGTTTTCCCCTTGGCCAGTTTGAAGGACACGTCCTTGACCGCGTGGAATTGGCGCTTGCCAAACAAGCCTTCGCGCACGTCGAAGGATTTGCAGAGCCCGCGCACGTCCAGGATGATCTCGTCGTCCGCCTGGTAGCCGCGCTCGCGCTGCGGCGGCTCCACATAGCCGCCCGGTTGCAGGAAGTCGTCGATCACCGCCAGCCGCTGCGGCCGCCGGTCCAGGTGCGGCCGGCAGGCCAGCAGCGCCTTGGTGTAGGCGTCCTGCGGCGCGTCGAAGATTTGCTGCACCTTGCCCTGCTCGCGGATTTCGCCGTGGCGCATCACGATGACTTCGTCGGCGAACTCGCCCACCACGCCCAGGTCGTGGGTGATGAACAGCACCGCCATGTCGTGCTTCTTCTGCAGGTCCGCGATCAGTTGCAGGATCTGCTTCTGGATGGTCACGTCCAGCGCGGTGGTGGGTTCGTCGGCAATCAGCAGCTTGGGTTCGCAGGCGATGGCCATCGCGATCATCACCCGTTGCTGCTGGCCGCCGGACAGCTGGTGCGGGTAGCTGTCCACCTTGCTTTCCGGTTCCGGCAGGCCCACTTCGCGCAACAGTTCGATCGCGCGCCGGCGCGCGGCGCGGCGGCCCAGCTTGGCGTGCAGCATCAGGGCTTCCATGATCTGCTCGCCCACGCTGAACACCGGGTTCAGCGAGCTCATCGGCTCCTGGAAGATCATCGCGATGTCTTTGCCGCGCAGCGCGCGCATCTCGGCGCCGCCGGCTTTGAGCAGATCCCGCCCTTGCAGCAGGATCTGGCTGTCCGGGGCGATGTGCGCGTGCTGCGGCGACAGCAGCCGCATGATGGCCATCGAGGTCACCGATTTGCCGGAGCCGGATTCGCCCACCAGCGCTACGGTGCGCTTGGCCGGGATGTCGAAGCTGACGCCCTTGAGCGCCTGGAATTCGCCGCCGTTCTCCTGGCGGAACGCCACTTTGAGGTTACGCACCGACAGCAGGGTCTGGTTTTGGGTCATGGTCTGTTCTCCCCCACTCACTTCGCCGCCGCGCGCGGGTCCAGCGCGTCGCGCAGCGCATCGGTCAACATGCTGAAGGCGGTGACCAGGGTGGACATGAACACCACCACCATGGCCAGTTGCCACCAATAGCCCTGCAACAGCTCTTCCGGCACTTCTGCCAGCATGGAGCCCCAGCTCACCTGGCGCACGTCCACGCCGAAGCCGAGGAAGGACAGGATCACTTCGTACTTGATCAGGCCCACCATCAAGAGGGAGAACTGCACCAGCAGCAGGTGGGAGACATTGGGCAGAATGTGGATGAACATGCGGCGGCTGTGGCTGGCGCCGATGGCGTCCGCCGCCTGCACGTACTCGCGCGAACGGTTCTTGATGAACTCGGCGCGCACCAGGCGGAAGGTGCCGGTCCAGCTGGTCAGCGACAGCACCAGGATGACGGTGGCGATGCCGCGCCCGGCCACGGCGGCGAAGGCGAGCAGCAGCAGCATGTCCGGCACCGAGGTGAACACGCTGTAGAACCACATCAGGAAGTCGTCCACCTTGCGGCCGAAGTAGCCGGCCATCGCGCCCAGCGAGGTGCCGATCAGGATGGACAGCAGCGCGCCGAAGAAGCCCACCAGCAGCGAGGTCGCGGTGCCCTTGATCACTTTGTCCAGGATGTCGCGGCCGCGCTGGTCCGCGCCGAAGGGCAGCGACGCCACTTTCTTCACTTCCGGCACCGCGTACTGGGCGGCGTGCGGGCGCGCGGCTTCCAGCCAGTCATGGATGGGGTCTTCCGACGGTTTCAGCCGTTCGGTGGGCACGATGGCGCTGGACTGGCCGCCAGCGGCGGCCGGGGTTTCCTGCTGGCGATATTGATCCAGCAGCAATGTGGGCGGCGCGTAGGAGGCGGCGATTTCGTCGTTCCAGCCGCGGCCGGCCAGGTTGAGCCAACCGGCGGCGGCCAGCAGCATGAAGGCCGCCACCACCCACAGGGAAACGAAGCCGATGCGGTCGCGTTTCAAGCGTTGCCAACCCAGCGCCCACAGGCTGCGCGAGGGGGCGGCCGGCGGCGCGCCGGCGGTATTGTGCAATGTTGTCATGTCTTGTGCTCCGCGCTTACTTGAGTTGCACGCGTGGATCGATCCACTTGTAGATGATGTCGGCCAGCAGGTTGAACACCATGGCGGCGGCGGCGATGGTCACGGTGATGGCTTTGATCACTGGAAAATCGCTCTTGTCCACCGCCATCAGCAGTTCATTGCCCATGCCGGGTATACCGAAAAAGCGCTCCAGCAGCATCGAGCCCAATACCAGGAAGGGCAAGGACATCATCACCGCAGTGACCACCGGGATCAGCGCGTTGCGCAGCACGTGCTTGAACAGCACGGTTTTTTCCGACAAGCCCTTGGCGCGCGCGGTGCGCACATAGTCGTGACCCAACTCTTCCACCACAAAGCTGCGGTAGAAGCGCACATTGGGCGCCAGCGACACCAGCATGCCCAGGATCAGCGGCAGCGGCACGTAGATCAGCAGGCTGCGCAGCAGGCTGTCGTCGTCCCAGCCCATCACCGGAAACCAATCCAGTTTGAAAGCCAGCAGGTACTGGCCGACGATGATGTAGGCCAGCGAGCTGATGGACATGGCCACGGTGCAGATCAGCGTCACCATGCGGTCGGTCAGGGTGCCGCGGTAGTAAGCCACGACGATGGCGATGGGCAGCGCGGTCAGCAGTTCGAACACCAGCAAAGTGCCGGTCAGCGTCACTGAGGGGCCGATGCGCGAAGCCAGCGTGGCGGTGACGGACTGCTGAGTGGACCAGGAGGTGCCGAAGTCGAAGGCGGCCACTTGCTTGACGAAGAGCCAGAACTGCTGCGGCAAGCTCAGGTCCAGGCCCAACTGGGCGCGGATATTAGCCATGATTTCCGGCGTCAGGCGTTTGCCGGCCAGGATGTAGGTGGGGTCTCCGCCCACCCAGTTGAACAGCACGAACACCAGCAGCATGACGCCGAACATCGTCGGCACCATCTGCCAGATTCGGCGGATGATGAAATTGAACATCTGCTTCTCCAGAATATAGCGGCGCGGCTGCGCCCCGGATCAAGGCGGTTAGCGGCGCTTGCTCAGGTCGATGTCGACATAACGCCAGGACACGCCTACCGTGGCCAGCGGATGCGGTTTGTAACCCTTGAGATAGTCGTGACTGACGATATTTTCGAAGCGGGTCACGCCCAGCACATAGGGCTGATAGGCGGCCGCCACCCGATTCATGCGGTCAAACAGCGCGTCGCGCTCCGGGCCGTTGGGCAGCACTTGCGAAGCCTCGTAGGCCTTGTCGAACTCCGGCCGGCTGAAGAACGGCAGGTTGCCGATGCCGATCTGCTTGCTCCACAGGCCGGTGACGAAATCGTCGCCGTCCGGAATGGCGGCGGAACCGCCCAGCGACCACATCTGCACCTTGCCGGCGTAGGCGGCCTTGAGGTTTTCGTTCCACTTGGCCACTTTGAAGGTGACGCGCAGCTTGATGCTGTCGAAAGCCTTCTGCCAGATCTGATTGAACTGCTTGTCGAAAGCGCTGCCTTGGGTGGCCTGGGTGATTAGCAGCGGCTGACCGTTGGGCTGGCGGCGGTAACCGTCCGGGCCTATCTTGTAGCCGGCCTGGTCCAGCAGCGCGTTGGCCAACGCCGGATTGAAGTCCGGCGCGCCGTGAAAGCGCGGATCGTTGCCCACCATGTTTAAAGGCACCAGATTTTGCAGCTGGATGGCCTGCCCGCTGTACAGCAGCTTGATCACTTCCTGACTGGGGTATGCCATGCCGATGGCGCGGCGCAAGGCAATCTTTTGCTTGCTGTAGCCGCCCACCACCGGGTCGCGCATATTGAAGAAAGCGTAAGTCAGGTCCATGCCCAGGTTGTGGTGCAGGCGAATGCCGCGCTGCGCCAGCGTTGGGTTGAGGCTGGCCTGGAAGGGGTTGGCCTCGCTGCTGTGCACGGTAGAGGGAATGGCGGACTTGGGCACGCCGATGTAGTCGATCTGCTTGTTGAGGAAGGACAGCCAGCGCGGCTGCTCTTCTTCTATCACCTTGATGTCGATGCGGCCGATGACCGGCAGCGTCTTGCCGCGCAGTTGCTCGGCGATTTCGCGGTCCTGAGGCGGCGCGTCGGCAGCCGGCTCGTCGGAGAACACTTCCTTGCGATAGCCAGGGTTGGCTTCCAGAATGATGCGGTTGCCCGGTTTCCATTCCTTCAGCATGAACGGACCGGTACCCACCGGGTGGGCGTTGGTGTTGCTGTCGTAGGCTTCAATCACCTCGCGCGCCACCGCGCCGCTGAATTTGGCGGCCACGGTATAGAGAAAGTTGTAATTGGGCTTTTTCAGCGTCAGCTGCAGGGTATAGCGGTCCAGCGCCTTGATGCCTTCTATAGGCTTATCGTAATCAAAGCGCCCTTTCTTGCTGGCCGCGCTGCCCGCCTCCGCCAACCCCAGCACATAGTCGGTATAGGAGGTGGCGTTGGGCGAGCTGACCTTGGGGTCGGCAAAGCGCTTGATGCTGTAGGCGTAGTCCGCGGCGGTCAGCTCCCGCTTTTTGCCCTTGAAGGCCGGATCGTCGGCAAAGTAGATGCCGGGCCGCACCTTGAAAGTGAACACCTTGCCGTCCGCCGAAATTTCCGGCAGCGCCTGGGCGGTGCCCGGCTTGAGCTTGACCGGCCGCGCCAGATAATCGTATCTGAGCAGATTGTCGAAAATGTTCTCGATCACGCCCAGCGAATAGATATCGCTCATCTTGGCCGGATCAAAGCCGGTCTCAGGCGCTAGGAAAGACACCTTCAGCGTCTTGTTCATATCGGCCGCCTGAGCGGACGCGAATAGGCCCGCCCCCGCCAGCAGCAGGGGCAGCCATTTCCAGCGATTCATCTCGCTTACTCCTTTGTGTCACGGAGCCGGGAAACCCGGCGTCTCTATTGTTATGCCTGCTCCAGCATGAGGAAATGCCATGAGCAAGTGCCGTGACTGTAAAGCGAATCCGCCGGCTAGATCAACAAGAAACTATCAAAATGGCATCAAAGAAAAAACATGCCTATGCATAGAAAAACTCATGCTAAGCCAAGGGCTTGGCTCTGCATCAAGTCGCCGCGCGCAAGGCCCAGTCAAAACAACGGGTTGGCAGCAAACGGCGTAGCCACCAATACAATTTGGTAGGGAAAGTCACCCGGTAACGCGCCGCCGGCTTGGCCGCCGTGATGGCGCGATGCACCGCCTCCGCCACCGCGCTGGCCGGCAAGGTGAACGGCGCGGCGTGCCCCTCTTTCTTCAGCCTCGCCAGCTGCTGCTGATATGCGTCGCGATGATGGCTGGCGTCGATGTCCACGTTTTTCAGGAAACGCGCCAGCGCATTGGGACGGAAACGGCTTTCTATCGGCCCCGGCTCCACCAGGGAGACATGGATATTGGTGCCGTGCAGCTCATGACGCAGGGTGTCGCACAGGCCTTCCATCGCGAACTTGCTGGCGTTGTAGGCGCCGCGCCAGCGCATGGCGGCGAAACCGAGGATGGAGCTGTTGAACACGATGCGGCCATGACCCTGGGCTCGCATCACTTTGAGCGCGGCGTTGGTCAGTTCCCAGGGACCGAACAGATTGGTCTCGAACTGCTCGCGCATCGCCGCTCGGCTGATGTCCTCCACCGCGCCAGGCTGGCCGAAGCCGGCGTTGTTGAACAAGGCGTCCAGTCGCCCGCCGGCCATCTCCAGCGCCTGGGCCAGGCCGTCGCGAATGGAATCGGCGTCGTCCACGTCCAGCCGGATGCAGGCCATGCCCTCGCTGCACAGGCGCTCCACGTCGGCGGCGGCGCGGCAGCTGGCGATCACGCGCCAGCCGCGCTGAGCCAGGATCACGGCGGTGTGGTAGCCGATGCCGCTGGAGCAGCCGGTAATCAGAATGGATGGTTGCGAATGCATGCTGGCCTCTGTCGTTTTCAATTGGCGACACCCTACCGCAAATGCGGACGACGGGGAATTGTCCGCTAGGCGCGTTCCCGTTCCGCGCAGTTAGCATCCCAACAGCATCCACGCTTGCCGAAAGCGCTCAATCGCCTCTGTCGCCGCACCCTGTAATTGGACTAGAATGACGGCCTTAAAGAGCCGCCTGCGCCCACGCGACACCGACGGAGCCCGCACGGCCCGGCCACCACGAAAGCACCATAAGGAAAACGCCATGGCTAAAGCCAACAAAGCGCCGGCCAGTTTCGAAACCGCACTGGCCCAACTGGAAGACATCATCCAGGCGATGGAAAGCGGCGACATGCCGCTGGAAACGGCGCTCGGCTCCTACAAGCAGGGCATAGAATTGATCAAGTTCTGCCAGGCCAAACTGGCCGACGCGGAACAGCAGCTGAAAATACTCGAAAACAACGAACTCAAACCACTGGAATTGTCCAATGGCCAATAAACCTTTCATGGCCTGGATGACCGAGATCCAGCAGCAAGTGGAAGGTGCGCTGGAACGGCTGCTGCCCTCCGATCAGCACACGCCGCAAAAACTGCACGAAGCGATGCGCTACGTCTGCCTGGGCGGCGGTAAGCGGGTACGCCCGCTACTGGTGTTCGCCGCCGGCGAATTGGTGGGGGCCTCGGCCGACAACCTGGCCCGCATCGGCGCCGCGCTGGAGATGGTCCACGTCTATTCGCTGGTGCACGACGACATGCCCTGTATGGACGACGATGTGCTGCGCCGCGGCAAACCCACTTGTCACGTGGCTTACGACGAAGCCACCGCGCTTTTGGCGGGCGACGCGCTGCAAACCCATGCCTTCGATACGCTGAGCGCGCCGCTGCCGGGCGTGGCCCCCGCGGCTCAGCTCGCCATGGTTCACACCCTGGCCCGCGCCGCCGGCCACGCCGGCATGGCCGGCGGCCAGGCCATAGACTTGGCCAGCGTGGGCAAGGCGCTGAATCAGCCGGAGCTGGAATACATGCATTTGCTGAAAACCGGCGCGCTGATCCGCTCGTCGGTGTTGCTGGGCGCCATGGCCGGCCGGCCGTTGAGCGAGGAGGAAACCGCCCGTCTGGACGTGTTCGCCAAGCGCATGGGCCTGGCCTTCCAGGTGGTGGACGATGTGCTGGACTGCGAGGCGGACACCGCTACGCTGGGCAAAACCGCCGGCAAGGACGCCGCCCACGACAAGCCCACCTACGTCAGCCTGATGGGGCTGTCCGAAGCCAAGCAGTTTGCCCGCGACTTGCGCGACGAGGCGTTTGCCGCGCTGGAAGGATTTGGCGATTCCGCCCAACGATTGAAGGAACTGGCCGACTACATCGTCGCGCGCTCGTTCTGAGAAGCAGAAAACTATGTATCCCTTGCTCGAGACCATTCAAAGCCCCGCCGACCTGCGCAAGCTGTCGCGCCAGCAGCTTGCGCCGCTGGCCACGGAACTGCGCGACTTTCTGGTGGAAAGCGTCAGCAAGACCGGCGGCCACTTCGCCTCCAACCTGGGCAGCATTGAGCTGACCATCGCCCTGCACTATGTGTTCAACACCCCGGACGACCGCCTGGTGTGGGACGTGGGCCATCAAACCTACCCGCACAAGATCCTGACCGGCCGCCGCGAACGCATGGGCAGCATGCGCCAGAAAGGCGGCCTGGCCGGCTTTCCCAAGCGCGACGAATCGGAATACGACACCTTCGGCGTCGGCCATTCCTCCACCTCCATCGGCGCGGCGCTGGGCATGGCGGTGGCCGCCAAGACTCAGGGCATAGAGCGCAAGTGCGTGGCCATTATCGGCGACGGCTCCATGACCGCCGGCCAGGCCTTCGAGGCCCTCAACAACGCCGGCGCGATGGACACCGACCTGCTGGTGGTGCTCAACGACAACGAGATGTCCATCTCGCCCAATGTCGGCGCGCTGAACAACTACCTGGCCAAGCTGATGTCCGGCCGCTTCTACGCGGCGATGCGCGAAGGCTCCAGCAAGGTGCTGGGCATCGCTCCGCCGCTGAAGGAGATCGCCAGCAAGGTGGAAGAGCACGTCAAGGGCTTCTTCACCCCGGGCACCCTGTTCGAGGAGTTCGGCTTCAACTACATCGGCCCCATCGACGGCCATGATGTGGACGTACTGGTGGACACCCTGAGCAATATCCGCAGCCTCAAGGGGCCGCAGTTCCTGCACATCGTCACCAAGAAAGGCCACGGCTACAAGCTGGCGGAGAGCGACCCGGTCAAATACCACGGCGTCACCAAATTCGACCCTAGCAACGGTCTGACCAGCGGCAAGGGCGGCGGCAAGCCGCAATACACCCAGGTGTTTGGCGACTGGATCTGCGACATGGCCAAGCGCGACCCGCGCCTGGTGGGCATCACCCCGGCGATGCGCGAGGGCTCCGGCCTGGTGCGCTTCGAGCAGGAGCACCCGGACCGCTATTACGACGTGGCCATCGCCGAACAACACGCAGTCACCTTCGCCGCCGGCCTGGCCTGCGACGGCGTCAAGCCGGTGGTGGCCATCTACTCCACCTTCCTGCAACGCGCTTACGACCAGCTGATCCACGACGTGGCACTGCAAAACCTGCCGGTCTTGTTCGCCATCGACCGCGCAGGCCTGGTGGGCGCGGACGGCCCCACCCACGCGGGCGCCTTCGACCTGTCCTTCCTGCGCTGCATTCCCAATCTGACGGTGATGGCGCCTTCGGACGAGAACGAATGCCGCCAGATGCTGTACACCGGCTTCCAGATGAACAGCCCGGCCGCGGTGCGCTATCCGCGCGGCACCGGCCCCGGCGCCGAGATCCAGGCGGAAATGACGGCGTTGCCGCTGGGCAAGGGCCTGGTGCGCCGCCAAGGCGAAAAAGTGGCCATCCTCGCCTTCGGCAGCATGGTAACGCCGGCGCTGGCCGCCGCCGAGGCGCTGAACGCCACCGTGGCCGACATGCGCTTCGTCAAGCCGCTGGACGCGGAGCTGGTGTGCCGGCTGGCGGAAAGCCACGATCTGGTCATTACCGTGGAAGAAAACGTGGTGATGGGCGGCGCCGGTTCGGCCTGCCTGGAAGCGATGCAGGCGATGGGCATCCTCAAGCCGGTATTGCAACTGGGCCTGCCGGACGATTACGTCGAACACGGCGACCCGGCCGGCATGCTGGCCGATTGCGGCCTGGACGCCGCCGGCATCGAGCGCAGCGTGCGCCAGCGGCTGGCGATGCTGTAAGCCTGCCCCTCGTGACAGAACAAAGCCCGGCTTAGCCGGGCTTTGTTTTTGCATGAAACCGCCTTTGGAAACGCTCAGGCCTCCAGCAGCTCTAGAATGAGCCGCGCGGTTTCCTCCGGCCGCTCCAGCGGAAACAGATGGCTGCCCTGCTGCATCCGCACCTGAATATTGAAGTGTTTGCGCATGAAGCGCAGGTCAGCCGGCTTGAGCACATCCGAACCGGTGCCAGCGATAAAGGTGGCCGGCACTTTCAATTGTCCGCGATAACGCGGAAAATCATGCGGCAGCGCGCAGTAGATTTCATGTTCGATCTGCGGCCGGAATTTGAGCTTGCGCCCGCCTTGGCCGTCGTCCACGGTGCCGTGCTCGGCGTAGTCGGCCAGGCAGTCCGGATCGAAACGAGCGAACATCGGCTTGCGGGCGAAGTAGTCGTGAACCATGGCCACCGACGCCCAGTTATCGCGTCGCTTCAGGGTGTTGCCGCCCGGGGTAACGCGGTCGATGAAGCCCAGCTTCTTGGCCAGCCAGATGCCGCGCGAGCGGAACGGCCCCATCAGCGGCGAATCCAGAATCACAATGCGCTTGAACAACTCCGGCCGGCGCAAGGCGGCGTAGAACATCAGAAAGCCGCCCAGCGAATGGCCGACGCCGACGATGGGCCCTTGATAGTGGCTTTCGATGTGCGCGATGGTTTCCTCTACCAGGTGGGGCCAGCAGTCTGTGACCGGATAAGCCGGATCGTGGCCGATGGCGTCGAGGAAGCCCACTTGGTGGCGCTCGCCCAGCGCGGCTAGAAACTTGCGGTAAACCGAGGCCGGAAAACTGTTGGCATGAGCAAAGTGAATCGTTTCTCGCATGATGTATGGTGTTGCGCCCTAGTTTTTATATAAATATTCTATCTTACCGTTTGCCCGGAATTTGAATTTAATGCATATTGTTTTCGCATAGCAAGACGCGGCCGCGACCCAGTCCGCCGCCCTCCGCGCTCCACCCGGCCGCCAAGGAACCAATGCCTGAGCGCGCCGGTCATTCAAACGCTAACGACCATAAACCATAGAGTCATCCCGTGCCAATCAACTTATCGCTACTCTCATCCCGGATCGTGGGCTTGCTCGCGGTCTCGCTGGCCTGCCTGGGCTTGAGCCTGCCCGCGCACGCCGTCAACCAGGACGACCTGCTGCCGGCGGAGCAAGCCTTCGCCGCCAAGGTTGAACGCGCCGGCGAACAGCTCAAGCTGACGCTGGACGTGGCTCCCGGTTACTACCTGTACCGCGACCGCACCCAGATCAGCAGCCAGCCGGCCAAGCTGGTGGGCGCGCCGCAGTTCCCGGCCGGCAAGGAAAAGAACGACCCTTACTTCGGCAAACAAACCGTATTCACCGGCAAGAACGTGGTGACCGTGCCGCTGCAGCCTAATGCGCCGGCCGAGTTCGAGCTGCAAGTGCGCCTGCAAGGCTGCGCCGACGCCGGCGTGTGCTACCCGCCTTACACCCACAAGCTCAAAGTGGGCGGCACGCCGTCCGCCGGCGGCAAGCTGGGCGAATGGCTGTCGGAGGCACCCACTCAGGGAAAGTCCCCGGCCGGCAACAATGAGCTGGCAGCCCAGGGTTGGCTGACCACATTGGGCACCTTTTTGCTGGCGGGCATCGGCATGGCGTTCACCGCTTGCATGTACCCGCTGCTGCCCATCGTCTCCTCATTGATTGCCGGCCAGGGCGCTACCCTGACCCGCCGCCGCGGCTTCCTGTTGTCCTTCACCTATGTGCAGGGCCTGGCGCTGACTTACACCGTGGTCGGCGTCATCGCCGGCCTCACCGGCGCCTTGCTCACCGTATGGCTGCAACAGCCGGCTGTGGTGCTAAGCGCCAGCGCGCTGATGGTGGTGTTCGCGTTGTCCATGTTCGATCTGTTCACCATCCAGCTGCCGTCGGCGCTGCAATCGCGGCTAGCCGACACCTCCAACCATCTGTCCGGCGGCAAGTTCGCCACCGTATTCGCAATGGGCGCGCTGTCCGCGCTGATCATCGGTCCCTGCGTCGCCCCGCCGCTGGCGCTGGCGCTGGGCTATATCGGCAGCACCGGCGACGCCGCTCTGGGCGGCGCGGCGCTGTACGCGATGGCATTGGGCCTGGGCCTGCCGCTGATCTTGATCGGCACCTTCGGCGGCCATGTGCTGCCCCGCGCCGGCGGCTGGATGAAAACCGTCAAAGCCGGCTTCGGCGTCGTGATGCTGGGCCTAGCCATCTGGCTGGCCACGCCCTTCCTGCCGGGCGCGCTGGTCATGCTGCTGTGGGCCTTGCTGCTGATAGGCAGCGCGGTGTCCCTGGGCGCGCTGGAGGCACTGCCGAGCAACGCCGGCGCTCCGCGCCGCTTGGGCAAGGCCGCCGGCGTGGCGCTGCTCTTGATAGGCGCGGCGCAATTGGCCGGCCTGCTGGCCGGCGCTGACAACCCGCGCTACCCCTTGCGCTGGCTGGGCCAGGGCCAGGCGGAAGCCCGGGCCGAGGCGGTGTTCCTGCCCGCCGCCAGCAGCGCCCAACTAGACGCCTTGCTGATCAAGGCCAAGGCCGAAGGCAAACCGCTGCTGCTGGACTTCTACGCCGACTGGTGCGTTTCCTGCAAGGAGATGGAGGCGGAAACCTTCCCGAATCCGGCGGTCAGCCGCCAGATGCAGGGTTATGTGCTGGTCAAGGCCGACGTGACCGCCAACAACGCGGAGCACCAGGCTTTGCTCAAGCGTTTCGGCCTGTTCGGCCCGCCGGGCATTATCTTGTTCGACAAACTGGGGCAGGAAGCGGATCGCGTGATCGGCTTCACGCAGGCGGAAGCCTTCGCCAAGACCCTGGCGACGGTGAATCCGCAATAGCCGCAAGCGCCAATTGCATTCACGCTCATTGCATTGCAGAATCAGCGGGCCGATCTTTCGATCGGCCCGTTTTCATTTTCCGAGAGCCCCATGGCCATCAATAAAGCGTTCTCCAATGTCAGCATCCTGGCGGTGTTTCAGATCGCCATCATCGCGCTGCTGGTGATGTCGTGCCTGCGCGTGATCCAACCCTTTCTCGGCGCCCTGACCTGGGCCGCCATCATCGCCATTTCCGCTTGGCCAATGCATTGCCGGCTGCGGCAAAAACTGGGAGAGCGCCACAAATTGGCCGCCCTGCTCATTGTGCTGGCGCTGGCCTTGGCGCTGGCCATCCCCATCGGTCTGATGGCGTTGACCCTGGCCGACACCCTGCCCCATCTATCCGGCCTCACCCACGACCTGACCCAGCTGACGCTGCCCAACGCGCCTACCTGGCTGGCCAATATCCCGGTGGTGGGCGAAAGCCTGCAAAAGCTGTGGGGCAGCGTGCAGGCCGACCTGCCCGGCTTCTTCGAAAAAATCCGCCCGGCGGTCAACCAAGGCGCGCTGTGGCTGCTGTCCGGCGGCGCCAATCTCAGCCTGAGCCTGCTGGAAATCGTGCTGGCCATCATTGTGTCCGGCTTGCTGCTGATCAACGGCGACCGGCTGTGGGACATGGTGGAGCTGATCGTGATCAAGCTGGGCGGCGCACCGGCCGGCGAATTGCCGGACGTGATCGCCCGCACCATACGCAGCGTCACCACCGGCGTAGTGGGCACCGCGCTGGCGCAGACCATCCTGTGCGTGATCGGCCTTTTGATCGCCGGCGTGCCCGGCGCGCTGGTGCTGGGCTTCCTCTGCTTCATCGTCGCGGTGGCGCAGATGCCCACGCTGATCGTCTGGCTGCCGGCCGCGGCCTGGGTGTTTTACACCGGCAACACCGGCCTTGGCATCTTCCTGCTGGTCTGGGGCTTCTTGCTGATCAACACCATAGACAATATTCTGAAGCCCTTGCTGATCAGCCAGGGCGCGCAGATGCCGCTGTCGCTGATCTTCCTGGGCGTGATCGGCGGCCTAATCGCCTGGGGGGTGATAGGTCTGTTCATCGGCCCCACCCTGCTGGCGGTGGCCTTGACCATGCTGCGCCATTGGCTGCGCCCTGAATGCCCGGAGCCCAAGACCGGCGAGGACGACACCTGCGAACAGGCCGGCGCTTCCGAATAACGCGTCAAAAGAGGCTGTTGACGATCTGCTAAGCGTCGGCGCTGCGGCATTGAAAACGGCCTCAAAATGCTCATGCATCGTGTGCGCACCCGGCTTTTTCAGCCGTTTTCGCTAGCGCTCACAAGATCGTAAACACCTTCCAAATACAAAAGGGCTCGCATGCGAGCCCTTTTGTATTTGGCGCTCAAAACGCAGGACACTCCACTTCCCAGTCTTCCTCGCTCAGATGCAAATGGCAGGCCAGCCTCCAAGGCCGCGCTTCGGTCCAGCATTCACTGGCGGCCTGAGCGGCGTCGATGGCGCCGGCGCGGAGCAACACGTTGCGCTCCTTGCGGCTGGGCCGTTGCTCCGCCACCGGTGTCGCCAGCCTCACCTTGCAGGTGCCGCACGTGCCCTGTCCGCAGCGCCAGTGCAGGGGCACGTCCGCCAGCCGAGCCAGGTCCAGCAGGTTATCGCCAGCCGCCGCCTGCTGTTCGCCGAGCAGCGCGCCGTTTTCATCGACGAAACGGATGGTGGGCACGACTCACTGCACCAGCGGCAAATAGGGCAGCATATCGCCGCGCGCCACGGCCTGACCCGGCTCCAAGCGCACCAGGCCATCGGCCCAGGCACAGGACATCAGCACGCCGGAACCTTGCTGCGGGTACAGCTCCAGTTGCCAGTGGCCGTCCACGCACACGCGCCGCACGCGGATGAATTCGCTGCGGCGCGCATCCGGCCGGGTCCAATCAAAAGCCGCCGGATAAGGGCCTTCCGGCGTCAGCGCCGATACCGGCAGGCCGGCGCGCCGCTCCAGGAAGGCCCTCGCCAACACCTGGAAGGTGACGAAGCCGGACACCGGGTTGCCGGGCAGACCGATGAAATCCGCCTGCCCCACCTTGCCGTAGGCCAGCGGCTTGCCCGGCTTGATTGCCAGCTTCCACAGGTCTAGCGAGCCCTCGGCCTCCACCGCGGCCTTGACGTGGTCTTCCTCACCCACCGACACCCCGCCGCAGGTCATGATCACATCGGCGGCATCCGCAGCGTCGCGCAGCGCCTCCCGCGTGGCGCCAAGAGAATCGCGGACAATGCCCAGATCAATCACCTCGCAGCCCAGGCGCATCAACGCCGGCGCCAGCCAATAACGATTGGAGTTGTAAATCTGACCGGCGGCCAGCGGCCGGCCCGGCTCCACCAGTTCGTCGCCGGTGAAGAATACCGCCACCCGCAACGGGCGGAACACCGTCAGCGTCTCCACGCCGATGGACGCAGCCAGACCGATGTCGGCGGGGTTCAGCACCTTGCCCGCCGGCAGGATTTCCTGGCCGGCGCGGATGTCTTCGCCGCGGCGACGGATGTTCTGGCCGGCGCAGGCCGGCTGGCTGAAACTGACTGTGCCGTCGTCGGCCGTTTCGGCCTGCTCCTGCATGATGACGGCGTCGGCGCCGGTCGGAATGGGCGCGCCGGTGAAAATGCGCGCCACGCTGCCGGCGGCCAGCGCTTGCGGCACGCTGCCGGCCGGCACTCGCTGCGACACCGGCATCGCCGCGGTTTGCTCCCCGGCGCGCAAGGCGTAGCCGTCCATCGCGCTATTGTCGTACGGCGGCACGTCCAGCGTGGCCAGCACCGGCTCGGCCAGCACGCGGCCGGCCGCGGCCAGCAATTCGACTTGTTCGGTGGCGGCCAGCGGCTGGGCGCGCTGCAGCAGCCAGTCGCGGGCTTGTTCAAAGCTCAGCATGGGACAGGTCCAATCTTGAAATCAGGAAGGCGGCGACAGCGTCCGCGTCGTCGCGGTGAAACCAGGGGATGTCCAGCGCCTGCGGCAAGTCGCCGACCACGGCCAGCACTTGCGGATCGGCCGGATGCAAGGCCGGCGCGGCCAAAGCGCTGTTGACCACTTCTATCTTGGGAATGGCTTCCTGTTTGAAGCCTTCGGCCAGGGCCAGGTCGCAGGGGCCCAGCATGGCCAAGTGGGCCGCCAACGGCAGCTCGTTGCTGTCCACCAGCTCCTCCACCAGCATACGGCGACGGGCCGAAGCCAGCAGCACTTGCGCCGCGCCGGCCTGACGGTGGCGCCAGCTATCCTTTCCCGGGGTGTCCCAGTCCACATCGTGGTGAGTGTGCTTGATCACGGCGACGCGCAGGCCGCGCGCCGTCAGCCGGGGAATCAGTTTTTCCAGCAAGGTAGTCTTACCGCTGCCGGAATAGCCGGCGAAACCCAACACGCGCATGGCGCAGACGCCCCCATAAAGATTCAGGCGGCCATGATAGCATGGCCGCCCGCGGGCTTGACTCCTACCAAAGAGCTAGCCGCCTAGAGCGTATTTACGATCTTGCCGGCTAGAGAGAGACAGGCGAAAACAGCTGAGAAAGCGGAATGCGCATCCAGTCCATGAGCGTTTCGAAGACGGTTTTAACGCCGTATCGCCGAAGCGCAGCAGATCGTAAACCGGCTCTTAGAACGTGTTTACGATCTCGCGAGCAAGAGCGAGACAAGGCGAAAACCGCTGAGAAAGCGGAATGTACGCGTGGTACATGAGCATTTCGAAGCGGGTTTCAACGCTGTATCGCCGCAGCGCAGCAGATCGTAAACAGGTTCTTAGGCCGCGTGAGCGAGCTTGCCGGCATGCTCCGGCGTTTCAAAACGTTTCCAATCGACGATCATCACCTGGGTCAGGCCGCAGTCCACCGCCAGCTGCGCCTCGATTTCCTCCAGCACCTGATGGCAATGGATCACGCCGTTGATCACCACTTCGGCCCGGCGCATCACGCTGTCGTCCGGCGTGACAAACCATATGCAGTAATGGCCCATATTCGCTCCCCCAGGTGGTTTCATCGCGACGACAAGCGCATTTGGCCATCGTCAACTACAAATATCGTCCCAGTTGCCGCCAAACTTCAAGTTTTCTGTCAAACGCCAGGGTATGCGCCGGGCTGGAAGAAGGCAAGGCCAGGATGTCCAGGGCCAGCCCGTCCAGCTGTCCGGCCGCGCGCGCGGCGGTGGCGCCGTTGAAAGCAACCGCGCGCAGCCGCGGCAGGCTTTGCGCCAGTTCCCGCAGATCGTTAGCCTGCTGATCGCGGATGTCGGCGTCCAGGCTGCCCCGGCGCCGCGCGCAGGCAATCACGTCCCACAACGCCACGCCTGCCTGCTGCAACGCCTCCAGGCGCTCGGCGTAGACCAGCTCGGCCAGCGGCCGGCCGGTGATCGCCTGCATCAGCGGCCAGAATTGATTGCGAGGGTGGGCGTAGTACTGGCCAGCCTGCAAGGAGGCGTCGCCGGGCAAGGAACCCAGCACCAGTACGCGCGCGTCCGGCCTCGCTACCGGCGGGAAGCAGGATTTGGCGCCCTCGCCGCTCAAAACAACTGTCCCTGCTGACGCGCCAGCCAGGCCTTGACCGGGCCGAAGCTCTTGCGGTGAGCCGGCAAGGCGCCGTGCTGCTCCAGCGCGGCCAGGTGTTCGGCGGTGGGATAGCCCTTGTGGCGGGCGAAGCCGTATTGCGGATGCAGGGCGTCCAGGGCCACCAGTTCGGCATCGCGCGCGGTCTTGGCCAAAATGGAGGCGGCGGAGATGGCCGCCACCTTGGCGTCGCCCTTGACGATGGCTTCCCCCGGCACCGGCAGCCCCTTGGGCACGCGGTTGCCGTCGATCAGCGCGCGCGTCGCCTGCGGCTGCAGGCCTTGCACCGCGCGCGTCATCGCCAGCATGGTGGCGTGCAGAATATTGAGCTTGTCGATTTCCTCGACACTGGCGCTGGCGATGCACCAGACCAGCGCGTCGCGCTTGATCAGCAGCGCCAGTTCGTCCCGGCGGGCCTCGCTCAGTACTTTGGAGTCCGCCAGGCCGGCAATAGGCTTCGCCGGGTCCAGAATCACCGCGGCGGCGAACACCGCGCCGGCCAGCGGGCCGCGGCCGGCCTCGTCGACGCCGGCGATCCTCTCCAGATCAAGCCCGCTCATTGCCGCCCCGCCACCTGCAACACCGCTTCCGCGGCCAGCGCGGCGGTGTCCTGACGCAGCGACTGATGCAGCTCGGTAAAGGTCTGCACCATCTCGCGACGCGCGTCCTGATCTTCGTACAGCCTTTGCATCTCAGCCGCCAGCTTGGCCGGCGTGGCCTGTTTCTGCAGCAGTTCCGGCACCACGAAGCGCCCGCACAGGATATTGGGCAGGCCGACGTAGGGCAGACGGATTTTGCGTTTGACCAGGCGGTAAGTCAGCGCGGACAGCTTGTAGCTGATCACCATCGGCTTCTTGGTCAGCGCCACTTCCAGCGTGGCGGTGCCGCTGGTGACCAATACCGCGTCGCTGGCGATCATCGCCATCTGCGCGTGGCCGAACAGCTTGCGCAAGGGCAGATCCCAGCCCTTGCAGCGCGTCAGCATGCGGTCGAACAATTCCATCGTTGGGCGCGTGGCCAGCGGTACCAGGAACTGGGCGTCCGGATAGCTTTTCAGCAGCAACTTGGCGGTTTCGATGTACAGCGGCGCCATGTGCTCCAGTTCGCCGATGCGGCTGCCCGGCATCAGGGTGAACACCGGCGCGCGCTGCGGCAGCCCCAGTTGTTCGCGCATCGCGCTCTGGTCCGGCCTCAACGGGATCTCACTGGCCAACGGGTGGCCGACATAGGTCACCGGCACCCCGGCCTGGCGGTACAAGGGAGGCTCCATCGGGAACAAGCACAGCATGTGACTGACGCTGCGGCCTATCTTCTGCACCCGCTCCGGACGCCAGGCCCAAACCGAGGGGCTGACGTAGTGAACGGTGGGAATGCCGGCGCGTTTGAGCGCGGCCTCCAGATCCAGATTGAAGTCCGGCGCGTCAATGCCGATGAAAACATCCGGCTTCTCCGCAATCAGGCGGTCGCGCAGGGTACGGCGGATGCGCAGCAGCTCCGGCAAACGCTTGAGCACTTCGGCGTAGCCCATCACCGCCAGCCGGCTTTGCGGCGCATGGCTGACGAAGCCCCTGGCTTCCATCCGCGGGCCGCCGATGCCGGCGAACTCGATGTCGGGATAGCGCGCCAGCAGCGCGTCCATCAGGTGGGCGGCAAGAAGGTCGCCAGAGGCTTCCCCAGCCACCATGGCGACCTTCAGTGCCCGCTTGCTTTTAAACAAAGTGTCGGGCATGGATCTTAGCGAATGATGCCTCTGGCGGACTGGCCAAAGAAGCGGGTGAACGGCGCCAACTCGTCGTGACCGGCGGCGGCTTCCTCCAGAATGGCGGCCTTGGCGTCTTCGAAGGACAGGCCCTGGCGGTACAGCGTCTTATAGGCGCCCCGCACGCGGCGAATCTGCTCGGCGCTGAAGCCGCGGCGCTTCATGCCTTCGGCGTTGATGCCGGAGGGCACCGCGCGGTTGCCGTGCGCCATCACGAACGGCGGCACGTCCTGGGCCACGGCGCTGGCGAAGGCGGTCATCGCGTGCTCGCCTATGATGGCGAACTGATGCACGCTGGTGAAGCCGCCCAGAATCACCCAGTCGCCCAGTTGCACGTGCCCGGCCAGCGTGGCGTTGTTGGCCAGGATCACGTTGTTGCCCACCTGGCAGTCATGCGCAACGTGCACATAGGCCATCACCCAGTTGTCGTTGCCGACGCGGGTCACGCCCACGTCCTGGGCGGTGCCGGTGTTGAAGGTGCAGAATTCACGGATGGTGTTGTTGTCGCCGATTTCCAGACGCGTCGGCTCGCCGGCGTACTTCTTGTCCTGCGGCTGGGCGCCCAGCGAACAGAACTGGAAGATGCGGTTATTCTTGCCGATGGCGGTATGGCCCTCGATCACCACGTGAGGGCCCACCCAGCTGCCGCTGCCGATACTGACGTTGGGGCCGATGATGGAGTAAGGGCCGATCTCGACGTCGTCGGCGATCCGGGCCTTGGGGTCGACGATGGCGGTTGGATGGATGGCCATGATCACACCTCGCGCTTGGCGCACATGATTTCGGCTTCGCAAGCCAGTTGGCCGTCCACCAGCGCGCGGGCGGAGTACTTGCCGATGCCGCGCTTGCTGGTGATCAGTTCCACTTCGAAGGTCAGCTGGTCGCCCGGCACCACTTGGCGCTTGAAGCGGGCGTTGTCGATGCCGACGAAGAAATACAGCTCGTTTTCGGCGCGCTCGCCCTGGCTGCGAATGGCCAGGATGCCGGCGGCCTGAGCCATCGCCTCTATGATCAGCACGCCCGGCATCACCGGGTATTGCTCGAAGTGGCCAACGAAGAACGGCTCGTTGATGGTGACATTCTTCAGCGCCTTGATGCGCTTGTTTTCCTCGAATTCGGTGACGCGGTCCACCAGCAGGAAAGGATAGCGATGCGGCAGATAGCGCATGATTTCGCGGACATCGATGGTGACGGCGTGTTCAGACATTGGGGGATTCCTCCTGATTCTTCATTTCTTTGAGCTCGCGCTCGAGCTGCTTGAGCCGCTTGGCCATATCGTCCAGATGACGGACGTGCACGGCGTTGGCCAGCCACTCTTTCATCGGTTGCAATGGGTAAGACGAGGCGTAGGTGCCCGGCGTCTTGATCGACTTCGACACCAAGGTGCCGCCGCCGATATGAGTTTTGTCCGCTATTTCAATGTGGCCGACGAACATCGCCGCCCCGCCCACGGTGCAATAAGCGCCGATCTTGGCGCTGCCTGCGATGCCGACGCAGCCGGCGATGGCGGAATGCTCGCCGATCTGTACGTTGTGGGCGATCTGCACCAGGTTGTCCACCTTGGCGCCTTTCCTGATGACGGTGTCCGCCATCGCGCCGCGGTCCACCGTGGTGTTGGCGCCGATTTCCACATCGTCTTCAATGATGACGCGGCCGGTTTGCGGAATTTTGAACCAATGATCCTTATCCCAGGCCAGGCCGAAACCGTCGGCGCCGATCACGCTGCCGGAGTGCACGCCGACACGGTTGCCCAACACGCAGCCGTGGTACAGCGTGACGTTGGGGTACAACACCACATCGTCGCCCAGCACGCAGTCGTCTCCCACCACCACGCCCGGCAGCAAGCGGCAGCGCTCGCCGATGACCGCGTTGCGGCCGATGCTGACGTGCTCGCGCACTTCGGCGCTGGCCGCTACCCGAGCACCCTCGCCCAGCACCGCGCTGGGGTGCACGCCGGCTTGCGGCTGCGGCTGCGGGTGGAACAGGGCCGCCAGGCGGGCAAAGTAGAGATAAGGGTCGGCGGCGACGATCCAGGAGCGCTGACTCCAGACCTCGCTTTGCGCCAGTTCTTCCGCCATTTTGGGCGAAACAATCACCGCGCTGGCGCCGCTGTCGTCCAATTGCTTGCGATACTTGGGATTGGCCAGAAAAGCGATGTCGCCGGCCGTGGCCGCTTCCAGCGGCGCCAGGCGGCCGACCGTCAGGTCCGGGCCGGCACGCTCGCCGCCCAACCTTTCGATAATGAATGAGAGGGTATAAGCCATCAAAAACGAAAGCCGACCTGGGGTCGGCTTGCTCCCGTAATTATGTGTTGGCGCACTGGCCGCGGCCGGGCGCATCCGGGACGGCGCTTACGCCGCCCCGCCCTGCCTTCAGCGTTCCAGTTCCTTCAGAACCTTGGGCGTCAGGTCGTACTTGGGGTTCACATACACCACGTCTTGCAGGATCAGATCGTACTGCTCGCGCTCGGCAAGTTGCTTGAGCGCGCGGTTGGCCCGCTCCTGCACCGAAGCGAACTCCTCGTTGCGGCGCTGGTTGAAGTCCTCGGACAGCTCGCGGCCCTTGGCCCGGTAATCCCGGTCCAGCGCCGCGTACTCGCGCTCATAGCGCTTGCGGTCGTCGGAATTCAAGCTGCTCTTGGCCAGCTGAGACTCCAGCTCCTTGGCGCGCGCCTCCATCTTTTTCAGCTCGTTGCGCCGCTCGCCAAACTCCTTGTCCAGACGCTTCTGGATCGCGATGGCCGGCGCGGCTTCGCGATAAATGCGCTCAGTGTTGACATAGCCCATTTTGAGTTCGGCCGCCTGGGCCGACATGGCGGCCATGGATAAGAGCACGGCCGCCCATTGCAATGCTTTCATATAACAACCCCGTCAATTTTAGAACACGGTACCCAGCTGGAATTGGAAGCGCTGGACTTTGTCGTTGTCCTTCTTCTTCAGCGGATTGGCGATACTGAATTTCATCGGGCCAATCGGAGACAGCCAGGTCAACGCCACGCCCGCGGAATAACGCATGCCGTCGCCAGCGGAACTGCCGGCCACCGACGGATCCCACAAGGTGCCGGCGTCGAAGAACAGGCTGGTGCGCACCGACTTATTGTCCTTCATTCCCGGGAAGGGGAACAGCACTTCAGCGTTGGCCACCGCCTTGCGGGTACCGCCCAGGTAGTCGCCGTTGGTGTCGCGCGGGCCGATACTGCTGGTGTCGTAACCGCGCACCGAGCCCAGGCCGCCCATGTAGAAGTTCTGGAAGAATGGCAGACGCGAGGTTTTGCCGTAACCGTCGGCGTAGCCCAGCTCGCCGTTCAGCATCAGCGTGAAGGTCTTGGTCAACGGGAAGAACCAGGTCTGCTGATGAGTCAGGCGATAGTACTGCAGATCGCCGCCCGGCAGGCCGGCGTCCGCGCCCACCTTGATCACCGCGCCGCGAGTCGGCCACAGCGCGCTGTCGCGGGTGTCGCGGCCCCAGCTGATGGTGCCCAGCAGCGTGTTGTTGCTGGCGCCGTACTGGTTGACGAAGTCCTTGTAACGCTGCGGACTGTTGTCGTAGGTGCTGATCTTGGTGTTTTCCGCGCCGATGCTGAAGTTGATGCGGTCGTACTCGGTCACCGGCACCCCGAAGCGCACCGCGCCGCCTATGGTGCTGGTCTTGTACGCGGAAATATTGGTGGCGTCCGGGTTGTAGACGCGGTTGTACAGGTCATAACCCAGGCTGACGCCGTCCGGCGTGAAATACGGATCGGTGAAGGACAGCGACAGGTTCTTGTTCACCTTGCCGGTGGACAGACCCAGCGACATGTATTTGCCGGAGCCGAAGATATTGCTCTGCGACAGGTTGGCGGACAATTGCACGCCCTCGCCCTGCACGAAGCCGATACCAGCGGACACGCTGCCGGTGGAGCGCTCCTTCAGGCTGATGTTCATGTCCACCTGATCGGCGGCGTCCGGCACCGCCGGGGTTTCGATGTTGACGTCTTCGAAATAGCCCAACAGCTCAACGCGTTCCTTGCTGCGCTTGATCTTGTCCGCGCCGTAAGGAGCCCCTTCCAGCTGACGCAATTCGCGGCGGATCACTTCGTCGCGGGTCTTGGTGTTGCCGGCGATGTTCACGCGGCGAACATAAGTCTTGCGGCCCGGATCCACAAAGAAGGTGAAGGCCACCGTCTGTTTTTCGTGGTCGATGTCCGGCAACACGTTGACGTTGGCGAAGGCGTAGCCGGCCTGGCCCAGGCGGTCGCTCAGCGATTTCACCGATTCGGTGATGCGCTCGTTGTTGAAGGTGTCCCCGGACTTGGCTTGAATCAGCTTGCGCAGGTCCGCTTCCGGCACTTTGAGATCGCCGGCCAGCTTGATGTCGGAGATGGTGAACTTCTTGCCTTCGTGAATATTCACCGTCAGGAACATGTCCTGCTTGTCGGCGCTGATCGACACCTGGGTGGAGTCGATGTTGAACTCCAGATAACCCTGGTTCTGGTAGAAGGCCTTGAGTTTTTCCAGGTCGCCGGTCAGCTTCTGCTTGGAATACTGGTCGTCCTTGGTTACCCACGACAACCAGCCGCCGGTGGTCAGGCTGAACTGATCAATCAGTTCGGACTGCTTGAAGGCGCTGGCGCCAACGATGCGGATTTCCTTGATGCGCGCGGTCACGCCCTCGTTGATGTCCAACGTCACCGCCACGCGGTTGCGTTCCAGCTTGGTCACCGACGGGGTCACTTCCACGGAGTACTTGCCGCGGCTGTAATACTGGCGCTTGAGTTCCTGCACCGCGCCGTCCAGCAGCGCCTGATCGAAAATCAGCGATTCGGCGAAGCCGTTGTCCTTCAAGGCCTTTTTCAGTTGGTCCTTGCTGAACTCCTTGGCGCCGTTGATGTTGAGCTGGCTGACCACCGGGCGCTCGGCCACGGCCACGATCACCACGCTGTCGCGCGACTCGATGCGCACATCGTTGAAGAAGCCGGTGGCGAACAAGGCCTTGATCGCCTCGTTGGCCTTCTGGTCGTTAAAGGTGTCGCCCACCTTGACCGGCAGATAATTGAACACGGTGCCGGGTTCGGTGCGCTGCAGGCCCTCGACTCGGATGTCCTTGATGACGAACGGATCAACAGCCCAGGCCATGGAGGCCGTAGTCAAGCCCAATACGGCTGCTGCAAGCAATTTCAATTTCATAGATCGGTTTTAACCCCCAAATAGGCGGCTGAAATCATTCAGCAAGGCAAACGCCATCAAAGACGCCAGCAAGATGAAGCCAATTTTTTGTCCGAACAATTGCGCCCGCTCACTGACGGGGCGGCCTCTGATCAACTCCGCGACATAATACATTAAGTGCCCGCCATCCAGAACTGGAATCGGCAGCAGATTCAGCACGCCGATGCTGATGCTGATCAGCGCCAGAAACTCCAGATAAGGTGTCAAACCCTCGCGAGCGGTCTGGCCGGCAACATTGGCGATGGTCAGCGGACCGGACAAATTATCCAGCGAAGCCTGGCCCATCAGCATGCGCCCCATGAATTTGACGCTCATCCAGCCGGTATCCCAGGTCTTGGCCAGGGCGGCCAGGCCGGCCTGCGCCGCCGAATAATGTTCGGTGTACAGCAGCTGGCGGCCCCAACCTGCGTCCGCCTGCGGCGCGGCGCCGATGCGTCCCACCACTTCGCCGTCCTGCTGGTGGGCCTGCGGCCGCACCTTGAGACTCATGATGTCCGCGCCGCGCTGGATTTTCACGTCCAGATCGCGCCCCGGGCTGTTGCGCACCTGCGCCACCCAGCCTTCCCAACTGCTCAGCGCCTGGCCGTTGAGCGCCAGCAGCTTGTCGCCCGGCTTGAGGCCGGCGCTTTGCGCGGCGCCGCCCTCTTCCAACGCGCCGATCACCGGCAAAAAGCGCCCCGGCGTCAGACCGGTGCTGCCTTGCTGCATCGCGGTCACCGCCTTGTCGCCGAAGCGGGCCGGATCGATGCGGCGTTCAGCCCGAGCACCGGCCGCGGTTTCCACTTGTACCACGGTGGCGTCCGGCGACATCGCCGCCTCCACCAGGGCGAGACGGATCTGCTGCCAGTTGGCCACCGGCTTACCGGCCACGCTCAGAATGCGGTCGCCGGGCGCGAAGCCGGCCGCCGCCGCCGGAGTCTGCGCCACCACGGTGCCTACCAGAGGCCTGATCTGAGTCACACCCTGCCCCATCACCACCCAATACAGCAGCACCGCCAGAAAAAGATTGGCCAGCGGGCCGGCGGCGACAATGGCGATGCGCTTCAGCACATGCTGATTGTTGAACGCCTGCGGACGCAACTCCTCCGTCACCGGACCCTCGCGCTCGTCCAGCATGCGCACGTAGCCGCCCAGCGGGATCGGGCAGATCACCCATTCAGTGCCCTTGCGCCAATACGACCACAGCGGCTTGCCGAAGCCGATGGAAAAACGCAATACCTTGACCCCGCACAGCCGGGCCACCCAGTAGTGGCCCAGTTCGTGAAACGTCACCAAGACGCCGATGGCGACCAGGAAGGCAAGCAGGGTCAACATGCGGCCACCCGTTGCAACGCGAAGGCGCGCGCTTCCTCATCTTTGGCCAACAAGCCCTCGACCGAGTCGCTGCCCGCCAGGCTGACGCCATCCAAAGCGGCGGACACCACCGCGGGGATATCGACGAAACGCAGGCGCCCATGCAGGAAGGCGTCCACGGCGACTTCATTCGCCGCGTTCAGCACCGCCGGCGCGTCGCCGCCCAGGCGCAGCACGTCGAAAGCCAGCTTCAGACAAGGGAAGCGCTCCAGATCGGGCGCTTCGAAAGTGAGATTGGACAAGGAGAAAAAGTCCAGCGAGCTCACGCCGGCCTCGACGCGCTCCGGCCAGGCCAGCGCGCAGGCGATAGGCGTGCGCATGTCCGGCGCGCCCAACTGGGCCATCACCGAACCGTCGCGATATTGCACCATGGAATGAATCACGCTTTGCGGATGCACCACCACTTCGATGCGTTCCGGCGGCGCGGAAAACAACCAATGCGCCTCGATCACTTCCAGGCCCTTATTCATCAGGGAAGCGGAGTCGACGGAAATCTTGCGCCCCATCACCCAGTTGGGATGACGGCAGGCGTCGTCCGGAGTGACGCGCAGCAAGCCCTCCGCCGAAGACTGACGGAAGGGGCCGCCGGAAGCGGTGAGGATGATCTTGCGGATGCCGGCGGCGTCCAAATTGCCGGCATAGTCGTGCGGCAGCGACTGAAAGATGGCGCTGTGCTCGCTGTCCACCGGCAGCAGGGTCGCACCGTGGCGGCGCGCCGCGTCCATGAACAGACGGCCGGCTACCACCAAGGATTCCTTGTTGGCCAACAAAATGCGCTTGCCGGCGCGCGCCGCCGCCATCGCGGACGGCAGACCGGCGGCGCCGACGATGGCGGCCATCACCACGTCGACCTCCGGCAGCGCCGCCACCTGGGCCAAGGCGGCCGGGCCGTGCAGCACCTCGGCATTCACGCCGGCCTCGGCCAAGCGTCCGCGCAAGGCTTCCGCGGACGCGGCGTCGCCAGTCACCACGTAGGCCGGTCGGAATTGCACCGCCTGCTCGAACAAGCGCTCAACCTGGCGGTTGCCGCTTAGCGCCACCACCCGGTAACGCTCGGGGTGGCGCGCCACCACGTCCAACGTATTGACGCCCACGCTGCCGGTGGCGCCGAGAACGACAATCCCTTGCGGTTTCGTCATTAAAGTGTTCCTGCGGTTACATGCCGCCCAGAGCGCGCAGCGCGTTGCTGACGGCGAGGACGGCGATAAGACTGTCGATACGGTCGTACACGCCGCCGTGACCGGGCAACAAGCTGCTGCTGTCCTTGATCCCCGACGCGCGCTTGAACCAGGATTCCAGCAGATCACCCATCACGCTGACCGCGCTCAGCGGCAGCGCCAACAGCAACAGCGCCCAAATCGGCAAGCCGATGTCTATCCAGCCCAGATGATCCACCAGCGCCACGTACAGCGCCACGCAGATCACGCCACCGTACACCCCTTCCCAGCTCTTGCCCGGACTAATGGACGGCGCCAGCTTGCGCCGGCCGAAAGCCTTGCCGGAGAAATAAGCAGCGATGTCCGCCACCCACACCAGGCCCATCACCGCCAGCAAGGCGAAAGCGTCCGCCGCTCCGGGATGCGGCCGCCATTCCAGGAAGGCGAACCAGGCCGGCAGCATCAGAAGCCAGCCCAGCAGCCAGGCCGTCGCGCCCTGGCGGATACGCCAACGCTTGGCCAGCCAGCACGGCACCAATAGCAGCCAGAACGCCAGCGTCAGCGCGTGCTCAAGCGGGCCCAGCCGGTAATGGCCGAACCAGGCCGTCGCGGCCAGCGCGCTGCTAACGGCCAGATACAGCCACTTGCCTGTACCGGCCATGCCGGCCATGCGGCTGAACTCCCACAAGGCCAACACGATGATCAGCCAGGAGAAGCCGGCCCAGGCTTCGGCCGGGAACAGAAACAGCGCCGCCAACATCAGCGGCAGCAGCACCAGGGCGGTCAGAACGCGTGTCAGCAGCATGGCTTAGCGCCCGTCCCGACGCAGATGCTCGGGCAATTGCTCGCTGGTGCGCCCAAAGCGACGCTCACGGCACTGGTAGGAGCCGATGGCGGTTTCCAGCGCCGCGCGGTCGAAGTCCGGCCACAGCGTTTCGGTGAAGTAGAGCTCGGAATAGGCCAACTGCCACAGCAGGAAGTTGCTGATGCGCTGCTCGCCGCCGGTGCGGATGAACAGGTCCGGTTCCGGCGCCCACGGCATCGACAGGCGCTGGCTCAGCGCCTCTTCGTCGATATGGGTGGCGCCTTCTGCGATCAGGCCGTTGACCGCATTGAGAATATCCCAGCGGCCGCCGTAGTCGGCGGCGATGTTCAAGGCCAGACCATCGTTGCCGGCGGTCTTTTCCTCGGCGCGCAGAATGCGTTCCTGCAAATCCGCGCTGAAACGCTCGCGAGAACCCAATACCCGCAAACGGATATTGTTGTTGTGCAGTTTGCTCACCTCGTGCTCCAGCGCGCGAATGAACAGGTCCATCAGGAAAGACACTTCCTCCTGCGGACGCCGCCAGTTCTCGGTGGAGAAGGCGAACAGGGTCAGGCATTCGACGCCCAGTTCCTTGCAGGCTCCGACGATCTCGCGCACGGTGTCCAGGCCGCGCTTGTGGCCGGCCACGCGCGGCAAGAAGCGCTTCTTGGCCCAGCGGCCGTTGCCATCCATGATGATGGCGATATGCCGGGGCACGGAACGCACCTCCGGCACATCCTTGGTAGAGCTTGCAAACAAGGTACGGCGCTCCTTAGACGGCCATCAGGTCGGCTTCCTTGGCGGCCAGGGCCTTGTCGATTTCGACGGTGTATTTGTCGGTCAGCTTCTGGATCTCATCCTGGCCGCGACGCTCGTCGTCCTCGGTAATGGCCTTGTCTTTAAGCAGGTTCTTGAATTCGTTGTTGGCGTCGCGGCGGATATTGCGCACGGCCACGCGCGCGCCTTCGGCTTCGCCGCGCACAACCTTGATCAGGTCGCGGCGACGCTCTTCGGTCAGCATCGGCATCGGCACGCGGATGATCTCGCCCATGGAAGCCGGGTTCAGGCCCAGGTCGGAGTCGCGGATCGCTTTTTCGATCTTGGCCAGCATCGGCTTTTCCCAGGGCTGCACGCCGATAGTGCGCGCGTCCACCAGGGTCACGTTGGCCACCTGGCTGATGGGCACGTCGCTGCCATAGTAGTCCACCATGACATGATCAAGAATGCCGGTATGGGCGCGACCGGTGCGCACCTTGCTCAGGTCGGTCTTAAACGCTTCCAGCGACTTCTGCATTTTCTGCTCGGCAGATTTCTTGATGTCGTTAATCATGTCCACTCCAAATCGAAACTTAAAAAGACAAGGCGAAAACGGCCATTGCCGCTTTCGCCTTCAGCAATTTTCAAACTCAGCAGTGTACCAGCGTGCCTTCGTCTTCGCCAAGCACGACCCGGGTCAGAGCGCCGCTCTTGAAGATGCTGAACACCTTGATGTTCAGGTTCTGGTCGCGGCACAGCGCGAAGGCCGTGGCATCCATCACTTTGAGGTTGCGCGAGATCGCCTCGTCGAAGGTCAGGGTCTGGTAACGTATCGCGTCCGGATTCTTTTTCGGATCGTCCGTGTACACGCCGTCCACCTTGGTGGCTTTCAGCATGATGTCCACGTTCATTTCCATGCCGCGCAGCGCCGCGGCGGTATCGGTGGTGAAGAAGGGGTTGCCGGTGCCGGCGGCGAAGATCACCACCTTGCCCTCTTCCAGGTATTGCATGGCCTTGCCGCGCACATAAGGTTCCGCGATCTGCTGCATGGTCAGCGCCGACTGCACGCGCGCGATCAACCCAGCCTTGGTCATCGCGTCCTTCAGCGCCAGCGCATTCATCACCGTCGCCATCATGCCCATATAATCCGCGGTGGCGCGGTCCATGCCCGCGGCCGCCGGCGCCACGCCGCGGAAGATGTTGCCGCCGCCGATCACCACACCCACTTCCACGCCAAGCTCCACCACCTCTTTGATCTGCCCCACGATCTGCTCGATCGTGGTGCGGTTGATGCCATAGTTGTCATCGCCCATCAGGGCCTCGCCGGACAGTTTCAGCAGGATGCGTTTATAGGCAGGGACTTGGCTCATGGTAACCTCGGGTTTGGCTGGATATTCGGTTTTCAGTTTGCAAAACGGCACCCTGCAGGCAGGGTGCCGTCAATACGTCTCGCGACTGGGCGTTTACAGCTTGGCGGCTGCGGCCACTTCAGCGGCGTAGTCTACTACTTTCTTCTCAATGCCTTCGCCCACTACGAACATGGCGAACGCTTTGACGGAGGATTTTTTCTCGGCCAGCAGCTTTTCAACGGTCACGTCCGGGTTCTTGACGAAGGGCTGCCCCATCAGGGTCACTTCGGCCAGGAACTTGTTGACGCGGCCTTCCACCATCTTGGCGACGATGTCGGCCGGCTTGCCGGATTCGGCTGCCTGAGCGGTGTAGATCTTGCGCTCTTGTTCCAGGGTTTCGGCCGGAACCTGATCCTTGGACACGCAGATCGGCTTGGAAGCAGCGATGTGCATGGCCACGTCCTTGCCCACTTGCTCTTCGCCGGCGAAGTCGACGATCACGCCGATCTTGGCGCCGTGCAGGTAGGTCGCGATCGCGCCTTCAGTCTGGTAGCGAACAAAACGACGGATGGTCATGTTCTCGCCCAGCTTGGCGATGGCGGCCTTGCGGATGTCTTCAACGGACTGACCGTCGATTTCCACGGCGGACAACGCTTCCACGTCGGCCGGGTTGGCGATCACGACAGCCTTGGCGGCAGCCGCGGCCAGAGCCAGGAAAGTCGGGTCTTTGGCAACGAAGTCGGTTTCGCAGTTAACTTCCACCAGGGCGCCAACGCCGCCTTCAACGAAGGAACCGATGATGCCTTCGGCAGCCACGCGGCCAGCCATTTTGGAAGCTTTGTTGCCGGACTTGATGCGCAAAATTTCTTCAGCCTTGGCCGCGTCGCCTTCGGCTTCCACCAGGGCTTTTTTGCATTCCATCATGCCGAGGCCGGTGGCCGCGCGCAGATCCGAAACCATTTTTGCGGTAATGTCCGCCATACTTCACACTCCTGAATGATTTTGATTACGTGGGTCTGAAAAAAGGGGCTTGCGCCCCCTTTTCGTCTGCTTACTCGGCTTGAGCCGATTCAGCAGCCACGATCTCCTGCAGAGACTGGGCGCGGCCTTCCAGCACCGCGTCGGCCATGCCGCGAGCGTACAGGCGGATGGCGCGGCTGGAGTCGTCGTTGCCCGGGACCACGTAATCGATGCCTTCCGGGGTGTTGTTGGTGTCAACAATACCGATAACCGGGATACCCAGTTTCTTGGCTTCGACGATGGTGCCCTTCTGGTAGCCAGTGTCGATAACGAAGATGGCGTCCGGCAGGCCCTTCATATCCTTGATGCCGCCCAGCGAACGCTCCAGCTTGTCGACTTCGCGTTGCAGGTCCAGCAGTTCTTTCTTGTTGTAACCGGTATCGCCAGCGGACTCCAGGATGGCGCGCTTCTCTTCAAGACGCTTGATCGACTGCTTCACGGTCTTGTAGTTGGTCAGCATGCCGCCCAGCCAGCGGTGGTCAACAAACGGCATGCCGCAACGGGCAGCTTCTTCACGTACGATCTCACGAGCCTGACGCTTGGTGCCCACGAACATGATGGAGCCCTTGTTGGCGGCCAGACGACGCACATAATCCTGGGCATCCACGAACAGCGGCAGAGTCTTTTCCAGGTTGATGATGTGAATCTTGTTGCGGCTGCCAAAGATGTACTTAGCCATCTTCGGGTTCCAGAAGCGGGTTTGGTGGCCGAAGTGAACGCCGGCCTCAAGCATTTGACGCATGGTAACGTTGGTGGACATGCAAAAACTCCTTAAAGGGTTAAGCCTCCATCCGCGCAGACAACCTCGAAGCGAGGCACCCTTTGGCGCGGATGTGCGTAATAGATGATTTTCCCCCGCCGGTATGGCAAGGGACGCGGGATTCTAGCACCGGACGGCGATCCACTCAAGTCTCGTCGCGCGCCTCGCGCGCTTTTTCACGCTGACGGCGCAGTTTGCGCCGCGTCATCCGCGCCACAAAGAAGGTGGGCAACACGCCCAAAAAGAACAAGGTGGACAGCGAAGCCAGCACGCTGTGCTGCGCCACCGCCAGCATCAGCACCACATAAAGCCAGCCCAGCAACACGATCAGCAGCATATTTAAACAATCGTTTGAATTTTCCGGCAAAGCCGACAACAATGACAGCGCCGGGCCCAACCCATTGCGCCCGCCAACCCTCGACCGACAGACATTGTAAAGCGAGCCCCGCCCCATGCAAACCGCTATCACCCGCCTGCTCGGCATCCAGCGCCCGCTGATCTGCCCCGGCATGAGCTACATCGCCACCCCGGAACTGGTGGCCGCCGTCGGCAACGCCGGCGGCCTGGGCATACTCGCCACCGGCCCGTTGACGCCGGAACTGACGCGACAAGCCATCCGCCGCGTGCGCGAACTGAGCGACCGCCCCTTCGGCGTCGGCTGCACGCTGATGATGCCGGGCGCCAAGGAAAACGCCATGGTCGCCCTGGAAGAACGCGTGCCGGTGATCAATTTTTCGCTAGGCAAGGGCGATTGGCTGATTGAGCGGGCTCACGCCTACGGCGGCAAGGCCATCGCCACCGTGGTGACGGAAAAGCACGCTCGCTCGGCGGAGGCGTCCGGCGCCGACGCCCTGCTGGTCACCGGCCACGAGGCCGCCGCCCACGGCGGCGCCGTCACCTCGCTGACGCTGATCCCGGCCATCCGCAAAGCCAGCGCGCTGCCCATCATCGCCGCCGGCGGCTTTGTCGACGGCCAGGGCCTGATTGCCGCGCTGGCGCTGGGCGCCGACGCCGTGGCCATGGGCACGCGCCTGGCGATGAGCAAGGAAAGCCCGGTGCACCAGCGCACCAAGGAGATGATCCGCCAACGTGGCGTGGCCGACACCTTGTACTCCAAGAACTTCGACGGCCTGTGGTGCCGGGTGATGGACAGCCCTGCCGCCCGCCAGGCCACGCGCAAGCCGCTGAGCCTGCTCGCCGCCGCCTGGCGCGCCAGCGCCGCCGCGCGCAAGCTGGGCATGCCCATCGCCAAAGTCGTGCTGGGCGGCCTGCTGAGCCAGCCCCAGGCGCTGCGCCAACTGGCGCAGTTCGGCGCCGCCACCGAATCCATCCGGCTGGCGATAGAGGACGGCGACCACGACAAGGGCGTGCAGTTGATCGGCCAGGCCCAGGGCCTGATCGACGACGTGCCCGGCGTGGCCGAGCTGTTCGAGCGCATTCTGGCCGAAGCGGAGGACTGCCGGCGAAAACTGAACGCGCTAAACGGTTGAACCATGAAAAAACCGCCGCCCCTTAAGGGAACGGCGGTTTTTGCAAGGTCGGCGCGAATCAGGACGCGGCGTTGGCCTTGGCCATCTTGCGACGATCCGATTCGTTCAAGTAGCGCTTGCGAATGCGGATGGACTTCGGCGTGATTTCCACCAGCTCGTCGTCGTCGATGAACTCCACCGCGGATTCCAGCGTCAGCTTGATCGGGGTGGTCAAACGCACGGCTTCGTCGGTGCCGGAGGCGCGAACGTTGGTCAGCTGCTTGCCCTTGACCGGGTTCACCACCAGATCGTTGTCGCGGCTGTGAATGCCGATGATCATGCCTTCGTACAGCTTTTCGCCCGGCGCCGCGAACATGCGGCCGCGATCTTCCAGCTTCCACAACGCGTAAGCCACCGCTTCGCCGTTCTCTTGCGAGATCAGCACGCCGTTGTGACGGCCCGGCATATCCGGCTTGACCGGCGCGTAGTCGTCGAACACGTGGCTCATCAGGCCGGTGCCGCGGGTCATGGTCATGAAATCGGACTGGAAGCCGATCAGACCGCGCGCCGGAATATGGTATTCCAGACGGGTGCGGCCGTTGCCGTCGGATTCCATATTGGTCAGTTCGCCGCGACGGCGACCGATTTCTTCCATCACGCCGCCCTGGTGATCGTCTTCCAGGTCGATGGTCAGGTTTTCGTACGGCTCGCACTTCTGGCCGTCGATCTCCTTGAACACCACGCGCGGCTTGGCCACGGCCATTTCAAAGCCTTCGCGACGCATGTTTTCCAGCAGAATGGTCAGGTGCAATTCACCGCGACCGGACACGCGGAACACGTCGGAGTCGCCGGTGTCTTCCACACGCAGCGCCACATTGGTCAGCAATTCTTTGGTCAGACGGTCGCGGATTTGACGCGAGGTCACGAACTTGCCTTCGGTGCCGGCCAGCGGCGAGGAGTTCACCATGAAGTCCATGGTCAGCGTCGGCTCGTCCACGGACAGCATCGGCAGGCCTACCGGCTGCTCTTTGTCACAGATGGTCACGCCGATGCCGATGTCTTCGATGCCGGAAATGATGATGATGTCGCCCGCCTCGGCTTCTTCCACCGGCACGCGGTCCAGACCCTGGTAGCCCAGCACCTGATTGATGCGACCGGAAGCCACTTGATCGTCGTGGTTCATCACCACGACTTGCTGGCCCGGCTTGATGCGGCCGTTCAGCACGCGACCCACGCCCAGACGGCCGGTGTAAGTGGAGTAGTCCAGCGCGGAAATCTGCAGCTGCAACGGCGCGTCGGCGTTGCCCGGAGGGGTTGGCACATGCTCGAGCACGGTGTTGAACAGCGGACGCATATTGTCGGACTCTTCTTCCAATTCCAGCTTGGCGAAACCGTTCAGGCCCGAAGCGTAGATGATGGGGAAGTCCAGCTGTTCGTCAGTCGCGCCCAGCTTGTCGAACAGGTCGAAAGTCTGATCCACCACCCAATCCGGACGCGCGCCCGGACGATCCACCTTGTTGATCACCACGATAGGGCGCAGACCCAGCGCCAGCGCTTTCTTGGTGACGAAACGGGTTTGCGGCATCGGGCCTTCTACGGCGTCAACCAGCAGCAGTACACCGTCCACCATGCCCAACACGCGTTCAACTTCGCCGCCGAAGTCGGCGTGTCCCGGAGTGTCGACGATATTGATGTGCACGCCTTCGTATTCGATGGCGGTGTTTTTGGCCAGAATGGTGATGCCGCGTTCTTTTTCAAGATCGTTGCTGTCCATTACACGCTCGTCCACTTGCTGGTTCTCGCGGAAGGTACCGGATTGACGCAGCAGTTGGTCTACAAGCGTGGTCTTGCCATGGTCGACGTGGGCGATGATGGCGATATTGCGAATTTGTCGGGTCATTTTTGGAGGAGGATGGATACAGAAAAATCGCTGGATAATAGCACAAAAAACTGTCCATACCAAAAATTCCGGCGGGCGACAAGCGCTGGGCTTTTGCGTACACTGCGCGGCAAACCGATTTTCGACGAGGAAACGCGCTATGTACGACTGGAACGCCTTATGGCATGAGCACGAGGCCTACCGCACCGGCTACGCCGTCCAGCATAACGACGCCAACCAGTTGGCCGAGGCCCTGTCCGCCACGCTGATCAAGCCGGCCGCTGGCATCGACGACGTGGCCGTCTACGACAATGGCAACCGCTATCTGCTGGCCGGCCACAAAGACGGCCTGCAACTGCTGGAGATCGCCAAGCACAGCCTGTTCGACATCACGCTGCGCTTCGTCACCGAGGACGAGGAGCAGGACATAGCCCCGCCCTATGTCGAAATCCACGTCGACAACCTCGCCACCGAGGAGCAGGCGGTCTGGCGCGCCGCGGTCAGCCGCGACGAAGAAGGCCGGATATGGGTGGGCAAACGCGCGCTGGACGAAGGCGTGGTGCCGGCCATGCCCTTCGACGAACTGTCCTTCACCGACAACGCCCGCTTCCGCGAAGAATTGACCCGCGTTTGGCACGAAGACCTGCCGCAGCTGAAACCGGCCTTGGACGCCTGGTTCCAGCACGGCGCGCTGAGCGCTCCGGCCGACGAGCCCGCCCACTACGGCGACGCCGCGCGGGTGCGGCAGATCTGCGATCGCTACGCCGAGATCGTACGCCGCGAACAGGCGCTGCTGTCGCGCCAGTTCAGCGACCCGGAACTGCACCTGATCGCCCAAGTCTTGAAAGGCGTGCACTTCGACGACGCCGCGGCCTGCCGCGGCGTGTGGCTGGCGGTGGAGGCCCGCATCATCGAGGAAGAACTGGATCAGCAGTGGAAAGTGGACGGTGAAAAACTCTTGGCCAAGATGAAGGCGCTCAGCTATGCGCAGGAAGTGGCGCTGATAGAAGCGCTGTCGCCGCTGCCGGCCAACTGAACACCTAAAACCGGATCGCGGGTAGAATGCTCCCGATCCGAGCAATCACTCCAACGCATTCAAGTGACCGGCCCCGCCATCACGCGCCGCGCCGGCCCACATCGAGAAAGATTTAAGATATGGCTCAAACAAGCGCCCTGAGACAACTTCCGCAAAGCACCCTGTTCCGCCCCGGCGACGTTTTCGTCCTGTTCGGCGAACTGTTCGGCCGCGGCTACGCCAATGGCCTGATCAACGAAGCGCGCAAGGCCGGCATGGACATCATCGGCATGACCGTGGGCCGCCGCGACGAAAACAACCAACTGCGCCCGCTGAACGAGGAAGAACTGGCCGCGGCTGAAGCCAATCTCGGCGGCCGCGTGATCAATGTGCCGCTGATGGCCGGCTTTGACCAAGACGGCTCGCCGACGCCGACCGAGCTGCTGGCCACCCTGACCCTGAAAAGCTGGCAGGACGACAAGCTGGACTGGGAACACATCGAACAATGCCGCCAGATCGGCGTGCAGCGCTTCAAGGACGGCGTCGCCAAGGCGATGGCTCAGCTGGACGGCATGATCGCCGACGGCCGCAATGTGTTCTTCGCCCACACCATGGCGGGCGGCATTCCCAAGGCCAAGGTCTTCCTGGCCATCGCCAACCGCGTCTACAAGGGCCGCGGCGAACGTTTTCTGTCCACCCAGGCGCTGCTGGACAGCGATCTGGGCAAACTGATCCTGCAAAACTTCGACGAAGTCACCGCCAACACCTTCCAGCACCTGATAGACGGCAGCGCCGCGCTGCGCGGCCGGCTGGAAGCCGCCGGCGGCCAGGTGCGCTACACCGCCTACGGCTACCACGGCACCGAGATCCTGATCGACGGGGATTATCAGTGGCAGACCTACACCAACTACACCCAGGGCTACGCCAAGATGCGGCTGGAAAACGTCGCCCGCGCCGCCTGGGAACAGGGCGTCAAGGCCACGGTGTTCAACTGCCCGGAAATCCGCACCAACTCCTCGGACATCTTTGTCGGCGTGGAGCTGCCACTGCTGGCGCTGCTGCGCGCGTTGAAACGCGAAGACGGCGGCGCCTGGGCCGACGCCCAATGGCAGGCCTGCGCCGCGCTGCTGCAGGACGGCCGCACGCTGGAAGAAGTACTGGAAAAAATTGACGCACTCAATAGCGGCGAGGTGATGCGCGGCTTCCGCAACTTCGAAGCCTGGCCGATGCCGAACAGCCCGGAACTGGCCGAGGTAATGATAGGCACGTCCGACGCCATCGTGGACCTGCACCAGGACAAGAAGGCGCTGATCACCGACCATCTGAGCAGCTTGGTGATCGACGCCACCGGCCCGCTGATGTTCCACGAAGCCGCCGCGCCCGCCGGCCCGGTGCTGTGGCTGAACCATGACATCATCGCGCGCCAGTTGAACCGGATGCACGCTTAACCCCCCTCCGATACAAAGCGGCGCGCCCATTCGGGCGCGCTTTTTTGTTTATTAGAGTCTGTTCACGATCTCACGAGCCAAGGCGAGACAAGGCGAAAACCACAGAGAAAGCGGAATGGTCATGCGGTACATGAGCATTTCGAAGCGGTACTCGCCATGTCGCGTCTCACAACGGGCAGCAGATCGTAAACAGGCTCTCAGCCCGCCAACACCGGAAACAAGGTCAACACCACCTTGCCTAGATTGCGATTGGCCTCGACATAGGCGTGCGCGTCGCCCACCTGAGCCAAGGGGTAGCTGGAATCCAGCGTCACACGCAAGCGGCCCTGCTCGAGCGCCGGCAAGATCCGGGTTTCCAAAGCCCGCGCCAAGCGCGCCTTCACCTCCAGCGGCTGCGGCCGCAGCGTGGAACCGATCAAGGCGATGCGCTTCATCAGCAGCGCGCCCAGGTTCAACTCCGCCCTGGCCCCGCCGAGCAGACCGATATTGACCAGCCGCCCATCCGGCTTCAAGGCCGCCAGATTGTCGTTCAGATAGCTGGCGCCCACCGGGTCCAGTACCACATCGGCGCCGCCCCAGCCCTTGACCACGGCGCCGAAGGCCGCTGTCTGCCGGTAGTTGAACACCTGGGCCGCGCCCAGCTCGCGGCAAAACGCCGCCTTCTCCTCGCTGCCCACGCTGGCGAAGGCCTGCGCGCCCAACAAGCCGGCCAGTTGGATCGCCGCCGCGCCCACGCCGCTGGCGCCAGCGTGCACCAGCACGGTCTCGCCGGCCTGCAAGCCCGCTTTTTCCACCAGATTGAACCAGGCCGTCATCCAGGCCTCGGGCAGGCTGGCCGCCTCCACCCAGGACAGCCAGTCCGGCTTGGCGATGGCCAGTGCCTCGTCCAGCAGCGCGTATTCGGCATAGCCACCACCGCCAATCAGGCCGAACACCGCGTCGCCGGGCTTAAAGCGCGAATCCGCGTCCGCCTCCTCCACCACGCCCGCCACTTCCAAACCCAGAATCGGGCTAGCGCCCGGCGGCGGCGGATAGTGCCCGGCGCGTTGCGCCAGATCGGCGCGGTTGATGCCCGCCGCCATCACCCGGAGCAGCAACTGCCCGGCGCCGCGAACCGGCGCCGCGATCTCATCCAACCGCAGGGTGTCGACTCCGCCCGGAGCCGACTGCACAACTGCCAACATACCCTCTCCTTTCACGCTCAAGCGACTGATTCGCAATACCAAATACCTTTGCCAAGCTAGGCAAGGGCGAGTATTATTTCGGCCCTTGCCCTGATCCGCCTCGCCGGACAGGGCCAACCGAATCTGCATTGGGTTCCCTCACCCCAATCCAATAAAAAGGCCGACATCATGTTTAGCTTTACCCGTCAGCAGCGGCTGTCCGCGCTGCTGTGGCTGTCCTTGTTCCACATCGCCATCATCGCGTCCAGCAACTACCTGGTGCAACTGCCCATCACCGTGTTCGGCTTCCACACCACCTGGGGCGCGTTCACCTTTCCCTTTATTTTCCTGGCCACCGACCTGACCGTGCGCGTATTCGGCGCGCCGCTGGCCCGCCGCATCATTTTCGCGGCGATGCTGCCGGCGCTGGCGATCTCCTACCTGATTTCCACCCTGTTTTATCAGGGCGCCTGGCAAGGCGTCGCCGCGCTGGCCAGCTTCAATGTATTCGTCGCCCGCATCGCCGTCGCCAGCTTCGCCGCCTACGCGCTAGGCCAAATCCTGGACGTGCAGGTGTTCAACCGCCTGCGCCAGCTGAAAACCTGGTGGATCGCTCCGGCCTCGGCCATGTTGTTCGGCAATATCAGCGACACGCTGGCCTTCTTCTTCATCGCTTTCTACCAGAGCAGCGACCCGTTCATGGCCGCCAACTGGGTGGAGATAGCACTGGTGGACTACAGCTTCAAGCTGCTGATCTGCCTGCTGTTCTTCCTGCCCATGTACGGCGTGATCCTGAACCGCATCCTGAAGCAACTGAGCTTGCGCGGCGTGGAGCCTCAATTGCGCGCGGCTTAAACGACTCCAAGCTCGGACCGGACGCCCCCAGCAAATGGGGGCTGACACAGCCTTTTCCAACGCGCCGACACGAGCCAAACACGGCCGGATTGATTACAATCGGCCATCATGAGTGAAAACTGCTTCCACTGCGGCCTGCCGGTGCCGCCCGACGTCCAGTTCCCGGTCAAATACCGTGAAGTCGATCAGCCCACCTGTTGCGCCGGCTGCCAAGCGGTGGCGGTCACCATCATCCAGTCCGGTCTGTCCGATTACTACCAGCACCGCACCGAAGGCGCGCGCCAGGCCGAACCGGTGCCGCGCGAGTTGCTGGAGCAAATCAAACTCTATGATTCCGACGAGCTTCAGCGCAGCTTCGTGCGCTTTGAAGCGGAATATCTGAGGGAAGCCTCGCTGATGCTGGAAGGCATCACCTGCGCCGCCTGCGTCTGGCTCAACGAGCAGCACATTCGCCAGTTGCCCGGCATCGTCAGCGTCGACATCAATTACAGCAACCACCGCGCCCGCGTGCGTTGGGACAATAGCCGGGTCCAATTGTCCACCATCCTGGAAGCGGTCAGTGCCATCGGCTACCGCGCCCATCCCTACGACGCCGAGCGCCAGGAAGCGCTGAACCAGAAAGAACGCAAACAGGCGATCAACCGCCTGTGGGCGGCCGGCCTGTCCATGATGCAGGTGATGATGTACGCGGTGCCCATCTACCTGGCGCCGGACGGCGAGATCACGCCGGACTTCCTGTGGCTGCTGCACTGGTCCAGTTTCATCCTGACCCTGCCGGTGGTGCTCTACTCCGCCGTGCCCTTCTACCGCGCCACCTGGCGCGACCTCAAAACCCGGCGCGTGGGCATGGACACTCCGGTGACCATCGGCATCCTCACCGCCTTCCTGTCCAGCTTCTGGGCGCTGATCAACAAGGTGGAACACGGCGTCTACTTCGACTCGGTGTCGATGTTCGTGTTCCTGCTGCTGGGCGGCCGCTACCTGGAGGGCATCGCCCGGCGCAAGGCCGGCGAGGCCACGGAAAGCCTGGTCAAGCTGATCCCCGCCTTCGCTCATCGCCTGACCGGCTGGCCGGATAGGCGCGAGAGCGAGGAAACCACGGTGGCGCAGCTGCGCCCCGGCGACGTGATCCTGATCAAGCCCGGCGAGACCATTCCCGCCGACGGCCTGGTGCTGGACGGCCATAGCGCCAGCAATGAAGCGCTGCTGACCGGCGAAAGCCGCCCGGTGACCAAGGATGCCGGCGCGGCGGTGATCGCCGGCAGCGTCAACGCCGCCAGTCCCTTGGTGGTGCGGGTGGAACAGACAGGCCAGGACACCCGGCTGGCCGGCATCGTGCGGCTGCTGGACCAGGCGCTGGCGGAAAAGCCGCGGCTGGCGGTGATCGCCGACCGCTTCGCCAGCGGGTTCGTCGCGCTGCTGCTGCTGGCCGCCGCCGGCACTTATATCGGCTGGCACTATATCGAGCCGGACCGCGCGCTGTGGATCATGGTGGCGGTGCTGGTGATTTCCTGTCCCTGCGCGCTGTCGCTGGCCACCCCGGCGGCCTTGACCGCCGCCTCCGGCCACCTGGCGGCGCTGGGGGTGCTAACCACCCGCGGCCACGCGCTGGAAACCCTGCCCAAGATCAGCGACGTGGTCTTCGACAAGACCGGCACCCTGACTCATGGCGACATGCGGCTGCTGGACAGTTGGACCGCGCCCGGCCGCGACGCGGCCGCGGCGCTGGCCACGGCAGCCGCGCTGGAACAGGGCTCGGAGCATCCGGTGGCGCGCGCCTTGCTCGCCGCCGCCGGCGACGGCCCTCACCAGGCGACGGAAGCGCTGCGCAACCATCCTGGCCGCGGCGTGACCGGCCGGCTGAACGGCCGCGACTGGCGCATAGGCTCGCCGGAATTCATCGCCGCGCAACTGGGCGACTGCCCTCTTCCCTCCGCCGACTGGCACGGCGATAAAACCCTGATCGCGCTGGCGGACGAGAGCGAACTGGTGGCCTTGTTCGCCATCGGCGACGCAGTCCGCGCCGACGCCGCGCCGCTGCTGCGCCAGTTGAAACAACGCGGCTTGCGCGTGCATCTGCTCAGCGGCGACGGCGTCGGCCCTGCCTCCAACTTGGCGCGCCAGCTGGACATCGACGCCCACATCGCCCGCGCCACGCCGGAGGACAAGCTGGCCTACGTCGGCCGCCTGCAAGCCGCTGGCAAGCGCGTGCTGATGGTGGGCGACGGCATCAACGACGCGCCGGTGCTGGCCAAGGCCGACGTGTCCATCGCCATGGGCGGCGGCACCGACGTGGCGCGCGCCAGCGGCGACATGGTGCTGATAGGCGACCGGCTGGGACTGATCGCCAACGCTTTCGAACTGTCTCGCAAGACCTTGTCTGTGATACGTCAAAACTTGTGGTGGGCCGCCGCTTACAATATCGTGGCGCTGCCCTTGGCCATCGCCGGCCACGTTACGCCGTGGATCGCCAGCCTGGGCATGGCGTCCAGCTCTCTCATCGTAGTCGGCAACGCCCTCCGACTGGTCAAACGGAAATCCTGATGGAAAGCCTGTACCTGCTCATCCCGCTCAGCCTCGTGCTGGCCTTCGTCATCGGCGGCATTTTCTGGTGGGCCACCCGCAACGGTCAGTTCGACGATATGGAAGGCCCGGCTCACCGCATTCTGATGGATGACGACAAGCCCAAGGACGACGGCAACGTGCCTCCCGGCGACTAAGAGCCACCACACGCCCAAACCGCTCCCGGCGCGTCCTTGCGCCGGGGCTTCTCCAAGCCCTGACTACGCGCCCATCTGTCCCGGCACAAGCCCAAATCCCACCCAAACTGAATAAAATCAAGGACAAAGCGCTGCAATCGCTTTCGTTCTCCGATTTTTGCTGTAAAATCGCGCACCTTGAGCAATATTAGCTAATCATCATCTAATAATCGTTGGATCCGCCTGGCCCGGCGCCATGCGCCAGCCGGTCAGCTTCCGCACCTTCATCTCAGGGTTGTTCGTGAATACCTTACAAGCTCTCGTCGGCATGTTGTTCCTGCTGGGCACCGCCTATGCGCTGTCCACCAATCGCAAAGCCATCAACTGGCGCATCGTGCTGATCGGCCTGATCATGCAAAGCACGCTGTTCTTGGTCATCAACTACGTACCGGCCGCTCGCGCGGTGTTCGAAGCCTTCGGCTCCGGCTTCGCCAAAGTACTGACCTTCTCCGGCGAAGGCGCCGCCTTCGTGTTCGGCGACCTGGCCAAACCCAACGGCAGCATGGGCTTCTTGTTCGCCTTCATGGTCTTGCCCGTGATCATTTTCTTCTCCGCCTTCAGCGCCCTGCTCTACCATTTGGGCATCTTGCAGCGCGTGGTGGCCGGCATGGCCTGGGTGATGAAACGCAGCATGAAGCTATCCGGTCCGGAAAGCCTGACCGTGGCCGGCAACATCTTTCTCGGCCAGACCGAGGCCCCGCTGCTGATCCGCCCCTATATCAAGCACATGACCCGCTCCGAGCTGGCCTGCGTGATGATTGCCGGCATGTCCACGCTGGCCGGCGGCGTGCTGGCCGCCTATGTCGCCTTCCTCGGCGGCAGCGACCCGGCGGAACAGGCTAAATTCGCCACTTATCTGCTGATGGCCTCCTTCATGAACGCGCCGGCAGCCGTGGTGTTCGCCAAGATCATCTACCCGGAAACCGATCGCGGCCACACCTCCAGCGACAAACTGGACTACAGCCAGGACGACGATCAGGGCAGCTTCATCAACGCCATCGTCAACGGCGCGATGTCCGGCATGAAGATGGCCGCCGCGGTGGCCACCATCATCCTGGCCATCGTCTCCATGATCGCGCTGGCCAACTTCGTGGTGAAGGACGGCATCGGCGCGGCGCTGGGCGTCAACGAGATGATCAAAGCCTCCACTAACGGCGTGTTCGACGGCCTGACGCTGCAATACCTGTTTGGCCAGGCCTTCCGCGTGTTCGCCTTCATGATGGGCGTGAGTTGGCACGAAACCCTGGAAGTGGGCAGCCTGCTGGGCCAGAAAATCGTGGTCAACGAGTTCATTTCTTACCTGGACCTGGCCAAGATGAAGGCCGCCGGCACCCTGTCGCCGCAGGCCATCCTGATCTCCACCTTCGCGCTGTCCAGCTTCTCCAACTTCAGCTCGGTGGGCATCTGCGTCGCCGGCATCGGCGCGCTGGCGCCGTCGCGGCAGAAGGAATTGGCCCAGATCGGCATGCGCGCGCTGGCCGCCGCCGTGATGGCGGGTTTCATGACGGCGACCACCGCCGGCCTGTGGATGTCCATTTTCTAAGAACCTGTTTACGATCTGCTGCGCGTCGGCGATACGGCGTTGAAAACCGCTTCGAAATGCTCATGTACCACGCGTACATTCCGCTTTCTCAGCGGTTCTCGCCTTGTCTCGCGAGATCGTACACCGGTTCTAAAAGCAATCACCGCGTTTTGATCTAGTTGTAGCGTGGACAAGCCCAAAGGACTTGCCCACGCTACGAACTCAGGCCTTTGTGCGCGGCGTCTTAATCTTTATGTCACCCCGCGCTCCGGTGCGGGGTTTTTCATGAACACGCGGCGGCGTGCTAAGCTGCCGCCATTTTCACGCGCGGCACCGCCAATGGAACGCAAACACTGGGATATCTTCTGCGCCGTGGTCGACAACTACGGCGACATCGGCGTCGCCTGGCGGCTGGCGCGCCGGCTGGCCCACGACTTCGGCCTGGAAGTGCGGCTGTGGGTGGACGACCTGGCCAGCTTCGCCCGCATCGCGCCCGACCTGGACCCGGCTTTGCCGGTCCAGCGGCTGGCCGACATCGACATCCGCCACTGGCCGGCGGACGGCCCGCCCGCGGGCACCGTGCCCGCCGACGTGGTGATCGAGGCCTTCGGCTGCCGGTTGCCGGAGCTCTTCGAGCAAGCGATGGCCGCCAAGGCGATCAAGCCGGTGTGGATCAATCTGGAATACCTGTCGGCGGAAGACTGGACCCGTGGCTGCCACCGCCAGCCCTCGCCGCATCCGCAGCTGCCGCTGACCAAGCATTTCTTCTTCCCCGGCTTCGAGGCCGACACCGGCGGCCTGATCTGCGAACAGGGCCTGCTCGACGTCCGCCGCCAATGGCAGGACGACGCGCTGGCGCGCCGCGCCTACTGGCAACTGCTGGAGCTGCCGGAACCGGCCGCGGACGAGTGGCGCATCAGCCTGTTCGCCTATGAAAACCCGGCCGTCACCAGCCTGCTGGCCGCCTGGGCATTGGGCGAACGCCCGGTGACCTGCCTGCTGCCGGAAGGCAAGGCGCTGCCGGACGCGGCCCGCGTCTTCGGCTACCCATTGCGCGCCGGCATGCTGGCGCGCCAGGGCCAGTTGACGGTCAAGGTATTGCCGATGACAGACCAGGACAGCTACGACTTGCTGCTGTGGTCCTGCGACCTCAATCTGGTGCGCGGCGAAGACAGCTTCGTGCGCGCGCAATGGGCGGGCCGGCCGTTTCTCTGGCACATCTACCCGCAGGACGACGCCGCCCATCTGGCCAAGCTTGATGCCTTTTTGTCACAGTACGGCGCGGCGCTGCCCGTCGGAGCGGCGCAAGCACTCACAGCCGCCAGCCATGCCTGGAACCACGGCGCCGACATGGCCGCCGCCTGGACGGAATTGGCCGCCTGGCTGCCCGCCTGGCGCGAGCACGCCGCCGTTTGGCCGGAAAAATTGCTGGCGGACGGCGATCTAGGCGACAGACTGCTGCACTTTGTCCGGGAAATCGGCTAAAATACGCCGTTTTTCGGAAACCTTTTTTCCGACTTCAATCAAGAGTTTGGGACTTTTAGTAATGAAAACCGCACAAGAACTCCGCGCCGGCAACGTATTCATGGTAGGCAGCGACCCGATGGTCGTGCAGAAGGCTGAATTCAGCAAATCCGGCCGCAACGCCTCCGTTGTGAAAATGAAGATGAAGAACCTGTTGACCGGCGCCGGCAGCGAAGCCGTATACCGCGCAGACGACAAGTTCGACGTCATCGTGCTGGACCGCAAGGACTGCACCTACTCCTACTTCGCCGATCCGATGTACGTGTTCATGGACACCGAATTCAATCAGTACGAAGTGGAAGCCGACAACCTGGGCGACACGCTGAACTTCATCGTCGACGGCATGGAAGAAGTGTGCCAAGTGACCTTCTACGACGGCAAGGCCATCTCGGTTGAACTGCCGACTACCGTGATCCGCGAAGTGGAATACACCGAACCGGCCGTACGCGGCGACACCTCCGGGAAAGTGCTGAAGCCGGCTCGCCTGGTGGGCACCACCTTCGAAGTTCAGGTTCCGGCCTTCGTCAACACCGGCGAAAAGATCGAAATCGACACCCGCACCAACGAATTCAAGAAGCGCGCCTAAGCGTCCTCTTGCTTCGCAGTGCCCAAAGCCGCCCGGCGCCGATGCGCCGGGCGGCTTTTGTTTTGACCGCGTCTAATTCAACAGGCCATCAGCGCTTGATCCTGGATAAGGGGTCGTCCGGCCGATAAGTGGGCGTCGCTGGCCGCGGCGAACCCACCATCACGCAGAGCAAGGCGTCGTCGTCGCCCACATTCTCTTCGCCGCGGTAGATCCCCGGCGGAATCGAGATCAGATCCCGCGGGCCGACGACCGCCTCCCACCGCTCCCCTTCCAAAGATTCGCAAAACAGCTTCACCGTGCCTTGCAACACAAAGAAGATCTCCTCCGCGTCGGTGTGCAGATGCAAGGGGCCGATATGGCCAGGCGGAATCTTCATCGTGGAAAAAGTGAAGTGCACCGCCGGCACGGTATTGCCGTCGGCGGCCACCCCGGTGGCGCCGGTGCCGACATAGCGCATCTGCGCGCGGCCGTACTCCGGCTTGAAATCCGCCTGAAACTTCAAGGCGTCCCAGTCGTAACGGCGAGTGGAACGCAACACGCAACGCGACGCCATCCACTCGGCAAAGCTCTTGTCGGCCGGCCTGGCCAAGGAAGGCAGAGCCTCCCGCACCAATTCATTCAAACGATCATTGTTCATGGAGGTCTTTCAACGGCGGGCAGCCTGCTCGCAGGCTGGAATGTCGAAACCGGAACGCTGGGAGCGGCGCTGGGCGCCCCATTTGTTCCGTCTATGAAACATGATTTCATTGATGAAATCTTCTATAGCCTAGGCAAGCCGAACCCAGGCCAAATATTAGGGAAAACCCTAATATTTTGCTCGGTTTTCACCTCATAAAGTCGATCATGTTCCACAAATAAATCCTTGTTTTATAGGTGGAACAAAAATAAAAGCCGGCGCATTCAATGACGACCAGGTTTATGAGGAGAAACAGCAATGCCCCCTATCCACTTGCCCCGTACTCGACCGTCCCGCGCCCGACGCCCCCGGACGCTGGCCGCGCTCTGCCTGGCCCTGTCCGCGTCCGCCTACGCCGCGGACTGGTCCGACACCTTTATCGGCTACCGCTTCGGCAACGCCTATCAGGAACCCGGCAACAACCGGGACATCCGCAAACAGATCCTCACCCTCAACCACAGTTCCGCCTATCGCTTAGGCAGCAATTTCTTCGTGCTGGATTACCTGCGCTCCAACGGCGCCGACCCGTCCAGCTCCGGCCCGGACAACGGTGCCACGGAGTTCTATCTCGCCTACCGCCATCAGCTGCAATGGAAAAAACTCAGCGGCAGCACCGCCAACTTCGGCCCGATCCGCGACTTCTCGCTGCAAGCCGGCTTCGACGTGGAAACCAAGAATTCCACCTTTTCCCCGGCCAAACGCATGCTGGTCATCGGCCCCACCGCGCAGTTCGACGTGCCCGGCTACCTCAATCTAGCCCTGCTCTACGCGCGGGAATGGGGCGAATGCGGTCTGACCCCCTGCCGCCAGGCGGGCAATAGCAATAGCGTCGCCTTCGATCCCTTTCCGCGCCTGGAACTGGCCTGGGGCCTGCCTTTCCAATGGGCCGGGCTGCCGCTGAAATTCCAGGGCTACGCCTTTTACAACGCCAAAAAAGGCAAGGATTACCAGAACCGGGACACCGCCGCCGAATACCTGATCCGCCCCTCGCTGATGGCCGATATCGGCCTGCTGGCCTTCAAGACCAAGAACGCGCTTTGGCTGGGTCTGGGTTACGAGCTGCGCCGCAATACCTACGGCAACGCCGGCGGGCCGGGCCTGGACACCAATACGCCCACCCTGAATCTGGAGTGGCATTTCTAATCCGCAAACGGCCTTGCGCCCACGCCAACCCTTTCAAGGAGATTTCATGCCGGACAACCTCAAAGACAGACGCGTTCTGATCACCGGCGGCGCACGCGGACTCGGGCTCGCCTTCGCCCAAAGCGCAGCCCGAGAAGGCGCGGCGGTGGTGATTGCCGACCTGCGCCACGAACTGGCGCAGGCCGAGGCGGAACAGCTGCGCGCCGCCGGCCATACCGCCTGGGCGCTGCCTCTGGATCTGGCCGATCCGGCCTCCATCCGCGGCGGCGTAGATGAAGCCGTCCGCTTGCTGGGCGGGCTGGACGGCCTGGTCAACAACGGCGCGGTCACCGATTCCGGCGGCATTGCCGCCGCCGAACTGGATATTGAGTGCTGGGACCGGGTGATGGCGGTCAACGTGCGCGGCGTCTGGCTGACGACCATGGCCTGCGCTCAGGCGCTGGGCGCCTCCGGCCGCGGCGCCGTGGTGAACCTCGCCTCCGACACCGCGCTATGGGGCGCGCCGCGGCTGCTGGCCTACGCCGCCAGCAAGGGCGCGGTCATCGCCATGAGCCGCAGCCTGGCGCGCGAACTGGGCGCGGCCGGCATCACCGTCAACGCCGTCGCGCCCGGCCTGACCCTGGGCGAAGCCACCGCTCAGGTTTCCGCCGCGCGCCATCGTCAATATGTGGAGCAGCGCGCGTTGGAACGCCCGCAAACCCCGGACGACGTCTGCGGCGCGGTGCTGTTCTGTTTGTCCGATCTTTCCCGCTTCGTCACCGGCCAATTGCTGGCGGTGAACGGCGGCTTCGTCATGCACTGAAGGGACACCCCATGACCGCACTGGATCTACCCGCGGCGGCCGATGAGGCTGTTCTGCTCGGCCTGCGTCGGCGCTTGCGCCAAAGCTTTCCGGAACGCCGCCTGAACGCGGCCGGCCGCGTCTTCGCCTACCGCGAATGCGGCGCCGGCGAGCCAACCATCGTACTGCTGCACGGCATCGGCTCCACCTCAGCCAGCTGGCTTGACGTCGCCGACGCGCTGGCGCCGCATGCTCGCGTACTGGCTTGGGATGCGCCCGGCTACGGCGACTCCACCCCGTTGCAGCAGGCCCGCCCCAGAGCCGGCGATTACGCGCTGGCGCTGGAAAGCTTTCTTAAAGCCGCCGGCGTCACCCGCTGCGCGCTGGTTGGCCACTCCTTGGGCGGCCTGATGGCCGCCGCCCACGCCCACGGCTATCCGCAGCGGCTGGAGCGGCTGTTGCTGGTCTCCCCCGCCCGCGGCTACGGCGCCATTGACCGACGCGCCGACGGCATGCGGATCCGCAAAGACCGGCTGCGCGCGCTGCACACCCAAGGCATTGTCCAAGTGGCTGCGCAAGCGCCCGCCCGCCTGCTCTCCGCCGCCGCCGACGCGACCGCGCGCGCCTGGGTACGCTGGAATATGGCCCAGCTTGATGAGGACGGCTACGGCCAAGCCGTCGAACTGCTGACTGGCGACGACATCGCCCGCTACGCGCCCTCCCCGCTGCCGGTGGCGGTCTGGTGCGGCGAACACGACCTGGCCACCCCGCCCGCGGACTGCCGCGCCGTCGCCGCCGTCTTCGACGCGCCGTTCGAACCGCTGCCCAATTGCGGCCACGCCTGCCATATCGAAGCGCCGGCCGAGCTGGCGGCGCGGCTGCTCGCCGTCATCGCCCCCGTCCCTCTCTAAGAGCAAAGGAAACCGCCATGGATGACTCGAACCATAACGACGACCCGGCCCGCTACACCGTGCCGGCCCTGGAACGCGGCCTGCGCCTATTGGGCGAGTTCAGCCGCAGCGAACCCACGCTGAGCGCGCCGGAACTGGCCCGCCGGCTGGCGCTGCCGCGCTCCACCGTGTTCCGCATGCTGGCCACGCTGGAACAACTGGGCTTCATTGAACGCGCCGAAGGCGGCCGCGACTACCGGCTGGGCATCGCCGTGCTGCGCCTGGGCTTCGAATACCTGTCCTCGCTGGAGCTGACCGAACTAGGTCTGCCGGTGCTGGGGCGGCTGCGTGACCGGATCGGCCACGCCTGCAGCCTGGTGGTGCGCGACGGACGCTCCATCGTCTACGTCGCCAAGGTCAACCCGCCGTCCTGGATCGCCTCCAACATCAATATCGGCGCCCGCCTGCCCGCTCACGCCACCGTGTTTGGCCGCATCCTGCTGTCGGAACTGCCGCTGGAGAAACTACGCGAGCTGTATCCGGAAGAGCATCTGGACATCCACTCCAGCCAGACCCCGCGCAACACGCTGGAGCTGTTCCACCTGCTGCAGCAAGACCGGGAGCCCCCCTGCCTGGTGGGCGAAGGCTTCTTCGAAACCAATATCTCCACCGTGGCGGCCCCGGTGCGCAACCACGGCGGCGCCATCATCGCCGCCATCGGCGCCACCCTCCCCATGCCCAGGCTGGAGCCCGGCCAAGCCGATACGCTGGCCGGCCACATCCGCGCCGCCGCCGCCGAGCTGTCCCGCGCGCTGGGCCACGCCGGCGGCGGCATGGGCAAAGTCATCCACCTGTGAATGGAGCCTCCGATGAGCTTTTGCGATCTTGATCAGTCCGTCGCCGTCGTCACCGGCGGCTCCTCCGGCATCGGCCTCGCCTGTGTCGAACAATTCCTCGCCGCCGGCGCCGCGGTGGCCTTCTGCGGCCGCAGCGCGGAACGGCTGGCTCAGGCCGAAGCGCTGTTGCGGCAACGCTTCCCCGCCGCCCGGCTGCTGGCCCGCGCCTGCGACGTGCTCGATCGCGACGCGATAGCCGCCTTCGCCGCGGAGACGGAAGCCCGGCTGGGCCCGGCCTCCATCCTGGTCAACAACGCCGGTCAAGGCAGGGTATCCACCTTCGCAGACACCAGCGACGAGGCCTGGCTGGAAGAACTTCGGCTGAAATTCCTGTCCGTGATCCATCCTACCCGCAGCTTCCTGCCTCAATTGGAGCGCCGCGCGCCCGCCGCCGTCGTCTGCGTCAACTCGCTGCTGGCCCTACAGCCGGAACCCCACATGGTGGCCACCTCCGCCGCTCGCGCCGGCGTACTCAACCTGGTGCGCTCGCTGGCCACTGAATTCGCCCCGCGCGGCGTACGCGTCAACGGCATCCTGATCGGCCTGGTCGATTCTGGACAGTGGCGGCGGCGCTTCGCCGAACGCGACGATCCGGCGCAGGACTGGGACCAATGGAGCGCCGCGCTCGCCGCGCGCAAACAAATCCCGCTAGGCCGGCTGGGCCGGCCGCAAGAAGCCGCTCAAGCCGTGTTCTTCCTCGCATCCCCGCTCTCTTCCTACACCACGGGAAGCCATCTCGACATCTCCGGAGGCCTGTCGCGTCATGCCAGATAAACACACCGTCACCGTTGGCGAAGCGCTGGCGATCTTTCTCGAAAACTGCGGCGTCAAAGCCGCCTTCGGGGTGATCTCCATCCATAACATGCCCATCCTCGACGCGCTGAACCAGCGCGGCCGCATCCGCTTTGTGCCGGCACGCGGCGAAGCCGGCGCCGCCAATATGGCCGACGCCTGCGCCCGCACCACCGGAGGGCTGGGCGTTTGCCTGACCAGCACCGGCAACGCCGCCGGCGCGATGGTCGAGGCGCTCACCGCCGGCACCCCGCTACTCCACATTACCGGCCAGATCGAAACCCCTTACCTGGATCAAGACCTGGCCTACATCCACGAAGCGCCTGACCAGCTAAGCATGTTGCGGGCGATCTCCAAAACCGCTTTTCGCGTGCGCAGCGCAGAAACCGCGGTCGGCGTGTTCAAGCAAGCGGTGCGCGCCGCCTTGAGCGCGCCCGCCGGCCCGGTCAGCATTGAGATTCCCATCGACATCCAGGCCCGGCGCATTCCCTTGCCGGCCGATCTCGCGCCGCTGCCGCTCATCGCGGCGGTGCCGTCAGAAGCCGCTCTCGACGCGCTGGCGAACCGGCTGGCCGCGGCGCGACGGCCCCTACTGTGGCTGGGCGGCGGCGCGCGCGGCGCCGGCGACGCGGTGCGGCGGCTGCTAAGGCTGGGCTTTGGCGTCGTCAGCAGCACGCAGGGGCGCGGCATCGTGCCGGAAGACGATGAACGCAGCCTGGGCGCCTACAATCTGCAGGCGCCGGTGGAAGCCTTCTATCAAAGCTGCGACGCCATGCTGGTGGTCGGCTCCCGCCTGCGCGGCAACGAAACCCTGAAATACGAACTCAAGCTTCCACGCCCGCTGTACCGCGTCGACGCAGACCCCGAGGCGGAAGGCCGCGGTTACGCCAGCGACAGCTTTGTCTGCGGCGACGCCGCGCTGACGCTGGACGGCCTGGCTAACCGGCTGGAAGGCCGCATGCGCGTCGACCCCGCGCTGCCCGCCGACCTCTGGCGCGCGCGCCAAAGCGCCGCCGAAACCCTGCTGGACGGCTTAGGCCCTTACCGCCAGCTGGTGGACACGCTGCAAGCCCGCATCGGCCGCGACTTCAACTGGGTGCGCGATGTCACCGTGTCCAACAGCACCTGGGGCAACCGCCAACTGCGGCTGTTCACCCCCACCGCTGGCGTCCACGCGCTGGGCGGCGGCATCGGCCAGGGCCTGGCGATGAGCATAGGCGCCGCCATTGGCGCGGCCGCTCACGGCAGCGGCCGCAAGACCCTGGGCCTGGCCGGCGACGGCGGCTTCATCCTCAACCTAGGGGAGCTGGCCACCGCCGCGCAGGAGCAAGCGGATCTGGTGATGATCCTGATGAACGACCAAGGCTACGGCGTGATCAAGAATATCCAGGACGCCCAATACGGCGGCCGCCGGTGCTATGTCGATCTGCACACCCCGGACTACGCCCAGCTATGCGCCTCGCTGCGGCTGCAGCACCGCAAGGTCAGCCGGCTGGAAGACCTGGACACGGCGCTGACCGCCGCCCTGGAACAGCGCGGCCCCTTCTTGCTGGAAATAGACATGCTGTCGATCGGCCGCTTCAAAAGCGTCTTCGCCGGCCCGCCCACCAATAAACAGGAATAAAGCCATGGCCCGCCCCAAGCCCATGCTGGACATCGCCCTGGTAGGCTGCGGCGCCATCGGCGCCGGCGTGCTGGAACTGATCGCCGCGGACCCGGCGCTGCGCGTCGGCCAGGTGCTGACGCATGCGCCGGATGCCCCCCGCGTCCGCGACGCCCTGGCCCGGCTCGCCCCGCAAGCGCGGTCCCTGCGCGCGCTGGCCCCGGACGCGCCCGCGCCGGACCTGCTAGTGGAATGCGCCGGCCACGCCGCCATTGAACAGCACGTGCTGCCGGCGCTGGAACGCGGCATCGACTGTCTGATCGTCTCCGCCGGCGCGCTGACGGACACCGTCATGCTGGAGCGGGTGGAGGCCGCGGCGCGGCGCGGCGGCGCGCAAGCGCGGCTGCTGTCCGGCGCCGTCGGCGCCATCGACGCGCTGGCCGCCGCCCGCCTAGGCGGTCTGGAGCATGTGCGCTACACCGGCCGCAAACCGCCGCGCGCCTGGCAAGGCACAGCGGCCGAACAGGATTGGGACCTGTCCGCGCTGCAACAAGCGCAGTTGATTTTCTCCGGATCGGCGCGGGAAGCCGCGCGGCGTTTCCCCAAAAACGCCAATGTCGCCGCCACCGTGGCGCTGGCCAGCCTGGGCCTGGACCGGGTGCAAGTCCAGCTCTACGCCGACCCGGCCATCAGCGGCAACCTGCACCGCATCGACGCCCGCGGCGGCTTTGGAGAACTCAGCCTCAGCCTGCAAGGCCGCCCTTTGGCCAGCAACCCCAAAACCTCGGCCCTCACCGTCTACAGCGTGGCGCGAGCTCTGCTCAACCATGCCCAGGCCATCGCCATTTAGGAATCCACATGACCTCCTTACCTGCTCCACTGCCCATCTGCATCGCCGGCGACTGGCGTCTGGGCGGCGGCGAGCTCTACCACAGCCGCTACCCGGCCACCAACGAGCCCGTCGCCAGCTTGCGCGCCGCCAACCTTGACGATGTGGAGGCCGCCATTCAGGGCGCGCAGCGCGCATTCGACACCAGCGGCTGGCCGCAATGGAAGCCGCACCAGCGCGCGCGGGTGCTCTACCGCGTGGCCGAAGGCATCCGCGCCCGCGCCGAAGAACTGGCCCAGCGCCAACGGCAGGACAACGGCAAACCTATCCAGGAAACCCGCGCGCTGGTGGCCAGCGCCGCCGCCACCTTTCAGTTTTTCGCCGCCGCCTGTGAAACGCTGGAAGACAGCGTCACGCCCTCGCGCGGCGATTACCTCAGCCTGAGCCTGCATGAGCCCATGGGCGTGGTGGCCGCCATCACGCCCTGGAATTCCCCCATCGCCAGCGAAGCGCAAAAACTGGCGCCGGCGCTGGCCGCCGGCAACGCGGTAGTACTGAAGCCCGCGGAGCTCACGCCGCTGCTGGCGCTGGAACTGGCGCGGCTCTGCGAACAAGCCGGCCTGCCCAAGGGCCTGCTCAGCGTATTGCCCGGCAAGGGTTCGCTGATCGGCGACGCCATCGTGCGCCACCCGCTGGTGCGCCGCGTGGCCTTCACCGGCGGCACCGCCACCGGCCGCCATATCGCCGCGCTGGCGGCGGAAAAGCTGATGCCGGTCTCGCTGGAGCTGGGCGGAAAATCCCCCACCATGGTGTTTGAGGACGCCGATCTCGATCATGCCGTCGCCGGCGTGCTCTACGGCATCTTCAGTTCCTCCGGCGAATCCTGCATCGCCGGCTCCCGCCTCTTCATCGCCCGTCCCTTGTACGCCGAGTTCATGGAGCGGCTGCTCGCCGGCGCCAAGCAACTGCGCCTGGGCGACCCGGCCGACCCCGTCACCCAAATGGGGCCACTGATCAGCGCCGCCCACCGCGACCAAGTGGAAACCCACGTGGCGCGCGCGCTGGAAGACGGCGGCCGCCTGCTCTGCGGCGGCACCCGCCCGCGCGGCGGCCTGTTCGATCGCGGCCACTACTACCCGCCCACCATCCTAGAGGGTTTGGACAACCAGGCGCGGCTGTGCCGGGACGAGGTGTTCGGCCCGGTACTGGCGGCGCTGCCCTTCGACAACGAAGCCGACTTGATCGCCCAGGCCAACGACAGCGTCTACGCGCTGGCGGCCGGTGTTTGGACCCGCGACGCGCAGCGCGCCTGGCACGTGGCTCGCGCGGTACAGGCCGGCACCGTCTGGATCAACACCTACAAACAGTTCTCTGCGGCCACCCCCTTCGGCGGCTGGCGCGACAGCGGCCTGGGCCGTGAAAAAGGCCGACAGGGCATCTTGCAATACATGGAACAGAAAGGCCTCTACTGGGGGCTGAACCCGGAACCGCTGCCCTGGGCGCGCTAAAGAAGTTTTTAGCCGCGGGCCAATACAAAACGTTGGTGTCGTTTCGCGAGTTTCGCGGCTCAAGAAGTATTGAAGTTTTCCGTGGCAAAAAAGTTTTTCAGATAGAGGAGGACTCACTCATGGCGGTAGTAGGCATAGACGAAGTGACCTATCGCGCGGCCAACCTGGCCACCTGTAAACGCTTTTTCCTGGATTGGGGACTGCACTTGGCCCACGAGACCGAGCTGGAGCTGGAATTCCGCAGCCTCAACGACGGCGTGGTGCGCATCGCCCATCCGGACCGACCAGGTCTGCCCGAGGGCCTGGAGGACGGCCCCACGCTGGTGGAAGTGGTGTGGGGCGTGGAGAACGACGGCGACCTCGACCAATACGCCGCTCGGGTTCGCAATCTGCCCGGCTACCGGCGTGAAGCCGAGCGTTTGTACTGCCAAGACCCCTGCGGTTTGAGCATTGCGCTGCAAGTGAGCCGCAAACGGCCGCTGGAGCTGGACTGCGCCCGCTTCAACACTTGGAGCGATCGGCCGCGCGTGGACCAGCGCGGGCCGGTCTACGAAAACGCCCAGCCGATAGAAGTGGGCCATGTGGTGCTGTTCGTCGACCAACGCGAAGCCATGGTCCGCTTCTATTGCGACCGCTTGGGCTTCGCCCTGTCGGATCAATACCCGCAGCGCGGCAGCTTCCTGCGTTGCGCGCCGCGCGGCGGCCACCACGACCTCTTCCTGCTGCAATTGCCCAGCGGCAAGAAAGGCCTCAATCACGTGGCCTTCGCCGTGCGCGACATCCACGAAGTGATAGGCGGCGGCCTGGCCATGGACCGTTGCGGCTGGAAAACCGAACTGGGCCCCGGCCGCCACCCCATCTCCTCCGCCTACTTCTGGTATTTCGAAAACCCGGCCGGCGGCCTGGTCGAGTACTACAGCGACGAAGACGAGCTAAGCGAGGCCTGGCAGCCGCGCGACTTCGAACCGGGCCCGGAACGCTTCGCCGAATGGGCGGTGGCCGGCGGCCTGGACGGCCATACCCGCCGCCCCAAAAGCGCCGCCGCGCCGCGCCCAGGCTTTCTCACCGACAAAACCGGCGAAACCGATCGCTAATCCCTCTTGATAAAGGAGCACACCATGAGCCGAGTCATCCCGCCCCGCGCACTGGAACCGCACCAGGCCCGCCGCGCCGAACCCACCCCCTATGAAGACTTGCTGGGCGACGCCATCGAACGGGCTTACGCGCAGGAAATTCACGATCTGGACGGCCTGGTGGCCCACCTGAACCAGTTTGGCCCGTTCGCCCCCAACGGCGGCAGCTGGAACGAAGCGCTGTTCCGCGCCGAAATGGCGCGCCTGGCTCAATAAACCCATAGAGGAGAACATCATGAGCGATTTCAGCATGGAACAAATCGACGCCTATCTGGCCAAGGGCCTCAAAGACCGCTGGCACATGGTCTGTCCGTCCCGCTTCGTCGGCGACCGCGCCGTCAGCCTGCGCCGCCTCGGATACAAGCTGGCGCTGTGGCGCGAGCCGGCCAACGGCAAGGTCCACTGCCTGGAAGACCACTGCCCGCACCGCGGCGCGCCGCTGTCCATGGGCTTTGTGCTGGGAGACCGCCTGGGCTGCGCCTATCACGGCGTGGAGGTGGACTGCCGCGGCACCGTCACCCGGGTGCCGGGCAGCCCCGGCTGCAAGCTGGAAGGCGCCAAGGCCGCTCGCGCTTTTCACGTGGAGGAGCAGGCCGGCATGATCTTCATCTACAACGCCAGCCAAGAGGTGGACGCGCCGCCTCCGCTGCGGCTGCCGGAGTATCTGAACTCCGACGAATGGAGCCACTTTCCCTGCTATGTGGAATGGGGCAACGACTACCGCTACGTGGCCGACAATGTGATGGACCCGATGCACGGCGCCTTCCTGCACAAGCAATCCCACACCATGTCCGAGGGCGCCAGCCAGGCCGAATTCGCCATCCGGGACCTGGAGCAAGGCTTCGTCTTTGAAAAAACCGGCCAAAAAAACGTCAACTTCGACTGGACCGAACTCATAGACGACGGCACGGCGATGTGGCACCGGCTGGAAATCCCCTATCCCAAGACCGGCGGCCCCGGCGGCAACTTCACCATCATCGGCATGTACACCCCGATCAGCCGCGAACTGTGCGCCGTGGTGTTCTGGCGCTGCCGCAAGGTCAGCGGCTGGCAGCGCGACACCTGGCGCTTTCTGTATAAAAACCGGCTGGAGGCGCGCCACTGGCAGGTGCTGGAACAAGACCGTGTAGCCTTGGAAAACATGGAGCTGGACGCCTGGGACCGGGAGTTCCTGTACCAGCACGATATGGGCATCGTGCGTCAGCGCCGCTATCTGCGCCGCCTCGCCGCCGAACAAATGGCCGCCGCTCAAGGCTGAACCCCGCGTCGGAGCGGCCATGCCGCTCCGCGCCCGCAACGAGATCCCGCCATGACTCAAACCCTGCTCACCCTGCGCCTGGAGGCGATGCGTCGCGAAGCCGACGGCGTGCTCAGCCTGGAGCTGGCCCGGCCGGACGGCGGCCCGCTGCCGCAAGCCGAGGCCGGCGCCCACATCGATCTGCACCTGCCCAACGGCATGGCGCGCAGCTACTCGCTGGTCACGCCGCGCTGCGCGCCGCGCGCCTACGTGGTGGCCGTCCAGCTGGACCGCGCCAGCCGCGGCGGCTCTCTCTACATCCATCAGCAGCTGCGCGTCGGCGCGGAACTGCCGGCTTCCGCGCCCCGCAATCATTTCCGGCTGGAAGAAAGCGCCGGCCAAACCGTGCTGATCGCCGGCGGCATCGGCATCACCCCCATCTACAGCATGTACGCGCGGATGCGCGAACTGGGCCGGCCGGTCAGCCTGCTCTACTGCGCCCGCACCCGCGAACAGGCGGCCCTGGCCGACGACATCGCCCGCGGCGGCCAGCCGATAGACTGGCATATCGACGCCGAAGCCGGCTGCCCGCCCAAGCTCGCCGGTTTTCTGCAGCGCTTCCCCGCCGACAGCCATTTCTATTGCTGCGGCCCCGGCCTCATGCTGGACAGCTTTGAGCAAATATGCGCGGACCTGGCCCTGCCCCATGTCCATATCGAACGCTTCGCCGCCAAGCCCGCCGCGCAGGCCGACGCCGCCGAACGCGCGCCCTACGAAGTGGTGCTGGCCCAAAGCGGGCGCAAGCTCAATGTGGCCGCCGGCCAATCGCTGCTCGACGCCTTGCTGGCCCACGGCGTCAAGGTGGACTGCAGCTGCCGGGAAGGCATTTGCGGCGCTTGCGAAACCCGGGTGCTGGACGGCGAGCCGGAGCACCGCGACTCGGTGCTGAGCCCGGCCGAACGCCAGGCCGGAAAAACCATGATGATCTGCGTCTCCGGCTGCAAGAGCCGGCAGCTGGTCCTGGATCTCTAAACGCGCGCCCGCGATGGGCGCGACGGTCTCCCCCTTCACCACAACCGGCCCCAAGCGGGCCGGCGGGGAGCCTTTGCGCCCGCCGCCGGCGCGCCTCGAGCGGCGACAAGACCGCCCCACGCAATAGGAGAAAGAGCAATGAACACACGCAATCAACGCTGGCTGGGCGTGGCCACGCTGTTCCTGGTGGTCGCCATTTCCTACGTCGACCGGATCAATATCGCGGTGCTGATCACCCAGAACGACTTTCTGCGCCACCTGGGCATCACCGTGCACGATCGCGGCGCGCAAGGGCTGCTGGCCACCGCCTTCATGGCCGGTTACGGCCTGTCCGCCATCCTGTTCACCCCATTTTGCGCCGCTTTGTTCGGCGTGCGCCGCAGCCTGATCTACGGGCTGTGCCTTTGGGGGCTGATCACCTTTGTTTCGCCCTGGTTCAACAGCTACGGCATGTTGCTGACGTCGCGCGCGCTGCTCGGCTTCGCCGAAGGGCCGCTGTTCGCGCTGGGCTCCTCCTATATCAAGGCCCACTTCGACAGCGGGGAAAGCGGCAAGCCCAACGCCCTGTTCAATATGGGCACCGGCCTCGGGCTGGCCGTCGGCTATCCGCTGATCGGCTACACCGTGGCGCTGCTGGACTGGGAATCGTCCTTCCACCTGCTGGGTCTGCTCAATGTGCTGCTGGGCGTGCCGCTGGTGCTGGCCTTCGTGCGCATGCCCGCCTCTTACGCCGCCTTGCCGCGGCCGGAGTCCCCGCGCGCCGCGCTCGCCACCGTGGCCGATCTGTTCCGGGGGGCCTTCCACACCCGCCACATCCTGACCATGACCGCGCTCACCGCCGCCTTCCTCGCCTATTTATGGGGCAGCAGCAACTGGCTGCCGGCGTATCTGCAACAAGCACGCGGCTTTTCGCTGCGGGAAATGGGCTGGCTGGCATCGCTGCCGCAATACGCGGTGGTGCTGGGCGTGCTGCTGGGCGGCCTGCTGCTGGACCTGATTCCGCGCCGCCGCGTGCCGCTGATCTTCATCCTGGCCAGCCTGGGCGTGGCGCTGGCGGTGCTGCTGGCGATCAACAGCGCGGACCGTTACACGGCCGCTTACTGCCTCACCGCCGCCGGCCTGTGCTGGGGGCTGCAAAGCCCGGCCATCCCCAGCACCATTCAGCACTATGCTCAGCCGGAGCACGTGGCCTGCGCCTTTGGCATCACCAACGGCGTCGGCGGCCTAAGCGCCGGCTTCATGCCCGTGCTCATGGGCTGGTTGATCAGCCTCAGCGGCGACAGCGGCGGCGGTTTCACCATGGGCTTCGCCAGCCTGATAGGCACCCAGGTGGTGGTGATCGCCTGTGGCCTGGCCTTGCTGCGAGGGGACGCCGTCACGACGGCTCAAACACAAGCCAGGCCGGCGGCTTGAGGGCTGGCGGCGTCAAGACGGGGGAGTCGTGCCGCTCGCGGCGCTTGGAAACAGACTCTCAGACGCCGGCTTGCCGCCGCGCAAAATCCAGCCACAACTCCGCCACCCGGCGCGGCTGTTCCATCATCGGCAGATGGCCCACCCGCTCCAGCACCCGCTTCTCGCTGCCGGCGATGGCGGCGGCGAAGCAATCCGCGTCCTCCACGTGCAGGATGCGGTCCTCTCGGCCCCAGACGATCAAGGTCGGCGTCTGAATGCTTGCCAGCAAGGGCCGCTGGTCCACGCTGTCCAACAGATCGTCGAAAATCTTGCGCTCCACCTCGACGCGTTCCGCCTTGCGCGCCGCCGTCACCTCGATGGCGAAGCCGGGCACCGGCGGCGGCTGGTACATCGCCCAGTCCAGCATCGCCCGCACCCCGTCCGCGCTAGTCATGCCCAGCAGCGGGTTCTCGCCGCTGCGCCGCCACCACTCCGCCATTTCACTGGCGCTGTCGCCGGCGCCGGCGGCATTCAACAAGGTCAGGCTGGCCACCTGCCGCGGATAGCGCGCGGTGAAGTTGGCGGCGATGGCGCCGCCCATGGAATTGCCGATCAAGTGGACATGCTCCACGCCCCAGACATCCAGAAAGGCGCGCAGCCGATCCGCCTGCGCCTCCACCCGGTAGCTGATGTCCAGACCGGACATGCTATCGCCGTGGCCGGGCAAATCCGGCGCGATCAGGCGGAACATCTTGGGCAGGCGACGCGCCAGCATCGCCCAATGATCCTTTTCCGCGCCAAAGCCATGCAACAACACCAGCACCGGCGCGCCGGCCGGCGCCGCGCGCTCCAACCAGCTCAACTCACCCTGCTCCAGCCTGCGCCGCCGCGGCTTTAGCCCGGCCCAGCGCCGCTGCTGGCGCACGCCCCAGTCAAACAACCATTGCTTGCCATTCCAGATCCAGCGTCGCCACATTGCAGCCTCCTTGGAAAACCATTGATGGTGAATAGTGCTTAGAACGTGTTTACGATCTCGCGAGCTAGCGCGAGACAAGGCGAAAACGGCTGAGAAAGCGGAATGTACACGTGGTACATGAGCATTTCGAAGTTGCACTCACCGAGCCACGTTTCACAGCGCGCAGCAGATCGTAAACAGGTTCTCAGCCGCGCTCCAGCACCTCTGCCACCCTCTGCCGCAAAGCCGGCAGCAGTTCGGCCTCGAACCAGGGATGGCGGCGCAGCCACAGTTGATTACGCGGGCTGGGGTGCGGCAAGGGCAGCAAGGCCGGCCAGTGCTCGCGCCAGCGCTCCACCGCCTCGGTCAGCCGCGGATAACGGCCCGGCAAGTGATAACGCTGCGCGTACTGGCCCAGCAAAATCGTCAATTGCAGATGAGGCAGGCCGGCCAGCAAGGGCTGGCGCCAGGCAGCCGCGCATTGCGGCGGCGGCGGCAGATCGCCGGACTTCCCGGTGCCGGGGTAACAGAAAGCCATCGGCAGGATGGCGATGCGGGTCTCATCGTAAAACACCGTCTTGTCCACGCCCAGCCAGTCGCGCAAGCGCTCGCCGCTGGGATCGTCGAACGGCAGGCCGGACGCGTGCACGCGCCGCCCCGGCGCCTGGCCGGCAATCAGGATGCGCGCGTCCGGATGCCATTGCAGCACCGGGCGCGGGCCATGCGGCAGGCTGTCCGCGCACAGCCGACAGGCGCGCACTTCTTGCAGCAGGCCGTCGGCGTCCACGTCCGCGGCCGTTTACAGCACCACGCCGGCCGGCGGCTGGTCGTGAGTCTGGCCGACGGACTGGTGCGGCAGTTCCAGATAGCTGCGCGACTGCATCTCGGTCAGCCGGCTGGCGGTGCGGAAGAATTCGCCGGCCTGCACCCCTTCGGTGTACAGCTGTTCCGGCTCGGCGGCGGCGGAGGCCACCAGCTTGACGCGGTTGTCGTAGAACACGTCCACCAGCCAGGTGAAGCGGCGGGCGATGGACGCCTCGCGCGCGGTGATCCTGGGGATGCCGCTGACGAAGACGGTATGGTATTCGGTGGCGATTTCCAGATAATCGGTCTGCGCGCGCGGGCCGTCGCACAGGGCCAGGAAATCAAACCAGATCACCCCGGCGGCCAGGCGCTTGACCGGAATCTCGCGGCCCAGCACCTCAATGGAGCGTTTTTTCTGCTCCACGCCGTGGCTCAGGCGCTGGAACAGCTGCTCCATCTTCTCCTCGTTGGCCGCGTCAGCGGGCACCATGAACAGCGGTTCGCGCGTCAGCTCGCGCAGCCGGTAGTCGTTGCCGCCGTCCACGTTCAGCACTTTCAGCTCGCGCTTGATCAACTCGATGGTGGGCAGGAAGTTCTGCCGTTGCAGGCCATTGGGATAGAGACTATCCGGCGCGTAATTGGAAGTGGTGACCAACACCACGCCGCGCTCGAACAAGGCCGACAGCAGTCGGCCCAGCATCATCGCGTCGGCGATGTCGCTGACGTGGAATTCATCGAAGCACAGCAGGCGAGTGTCGCGCGCGATCTTGTCGGCATAGGCCAGCAGCGGGTCCTTGCTGCCCGCCAGCGCGCGCAGCTCGCGGTGCACCTCGGCCATGAAATTGTGGAAATGAATGCGGCGCTTGCGGCGGTAAGGCACGCAGGCGTAGAAGGCGTCCATCAGAAAGCTCTTGCCGCGCCCCACCCCGCCCCAAAAATACAGGCCCTTGGGCACGTCCGGGCTGCGCAGGCTGCGCCCGAGGAAGCGGTTGCGCTTGTTCTTGAACTCCACCAGCTGGTGCCACAGCAGGTCCAGCTCCTCGATCGCCGCGGCCTGGGCCGCGTCGTGAATGAAACCGGGTTTTTCGCTGGCGGCCTGATACCAGGCCTTGGGGCTGAGATGGGCGTTCCCATCCGGGGAGAAAGTGTGCTGAGACATGGGCGGCGGAGTGTGCAAGCGCAATAAACGTACGGCCTGACATCATACCCCGTTTGGACCTGTGGGCAAAAAACCCAAACTATGACCCGCGCCAAATAAAAACCAGCCCCAGCATCGGCACGGTATACACCATGCGACTCCGCATCGTTTTCCCGATCAGCCCCAGTTCACCGTTATGCTTTGCGCCATCCAGGGCAAACTCAGTTGCTTAATCGGCCATGGAAAATCACGCAATAAAATATCATAGGCCTCGGCCTCAATATCCAGTTGCCAATGCCCATCCCGCGCCATCAACACGCCGGGACGCTGCAAAAACCAGTGGCGGATATCCTGCACGCCGCAACGCCGCCAGCTGGGCACCATCGCCAAGGCCTCATGCAGCAGCTCATCCAGGCTGCTCAGCCAGTCGTCCTCCGGCCGTGCCCATGGACCCAAGGGCTGCTCCAAAGGCCAGCCGCACAGCAATTTGGTGAAGGGTGTACGCCATTCCGCGCGGGCCGAATCACGCCACAACCAGGCGTCCAAACAGGTTATCGCCTGCGCTTGGGCCGCCGTGCTGACAAAACCATCCTGCTCCAGAAAGCCCCAGCGCCGCAGCCAGGTCGGTAATAAGGGCCATAGCAGTAGCAAGCCCGCGTTATCCACCTCCATCCGCGGTGGCAACGCCGCCAAGCATCCTGATAACGCGTCTCCCTGGGTGGTATCGCTTACCTCCTCACATCGCGACACGGCTTGTGATGTTTGCCACCATGCCGCTGACGACAAAGCGGCGGCCAGGTCAACATCTGTTGCTGTCAATCGCTCCCCCGTTGACGGTGCCAGCAAGACCTCATACACGGGCGCGGCAAATTCCGCGATGATCCGCGCCAGCGGCGTAGCTTGCAAACACAGGCGGGCCAGCAGAGCACGGCTGGACTGAAGGTCTGCCGCCAACAAGGCCCGCAGCCAGTGGTCTGAACCTGTCTTAAGCACCTGCCGCAGCGGGGGCGGAGCATAGCCGCTGTACAGATACTGCCGCCAATCCGCCAGCGACAGCGCTTCCGGCCACGCGGCGGCCCTTACCGGCTCGTCTCCGCTGCCCTCTCTGCTCGCCAAGCCAGGCGGCCACGCCTCGCTACCGCCATGGCCCTCGTCTGCTGGCTTCAGCAGCGGCGCCGCACCGGATGACGGCAGCCTCGCATCGGCAGCGCCATCAAAAGAGGGATCCGGTCGCTCGCCCTCCGGCCACCACTCCGTGCCAACGCCGCCAGACCAATACCGGGCCGGCAAGGACGCGGAGACCGGCCGCGGCCCGCCCTCAGCCTCGGCAAGCTGCTGATCCAGCTGCGTCTGCAAAGCCGCCAGCAACCTACGCGGCAGCTCGGTTTCAAACTGCGCATTCTGCAGCACGCCCAGATCCAGCCTCAGGCAAGCCAGTGGCTCGGGGAACGGCGGATAGCGTCTTAACAGCAAGCCTATTTGAGCCAATAAGCTAGGCTGCAACAGCCGACGGCCGCGGGGCAGCAGCGACTGGGCCAGCACAGCGGGTGTGCTCAGTTGCAGGCTAAAACGCTGAATGCGAGCGGGAGAGTGGGACACATGCTTCCTTTTCTTAGAACCTGTTCAAAGTCTCGCGAGCAAGAGCGAGACAAGACGAAAACGAGCGAAAAAGCGGAATGTACAAGTGGTACATGAGCATTTTGAGCTTGTTTTTAACGCCGTATCGCCGAAGCGCAGCAGACTTTGAACTGGCTCTTAGATCAAAATATCACTCGCACCACCCTGGCCCTACCCAGCAACAACGCTTATGCTGCCAGGGATGACGCTCTCCCTGATCCAGCGCATGGCCGCCGATGATAATATCGACGCCGCCTATCACTGGCTGTGCCGGCGGCGCCGGCGCTACCACCACAACGACGATGTCTGGTGGCTGCGACACGACTGGCCACGCCATAAGGCGCGTCTCCAGCAACAGTGGCGGGATGGCGCCTACCGGCTGGGGCCGCTCCAGATACGGCGCTGCGAGGATGGCGACCACCTGTGGTGGGACGCCGCCGATGCCTTGACGCTGCGGGCGCTCAGTCAAACGCTGGGGGCTGCCTGGCGGCCACGCGCTTCGCCGCATTGCACCCATCTGGCCGGCCATGGCGGCGTCGTTGGCGCGTTAAGACGGGTGCGCGCGGCGCTGAGTGAATACGAATACGTCTTCCGCACTGATGTCCGGGGTTATTACGCCAATATCGATCACACCCTATTGCTCCCCATGCTGGCCGATGCGTTTCCCGACCCCCTAGTCCTGCGCCTGCTCTATGACTATGTGAGCTGCACCCTGTGCGACGGCGGTCTGTTTCACAGCATGCGGCGCGGCATCTGCCGCGGCGGCTCCTTGTCTCCGCTGATCGGCGCCCTCTACCTGGACAGCCTGGACCAGGCGATGACCCAGCGCGATGTGTTTTACGTGCGCTATATGGACGATTGGGTGGTCCTGTGCCGCAGCCACGGCCAGCTGCGCCGCGCCGTGGCGCGGGTCAACTCGATCCTAAACGGCTTGACACTGCGCCAGCATCCGGATAAAACCTTCATCGGTCGCATCAGCCGTGGCTTCGATTTTCTCGGCTGGCAGTTTCACCCGGACGGATGCCGCCCGACCGCCAGTTCCCTGCACCGACGCGACCAGCGGATAGCCCGGCTTTATGAGCAAGGCGCGTCGGATGGGCGCGTTGGTGCCTATCTGCGGAGATGGGAGATGGGGAAAAGAACCACAACGCCCCGCACTCTCTGACCTACAAATTACGCCATTTTGCCTTGCCCCCCACACTAGCGCCCCATGCCACTTGAACCGAAAAATCAGCATCACGTTTAAAGTCGTCCCATTGACCGTCCTTCACCTCCATGTACATCGCAACTCTTTCCTTACCTTCAGGGGCCCCCCACCATATCCGCATACTACTCGCATCCTTCACCTCCACATTCTTAACACGCCTTCCCACAAACTGTACCCACCTGCCCCCAGTAAACCACCTTCCTGCATACAGATACGCGCCCGAGATCTCGCCGACTTCTGTAGCACCTATAGCTAACCCGTAAAGTCTGACCGCGTCGATACCGAGTCCATCTTTACCGACCGTAACTCCGCTCCCCTTCTGTACATGCAACGCGAGGCCATCGCTTTTCAACTCCAAACCCGGATTCGTCCCTGACACGGCGACCTTCAAGGCGTTGGAGGCCACGTCCAAGCCATTACCCTTCGAGGTGTTGATCCCCACTCCACTGCCATCCACCTTGATGCCCAAAGCCACGTTCGGCTTCAACGCCAACTGGTCTTCCTCAATGACGATGCCTTTCGCAGTATTCACCTTCACCGCAATGCCTTCTGCTCTTAGTGAGATGGCGGAACCATTGGGAGTCTTGACCGCCAGGCCAGTCTCGGTCCGCGTCAAACCCGACGTCCCCGACAAGGCTACCTTCAAGGCCTTGTCATTGCTATCGACCTCCGTGCCGTGCTTCTTATCTGTCTTGATTCCCACCCCATTGCCATCCACAGTGATACCCAAAGCCGCGTTCGGCTTCACCTCCACGCCCCCCGCCGCCACGGTGATGCCATTGCCGGCCTTGACCTTCAGCTTCCCCTGGTCCAACGCCAAGCCCTCACCCGGAGTACCCGTGTCACTCCCTACCGCGAGATAGCCGGCATCGGCCATGTCGATCAGCTGGGCAAAATCGCTCTCCAAGGGGATGGACTGGGCTTGGAACCGTGTTTTGAGGTCCGCCGCCGCGGGGCTCTTAAGGGCGACGACGGAGGCTGGATTATTCTGTTTGGATTTGCTCATTTAATTTTCCTTTGTCAACGAGGCGGTCCGGCTCCGGGCCGCCCGATATGAGGTGGGCGCTGTCCACACAGCGAACGGGAATAGTGTGGCATTCGCAAGGCCGCGTGCCACGTCATGCTCAGAATTCAGAGCGTGGCAGTGCCTGCTGCGCCGGAGGCACATAGAGCAGGCTGTTTTCCATGATGGGGCCAGTATTCCATTCTGTTTCATTTTCCCCCACCACGGCGCTGCGTTGCGCGGCGGTGGCGATGCGCATCGCGTTAATGCCTTGCAGACCGGACGGCAGCATGCCCAACGCCAGTTGCCACAGCAAATCAAACGCTTGCCGGCCCATATTGGCACCGCCGGCGGCCCAAGCCGCATAGCTGTAGCCAAGGCCGCCAAAGTAGCCGGCTTCCAACCAGTGCAGTTCGGCGCGCACATGGCAGGGCAGTTCATCCTGCACAATGCGGCGCACCCAGGCCTCGGTGACGGAGGGGTTCACCACCTGGCTCTGCTCCCCCAGGAGCAAGGCTTCATTGAACACCGCGCTGACGGTAAAGGAGAAACGGTCTGCCAGATCCGTGCGCGACACACACCAGCGATAAGCAGTCTGGTGCGCTTCCTGCGGCAGCTCCGGCCCCTGGTCAAGCACCTCAATCAGCGCTTGGCGGCGCAAGGCGTCGATTTCCACCACGCGGGCAGCCACGTCCTCATTCGCTTGCTTGGCGGCGGGCTTCGCCTTATCCGGGCCGTTGTGGCGATAGAGGATAATCTCGTCGCCTGGGGCCAGCTGGGCTGGGAAATTGTCCACGGTCACGATGCGCTGGCCCTCCTCCGGCACCAATAAGGGCGAGCGTTTCGGATCGTCCGCAGCCAGGTATTGCAAGGGGAAACTGATGTCCTGCAGCCATAGCGAGCTATTGCGCCATTGCACTTTGGCCCAATTATCTGAATCGATGAGTTCGTCCAGGTAGGAGCGCAATTGCGCGTTGAGCTCCAGGGTGATGCGCTTGGCCGCGGTGTCCACCGCCGTCACCACGCAGGCGGACAACAGCACCGGCTTCACTGCCGTGGCGGTGTATTGCAGTTCCAGTAATTGGCCGGGCTGCAAATCGCTCAGCTTAACGTCAACGGTCAGCTGCAAGCTTTTTGGTGTCCCCTCCCCCGCCGACTCTATCCGTTTGATAGCTTGCCAACTGGTGTAAGCGGGGTTCGGTTGCTTGGGCAGGAGCGCGCGATGTTCGATCAGGTAGAACGGCAGCTTGCTCAACTCGCCATCGTTGTCGAAAACGCCCTGATCCATGCCCAGGCGCGCGGCGATGCGGCGTTGCGCGGCGCTGATGACGTCGGCACGGTATTGGCCGGCTTGATAGTGCAGTTGGCTGTTCTGGCTCAGATAGGCGCGCTGCGAGGCCAGGTAATCTGGCGCGTTCAAGAGCGTGCGATCCGCGCGTTGCTGTCCAAACAGACTTAACTGGTGATTGAGCAAGGCCAGTTCCTGCGCCTCCTTATCGTTTTGGCTTGCGGTTTCCTGTTGCAAGCGGTCTCGATACTCGTCATGCACGCTATCGGCCACGCTGTCCGCGGCAAAAGGCCATTGGCCGCCCCACACGGGGTAAGGACTCTGATCCGCCTCGCGTTGGAACGACAGCAGGCTGGGCAGCAGCGCCAGTTGCTCGCACGCATTGGCCAGCCCTTGTTCAAAAGGCAATAGGTATTGGTGCAAGTGTTTAACCTTGCCATCATCCGTCTCGGCTTGCAGTTGGTAGCATGGCGGGATCTTGTCGCTGGCCGGATAGTAGCGCGCCGGGTGGCGGTGGCGGCCATAAGGCAGGGTAACTGGCGCCTCCAACTGCACGGCGGAGACGGGCAATGCCGCCTGAATCGCTGCTTTCGTCACCTTGATCTGCTGGCCGCGCTTCATCAGCTTGACCCGCTGGCCATCCGCCAGGCTTTGCAGCGGGTCCTTGCCCCACAGCAGTGCGTATTGTTTGGGCTTAAGCGCCAGCCCCCATCCAGCCTTGTTGAACCCCAGCGTTTGCAGGCTTTTGACTCCGGTCATGGTCTGCAGTGTTGTCACCAGCGGATTCAAGCGAATCTCAAGCCCCTCATCATAGGCCGCCAGCGGTGGCAAAACGCTGATCCAGCCATGCCGCAGTTCAGGGCCCTGATAGATGGCCTGGTTGTCCAGGCCCCGCGCCCGCAGCTGCGCGGCCGAGGCCCGCTCGCTTTGCGGGCTGATATGGTGTTCCACGGCCAGGTACAGCTGAGCCAGCAAGGCGGCGTAGTCCTGAAAATCGTCCTCCAGCTCCAGCGTGATGTCGACGTCCACATCTTGCGCGGTCAACCAGTCTATCGCCCGCACGCTTTCGCAAAGGTTGCGGTGATTGTGCAAAAACGTCAGCAAGACGGGCTCCGCCATGGCTTGGGTGATATCGCGGTTCAGCTCTACTTGCAGCCGGTAAGCGCCTTGCACCGCCAGCTCTTGCGCTTGCCCATCCACGGCGGTGAAATGGTATTCGCGCTGCTTGGCGTCGAAGTAGTAGCGGTATTGCTCAGCCGGGGCTTCGCGCAGCAGGCGCGCATTGCGGAACAGCAGCTGGGGGCTCTCGGCATCGCCAGCGCTCAAATCCAGCAGCGCGCGGCGGTAGTCGTCCTCGGTGATGGGTGATACGGTCAGCGCCTGGTGTGGGCCAAAGCTTGCAGGGAATAGGCCATCCTGGCTCCGCTGCTCCAGCTCGGGGGTCAGCAAGTCCACCAGCGGCAGCGTGTGGCGGTAGCCCAGGTCGGACACGCTATAAGTCAGCGCTTGCAGCAGGGTGACGCCGGGGTCGTGCTCGGCGGTGTCGGTCCAGATTTTGCCGGACTGCGTGGCCAAGGTCTCCTGCGCCTGAGACCACAGGGCATCGAAGTGGATTGATTGAAAGTCGGTAGCGGTAGCTTGTGTTTTGGTCGTTGTCATGTGGGAACCAATTTGTTAGTCCGTGATACACAAAAAAATCATTTGCCACAATATATATAATGAGGCCGTGCAGTTAATCATGAGCCATGCTGTATGACAGCCCCTACCGAGCCGAGACTCAATAGGAGCAATCATTACAATTTTAATAAACGGCAATCTCTTTTCCCGTATTAATCAGCACGACCTTCCCTGCGCCATCCAGAGCCGCTGCGCCTGCTTGGCTTCTTTCTGCAGCCATTTCAATAGCAGCCACAAACTTTGCATCATCCACATGCCAAATCTCGAAACCATTCCAGGAGTTATCATTATCGTATGTCACGGCAAAATAACCATTATCCGCGATAGCACTCATACCGCTACCAAAGCGATTATAATCCTTGTCACACTCATGGCTTTTACACTTCACTTCTGTCCAATCTGATTTTTTGTTATAAATATAAACTACCCCTTTCGATGTACCTTCATGGCCACGAATCACGACACCCTTCCCACTAAAATCCATTGGAATGGAACCAGGATAATAGCCATGATTCATTGCAAACCAATCCTCTTCGTTGTCTTTTTCCCAGTCATTACCTGACATTCTATACACAGTACATGGTTGATCCATTTTGGCCACTACCGCCAAAACAGAGCCATCCCCACTGATACGAACCATTGGATTACTGGCATCATTACTTTCTAAATCAACACCTTGAAAATCACTCCACCCGCCGCCATTAAAATCGCTAAAATACACCCCCCACTTTTCATCCGCACCTTGAGCGGAAGCGGCCACTCTTTTGCCATCCCGGCTCATGGAAAGAGAGCTTCCCTGCGTACTTCCCACGCCGTCCCATTCATGAGTTTTTACATAGACCTCTCCATCACCCACATCAAAAATATATACTCTTCCACCTTGTGACGCACCAGCAGCCGAAACAGCCAGCCGTCGACCATCCCCACTCAAGCAGACACTCTCGCCAAAACGACCTTGAGGCTCCATACCAACCAATTTCTGCCCTTGCTTCCAGCCATCGTTTTCACGTTTAAATAGATACACCGCGCCTAAATTATTTTTCAGGGCTGGCGCAGATACAGCAGCCACACATCCATCCGAACTAAGAGCAAGGGCCTGTCCATAACTTGCATCTATTGCCATATCGCTTGGCGTTAAAATAGCGCGCATACCACGAAGATGGCGTTGAGATAGTGGTATGGGGGCCTCAATATTGTTGTTCTCCACACCCAGTTTAAAAACGGTTCCCTCCGGGTATTGCCAGGCAGTATCCAAGGGCAGCGTATACTCATGACCGGTCAGGTCCGATGCCAAACAGCTGTCCCCGGCATACAGCGCATAACGCTCGGCATCCATGTTTTTATTCCAGCTAAACCGCAGCCGCTTTTCGCCCACCGGTGTCAGGCTGAAGCCGGAGATCCCGCCCGTCTCGGGCATGCCCGGCAGCAATACCTCGCCCGGCAGGGCTTGCACGCTTTGCTGCCCGCCATCCAAGGTCAACGCGGTGACGGTCTTGACGTAAGGCTGTGCCTGTATGGTGTGCAGCAGTTGGTAGTAATCCAGCTGATTGCCTACCTGGATGGACTCCCCCTGCTGCCAAGCCCATGGGATGTATTGCCGCGACAAGGCCTCGCTCAGTTGGCGATAGCCATAGTCGTCGCTGACCGCCGCGACAAACTCCACCTGATAGGAGACATCCACGATGCGATATTGCGGGTTTTTCACGGAGATCTCCGCCCACGGCGAAGTGCGCTGCCGCATCGCGGCGCTCATCCGCGCCAGGCGGGCCGGGTTGAAAGCCGGCCGTCTCGCATCGTCGTTATCACGCAGGCCGGCCGCCGGGATCGCAATCAGCGCTTGCTCGCCGGGCGTGCCGGCGTCTTCGGGAAGAATGACAGCGCCCACTTCCGGAAACTGTTCCCTCAACAGCGCGTGCAAGTCGTTCCGGCGCAGCGCGCGGCCGCGGTGTTGCAGTTGGCTCGCCACGCGGCGGTTGAAATCATCCGGCGTTTCCGGCGGCAGCCCCCCCTGCGATGGCCAAGCCTGCGTCATGCCAGCCAGGCCGGCAAGGGACTCGACGGTTTGCGTCACGCTGCCGGCGGGCAGGGCTTGGGCAAAGTGGTCCACCGCCACGGTATCCACCTCGGCCAGCGTGGCGGTCATGGCATTCGCCAGCAAGCCTTGCAGTTGTGGATAATCCGACTCGGCGCCACCGGAAGGAGCGCAGGGCGTCATCACCGCACGCAGCCAGTGGCTACCGGCCGGCATCTGTGCCGCCTGATCGCTGGCATCGGCCGGCAGCGTGGCCGACCACAGGCCGGATTCGAACAGGCCGCCGGTCTTGTCCAATACGCTGGCATTGAGCGGGGCCCAGCGGTTGTCGATGTTCAGGTATTGCCAGTCCATGCTGAGCGGCTGCGGGCTTTGCAACTTCCAGTACAGCGATAGTTGCTGGCCGGCTTGCATCGCCTCCAGGCCCAGATACAGTTGTGGCTGTGCCGGCGCGCCCACGGTGTCGCCCGCGGCCTGGTGGCCGAAGGGGGTGAGCCGGTATTGCGCGCTGCTTGCAATGTCTTGAGCGCTGGCATAAGCAATCGCCAAGCCAGCCCACTGCGGGGTGTAGGGCGGGTTCAACTTGGTTTCGCCCGCGCTGACTTGTTGCCAATACTCCTGGTGCAGAAAGGTTTGCGGCTCCAGAACCAGGCGCAACTGGCTGTTCCAACGGGTGGGGTCGGCGCTGTCAACGATGGCGCCCGTCAGCGGGGGGAAGCAGAAGCTCAGAGGCATGCCCTTAGGTGCGCCGTTACCGGCCTCGAACAACGCAAGGCTCTCACTCCCCTTTAGTGTCTCCCACCCATTGGCGGTAAGTTGCTGCGGTGTGACCGTGAAAGCCTCATTGTTCGCTGGCTGCCCGGTGTAGCCTTGATACCAGCCTTTGAAATCCTTCTCGGGCAGCTGTTGCCACTCCGGCGTCAGCGTCACGGTGATGGCTTGCGACTTGCGACACCAATCCGGCGCCATCAGCCGCACGCAGGCACCCTGCAGCGGCTCGGCGCCAAATGGCAGGCAGGGTTGGTCTGGCTGGGCGACGCCGTCCTGAGTGCTAAAGACGATGTCACTAGGCTGGGTGGTGCTGGCCTCGATTTTGGTGACCGCCGGCACCTCCTTGCCATCCGCGCGGCTGAGTTTGAGCAGCGGCACCGGGTCGTTAAAACCGTCCAGCCCTTGTGGCGGAACGATGGCGGCCTGGTCGGCAGCCAGGGTAAAGACAGCGCTGTTGTCATCCGCGACCAGCGTCACGGTGGGCAGGTTCAGCCAGCCCTTATCCGTGCTGACCGCCGCCCGCAACTCGCCCGCGCCAACCTTCTCAGCGAAGGTGACGCTGAAGGTACGCTGGCCGCTGGATAGCGCCAGAATCTCCGCCGCGACGACCCGGCCGGTGGCCGCGACCTGTTCCTGGTCTTGAGCGGCAAACAGGCGCACACCGCCCTCAGGAAATGGCAAGGCATCACTTTGGATGGTATGGCGCAGCACGCCTTCTTTCGCGGGGCGCGCCCAATGCAGTCCGCTCAGCCGGCCGGCATTGGCCTGTAATGGTGCGTCCAGTAGGTAACGCAATGCCTGGCCCTGGCTATCTTGACCGCCGTCCAGCGCGGTGCCGGCGGGCAGCAGGGTTTCCACCACACCGGACGAGAGTTCGAAGGAGACCGCAACTTGGTCGGGCTGTGCCGTGTGCGGAGTGAGGCCCAGTAGCTCGCGGTAGTAGAGCTGGCGGTGTCGGTCAGGCAAGTCATTGAGCAATGCCTTAGGGGTTTCCAATTGCCGTAGAAAGGCCAACAAAAAACCTTGCTGCGGAGGCAGCTCGCCATCGGCCAGTTCGGGTGAGCGATAGCGCGCCGCAAGAATGGCAATATCGTCGTCGCCATGGGGGAAGAAGACCTTGTCCCAATAGTTGTCAGCGTCAAACGGGATCAACGCGACATAGGCTTTGAAATTGCGCAGCGTTTCTTCAATGCTGCGCGGGTCCAGCGCAAAGGCCGCACCATCGAATATCTGGTTCAGGTTCAACATAATGAGTGAGCTTTCTATTGCTTTCAGCCTGCGCGCACGACGAATTGGCTGGGGATGAACTGTCCCAGACAAATACTGGGATCAAGCACATCAGGCGTGTTGGCCGGCGGAGGCATCTGGGCGGGCTTGGTGGGGCGGAACTGGGCGATGAACTGCTGGCCCTTCAACAGCCACGCCGCGCCGCTGTTGACGTGCAATGCTTGCTGATTGGGCATCAAGCTGCTAATAGTGATCACGCCGGCACCGGGGATGGTGTGGGTGGGCGTGGTGTAGATGGCATTGATCTGTACTTTTTTCTCATCGCCCGCCAAGCACACCTTGCGTCCCTGCACTGTGGGGAGGGCGCTGCCGCGAATCAGCGCTGCTCCAGTGGGAATGACCTTGCGGTTGCCGAACATCGGCTTGAATTGCAGCAGGTCCTTATCAACAATGACGATATCCATTACCGGAGGCGCCCTCCCTCGGCATTGAGCATGTCCAGCATGCCGGTAAACTGACTGACATCCTCCGAGCCACGTACGCGATAGTTGAGTGAGACCCTCAACCGGGTGGGTTCTTGTTCACTTTGTTCCGCCACCACGCTGAGCACTTCCACCCGTGGCTCGTAGCGCAATACGCTGTCACTGATGGCGCGACGTATATCCGCCAACAGGTCTTCGCTGATGTTTTCAAACAGATAGGCATTCAAGTCACAGCCATAGTCTGCACGCATGATGCGTTCACCTGGCAGGGTATTGAACAGAATCTCCAAGCTCTGGCAAATGTCGTCCAGGTCAACGGCCATATCGGGACCGCAATAGGTTTCAGAAATGGAAAAGGCAGGCGGAAACGCCCAACCGCGGCCAAGACGGCCGGTGGTGGCATTAGTCATGATAGCATTCCTAATTGAGGCTAAAAAATTGAGAAAATATAACCGTGACAGCATGACAAAAACCAAATAGCATTTAGCCATGACGCCATGTAAAATCAAACGGCAAAACAATGAACTATTTCCGAAATACTCTTACATGTGGCCATCAAAAAGCCCAATCAAGGAAAGCCATGTCCACCTATTTTTAGCACCTTAACAACACGATCGTTTATTTGGAAATAAACTCTGTGCTGCTGCGACAATCTAATTGAAAAAATATCAACACCCGCTCTTTGCTTTATCATCTCATAATGAGTATCACCCACCTCATTCGCAGCTTCTTTTGGATGCTTGCCTTGCTGAATCAGCTGCCTCCAACGGTGATATTCTCTCATCGCACTCGAAGGAACCGATTTAATTTTGGAACAATCAAATGCCTTACGGGGAATGTCGTCATCAAATCTCCATGATGCGGCACTATCCGACTGAGGCGGCTGATCCTCCCGCAGCCTCACCTCCTTTTCCTTGTAAAATCGTTTTTTTCTATTTCTTTTCTGCAACGCTTTATCAACAGTAGGAAAATTACTTAGCACACTCCGACTGGCAATTGGTTGATCACGCAACTCATCGGCCGTAACATAATCACTCTCTTCCGCGGTAAAGAAAACTTCTTTTTTTATATCAAAATCATACATACTTCACCTCCCATCAAAGCCAAGCTCGGCCCAGCAGCACTTTTATTTTTGGCCTATAAAATATCGTCCAATCCATTTCGAACGCCCATCCTCTAAACAGCTTATTTCCCTATACCAACACTACATCCCCACATCCACCTTGCTGCCCTTCACCTTGACCTGCTGCCCGCTCAACTCCTGCTTGGCCTCGGCCTGTAAGACCATATTCTTACCCTTGGCCCGTATGTCTTGCGGGCTGTCCGCGGTAATGCCCGTTTTCAGCGTCAGCCTGTCCTGATCAGACTGCAGCACAGCGCTTTTGGCCTGGCCGTCGAACAGCAGCTGTTGCACGGTGCCGTTGGCTTGCAGAATCAATCCGCGCTGCTGGCGGTGTTTCAACGGGTCGATCGGAGACGGTTGTCTAGGGTTGTGCATGGAGCCCAGCACCACCGGAAAGCGCGGGTCGGCGCCAAAAAAGCCCAGCACCACTTCGTCGCCCGGTTCCGGGTAGAAGCACACGCCGCTGTCCTTGCTGGCGTAAGGGGAGGCAAAGCGGGCCCATAGCTCCTCGCCCAGCGCTGGCACCTTGATCCGCAGCTGGTCCAACCGGTCCGGGTCGGACTGATAGTCAGCCACTACGCCGATTTGCAAACCAGGGGCCTCCGGCAGCAGTTGCAGGTCCGCTTCTGCTGGCAAATCCAAACCTACGGCAAGAGTGGTGCGCCAACGGCCTGGCGTCAGTTGGTGCTCAATACCGCTGATCACGCCCTTACCATCAAAGGCCCCACCAAAACCCTTAACTTCCAGAGTGTCGCCTAATTGGTAAGCGATGCCGCCAGCGACGGTAAAGCGACCGCGCACGCTGGCAGCCTGTAGCGCCAACAGGCGACCAGTCGCCCAAGCGCACTGTTCGCCGTCCTGCAGATTGCATGAAGTGTGAAATGATTGAGCCTGAGGCCCCAAATTGGCCAAGGCTTTGGCATCCCACGCGCCACTGCCCAATAGTGTGGAGCTGGATTGACGGGTTTGCGCTTGCTGCCTGCCCGCATTCCAGGTGGTGAAGTCGATTTTCTTAATCAGTTCCCGGCTATTAAATGTCCAGTCCGCCGCTTCCACTAAAGGCGTATGACCAGACACCCCTGCCTGCGCGGAGACATCACGAACCAAGGTATGTTTGGCAGCGGACAACTGTGGCGGCATGATAGCGACACCGCCTTCCGCGTCCGGCCATAACCAAACGCCATTGGCAAACAGGCGCGCCTTGATGAATTGCCAATCCGAACATTCATATTGCACCAGTTGCGGGTGCGTGAACTCTGGCAGACCACTGATCTTGCTCTGACTCTCCAGGTAGCGCTGAAGCAACTGCTTGAGCACCATCTTGTCAGTTTGCTGGACAAAAACTTGGCTAGCATGGCTGGACTGCGCCCCTTGCAAGGGGTGGCACAGGCGCAAAGTCATTTCGCTACCAGCCTGGGTTTGACGGCAGTGCTGCTCTGCCACAACGCCGGAAAACAGTACACGGCCATCCGCAAATTGAATCACCACCGGCGTACCAGGCTGGCTGAGTTTGGCATCCGCCGTAAATTGATCAATATTGCCCATCGCAGCGCCTGGTTGTTTAAGCACCAGCTTGGCATTGGGAATCTGATTAGCCGCCAGCCGAGTTTTCAGGCTCAGCAGCGCCAACGTCTTCAGCGGCTGCTTGGCCGTGCCAAACAGTAGCTTGATGTCTGGTGGCGCGGATTGCCCCTTGCCCTTGTACAGATCACTCATGCTCTTGTCTCCAAGTGATCAACTTCTGCCGGCGCTATCAGCGTATCGCCAGGCTGGGCAGCGTCCAAACTGTCCAGATCATTGGCACTAGCCACCGCAAGATAGCTATAGGCGCCGGCGGTGCCGGCCGCCGTGGCCAGTGTGGCCGCGACCATAGGCAAGCAGGACATATCGGACAAGGTGCAACGGGCCTGCCTCTCGGTCAGCTTGGCCAGCTCCGCCCGCTTCAGAGGCTGGCTATTGTCTGCGCTCAGCGTTAGCCGAACCGTGGCGCGCAGTGGCTTGGCCTTGCGATCGAATCGGGTGTAGCGGGTTTGCAAAGACACCGCGCGGCCAGCGAAATAATCCCGACCATGCCAATGCATCTTGCCCCACTCCACTTTGAGATAGGGGGTCTCCAAGGTGCCTGGTGCTGTCTCACAACAAAGGGATTGCAGTGCCGCCAGCTGCGACTCCACCGATGGCTTATTGCCTGGCAAACTGGCATCAAATAACAACTCCAGTTGCAACTCACCGGGCCGCACCTTCTTGAAATGATTGACGCTGATGGAGCCGTTGAGATAGTTGTCCGCGTCGTAATCAATGCCATAGCTCAAGTCCAAAGCTTCTGGGTTAAACATTACCTGCATCTCACCCAGCTTGACCTGATGCTCACGGTCCTTATAAGCACATATTTTCAGTTTGGACAATCCAAACTCTAGAAGACCTTTCATGCCCAATCCTCCTGTTGGTCCCTCAGGCTCGCCAGCACCTGTGCCGCGATTCGTTCGATCAAGGCCTCCTGTTCGGCCGGAGTCGCCGCCACCTGCGGCCACCCTGCGGTCGGAACCGGAGCGCCGTCCTCCACGCGCGCCTGAATAATCAACTCCTGAATCTCAATCATGCTTTAGCTCCCAACCATTGCATGTCGCGGTAAACCAGTTCGATACGGTTGACTAGCGGAGCATTACTATTGGCGTCCAGATCACCGGTTTGCCATTTCACCGGCAAGGCATCGGTCACCGTCCAACTGCAGACTGGTAGCGATTGATGGTTCAACAACATGATCACCACATCGACATACGCGGTATCCATGCCGCTCAATACATAGTCAAACGCCAGCGACAGTGGCGTTGGCGTCATCACGCCCCGCTCCAGCACCAATGGCGGATGGCTTACGCGCTCCGGCAAGTAAAGATTGGTCGCGTTGACGCCGCCTTGATGCTGCGGGCTCACGCTTAGCTCACCCTTGCTCAAGCCAGACACTCGCTGAAAGCGGATATCCAGCGGGCTGGGCAGCCCCTTGAAGAAAAAGGTGACCAGGAAGCGGTGGGAGACCTCTGGCTCGAATAGCTTTGCCAATGCGCTCATGCCGGCTCCTTGCTAACCTGCGGTTCCATCATGGTGAGGCGTAGATTCAACGTGATGTATTCCGCCGGGTACAAAGCCGATAGTTCCACGCGCAAGATCAGCCGCCCAGCCAGCAAGTCGTCCTTGCTCATACTCTCGCCCAGGCCAACAAACAAACGAAATGCCTCATCCTCACTGGCGCCGTATAGCGCACCGTTCAGCCACAATTCACGCAACCAACTACGGCACAAGCTTTTGAGCTTGAGCCAGGTGATCTCGTTATTGGGTTCGAATACGCTAAAACGCGCCAGCGCGGACAGCTGAGCCTCTACATAGCCAAGCAGCCTACGTACTTGGAGATAGCGCCATGGAGAGGTAGTCGACGGGGTCATGGTCTGGCACCCCCATACCCGTACGCCGCGGCCGGCAAAAGAACGTATCAGGTTGACCGGCAATGCTTGCTCGAGCACTTCCCCCCCCTCCCGCAACGTGTATTGCGGTTTGAGCACCTGCTGCAAGGCCTCATTAGCCGGAGCTTTCCACACCCCACGTTCACGGTCAGTACGCTGCACCTGTGCGGCAATGACTCCCGACGGCGGCGCCAGCACACGCGTCCCGCCTTTCAAATACATGCACTCAAGATGCGGCCAGTAGGTAGCGCCGAACTCCAAGTTATCCAACGCCTCTGCACCGTCCAACACCCCAATGGCATCCGTTGGCAAGCCCGGCAAATCCAGCACCGCGAAACAACCTAGCCGGGCGCGGCTGACATTCAGCATCGCTTGCCACACATCACGCCACGGGCGCTTAAAATCCGGCTCCTGATTCAGCAACAGGATGTCCGGCACGCACAGCAAGGTCACTGAGTTGTCTTCTGTCAGCGCGGGGCCTGTCAGCGCCGCGATCAGCTGCTTCGAAATAGCGCTGGCGCTTTCCCCCATACCGCTGGTCAAGCCAGCGGAAAGCACATGGCACTCTCCGCCGCCATTGTCAAAATACAAGCGCAACGATTGGTATAGCGCAGACTCCTCCAGTTCCGCCTTATCCTCTTGCGAGAAATCCTTCTCGCAGAAGATGGACAGAAACTCCTCCCAGGAGACAATAGCAACCATTCGTCCGGCCGCTCCTTTCTGGGTATACCCAATGAAGACTGGCACCGCGCTGTTGCTTTGCGGTGTGGCCAAGGACACCACCTTATTTGAAACATCCACGCCGGGCATGGGCCTCAACATGATTAACTCCTTGCTCGACACCCCCTACCCACGGACACGCAATGAAAACTGCGCGCAGCAACCCCTACGATGCCGGACACAGGGCCGGGCCTCGCAAGCTTAGTGAAGGGAGCGTTTAGGAAATGGGGGGCAGGGACAGCGCCCTGCCCGACTTACTGCATATTCTGGCTGAATTGCAACAGGATGAACTCCGCGGGACGCACCGCCGCCATGCCCACTTCGATAATCATCTTGCCTTGCTGAATATCCTGCTTATCCATGGTGACACCCTTGCCGACCTTCACGACATAAGCCTCTTGCTCGCTGTTGCCCTGCAAAGCGCCCTGCCGCCACAGCATGCGTAGATAGTTGTCGATGGCGCCGCGCACTCGTTCCCAAGTAGCTTGGTTATTAGGCTCAAACATCATGACTTGCACGGTTTTCTTGATGTCCCGCTCCACGCTATTGAATAGCCGGCGTACCGGGATGTAACGCCAGTCATCACCATCCACGTCCAAGGTACGCGTGCCCCAGATCAAGGTACCTCGCCCGTTGAATGCACGGATGGCATTGATACCTTTAGCGTTCATGCCATCCTGATCCTCATTCGTCACCACTACGCTTGGCGCTTGCACCCCATGCAGCTCAATATTGGCTGGCGCCTTCCATACACCGCGCTCTCTATCATTGCGTGCATAGCACCCCGCCACCGCGGCGCTGGCCGGCAGCGTGATGGACTCGTTGCCAAACTGGGTAGCCAATTTTTCAACAACAAAGGCATGGGCATCTGGGTTAATGACTTTCAACCCATCCAGCGTTGCTATTTTCTTACCTTCGTTACTTTTATAGCCATCAAGCGTAATGTCTATATCGGCCGGCAGCTCCGCACAGAAATCAGTTAGCAGCGCAGGATAGTAGCTAGCGGTTTGGCAAAGCGTAGTGTTTGGTGCCTCACTTTTCTCTTGGCTATCTGCAATCAAAAAATAGCCTTGTTGGTTTTTCAACAAGGTATCCAATTTTGAATAAACTGCCTTCTTGACTTCTCCGCTTTCCAGGCAAACCAGCAAAGCAGCATCAGGCGCCTGAGTTTGGATAACCTTAGGAAGCTCACTCAACTCACTTTCTTCATTGCTCAACAATGGCAGCAGGTAGCACGGGCCCCCACCGTTCTGGAAGTAATGCTGGATAGCGTAATAGTTGAAGCACATATCGGCTTCCACATTACCATCAACAGGCACCACTTTGGCTGCAATGCTTTTTTGCCAACCCGCACCCTCCGGCCTATCTTTCGAAACGGCTGCTTTAATAGAAAAATCAGCCTCTTCTGTCTTTGTCTCGAGCTTCAGACGAAGTCTGACATTGCCCATATCCTTGGGCAACGGCGCAGACGCAGAAATCAGGCCACCCGCAGAAGAAGCAAATTCAAGCACAAGCTCTCTATCGCCAACAATCAGCCGGGCATCTTTGACAGCCTCCTTTTCCACCTTCCCCAAAGCCACCCACATATTTCCATCATCAGCAGGCTTCTGATTCAGCACAATCTCAAAAAAAAACGCCTCCCCCTTAAAAACAGACGCCTCTCCCTTTATTTCTTTTACGCCCACCTCTCCCGCTTCACTCTTGCTAACTCTATTGCGTAGTCCTTTAGCTTTGGACTGGCCTGCAAACTTAACTTCAGCAGCAACTTTGGTAAATTTCTGACTAAATGACAGCCAATCATGGATAGGAATACATTGACCTGCCTCCAGCTTATTCAACTCATCCTTAGTTTTGAACTTGCCAATAAACACAGGCAACGCTGTGGCCCCCGCCTGCACCGACAGCGACCTTGCTGCCGTTTCCTTAACAATCACGCCTGGTGCGCCCATGGCTTCTCTCCTTGTCAATGTTGACGCGGGGGTGACACAGTCCTCCCGCGCCCTTGCCGCTTAGCCCTGGTTCAAGCTCTGGGTAAACTGCAGAATGATGAACTCCGCCGGACGCACCGCCGCCATACCTACCGTGACAATCATCTTGCCTTGCTTGATGTCATCGTCGCTCATGGTGACACCCTTGCCGATCTGCACGAAGTAAGCCTCTTTTTCGCTATCTCCTAGCAAAGCCCCTTGTTGCCACAATTTGCGCAGATAGTTATCGATGGCGCCACGCACCCGCTCCCAAGTCGCCTGGCTATTGGGTTCAAACACCATGGGCTGCATGGCTTTAGCAACATCCTTTTCCACGCTGTTGAACAGCCGGCGTATCGGCACATAGCGCCAGTCGTCTTTGTCCTCCAGCGTACGAGCGCCCCAGATCAGCGTGCCGCTGCCTTGGAATTCGCGAATCATGTTCAAGGCTTTGCCTTTGTTGAGCTCACCCTGGGTGGCATCGCTGACCTTGTACTTCGGCTTAACGCCGCCTTTAAGCGCCACATTCGCCGGCGCTTTCCACACGCCACGCTCACGATCCACCGTGCAATAAGCACCAGCCACGGCCGCGCTGGGCGGAATTTCTTTCTCGGTCCAATCCGCCTTCAACCACGGGTAATACACAGCGCCAAATGCCCCGATGGCGGAATCCGGCGCCTCCGGCTTCGCGTCGTTCTTACCGTCCAGAATGGCAAACCGGCAGGCACCCGCTACGCACAGCTTGCTGGCGGCGCTCTCGATATCTTGGCCAGCCGCCACCAGCAATGTGACATCGTCTAGTTTGGGCACTTCTGCCTCCAACTCCTTAACAGGAATCAGATAACAGTAGCCGCCGCCATTTTCGAAATAAGTTTTAACCGAAACATGCAGGACATCATTCGGATCAAAGACCTGCACTTTGGCCATAAACTCCAGCCAAGAAGCAATTTTGTTTACACCCTGAATATTTTTTTCTTCGTCTTTAACTGCAATCACCGGCACTGCAGTTGCACCACCTACAATGGACAGAGATTGGCTAGCCAGCTCTTCGATATAGACACCGGGATAAGTCGGGATAACAGGCATGAAAATTCGCTTTCAGCAGAATTAATAATTAAAGAGAAGGATCAATGAAACTGGATGGTTACACTATCCGCCATCAGGCTCATCTCTTCGATTGCCACTTCATTACTGGTAGCATCCAGGCTTGGAGCGGTGAGCTTGGTGGGAAAGGCATTAGCCACATTCCAGGTAATCAGCAACTCGCTACCCGACTCATTGGTAAGACTAATAGAAATATCTTTCTTTTCCACCTGATTCAGCGAGATGGACTTAATCCACTCATACAGCTGGCTCTTGCTTTTCACCACACCGCGCTTGAGTGAAATATTGACCGGAGCAAGTTGGCCCGGCATATAATATTTGCCACCTACGCCATCTTTGTAAGTAATGGTTTCATGAGAGATTTCCATGCCGGACACAGCCGAGAAAGCCATTTCCTCATTACCCACTGTCACACGATAGCGGTAGGTTGGAATCGGATATGCGCTTGCAATTTGCTCAGACGCTGTTGCCATAGTTTATTTCCTTGCAATGAGTGTGGGTGATGTCGTTTTTTGCCTTTATTAAGGAGTAACGACCTGTCCATTCGCCTGCCAAATCATTTGGCGATTGGAACGGTCCCCATCTTCGCCCCCATCACCTCTCTTGCCTCCCAATATTCAGAAATCTGACTTCCTCTCTCCCTCATCCAACCTAAACCCCGACACTAATCGCACAGCCCCTTCTTTCTCCATCGCTAGAAGCGAGCTAATGAAACACTTCCCAACCCTTTACATCGAGCACTTGCTTATGAGCTTCCACACATCCGAAACCCCTTCGGATAAGCGGTTTGACCACAACTATGTCTTGCTGCTGGCGCAGATCCAGCGCATAGACCATCTGCTGCAAACCCGCTGCCAACAACTACAGCAAGAAGCCGCAGCCCTAGAAACAGACTGGCCATATGACGATGAAGACACCCCACCTCCGTGGCTGGAGGCGCGGCTCAATTGGCAAGCACCGGAGGAGCTACAAGATGAGCAGGCCGACACTCGGCTAGGCCTGCTAGTAAGGCGTTTTGGCCTCAACCCGCTAGAGCGGGATTTACTGCTACTAGCGCTATTGCCCGCTATCGACACGAAGTATCAAGACCAGTTTGCCCAGGTACAGGGACATGGCCGCCTGATTCTCCCCACCGTGCAGTTTGCGCTGGAAGTGCTCTGCCCACCGCCAATATTGCAGGCGCGTCACGTCGCTAGCCTGCTTCCGGATGCCCCATTGCTACGGCATGGCTTATTGCAACTGTCACACCCCCGCGATGGCACCCCGCAAACCCATAGCAAAGCCTTGCTTAAGCTGGAGCCAAGCCTGCATCACTATCTTATTGGGCATGACTACCTGCCCACCGAACTACGCTCTAGCTGTCGTTGGTTGCAAGCGCCCACACACTTGGCAAGTACGCTGGAACCTTGCCGGCAACAACTACAAACCGCACTGCGACAACCGTCAATGCGGCTGAGCTTGAAGGGCATGCCTGGCAGCGGCCGATCTGCTTTGGTGGCTAAGGCGGCCCAATCCATTGATATGCCGGCGCTGGAGTGGGAGTTGTCCCGTTTGCCCAAGAACGAAAATGATGCCGTTCCGCTCCTGGCCGCCGCTTTGCGCGAGGTGCAATTGCACGCAGGATGCTTGGTACTGAAGGGGTTAGCAGAGTGGGCCAAAGACCACCCCAAGCTTTACGCACACTTGGGTAGGCTGGCGGAAACTTGCTCCCCACCCATTGTCGTGCTGCAAAACACCGCCGCGCCAGTATGCTGGCTGGGCGAAGCACCGCAAATGGTGTTGAGCCTGCCGCCCCGCAATCTGCATCAAGATCAGGAGGTCTTGGCTATGCACTTGACGGGCACCCCACTAGCCGACGACGTGGAACTCACCACGCTGGCGCAACGCTTCCCCATCCTCGCCCCACGCTTGCCCTCTATCCTGCAAGAAGCGGAGCTCTATCGTCAGCAGCGCGATCCCCTCGCTCTTCTCAGCCACACAGACTTGCACCAGGCTTTCCGCTGGCGCAGCCAGCAGAGCTTTGGTGAATTGGCGCAGCGTATTGAGCCTAAGCGCGGTTTTGACGACTTGATCATCCCTGTCCCGCTACAGCAACAACTAAGTGAATTGCGTGCCGCCATCCAGCAACGCGAGCATGCGCTAGTGCAAGGCTTTGGCGACAAGATGCATTACGGACTGGGCATCAGCGCCCTATTTCATGGCGCTTCCGGCACCGGCAAAACCATGGCGGCGGAAGTGATGGCAAGCGTGCTGGGGGTGGACCTGATCAAAGTGGACCTGTCCACAGTCGTCAACAGATACATCGGTGAAACCGAAAAAAACCTGTCGCGCATTTTTGATCTGGCGGCGCTGGATAGCGGTGTGCTGTTCTTCGACGAGGCCGACGCCCTATTTGGCAAACGCAGCGAAAGCAAGGACGCCAAAGACCGGCATGCCAATATCGAAGTGGCCTACCTGTTGCAACGCATGGAAACCCATAGCGGCCTGATCATTCTATCCACCAACCATCGCTCACATCTGGACAACGCCTTCAGCCGGCGCTTCAGTTTCATCATCCAGTTCGACCACCCCGATCATGCCACCCGCCGCCGCCTATGGCAGGCCGCCTGGCCCACGCAGGTACGCTTGGCCGAAGACATGGACTTTGAACGCTTGGCCACCATGGCGGACGTAACTGGCGCCAATATCCGCAATATCGCGCTGGCCGCCACCTGGCTGGCCGCCGATGCCGGCGAGCCACACATCGGCATGCCCCACATCCAACACGCCCTCAAACGCGAACTGGCCAAAACCGGCCGCCTCGCCCGCTATTAAGGACACCCCATGAATTCGCATTACACAACAGCTACCTCCAACGCATTCAACGATAAACCCGGGATCGACAGCGATAAAGTGCTGGAGACACTCAACCAGAAACTGGAAGCCGCAGTCAAAGCCTACTTGCCCGGAGACGCCGTCAAGATTTGCTTCGATATGCCTGACCCGGATACTCCACCAGCCCAGCCAACCGTCAGCCTATTTCTGTATGGCATTCAAGAAGATCTGGAACTGCGCACCGGCATCACCCGACAGTTCAACAACGGCGCCATGGCCGCCGGCCAGGTCAATATCAAATGCGACTATTTGATTACCTATTGGGAAGCCAAACCCGAAACGGCGGGCTATGGCATCACCTCCCATTACGACAGCCCGGCTTTGATCACGATGAATCAGGTGTTGAATGCATTGGTCAACAATCGGGAATTGAAGGGGATGCCCGGCGCTTACACCCGAGTGATCACACCGCAGGAGTTGCGCAATCTGAGTCATTTTTGGCAGGCGTTGGGCAATAAGCCGCGGCTTTGTCTTAACTACTCGGTGACGGTGCCGCTACGACTAACGGATCTGAATGAGACCTATGACACATTAGAAGCAGCAGGCTGGTGGTTAGAATTGCAAAAATCGACACCAGAAAAAAATTCTGCAATAAACAATATAGAATAGGCAAATTAAAACCGGCACAAAGGGTACAACCAGGAATATACGGCCAAAGAGTTTCGGGCCGCCGCCATAACCACTCACCCCCTAGTGCGCTCATGCATGACTAACTTTTAAAACAACGTCATCCAAAACTTGTCGTGCATCTTATACTCTTGACTCCCCATTTACAAGAGAAAATCTTAAGCAACAAACACAACATAGAGCCAATTTCAACCCAGCTTCATTCACTTACCAAGACCACAAAATGCATGATAGTAAAAAACTTTTAGAAGACGATTCTAAAAAGAAAAACGACGAGCAAGTCGACCATACCCTAATCGATATTAAAAGAACTGAGACAGATGATGATATCAATAGCGACAGCTACACCTACAACGACAACAACTCTTCAAATTGCAATCTCGGTAGAAAAGGGTGGGCGGGCATCATCACTAGCATTGCTGGCATTACTGCCTTTCTCGCTACAGTACGCAAATCCGAGCAACCAGCCTATGGTGACGACACGGGTATTGAAAATGATATGCCGTCTATTCGAATGGAAAACCAAAAAACATTGCTGGGATTAAACATACATGATCTGAAAAATAGCTCACGGGAAGCGGAAGAAATATATACGACGCCTCCTCCTAAAGCAACACTCATAAAGCTACTCGTGAATTTAACAAGCAACGCTACTACAGCTTTTAAACTCTACAATGAGCTTCCGCAAAATAACAGCATTCACTCGTCAATGGCAAGTACACCTGCGAACATTGGACCTACAGCGTCCCAGGCTCTCGGCAACCACTGGACGTCAGAAAACAAAAAAGAGCTACAATCGAAAATTAATATCAACAAAAGCGAGGAGAATAAAAAGGTCGACAAGGCGGAGCAACCATCGTCAGCTAGTAATTACCATGAAACCCCACTCGACGACACTGACATCAATGAATTTAAAGTATGGATGCTCAGACTGGGCTTGACTGTCTCTGTTTTGAAGGGGCTTGATTGATATGTCTCGATTACCCGATCACACATTAGTAGTGTGTGAGAAGCAATATTTCCAACGGCTCACAAGTGTCTAGAGAAGCCGGGGCGATTCAGTCAGGCCGATGCGGACTGTTCGAAGAATTGTTTTTTTGGTAATACAAATTGATTGTTCAAATGCTCGAGAGGTACTTAAATGAATTTCGTGTATGAGGCTATAAACAAGCCTGATGTTACATCAAAAAAAATATCCGCCGAATCGGACGAAGAGGAAGGATTTGAAAATACTTCCACTACTGAGCAGGTGTCCGCTCCGGGGGGGGGGCCGTGGGCATTGCCCCCCACGCCTCCTGGCGAGGCATCCGGACCTGACATGGAAGCGCCGAGGGCGCGCCTAAAGGCCACTTTCAGCAAATACCTTCCCGAGTTCCTCGAATTTCAGCAGTTCGGCCACAACATGTTGTTTCCCAAAGCCGCCGACATCGATGCATTACAGTCACAACTGAGGTCGATGCAAACATTGAGACAACCGCTGCAGCGGTGGGTGGAGCAGCTGCGACAGCCAGCAGAGGCCTTTTTGGATAAGCTCAGGCTGTTCCAGAAAGAGAAAGGGCTGTATGCCCACTCCCTGGAATATGTCAAATTCAAGTTAGCCCTGCATGAGGAGGGGGGGGATGAAGATGCCCAGGAATATTATGAGGCGATTAAACATGCCAACAGGATGGCGGGGTATCTCTCCGGGACGCTGGATCTCATCCAAATCGCCAATGACAATCACGAAAATTTTTCATCATGGCAAGATTTTCTGGAGGAATCCTCCCGTAATCTCCGCGATAAGCTTTCCCCAATAGATGCAGACAGCTCCATGGGCAGCTACGCCAAGGCTCAAACACGTGGAAACCTGACCAAAGACAATCCCGAGAACATAAAATTTAGCAGAATAGTGAACTCGGCAACCTGGGATGAGAGACAGAAGCGTGAAGCACTGAGCGAGAAGCTGACGGGCCAGGCGAAGAAACTGCTGAGCGGCATAAAACTGGTCGATAATTATGCAAAGAAGACACATGAAGACAACGAGGTCAACAGGCTCGCCGAGTACCTCCGTGATGTCTGTAAAGTCTTGCCTAGGGTTGTCAAAGACATTAAGGTGGTAGGGAAAAGTATTCGGCCTTCGGCAGCGATGCTTCCCGATGCTTTCAAATTACCCAAACAAAAAAAAGAAGTAACAGAAGAAATAAAGGACTTGTCGAAAAAAGCCATCCACCCCCTGATAACAGCAGCAAAAGCGGGGAAGAAGAAAGCGCTGGGGGTAAAGGATATTTTTGCCATGTTGTCTGATAAGGCAGAAAAAAATAAGCACCGTGCTGCACATGCATTGCCCTACGGCAATGACTACGAAACGAATGAGGCAACCCGTAAAACCAACGAGGCGGTCTTTCAGGCAGGCATGATCCTTTCGGATAAAATTCAGCAAACCGTATCTAATATATATAAAGTGCAACAGGCTGCCCGTCCATTACAACATGCGGTGGAACTGGACAGTGGGCTCAGTAATGAATTATCCCAGGTGAAGGCCAACCAGATCCTGGATGCGAAGCTGGCGGCTGAATCGGCCAGGTGGAAGGAAAAAGCCGAAGAATCAAGAAAGCAGCTGCAGGAAACGCTAGTGAACCTCACGGCACTGGCGGGGGATCCTGGGAAAAACGCCTTTTTATCGCAGCTGAGAACGCCATTAAGCGAGGCGCCTCAAGATCCGCAATCGGCGTCCATCATCAGTGACTTTGATGCACAGATAAAAGCGTTTGTCGACACACTGGCTGGCATCGAAAAGGGTCTGAAGCAAGTTGCAGTGCGTCTTTCCGAACACGGTGTGGCGGGTGGTAAAGAGTTAGACAAGAAGGTGGTGAAATGGACGCGGGATCTGGGGCACGTAAAAGATGAGCTGAAAACCAGCATCACCCAGGCGACAGGGCGGTCGATCAATAACTTTTCTCGCCATGGCATGCTGGCAAGACGGATGGGGGTGTTGTCAGAGTCGGAAAAACAGCTCTATCTGGCAGAGCTTTCACCGGAAGACAGGGAGCAGGCCGAAACGCAATATGACATCTTGTTCTTTGAGGTGCTGAAGGACTATCTTCCCCTGTTGTCCAAAGACACCGACCCGGACGGCGAACGTCTTCTTCAGCGGCTACGAATTGAAGTGAGAAATGCTGCTGAAGGCACGACACTTTACCCCGTGACCATGGCCGAGATACTGGCAGGGATGAAAAGCACAGACCGGGCGATAAGAGACTGGTCGCGAAGAAAACTGGTCAGAACGGGCTTTATGGCAGCGGCCTTCCTGCCCATAAAGCTGGGACTGGATCTGGCCACATTACCTGTGCGTATTACCATGAAAGTTGTCATTAAAGGTGCCATTACGGGAGCCAAAGTGGCATGGATTAACCGCAGGGGGCAACAAGGTATTCGGAGTGGCGAGGGGGATGTGAGTGATGAGAAATGGGAATATGCAAGGGAGAGTGTTAAGACAGCAGCAATCAAACTAGTGCTATCGCTTCCACCGGGGCTGGCAGAGATGCTGGGGGTTGCCTCGATTGCACTAGATGTTTACGAGGGAGGGCTGAAAGGTGCGGCAAAACAAATAGCGAAGGATATTATAGGAGAAGCTCCCTGGAGTGCGCTGGATGTGGGAAGCAGAATGGCGGCCGAAGCCTATACCGACGCATTGCTCAATGCCGCACAGGAAAAACCCGAATCGACATCGGAGGTTGCGAGTGAAAAAGAAGAAGGCGATGAGGATATCATTGGGTTGAGCGCCAAAGACGAGTTGAAGCGTATGGCAAATGAGTCCTCAGACCGAAAGATTCGGACTATGGCACAGCGCTTGCTGGCGCAGCTTGGCGATGATGATGTTCAGATAGAGCAGTCGAACCGCAAGGTGCGTGCCCATTACAATCTATCCACCCAATCGATCAAGATAGGCGCTAACTCACCTGACTGGGAAAGGATGCACGAAATTGCCCACAGTCTGACTGCACATAAGTTGTGGTACGCACGGGAGAATCCGGAATCAGAACATGGTCAATGGACCGCACAGATCGATGCCCTACGCCAGAAAGCAAAGGACGCTTATAAGGGGAATGATAAAAATACTTTGCATTACCTGGAAAGCATGGATGAGTTCGTGGCCGGGCTATACTCCGGCGAGAGCGACTTCATCGATCACCTGAAATCCATAAGGACTGTGGATAGTACTATTCTGTCGAATGTGATCGAGTTCATTCTCCGGTTACTGGGCCTTGGTGTGGAGCAGAAGAGCGCCTTGACCGAAGCAATGGGTTTGAGTGACAAACTCATTGACAGCCCATTGGATGGCATGGACAAAGATGAACACAGCGGTATCCTTTATTCGCCGGAGAATAATGCTGATTTAACCGGGCCGGCAGCCCCGAAGAAGAAGAAAACCATCATCGACGCAGATATCCAGCGGGCTGAAAAAAAGATGGAACGAGCAGCTGCCAAGGCGGAAGATTATAAGCGTGACTATTATTCTAAAATCACACCGCAAACACCGTTTCATGAGCGGCAGAGCCTGCAAAGCGCCTACAATGACCTTGAGTTGAAGTCTTATCGGGCGAGAGAAAGATTCCTGAAATTGTCCGGCAAGAAGAAAACCATCACCGACGCAGATATCCATCGGGCTGAAAAAAAGATGGAACGAGCAGCTGCCAAGGCGGAAGATTATAAGCGTGACTATTATTCTAAAATCACACCGCAAACACCGTTTTATGAGCGGCAGAGCCTGCAAAGCGCCTACAATGACCTTGAGTTGAAGTCTTATCGGGCGAGAGAAAGATTCCTGAAATTGTCCGGTATCCATCGGGCTGAAGAAAAGATGGAACGAGCAGCTGCCAAGGCGGAAGATTATAAGCGTGACTATTATTCTAAAATCACACCGCAAACACCGTTTTATGAGCGGCAGAGCCTGCAAAGCGCCTACAATGACCTTGAGTTGAAGTCTCATCGGGCGAGAGAAAGATTCCTGAAATTGTCCGCTATCCATCGGGCTGAAGAAAAGATGGAACGAGCAGCTGCCAAGGCGGAAGATTATAAGCGTGACTATTATTCTAAAATCACACCGCAAACACCGTTTTATGAGCGGAAGAGCCTGCAAAGCGCCTACAATGACCTTGAGTTGAAGTCTCATCGGGCGAGAGAAAGATTCCTGAAATTGTCCGGCAAGCGGCCTGTCTTGTCTGTATCACTGCTTCAGGACGGGACAAAAACATCCCGGACGCGATTCGAGGGTCTCTCGAAAGACAGGACAATAGGGCCGGCATTTGAATTCGTGGAAGACGGGACAAGTGTGTCGCAATATGAAAATCCCTTACCTCAGGAAACGCAGTGGGGTCCGATTCAATCTCAAGCTTCCACGATCTTTGGGACGAGCGAAATGCAGCCAGATTCATCTCTCTCCCAACAGGAACGGGAGCAGCGTATAGATGCCTATGGCAATCGCGTGAGAACGCAATTGGCGAGCGTAGAAAGTGGTAGCGAAGCTGAAAGAAACGTTAAATTTTTGACCGCTCGACCGTTCCTAACACCCGCGGGTTATTTCAGCGGTGGCTTGATGGCAGCTGGGTACGATCCAAACGAACCGATCGTGATCACATACAAGACCTATACGGGACTCTACTCGCCAAAAAACCTGCAAGGTACCTCCGAGCGCACCTACGCGGCATGGGAAATCGCAGCGGGTCTCCATGTGCACGATAAGCCAGAAAAAGGCGGCATAGTAAATTTCTCTTCTGAGAAATTCAAATCACCAGAAGACGAGCGCAAGGTCAAGGATTTAGAATCCATTGGCGAAAAACTGCAAGCTCGTTGGGAGGAAGATGTAGCAAAACCGACGAGGGACTCTACGGGAACACTGGACCGGCGCTCCGGGGAGGCGGATGCTCATACTTTGCGGGCAACCTTGGGAAGCCTGCTGCGCGATGAGGATAATTTTAAACAATTGAGTTCCGAAGGCCAAGCAGCAGTGACGCGGACACTGGACCACAATGGACAAGTTATTATTCCCAACGTATATGGCTATCCACTGGCAGGGTATGCATTTATTCCTTACACACCGTATGACGGAAATTATGAGCATAGGCCCAATCAGGGATTGTTGATTGATTTGCGTAACGGTGCCGTTAGCGAAATTCATGGGGACGATGATTTTGCAAATTGGGCCGAAAAAAATCGTGATAACTTGCTTCACAGTTTCAATGCCAGTGATAGCCAAGGAGGAAAAGATGTCCATTGGCCCAAAGCGGGTGATGTTCTTGATAATTTGATTAGAGGAAATGAAGTTCGGTACGAAGGGTATTACAATCTCGTCTCAGATCAACAAATTCCGGTTAGAGAGACATTTAATTATACAAGGTCGCGGGGGGGCGAATATGGGTTGAAATATGGCAACCTAGCAACGGATGGTGACAATGGTATTGCATCTAAGTACCAGGCTGTTAACGCAAAGAATGCTAAATGGGCCGATCAAACTCAGGTATTTGGATCTTCTCAGCAAAATTGGAAATCAGCAAAGGGATTTTGGAATAGTTCCTTCGGCTACCTGCCCGTTATCGGCAGCGCTGGCAATATTGTCATCGGCGTACATGATAGCATCGATGGTATGACCGCGGATGATCGTATTGGGGGTAATGCTGCAGCATTCATATCGAGCCTGCAGCTTGGGCACGACATTGCGACAGGTGCGGTAGATTTGGCAGCTGAGGCCAGGATACCTTCAGCATTTAAGCCCCCCGCTACCCATGATTACGGATGGATTTATAATTCAGAGGCTCACGAATTTAAATTCAAGTCATCGCCCAAAGTAATGAGTGAGACGAACCATATTGGAGTAGGAGAAGAGGAAACATTCACGCTTGATATTAGGGGGAGCGGCAATGGCGTCGATAATGAAATGCTACAACCACCTCCTCTTCCTCCAGTCAACAAAATGGTAGCACCTAAGCCAGCCATAGCTCACGCTCCCCCCGTTTCTGAACAGCTAACATTTGGGCCGCAATCTCCCAAGGAACCTAATGGAATGCTGCAAGATAGAGCAGCAGAGATACGTAATATAGTGGACAAAGAGAGAAAAATATCTGCATTCACAAAGGAAGAAAAGTTGGAAAAAGCAGAAGAAATCCGTGCAATAGAGGACAAAAAGAAAACATTCACTTCGACTGAAGGACGGTACCACGGCAACGTCACTCATTTCCGTGCTCGTTATCAGGAATGGGAGGATATAAAAACGAAAGGCCAGCTGAAATATGATGAATTTTATACCTCTCAAGGCAAACAAGTGTCTCCAGACACTACAACACGATATACAAGTAGATATGAATCGTATAAACCACCAGAAAGTGATAGAGATTCAGTAGAATTTATGAATGATAAAGGGGACGTCAGCAAAATCCCTGGAAAGCATATTAATGTCAAGGTATGGTCGGCCGAAAAACCTGCTTACGAGTTCAGGGTATCAGATAATGGCGAAGTGCTCGTTGTGGACGAGATGTGGGGGAAGCTTGATAAGGATATAAAACTCGTAGATAAGCCCGATGCATTACCCATGAACGAACTTCAGGGAGAGTTTATAAAGGATAGTCCGGAATTACAGCAGAACATAAAATATATCACCCAGGAAACGATCGCTAATACGGAGACGCAAAGAGTAATGGATCTGATATTACCCAAAAGTAAATGGGCTGGAGGCGCAGTGGTAAAACTTAAGCCGCCAAGTGATGCATTTAACGCAATGCTAACCACACCCAACGTACAGCCAACTGCACGTATGTTAAGCACGTATTCTGAGTTTAACAGACAGATAGTAGAGATACGTATTCAAGGGTACAACAGAATAACCATGGTATTAGGTCCGAGGGCTGTTTGAATGTAAGTGTTCCGGGTAAACTAAATTGTAGAAGTTCCGACTTGATCTGACAGTCAGGCCTTGCCGAGAGGTGGGGTTACCCGTTTTGATAGAGGTGCGAATCTTCATCAAGACAGCGCGAAAGCGCAGGAGTAACCCCATGGCAAGTTTCAACCAGAACATCATCAAACACAAGATTGGCCTGCTAAACCTGGCAGCTGAGCTAGGCAACGTCTCCAAGGCCTGCAAGGTAATGGGCCTGTCCCGAGATACTTTTTACCGCTACCAGAACGCAGTGGCTGATGGCGGCGTCGAGGCGTTGTTCGATGCCAATCGTCGCAAACCCAATCCCAAGAACCGCGTAGACGACGTCATAGAGGCGGCCGTCGTTGCCTATGCGACGGAACAGCCTGCGCATGGGCAAGTGCGAGTCAGCAACGAACTACGCCAGCGCGGCGTGTTCGTTTCCCCTTCCGGTGTGCGCTCAGTCTGGCTGCGACATGACCTGGCATCGTTCAAGCAGCGGCTACGCGCTCTGGAACATCTGGTAGCTGAACAAGCCATCGTGCTCACCGATTCGCAGATCGCGGCACTGGAGCGCAAACAAGAAGATGATGTCGCGCATGGCGAGATTGAAACATCGCATCCGGGCTATCTAGGCTCGCAGGACACCTTCTATGTGGGCACGATCAAAGGTGTCGGGCGGATTTACCAGCAAACCTTTGTCGATACCTACAGCAAGGTGGCGTTTGCCAAGCTCTACACCACCAAAACGCCGATCACCGCGGCGGATCTGCTCAATGACCGGGTGTTGCCGTTCTTTGCCGAGCATGGGATGGGGGTATTGCGTATGCTGACAGATCGCGGAACCGAGTATTGCGGCAAGCCGGAAACCCATGATTACCAGCTGTACTTGGCGGTAAATGATATCGAGCACACCAAGACCCGTGCGCGGCATCCGCAGACAAACGGCATCTGCGAACGCTTCCACAAAACGATCTTGCAGGAGTTTTACCAGGTGGCATTCCGCAAGAAGCTCTATCTGGAACTCGATGAGCTACAGGCCGATCTGGATACTTGGTTGGTCTACTACAATCAGGAACGCACACACCAAGGCAAGATGTGTTGCGGTCGCACACCCGTACAAACCTTTATTGATGGCAAACGGGAATGGAGGGAGAAGGTAGACAACTTGAATTGATCTGACAGCCAGGCGCCGTCAAAACGGGAGACTGTCATACATGGACGCCCCCTTTTGCCAAGCCATCTTTTTGTTTAAGCCAAGAACAAGGTTGGGATTGCAGCCATACATCCGGGCTTTTGACGAGGCCGTCGCCTCTGCCCCTAATGGAATATGCTG